>NZ_JBXAPO010000020.1:0-149083 GCF_058804065.1 Bradyrhizobium sp. GW821-FHT13H05 | reverse complement strand
AGCGCAGCGAAGCAATCCAGAATCCCTCCGCGGAAAGACTCTGGATTGCTTCGCTGCGCTCGCAATGACGGAGTGTGTGGTTACGGTTTGCTCAGAGTCGCCAGCACTTCACCCGCCGCCCGTTCTCCGCTGTCCCGCGCGCCATGCGCTGTTGTGAAGAAGGTTGGCGATGTCGCCTCGCCGGCAAAAAACAATCGGCCATCCACAGGCGCGGCCAGCACGGCGCGATCCCCCGCATGCCCGGGCAGTGCATGCGAATACGATCCTCGCGCAAAGGGATCGTGCGCCCAGCGCGACTCGTACAGCGGCTTCAGGCTGCGGCGGATGTCGTTGCCGAGTAAGCCTGCGATCTCGTCGATGCTGTGTGCGGCGATCGCGCCTTCACCGGCGTCTTCCAGCTCGCGGGCAAAGCTGCCGCCGAAAAAACCTTCGATGCAGGGCTGGCCGAACGGGCGGATATGGTAGGTGCCCATCTTCGTGCGCATGGTGGCGCCGCGCAGGTTTCCTTCTTTCGGGAAGGCTTCGGCATCGCTGAGCGCCAACGTCACCTTGTCGTCCACGCCGAGCGGCAGGCCGGCTGCGGCGCTCACCTTTGAAGGGAGCGGCGGCGAAAAGCGGATCGCTTCGTCAGCGATGAGATTGGTTGGGACGGTGACGATCACCTGATCCGCAGTCAACGTGCCCTGCGATGTCTCGATGCGGATGCGCTTTCCGGAATGATCGATCAGCGTGACGGTGCAGTTCAGCGCGACCGCGCAGGGTGCGCCGTAGGCAGCGACCAGCGCGCCGTAGCCGCGGCGGACGCGCCAATTGGCGTCGGTGTCCTCGTAGGCGTCCCAGTCCAGTGTGGACATGTCCTTGAGTTCGCAGCCGTTGATGTAGGTCGAGATCGCGTCGATCATGGGATTCCAGCGGTTGCCGGGCTCCAGGCTCAGGCTCGCCGGTTCGTCCTTGCCCTTCTGCGCGGCCTGCCAGAGACGCTCGTAGAACGCGTCCATCGCACGCATGAAATCGTCACGCTCGCTTTGCGGAAAGGCATTGCCGAAGGCGCGCTCGCGCCAGGGCGGCAGGTCCCTGTTGACCTCGAAACCGAGTTGCTGCGCGATGGTGACGAAGGAGTTCTTGTCCGCCGAGTGCAGCCAGCCGCAGCCGACGTCGAAGGTCACGTCAGGTGAGGCTTGTACGGTCCAGGCGCGGCCGCCGAGCCGATCGCGGGCCTCCAGCACGATCACGGAGAGGTCGGAGCCGGCCAACGCATGCGCTGCGCCGAGGCCGGCGGCGCCGGCGCCGATGATCGCGACGTTGACGGAGGAGGGCAGAGAGCTCATGGGCGGGCTCTAGCACGTCCGCAGGGCGTGCTGAAGCCGCCACGCGCACAGCTGTCATCACCCGCGAAGGCGGGTGATCCAGTATCCCAGAGACGGTCGTTGTAGAGTCGAGGAGCTGCGGCGTACTGGATTCCCCGCCTTCGCGGGGAATGACAGTCGTTGAGCAGGGTGGCCTTACGCCACCGCTTCCTTGGACTTTTCCGCGCGCTTGCGCTCGTTCGGGTCGAGGTGCTTCTTGCGCAGGCGGATCGACTTCGGGGTGATCTCGACCAGCTCGTCGTCCTCGATATAGGCCAGCGCCTTTTCGAGCGTCATGCGGATCGGCGGGGTTAGGCGCACAGCCTCGTCCTTCGAGGTCGTGCGGATGTTGGTGAGCTGCTTGCCCTTGAGCACGTTGATCTCGAGATCGTTGTCGCGGGTGTGCTCGCCGACGATCATGCCCTTGTAAACCTTCCAGCCGGGCTCGATCATCATCGGGCCGCGGTCTTCCAGCTTGAACATGGCATAGGCGACCGCTTCGCCCTGGTCGTTGGAGATTAGGACGCCGTTGCGGCGGCCCTGGATCGGGCCCTTGTAGGGCAGGTAGTTGTGGAACAGGCGGTTCATGATCGCCGTGCCCTTGGTATCGGTCATCAGCTCGCCCTGGTAGCCGATCAGGCCACGGGTCGGCGCGTAGAACACCAGACGCAGGCGGTTGCCGCCGGACGGCCTCATCTCGATCAGCTCGGACTTGCGCTCGCTCATCTTCTGCACGACGACGCCGGAATGCTCCTCGTCGACGTCGATCACGACTTCCTCGATCGGCTCCAGGGTCTGGCCGGTGGCTTCGTCCTTCTGGAACACGACGCGCGGACGCGACACCGAGAGCTCAAAGCCCTCGCGGCGCATGGTCTCGATCAGGATCGCGAGCTGCAATTCGCCGCGACCCGAGACTTCCATCGCGTCCTTGTCCTGGGACTCGACCACGCGCAGCGCGACGTTGCCCTCGGCCTCGCGCAACAGACGGTCGCGGATCAGGCGGCTGGTGACCTTGTCGCCTTCGGTGCCGGCGAGCGGCGAGTTGTTGACGATGAACGACATCGACACGGTCGGCGGATCGATCGGCTGCGCCTGCAGCGGGATCTCGACGGTCGGATCGCAGAACGTGTCGGCCACGGTGCCCTTGGGCAGTCCGGCGATGGCGACAATGTCGCCGGCTTCGGCAATATCGACCGGCTGGCGCTCAAGGCCGCGGAACGCCAGGATCTTGCTGATCCGGCCGGTTTCCACCAGCTTGCCGTCACGTGACAGCACTTTCACGGCTTGGTTCGGCTTCACCGTGCCGGATGTGATGCGGCCGGTGATGATGCGGCCGAGATAGGGGTTGGCCTCGAGAATCGTGCCGAGCAGCCGGAACGGACCTTCCTCGACCACCGGCGGCGCCACATGCTTGATGACGAGATCGAACAGCGGCTTCATGCCGACGTCATGGGATGCGTCCGGCGAGTCAGCCATCCAGCCGTTCTTGCCCGACCCGTAGAGGATCGGGAAGTCGAGCTGCTCGTCGGTAGCGTCCAGCGCCGCGAACAGGTCGAACACCTCGTTGACGACTTCGGAGATGCGGGCGTCAGGACGATCGACCTTGTTGATGGCGACGATCGGCTTCAGGCCGAGCTTGAGCGCCTTGCCGACCACGAATTTGGTCTGCGGCATCGGGCCTTCAGCGGCGTCGACCAGCACGATCACGCCATCGACCATCGACAGGATACGCTCGACCTCACCGCCGAAATCGGCGTGGCCGGGGGTGTCGACGATGTTGATCTGGGTGTCTTTCCACTGCACCGAAGTGCATTTGGCCAGAATGGTGATGCCGCGCTCGCGTTCCAGATCGTTGGAATCCATCGCGCGCTCGACCTGGCGCTGGTTGTCGCGATAGGTGCCGGACTGCTGCAGCAGCTTGTCGACCAGAGTGGTCTTGCCGTGGTCGACGTGGGCGATGATGGCGATGTTGCGGAGGTTCATGGGTGAGCTTCTTTGCGGTCGGACAATGGGTTAAGCGCGATCTCGCCGGTCAAGCCGGGACCTTTTCAGGGACAACGCTGGAAACGTGGAAAACGGGGCCTGCTACGCCCAAAAAGGAAACCCGGCCATATCGACCGGGCACCCTACGCGTTTGCGGCGCAATATAAGCAAAAACCGCCAAAAAACAATGCGTTCTTTCGGGGTTGGTTGACTGAATTTTGTCCGGGATTCCCCGGGACTTAGGGGCAATTCGGGGTCAAACCGGCCGTTTGTTCAGGGGGCGGCCGCCGCGATCAACCCTGCGCCGAGTTGGGGCTCGCCTCCTCCGTCGGGTAGACGCCGCGCAGCACCTCCTCGAAATGGGTCTTCACCGCCTCGTTGCACAGGCAGGCGCGCAGGCGCAGGCCATCGCGGTTGCGGACCAGGATCGAGCCGCGCCGCGTCTCGAGGACGCCTTCGACCCTGAACGACTGGAGCACGCGGCTCGCATAGCTGCGACCCACCCCGAGCAGCGTCGCCAGCTGCTCATGCGTCAACGGCACGCTGTTCTCGTCGCCGGTCCGCTCCATCGCCGCCAGAATCCATTTCGCCGTACGCTGCTCGATCGAGTGGATGGCATTGCAGGCGGTTGACTGGAAGATTTGCGCCAGCATGCAGTCGGCATAGCGGGCGAAGATGTTGCGCAGCGACGGCGAACGTAATTTGGCCGCCTCCAACTTGGCGACGTGAATGCGCGCAAACGGGCCGCCGAATTTCACGCAGATGCGGGTGTAGGCCGGCAGAAAACCCTCGCTGACGATGCCGCCGACCGCGCCCTCGCGGCCGACCAGGATGGTCTCGACGTCGCGGCCGTCCTCGTTGGGAACGAGAAACGTCGCGAGCGAGGGACCGCACGGAAAGTGCACGACCTGGACATCGTCGCCGGGACTGTAGAGCAGATCGCTGGCTGCAGCGTCGTCAACGCTGACGTGAGGCGCGAGCAGCGCGTAGTCCGCCGGGCTCAAGCGCCGCAGCAGATTGTTGGCCGGGCGGCTGCCGATTTCGTTTGTCTTGCTGATACGCACGTCCATCGTAAATCCCCTGCTCGCCTTTCGACACTAGCGAGGTCCGTCCGTTGGCTGTGTGCACAAGTGGACAGACGTGGAAACTGTTGTGTGGTGAGTTTCGTTCCGGGAACCCTCCGATGCGCTGGGCGCAGGCGTCGAGATGCGGCTGTCCTGATTGGAAAATGATGCAGCCCTCAATAGCCAGGATCATGATACCTGCTTCCCCGGACGGCTCTGCCGACGTGCCCGCCGATGTCCTGATCGTCGAGGACGATCCGATCATCGCCATCGACTTCGAGGATCGTCTGCTGGGTTTTGGCGTGACGAGCGTGCGCACCGTGGGGTCAGTGGCGCAGGCGCTGGCGGTGATCACCAAGCGTCCGCCCGATTTCGCGCTGCTCGATGTCGAGCTCATCCGCGAGAAGAGCTTTGCGATCGCCGACCGGCTGGCGGCCCTGAAAATTCCCTTCGTCTTTGTGACCGGTTACGGCGCGGAGACGAGCATTCCCGCGCAGTTCGCTGCACGGCCGCGTCTGCAAAAGCCGTGCTCCAGCGATGCGCTGGAGGCCGCGCTGCGGACACGCGGATCCTGACGGCGCGCCGGCGTCAGCCTCAGGCGAGCTTCGGATCGAGCGTGGTCGACCACAGCGCGACATCGGCGCGGTCACGCAAGGTCACAATCATCTGGCCCGAGGCGCCGTCGATCTTGACGTGACCGAAGAACTGCATGCCGGCGGACGGCGGCAGATTCTGATTGTCCTTCCCCGGCGCCTTGACGAAGCGCACCTCGGGCCCAAACGTGTTGTCGAGCGCGTTCGGACCGAATGTGCCTGCATGCAGCGGGCCCGACACGAATTCCCAGAACGGCTCGAACTCCTGGAATTGGGCCTTGTTCGGATCGTAATAGTGCGCGGCGGCGTAGTGCACGTCCGCGGTCAGCCACACCGTGTTGCTAACAGGCGCCATCTTGATGAAGCGCAGGATGTCGGCGATCTCGAACTCTCGGCCACGCACCGGGCCGTCGCCCTGCGCAATGGCTTCCGATCCGCCCTTCGGCGTGTCGGAGACGACGAGGCTGAGCGGCATGTCGGACGCGATCACCTTCCAGGTCGCGCGCGAGTTGAGGAGGCCGCGCTTGAGCCAGGCGATCTGGTCCGGGCCGAGAAAATAGCTGGCGGGGTCGTAAGTGGTTTCGAGATTGGCACCGTTCGGGCCGCGATAGCTGCGCTCGTCGAGCACGAATACGTCCAGATGCGGGCCGTAGGAGATCTGGCGATAGACGCGGCCCGGCTCAACGATGCTCTCGCGCAGCGGATACATCTCGTGAAAAGCGCGGCCCGCGCGGGCTGCGAGCAGTGAGATGTCGCGCACCTTGTAGGACGCCGGCAATTCTTTCGACAGCGACCAGTTGTTGGTCACCTCATGGTCGTCCCACTGCACGAAGATCGGCACCTCGGCATTGAAGGCGCGGAGATTGTCGTCGGTAAGATTGTATTTGTGCGCGGCGCGGTACTCGTCCAGCGTTTCAGCGACCTTGGCCTTTTCGGGGATGGTGACGTTCTTCCAGGTCTTGCCGTCGGCGAGCTTTACCTCGGATTCAATCGGGCCGTCCGCATAGATGGTGTCGCCGGAATGCAGGAAGAAATCCGGACGATGCTTGCGCATCGCGGAGAAGGTGACCATGCCGCCATCGTCGGGATTGATGCCCCAGCCTTGACCTGCGACATCGCCGCCCCAGACGAAGCTGACGTCGCGGCGATCGGCCGGCGCCGTGCGGAAGCGACCGATCACCGGCTCGCCCTCGATCGCAGTGTGCGAGAGATCGCGGAAGCGAACGCGATAGAAGATGTCCTGGCCGCCCGGCAGGTTCTCGATCAGCATCTTTGCGGTGAAGTCGGTTTCGGGCAGCGCCGCGATCGGCGGCAGCGTGCGGGCGTCCTTGAAGGACTCCGTCGTCGCGACTTCGACCAGCATCTGCGACGGACGGTCGGCGCGCGCCCACACCACGCCGCCGTCGGCGGTGACGTCGCCTGACTGCACGCCATGGGTGACCGCAGGCCGGTCGGCTGCGCGCGAGAGACGGGGCATCGCGATGGTGCCAAGCGCACCGGCGCCGGCGGTGAGAAAGCGGCGGCGTGAGAATTTGATGTGCATGATGGATTCGCTGGCTGTTCCGTGCGCATGGCGCGGTCCGGAATGACAGCGAGAGCTATATTGATGCAATGTGACGCCGCGATTACGCGGCCAGGCGTTTATGCGTTGCCCGCGGCCCTGAACTGCGCGCCTGCGCGTTGCAGGTTCTGCGGCATGCTGAACAGCACCGCCTTGCGGTCGGCGACGGCGACGTGGAACTGGTCGAGCACGATGTTGAACGCGGTGAGCGCGCCCTCTTCAATCGCGCCGTGATCGAAGCAGCGCAGCGTGTCGCGCAAAATCTCGTCGGCCTCGGTCTGCATCTGGTCGAGCTCTTCGGTCGTTTCGCTCTTCCGCGCCGCGGCGATCATGTCGAACAGCCGTTCCCGCAGATGACTGTTGTTGTCGCGCTCGTCCTTCTTCAGATAGCCTGCGAACCATGCGCCGATCGAGCCCATGGCCGAGAGCGCCATCAGGCTCCACCAGATGTAGTCGCTGTATTTGTCGAGGAACGTCTTTTCCTCGCCGTCGACGAAGGCGGCGGCGCCGGGATGCACCGGGATCACCGCATCCTTATCGGTGTCGGGTGTTTCGATCTTTGCAGCCAGCGGGAATTCCGTCACCAGTTGCTGGCGTACGGAAAAAAGCTGCCGCGTGAATGCTGCGACATTGGTCTCCGACAAGCCTTTGCGCGCCACGATATGGTGCGAGAAGCTGATCGTCTTGACCTCGTCGTCGGGACGATCCGGCGAGCCGCCAAAAGTGCCCGCAGGGATCTCGGACGCTTCGTAGACCGGATGGTTCTGCGCGATCGCATCCGCGGAATCGATCGCAAGGAAATTCGGCGTGCCGACATCCTTGGATGAGGCGGCGATCGCGTCAGCCGTGATCTTGCTGTTGACGGGGCCGGCCGCGAGATAGGCGTCGGCCTTCTGGGTCTTGATCGCCTCAGCGGCTTCGTTGGCCGGGTATTGCACGATCTCGACCTTGGCGGGATCGACGCCGTATTGCTGCAGGATCACCTTGAGCAGGTTGACGTTGGCCTGGGTGCGGCCAACCACGCCGACGCGATGGCCGGCGAGCTGCGCGATCTTGGTGATCTTCGGGCCCTTCTTTTTGCCCTTGCCGGGCACGGACCACAGCACCACGACATTCTTGCGCAGGGTCGCGACTGCTTGCGCGTTCTTGGGCACGTCGACGTCGCCGCGCACGATGGCGAGATCGGCCTTGCCCTCCGCCAGCAAATCGGCGCTGGCAGTGGCGCCGTCGGTCTGGATCGGACGCAGCCGTACATAACTCTTGTGCTGCGCGAAGGCCTGGGTCAGTGCCTGCACGACCTTGACGTCGTCGCTGTTGGCGGGACCGACCGCGACCTTGAAGATTACGGGACGCATGGCAAAGTAGTAGCCGCCGACGAGCGCGCCGATGATGGCCAGCACGAGTGCGAGAGACACGAGTGCCGTCTTCCGCGCCGCGGATCGCGGCGAAGGCGGGGTGGGCGCTTCGGCCAGGTCCAATCCCCCGGTCATCGATCTCCCAAACAGGCGCTTGAGGCTCAGTTTCATCTTGGCCGGCGATTTACGCCCGCAAGTGTAGCAAATTTCTTGTCCTGCGGGGTTACATCTCCGTCATGGTTAGCGGATGGACGAAATCCCTTGTGAACCCGGACCGTAAGCACGGTGTTAGGGTAAAGTTCCCCTGAAGGACGGAGGCAATCATGGCAGAGCGGCTGACAGCGGAGGCGCGCAAGCAGGCGCTGGGCGGAATCCCCGGCTGGTCCGAGGTTCAGGGCCGCGACGCGATCGGGAAAACCTTTGTCTTCAAGGATTTCAACGAGGCTTTCGGCTTCATGACCCGCGCGGCGCTGGTCGCCGAGAAGATGGATCACCATCCGGAATGGCGCAACGTCTACAAGACGGTAGAGGTGGTGCTGTCGACCCATGATGCCGGCGGCGTCACCAAGCTCGACATCGAGCTCGCCAAGGCGATGAACGCGATCGCCAAGCTGACGCAGGGCTGACATCTTGCGAGGCGCCGCTGCATCCCCATCTTGTGATCGGCAGGAGATGCGGCCATCGGCCGCGCCCGACGGAAGGGAGTTTATCGAACATGGCCGCCGAACACAGCGTCGGCTTCGAGCCGGCCGATCGGCTCGCGGAAGATCGTGAGAGCGTTCGCCGCCGCTTCTGGCGCAAGCTGAAGCGCGTCGCCGCGCATCTGCCGTTCGCCGAAGATCTGCTCGCCGCTTATTATTGTGCCTTCGACCGGCAGACGCCGCGCCATGTCCAGGCTTCGCTGCTGGGCGCGATCGCCTATTTCATCCTGCCGTTCGATTTCGTCCCCGACGTGATGCCGATCCTCGGCTTCACCGACGACGCCGCCGTGCTGGCGACGGCTATCCGCATGGTCGCGGGCCACATCACGACAGAGCATCGCGAGGCCGCGCGCGCCGCGCTGAAGCGCGGGGTGGATGAGGGCGATTCGAAAGCAGAAGCAGCGTAACCGTTACCGCCACGCATTCCGCGGTCATTCCCCGCGAAAGCGGGGAATCCAGTACGCCGCGGCTTCGCGATTCAATCATCGGCGTCACGGCGTACTGGATCGCCCGGTCAAGCCGGGCGATGACACTGAGTGTGTGAAGGCGAGACGCGCCCGCTACTTCTTCTCGGCCGCCCGCGCCTTCTCCGCGTCCCACGCCTGGAATTGCCTGAACAGCGTCTCCTTCTCCGCGTCGGACACGTTCGCAGCCGTGGGGCTCTGTTTCAGGAACGCCTCGAAGCGTTGGCGTGTCACCGGCTCTACGCCGTGTTTGTCGAGCCATTGCTGCGCCACCGGCAATCTGTTCCAGCCGGACAAGGGCGCCGCGAGCGAGACCTCCTTCCACTTGGGATGGAACGGCGGGTTCTGAAGCGCCGGGAATTTCGTGAAGAAGGCGTCCACGAACAGCGCGAGCTTGCGATAGCGCTCGGTGTTGGGCGCCCAATTATAGGCCGCGAGCACCGCGGGGACCGCGATCGTGTCCACGCTCTCGCCCTCCTTGATCAGGTTCGGATAGTCCTTCGCGGTCAGCGTCGCCGGCAGATAGTCGAAATGCACCGCAATTTCCGCAGCGATGGTTGAGGGCAATTTTATCAAGGGCGCAGAGACGCAATGCCCGCGAGAAGCGGGAGATGGCCAAGCTGCCCGTCTCATATTCTGGGTCGCCCGGTTGAGCCGGGCGACGACAGTCGAGTGTGTGGGGACCGCTCGTGGCGACTCGCGCCGCCGCGCATGCTCACGGATGCAGGATCACCTTGCCCATCGCCTGGCGTCCCGCCAGCACCTTCAATGCATCGGCGGTCTGGGCCAGCGGGAAGGTGCGGTCGACATGCGATGAAATCTTTCCTTCCGCCGTCCACCTCACCAGCTTCTCGAGATTGGCGCGGTTCTTCTCCGGGTTGAGCCGGGTCCAGGCGCCCCAAAATACGCCGCGGATGTCACAGCCCTTCAGCAGCGCGAGATTCAGCGGCATTTTTGGAATGTCGCCGGCGGCAAAGCCGATCACGAGGAAGCGGCCTTCCCAGGCGATCGAGCGCAGCGCCTGCTCGGCATAGGCGCCGCCCACCGGATCGAAGATGATGTCGACGCCCTTGCCGCCCGTGAGCTTGCGCAGGCCTTCCTTCAAATCTTCCTTGCCGTAGTTCAGCGTCAGCTCGGCGCCATGGGCTTTGGCGAATTCAAGCTTCTCGTCCGACGAGGCGCAGGCGATCACCTTCAGGCCCATCAGCTTGCCGAGCTCGCAGGCGGCAAGGCCGGTGCCGCCGGCTGCGCCAAGCACTGCCAGCGTCTCGCCCGGCTTCGGACTGGCGCGATCTTCCAGCGCATGCAGCGCGGTGCCGTAGATGATGATGATGCCGGCCGCGCGGTCATAATCGAGATTGTCCGGAATCTTCACGATTCCTGCCGCCGGCAGCGCGATCTTTTCGCGCGCGCCGTTGTGGCCGCAGGACGCGACCACGCGATCGCCAACCTTCACATCGGTGACCCCCGGACCGACGCTCTCGATCACGCCCGCGACTTCAGCGGCCGGCGAGAACGGGAACGGCGGCTTGATCTGGTACTTGCCCTGGATCATCAGGATGTCGAAGAAGTTCAGCGCCGCCGCCTTGATCGCGATCACGGCCTCGCCGGGTCCCGCCACCGGATCCGGCACGTCGGCAAGCACGAGATCGTCGGGCTGGCAATATTGCGAGCAGAGGATGGCTTTCATGGCGGCACCTTCTTGAGAAGTACTGGCGTTTCGAGGTGGAATTATAATTGGATCGTTTCTGCCGGATTTAGCGCGGCCGGACAATCCGGATTCTTTTGTTTAAGGAGCGCGCGAGCCTATCCTCGTCATTGCGAGGAGCGCAGCGACGAAGCAATCCAGACTATTTCCGCAGGACGGACACTGGATTGCTTCGCTTCGCTCGCAATGACGGAAGAGAAAGGATTCGAACGATGTTTGAAACGGGTCTGCTCAGGAACAAGCGCATCCTCGTTACCGGTGGTGGCTCGGGTCTCGGCGCCGCGATGGGACGACGTTTCCTCGCGCTCGGCGCCGAGCTCGTGATCTGCGGCCGCAAGCTCGATCGGCTGGACGCAGCCGCGAGCGAGATGCGCGCGCAGACCAGTGGCAAGGTCACCACCATCGCCTGCGATATCCGCGATGGCGCGGCCGTCGACGCCATGATGGATGTGATCTGGCGCGAGGCGCCGCTCGACATCCTCGTCAACAACGCTGCTGCAACCTTCATCGCACAGAGCGAGCATCTCTCCTTCCGCGCCGCCGATGCGATCCTGGCGCCGACGCTGCATGGTGCGATGTATTGCACGCTCGCCGCCGGCAAGCGCTGGATCGACGGCAAGCACGGCGGCGTCGTGCTCTCGATCCTGTCGACCTCGACCATCACCGGCCGCGCCTTCACCGTGCCGTCGGCGATGGCCAAATCGGCGGTGCTGGCGATGACCAAGAGCCTCGCGGTGGAGTGGGGCCCGAAGGGCATCCGCACCGTCGCGATCGCGCCGGGGCCGTTCCCGACATCAGGCGCATCGGGGCAGCTCCGCCCCGAGGGCCGTGACGAGGGCTGGACCGCGCGCAATCCAATGGGGCGCACCGGCGAGCACAGCGAGCTCGCCGATCTCGCCAGCTTCCTGGTCTCCGACCGCGCCGGCTACATCAACGGCGAGATGGTGGTGATCGACGGCGGCGCGCATCTGCGCAGTTCCGGCGCCGAGGATTTGCTCGGCTGGACTGATGCACAATGGTCCGACCAGCGCGCCGCGCGTTCGCGGACCTAGCTGCCGTCATCCCGCTAACTGCCTTCCCAAATTGGACTTTCCCGGCTATCCCTGCTGCGGGGACAAAGCGCGGCCGGGCCATCTTCCAGTCACAATATTGAGGGAACCACTCCAGCATGTGGCGGGTGCTATTTTTGGCTTTGATGATGGGCGTGGCGGCGTGGGGAATCACCGATTCCGCGCGGGCTCAGACGGCGCAACCGGCGCCCAAGGCTGCACCGAAAGCGGCTGCACCTGCGGCCAACACGACGGCAAAGACGGCCGCCAAACCCGAGAGCAAGCCGGTGGCTCCGCCCGCGGCGGTTGCGGGCGGCGCCGAGCCGACCCTGATCGGCCAGTTCGGGACCTGGGGCGCCTATTCGGCGACGCCCAACGGCAAGAAGGTCTGCTTTGCGCTGGCAAAACCCTCGTCGTCGAAGACCAACCCGCCGAACCGGCCGCGCGATCCCGCCTATGCCTTCGTCTCGACCCGGCCCGCCGAGAAGGTGAACAACGAAGTCTCGGTCATGATCGGCTATGCGCTGAAGCCCGGCTCGGAATCCTCGGTCGAGGTCGGCGGCGCTGCGTTCGCCATGTACACGCAGGGCGACGGCCTCTGGATCAAGAACGCGGCCGAGGAGGAGCGGATGGTTGAAGCCATGCGCAAATCGGCCGATCTCGTGGTCAAGGGCGTCTCGGCCAAGGGTACGGAGACGACCGACACGTTTTCGCTGAAGGGCCTCGCCCAGGCGCTCGACCGGATTTCGCAGGATTGCAGGCGTTAAGGCTGCGGGCGAGAAGGTCGCAATCGGCCGTTCCGGTTGCTATATAGGGGCGGTTCCAGATTTTTCGCCGTCATGGATGCCCGGGTCAAGCCCGGGCATGACGAGTTTAGACCGCAGATCCTAGGCCCATAGATGCAACCGACGACCGAGCCGCACAACGCAATCCTGGTGGAGAAGACTCCGCTCGAAACCTATGTGCCGCCGGCCAAGCCGTCGCTGATCGGGTTGTCGCGCACCGAGCTTGCCGATCGCCTCGGCGAGATCGGCGTTGCGCCCGCGCAGCGCAAGATGCGCGTGCAGCAGCTGTGGCACTGGATGTATTTCCGCGGCGCCCAGAGCTTCGACGACATGACCTCTGTCTCGAAGGGCATTCGCGCCGAGCTCGCCCAGCATTTCACCGTCGACCGGCCCGAAGTCGTGGCCGAGCAGATCTCCAACGACGGCACCCGCAAATGGCTGCTGCGTCTGCCGAGCGGCGACAATGTCGAGAAGGCGCATGAAGTCGAGTGCGTCTACATCCCCGAGACCGATCGCGGTACGCTCTGCGTCTCCTCCCAGGTCGGCTGCACGTTGAACTGCTCCTTCTGTCACACCGGCACGCAGCGCCTGGTGCGCAACCTCACCGCCGGCGAGATCGTCGGCCAGATCATGGTCGCGCGCGATCGCCTGAACGACTGGGCCGATCGCGAGGACGGCACGCGCCGCGTCACCAACATCGTGATGATGGGCATGGGCGAGCCGCTCTACAATTTCGACGCGGTGCGCGACGCGCTGCTCATCGTCGGCGACAATGAAGGTATCGGCATCTCCCGCCGCCGCATCACGCTGTCGACCTCGGGCGTGGTGCCGAACATCGTGCGCGCCGGCGAGGAGATCGGCGTCATGCTCGCGATCTCGCTGCATGCGGTGCGCGACGAGCTGCGCAACGAACTGGTGCCGCTCAACCGCAAATATCCGATCAAGGAGCTGCTGCAGGCCTGCCGCGACTATCCCGGCGCTTCGAACGCGCGCCGCATCACCTTCGAATATGTGATGCTCAAGGGCGTCAACGATTCGCTCGACGACGCCAAGCTGCTGGTGAAGATGCTCAAGGGCATTCACGCCAAGATCAACCTGATCCCGTTCAATCCCTGGCCCGGCACCGCCTATGAATGCTCGGACTGGGACCAGATCGAAAAATTCTCCGAATACATCTTCAACGCCGGCTATTCCTCGCCGGTGCGCACTCCGCGCGGCCGCGACATCCTCGCCGCCTGCGGCCAGCTCAAGTCGGAAACCGAAAAGCTCTCGGCCAGGGAACGCCAGGCGCTGCGCGCCATGGCAATGACGGATTAGCTTGTTATGCGCAAGCTCTCGCATCCTCGTCATTGCGAGCGAAGCGAAGCAATCCAGAATGTTTCCGCGGCGACAGTCTGGATTGCTTCGTCGCTGCGCTCCTCGCAATGACGGCTGAGTTGGCATTTTCGTCATGTCCCTGATCGGCCGCCTCATCGTCATCTTCGTCGGCTTCCTCGCCGCCTGCTTCGTCGGCGGCATGATCGTCGTCGTCGCGCTGCTGTTTCCGGAATTCGCCGATCTCGGCGCAGGTCCCGTCGATCAGGGCACGATCGACATCCTGCTCGGCTTTGGCTTCATCTTCGTCTCTGGCTTCGCGCTGGTTCCTGCCGCGGTGATCGTCGCGGTCACCGAAGCGCTCTATATCCGCAGCGCGCTGGCTTACGCCGTGGGCGGCGGTGTCGTCGGGCTCGCCTGCTATCT
The DNA here is from genome assembly GCF_058804065.1 of Bradyrhizobium sp. GW821-FHT13H05. Classification (NCBI taxonomy): domain Bacteria; kingdom Pseudomonadati; phylum Pseudomonadota; class Alphaproteobacteria; order Hyphomicrobiales; family Nitrobacteraceae; genus Bradyrhizobium; species Bradyrhizobium sp. GW821-FHT13H05. The sequence goes on along the minus strand of NZ_JBXAPO010000020.1, from coordinate 134,734 downwards.
CGGCCTCGTTCCCTTTCATTCCGACACGTTCCAATTCGAGGGCATCGTGCGGCGTCATCTGGAAATCATGACCGGAGCCGGCATCGTCGCCGGCGTCGTCTATTGGCTGATCGCCGGCCGCAACGCCGGCGCCTGGCGCAACCCGCCGCCCCCGCGCAATCCGCCCCCGCCGCTGCCGTCGCATTCAAGGCCGGATTGAGGCGCCGTCATTGCGAGGAGCGAAGCGACGAAGCAATCCAGACTATCGCCGCGGAGACATTCTGGATTGCTTCGCTTCGCTCGCAATGACGGATTCCGGGGTTTTCATCCTCTGCCGCCTCGGCTAAACCGCGCGCCATGAACCGGACTGGACTCTTCATCGCCCTGGCGCTGTGGCTCGTGATCGGCGTCGTTTTCGGCCTCTATCCCGAGCTCGACCTCAAGCTCGCCGCGCTGTTCTTCGACCCCGAGACGAAGACGTTTCCGCTCAAGCTGAACGACTGGGCCGGCTTCGCGCGTGACGCTGCGATGTGGGTCGCCTGGGCCTTCGTGCTGCCACCGCTGATTGCACTCGTGATCAAGATGGTCCGGCCCGACCGTCCCTTGATGGTATCGGGGCGCGCGATCGTGTTCCTGCTGGTCACGATTATCCTGTCGGCCGGCATTCTCACCAATCTCACCTTCAAGACCTATTGGGGTCGGCCGCGCCCGGTGGTGGTGACGCAGTTCGCCGGCGACCAGCAATTCGTGCCGTGGTGGGATCCGCGCGGCGACTGCGCGCGCAACTGCTCGTTCTTCTCGGGCGAGGGCGCGACCGCGTTCTGGACCCTGGCGCCGGCCGCGCTGGCGCCGCCGGCGTGGCGGCCGCTCGCTTATGCCGGCGCCGTTGTGTTCGGCCTCGTCACCAGCGGGCTCCGCATGGCCTTCGGCGGCCACTTCTTCACGGATGTCTCGATTGCCGGCCTCGTGACCTTCGTCGTGATCTGGTTCGCCTACGCCATGATTTACCGCTGGCCGCGGACCCGGTTCTCGGACGAGGCGGTCGATGCCGCCCTGACCCGGCTGAACATGCCCGCCTACCGGCTCCGCCAGCGCCTGCTCGGCCGCAAGACGGGTGCCGAGTCCTCGGTTTGAGCCAATAAATGCGTGCCCAGCCCCGCGAAATTTGATAATCGCGCGGTCAAGTTCGCAACCTTCATCAGCCCCGTGAGACCCGATTGGAAGCCCCATGACCACGATCCTGAAAAGCCTGCCCAAGGGTGAAAAAGTCGGCATCGCGTTTTCGGGCGGCCTCGACACGTCAGCGGCGCTGCTCTGGATGAAGCAGAAGGGCGCGCGCTGCTACGCCTATACCGCCAATCTCGGCCAGCCCGACGAAGCCGACTACAACGAGATCCCGCGCAAGGCGATGGAGTTCGGCGCCGAGAAGGCGCGCCTCGTCGATTGCCGCATGCAGCTGGTGCATGAAGGCATCGCCGCGATCCAGTCCGGCGCCTTCCACATCTCGACTGGCGGCATCACCTATTTCAACACCACCCCGCTCGGCCGCGCCGTCACCGGCACGATGCTGGTCGCGGCGATGAAGGAGGACGGCGTCAACATCTGGGGCGACGGCTCGACCTTCAAGGGTAACGATATCGAGCGCTTCTACCGCTACGGCCTGCTCACCAATCCGGGCCTGAAGATCTACAAGCCCTGGCTCGACCAGCAGTTCATCGATGAGCTCGGCGGCCGCGCCGAAATGTCGGCGTTCATGACCGCCCAGGGTTTCGCCTACAAGATGAGTGCCGAGAAGGCATACTCGACCGACAGCAATTTGCTCGGCGCCACGCATGAAGCCAAGGATCTCGAGAGCCTCGATAGCGGCATCAAGATCGTCAACCCGATCATGGGCGTGCCGTTCTGGCGCGACGACTGCGCCGTCAAGGCCGAGAAGGTCGTGGTGCGTTTCGAGGAGGGCCAGCCCGTTGCGCTGAACGGCCAGACCTTCAGCGATCCCGTCGCGCTGTTCCTCGAAGCCAATGTCATCGGCGGCCGCCACGGTCTCGGCATGAGCGACCAGATCGAGAACCGCATCATCGAGGCCAAGAGCCGCGGCATCTACGAGGCACCCGGCATGGCGCTGCTCCACATCGCCTATGAGCGCCTCGTCACCGGCATCCACAACGAGGACACCATCGAGCAGTACCGCATCAGCGGCATGCGGCTGGGACGTCTGCTCTATCAGGGCCGCTGGTTCGACTCGCAGGCGTTGATGCTGCGCGAGACCGCGCAGCGTTGGGTCGCGCGCGCCGTCACCGGCGAGGTGACGCTGGAGCTGCGCCGCGGCAACGACTATTCGATCCTCAACACCGAGAGCCCGAACCTGACCTATGCGCCTGAAAGACTCAGCATGGAGAAGGTTGAGGACGCCGCCTTCACGCCGGCCGACCGCATCGGTCAGTTGACGATGCGCAACCTCGACATCGCCGACACCAGGACCAAGCTCGGTCTTTATTCGAAGACTGGTTTGCTGTCGGGCAGCGAAGGCTCGCAGATCTTCAAGCTCGAGAGCGACAAGGGTTGAGGCGTTTGCTCGTGTCCCGGACGCGATGCAGCGCGAAGCGGTGCGTCGCAGAGCCGGGACCCACGCCAGGAACTCCACTGCATCGATAAGCATGGGCCCCGGCTCAGCAGCGCATCACTACGTGCTGCGCTGCGTCCGGGGCACGGGAGACCAAAAAAATGGCCGGGATTGCTCCCGGCCATTTTGCGTTTGTGGCTATCGCCTCAGCGCGGCGGCGCGGTGCCGGGCGGGGGCGGTGGCAGCGAGGCCTGGCCGCCGTTGAGCAGCGGCGTGATGTTGCGGACGGTAACGCGCCGGTTGATCGCGCTCGGCCCCTGCGTCTGCTCCTTCAGGTACTGCTCGCCATAGCCCTGCGAGGTCAGATTCTCCGCAGGCACACCGAACTGCTGGGTCAGCAATTCGGCTGCCGACTGCGCACGGCGGTCCGACAGCGACAGATTGTCGACCTCGTTGCCGACGGCGTCGGTGTGTCCCTCGATCAGGAACACCACGCGCGGGTTGGCCTGGATCGCACGGTTGAGGCCGTCGGCGATCGCTTGCAGCTTCGCCGCCTGGTCCGGTGGGATCGTCCACGAACCCGTCTCGAAGGTGATCGTGTTGACGTCGATGCTCGGCATCTGCATGCGAACATTCGGGCTGTAGCGGATCTCGTCGAGCGTGTAACGCCGATCGATCCGCTGCACCGGCGGTGCCTCCATGGTCTGGTAGATCACGTCCGGCGAGGCTTCCTGGGCGTCGACGATGTAGCGATCATAGGGAATGTTCACGACCGGCGGCGGCGCGTCGACATAGAAGCCGCCGACCGACTGCGGGTCGCGGTAGCTGTTGTCGATGATGATGATCTCGCGGCCGCGGGGATCCCTGCGGATTCGCCGCAGCAAGCGACCGTCCGGACCGACCGTCGTGATGATCTCGCTGCCGTCGGGACGGATCACGACGGTGCGGGTCTCGCCGCCGACGGTGTCGGTGCGGATGTCACGGGCGCCATAGCGGAAGCGATAGAGATCGTTGCCGCGGACGTAAGCCTGCCCGCCCGGATCGCGGATGATGATGCGATCCGGCTCGGTGTAGACCGTGCGGCCGCCTTCGACGCTCTCGCGTCGCTGGTTGTGCAGGTCGGCGATGGTCGCCCCGATCACGGCGCCGCCGACGACGGCCGCGCCGATCGCGAGCGGCGTCAGGTCACGCTGCTGCGGCCGCGGTGGCGGTGGCAGAGGCGTGGTCGTCGTGGGCGCGGCGCGGAAGGCGGGGGCAACCGTCGGCGGCGCGTATTGCGCCCTGCCGGGCGGCGGCGCTGCGGCGGCCGAGCCCGAGACAGTGCTCGGTGCCGCGACGCCGGCGGGGGGCGCCGGCGGCCGGGGCGGGGCACCCGCCTGCGGCTGGGTCGGCGGAGCTCCGGCAGCGGGCGCGCCCGCAGGAGGCGTTCCACCCTGACGGCCGGGCGGAGGTGTCACAGCGCCGCCGGGAGCCGGTGTCGCTGTCGGTAGCGGGGTTGCGCCAGGCGCCGGTGTCGGGGGCGGTGCGGTCGTCGCACCTGGTGCGGCACCTGGAGCCGGTGATCCAGCCGGAGGCGTGCCGGGACGTCCGCCGGGCGGCGGTCCACCGGGGCGTCCAGCTGGCGCTGCGCCTGGAGCCGGCGTTGCGGTCGGCGCAGGCGTTGTTGTGGGGGTGGCGGTCGGCGCAGCAGGTGTCGCCGGGCGCACGGCGGGAGCCGCAGGTGCCGGGGCGGGCGCTGCCGTGGGGGCTGGCGATGTTGCAGGCGCGGGCCGCGCCGCAGGAGGAGCCGCAGCAGGCGGCGGTGTGGGAGCCGGACGTGCAGCGGGCGGAGCCGGAGGCGGTGGTGTCGGCGCGTGCTGTTGCGGGGCCGCGGCCGGAGGCGGCGACGGTTGCTTCGGAGCAGCCGGCGGTGGGGGCGGCGGCGGAGGTGCCTGATGAGTCGGCGCCGGCGGAGGCGGTGGTGTCGGGCGTGACGGCGCGGCAGCCGGCGGCGGCGGAGCGGGAGGATGCGGAGGTGCAGCCGCGGGCGGCGGCGCGGCGGGGCGCGCAGGAGCAGCAGGCGGTGCTGCGGCCGGGGGAGGCGGCGCCGCGGGACGTGCAGCGGGCGGCGGGCCCTTCGGTGGAGGCTGCTTCGATTTGTCGTTCTCTGGTGGCTGTGTCTGCGCCTGCGCGACGACGAGTGGCGAAGCGCTTTGCGCATGCGATGCGGTGTTTGCCAATTGCATCGCGGTCAGAGCCGTGGTCGCAAGCAGCACGAAACGAAGGTTGGTCATGGTGGTCAACTTCCCCGGAAGGTTCTTTGACAAAGTGTTGGGATGAACGGCTACGCGTTAGGCCGGATTGTGGCGGGCGAAGCGGTCGCGGCCCGATTTATTTCTGCATGCAAATCACGTCACCATGGCGACGTTCATTGCGCATTCAGACGCTGGTTGCAATCGCCTCATATGTGATGCTTCGCCTCATCCATGGTCTCGCGACGGCATTGCGTCCGTCGCAGGATTCGGTGTGAGCGGCGCGTTCGGCCCGCGCGATGGAATCTCTTCAGGCGTGCGGCCCGGCAATTCGTCGGGCCGCGGTGATTCGCCGGGCTCGCGCACCGGCGGCGTGATTTCGGGCTGCGGATTGCCCGGCGGAATCCCGGGTGGCGGCTCGGTCGGTGTGCCGGGTGTCGACGGTGGTATCTCGGGCGGTTCGATCGGCATCGACGTCATCAAGGTCAGTTGTCGGGAGAACGACAACGATGATGCCGCGCCGATGTTCCCCGTCGCGTCGTCCCGGAACGCGCGCTATTCCGGCGTGTGGCAGACCGCCTCGATGTTGTGGCCGTCGGGGTCGAGCACGAAGGCGCCGTAGTAGTTCGCATGATAATGCGGGCGGATGCCGGGTGCGCCGTTGTCGCGACCACCGGCGGCCATCGCCGCCTTGTAGAAGGCGTCGACCGTGGCCCGGTCCTTGGCGAGAATCGCGATATGCACCGGCTTGTTCATCGCGCCTTCGGCGCCGAACCAGAGGTCCGGCTTGCCGTTGGCGCCAAATCCTGCCGCAGCTGCGTGGCCGGTCTGCTCTGCCGTGACTTCCATGATCAGGCTGTAGTCGAGCGGCGCCAGTGCCTTGGCGTAGAACGTTTTCGCGCGCTCATAGTCGGAGACGGAGAAACCCAAATGATCGATCATCGCAAATCTCCCTTGCTGGCTGTCAGCGCGACAGGAACGTATTGCTCCGCGTCTTGCGCGCGATCGCAAAGCCGCGCGTGACCATGTCGGCAATACAATCCTGCTGCCATTCGTTTTGTGACAGATGCTCGATCACCACCGCGCGCGGCCACAGCGATTGCGGCGCGTCGCGGAAGAAGCCGATCAGCACCCGGTCCTCAAACCCTTCGACGTCGATCTTGAGCGAATCGACTTGGCCGACGCCGGCCTCGTCCAGGATGCGCGTCAGCCGCAGCGACGGTACCTTGATGGCTTCAGCGCTGGCGGTGCCGGTCACCACATGCGTGGCGCCGAGATTGCCGCCGCCGCTCTCGATCATCAGCTCGCCGTCGCTGTCGCCCGCGGCGGCCTGGACCAGACGAACTTGTGTGGCTTTCGATGCGGCGTGGTTGAACGAAAGCCGTCCAAACGTCAGCGGATGCGGCTCGATCGCGACAACCTTGCCCGTGGGCCCGACCTGCCGCGCCATCACCAGCGCAAACGTGCCGACATTGGCGCCGACGTCGACGAACACACCGCCCACCGGGGTGTGCTGACGCAGGAAGTCCAGCTCGTCGAGATTGTAGTCGGGGTTGAACAGCGCGCCGCGCTCGGTCGCGCTGCCCTGGTGGTAGAGCCGGAACGAGGCGCCCTGATACTGGACGTCGAGCGGGCCGCCGCGCAGCAAATTGACCAGCCGTGACATCCACGGACGGAAGGCGCCGCGCTTCAACCCCGATTGTGTCGCGAGGTGAATGATCGCGGCCTGCGCCGCATTTGGCGCATACGCGCCGAACGGCGCGGACGAAGGGGCGTTGTCGTGCGTCAAGCAGGCGGTCCTCGTTGCAAGCGGCGCATGCATAGCCGGTTTTGCCGGGGACTCCAATCTTCACGAGAAGTCTGTGGCCCGGATGGAGCGAAGCGTAATCCGGGGCTCTCGCCTCGCGGACAGACCTTCCCGGATTGCGCTGCGCTCCATCCGGGCTACGACGTTACGCCGCCTTCTTCGGCGCCGCCTTCCGCTGCCGCAGGAATCGCCCGAGCAGCTTGCGCTTGCCCCTGCGCGGGATCAGGTCGATGTCGCTGACGAGTTTTGCGCCGCCCTTGCGCCGTTCCAGCACGATCTTGCGGCTGTGGAACGCCTCCAGCTCGACGCGATGCGCGACGCTGACGATGGTCGCCTTCGGCAGCTCGTCGGTGACCATCTGCATCATCTTGTCCTGGCTCTTCTCGTCGAGCGCAGAGGTCGCTTCATCCAGCACGACGATGTCGAGGTTGTGCAGCAGCAGCCGCGCAAAGGCGAGGCGTTGTTTTTCGCCGCCTGACAGCGTTTGGTCCCACGGACCCTCTTCCTCGATCTTTTCCTTGAGATGGTCGAGACCGACCTTGTGCAGGGCTTCGCCGATCTCTTCGACGGTCCAGTCATCCTCGGCGCCGGGATAGGCGACCGCGCGGCGCAAGGAGCCTGAGGGCACATAGGGCCGCTGCGGCAGCATGAACAGCCGCCGGTCGGGATGGAAATTGACGCTGCCGTCGCCCCATGGCCAGAGCCCCGCGATGGCACGCACCAGCGTGCTCTTGCCGGTGCCGGATTCGCCGGCCACCAGCAGCCGCTCGCCAGGTTCGATCGCCACCTCGGTCTCGCCGACGACCGCGGTCCCGTCGTCGAGCGTCACCGAAAGGTCTTTCAACTCCAGCATCGTCTCGTTGCTGGTCTCGCCGCGCTTGATGCGGCCGAGTCCGTCGCCCTGTTCGGCGCGTTCGAGACCATCGAGCGACATCATCAGCGAGGCGATGCGGCGCGCGCAGGCGTTCCAGTCGGCGAGCCGCGGGTAATTGTCGACCAGCCAGCCGAACGCGCTCTGCACGATGGTGAAGGCGGAGGCCGCCTGCATCACCTGTCCCAGCGTCATGCTGCCGTCGAGGAATTTTGGCGCACAGAGCAGCAGAGGGACCACGGGAGCAACGAGGCTCGATCCCTGCGACACCAGCGTGGTGCGCATGTGCTGGCCCGCGAGCCGGGCCCATTGCCGCAGCACATTGGTGAAGTTGCGATCGATGCCGTCGCGCTCTTCGTCTTCGCCGCCGAGCAGCGCGATGCTCTCGCCGTTCTCGCGCACGCGCGTCAGCGTGTAGCGGAAATCGGCTTCGGCCTGATTCTTGTCCTCGGAGATCTGCACGAACTGGCGCCCGATCACCAGGATCGAGCCCGAGGCGATTCCCGCATAGAGCATCGCGGCGATCACGAGGAAGCCGGGAATGGTGATGGCGGAGCCGCCAAGCGTAACGGTGAGCGCGCCGCCGATGGTCCAGAGCACGACGATGAAGGTTGCGGCCGACAGCAGCGCCGAGGTGACGCCGGCGAGGAAATCGACCGGCGAGTCCGTCGCGATGCGCAGATCCTCGGCGATCCTGTATTCCGGATTCTTGTGGTCGCCGCCGACGAGGTTGAGCTGGTAGTAGCGGCCGTTCTTGAGCCAGCGCGTCAGCACGCTTGCCGTCAGCCAGGCCCGCCAGCGCCGCTGGATGCCCATGCGCGCGAACACCTGCGCCACGCCGAGCACGATGCTGCCGATTGCGAGCGGGAAGAACACCGCCGTGAGATGAAACACGCTGGCCGCATCGCGCTTCTCGATGGCGTCGAAGATCGCGCGATTCCAGACGTTGATGCCGTATTGGAAGCCGACGGTGAGGATGATCAGCACGACGAGGCCGATCGAGTAGAGCCACGCCAGCCGGTCGCCGTTGCGACCCCAGAAGCCGCGGGCGCTGATCCAGAACCGCGTCAGCAGATAGTCCTTGCGGGCCTGCTCGGCTTCCTCGGGCGACAGCTCCGGATCGGGCTCGACGACCTCCGGCGGCGGCGGGGTCACCTCCTCGCCGTTCTCACCCTTGATCTCGACGATGGGCGGCTTTTTGCCCTTTTCGCGCTTTGCGGCCGGCTTCTGCATGCGCGGACAACGCAAAGGAAATCAAACGGTTCCCTTTGGTTCCCGCGGGCGGATCATTCGGCTGCGCCATCACGCACCCGCCGCAGCCGCGCGGCTCTGTGCAGGACCTGCGACAGCTCCTCGATCGAATAGGGCTTTTGCACGAGATCGAAGCCGAGGCTTCCCTCCTGCGACAGCGCTTCGCTGTAACCGGTGGTCAGCACGATCGGCACGCCGATGCTGCGATCGCGGATCGCATGCGCAAGATCGAGCCCGGTCATATCAGGCATCACCACGTCCGAGAACACGACGTCGAAACGATCGGCGTCCACGACCAGTTCAGCCAACGCATCGTTGGCATTGTCCACCAGCGTGATGCTGTAGCCGAGCTCGGTGAGACCATCGGCAGCGAAATTGGCGAGCTCGATATTGTCCTCGACCACCAGCACCGACATGCCGCTGCCGGCCGCCGCCGGCGCCGTGTTCGGCGCCTGCTGCTGCGGCAGCAAATCCGCCGGCATGCGCGGCAGATAGAGCGAGAAGGTGCTGCCCTGTCCCACTTCGCTGGTCACGGTCACCTCGCCGCCGGATTGCCGCGCGAAGCCGAACACCTGGGACAGGCCGAGGCCGGTGCCGTGGCCGACCTGCTTGGTGGTGAAGAACGGCTCGAAGATGCGCCCGAGCCGCGCAGCGGGAATGCCGATCCCGGTATCGCCGACGGCGACGCTGATAAAGCCGTGACTGCACACAAGATGCGCCAGCGTGTCCGGAACGGTCGTTGCCGGTTCGACGCTGAAGGTGATCCTGCCCTTGCCCTGCATGGCATCGCGCGCATTGGTCGCCATGTTGATCAGCGCCGTCTCGAACTGGCTGGCATCGGCATTGACGAGGCACGGCTCCGCCGGCAGCCGTATCGTGATCTCGATGGCCGGCCCAAGCAGCGTGGCCAGCATGTCGTGCAGCGACTGCACCCGCTCGCCGACGTCGAACACTTCGGGTTTCAGCGTCTGGCGCCGCGCAAAGGCGAGAAGCTGCGAGGTCAGCCTGGCGGCGCGTGCGACTGCGTCCGCAATCGCGGTGATGTAGCGCTGCCGCCGTTCCGCCGTCAGCTGCGGCCGGTTCAACAGGTCAACGGAGGCCCGGATCACGGTCAGTAGATTGTTGAAGTCATGGGCGACGCCGCCGGTCAGCTGGCCGAGCGCCTCCAGGCGCTGGCTGTGCTTGAGCGCCTCCTCGGCTTCGCGCCGTGCTGCGGCTTCCACCTGGAGATGCTGGGTGCGCCGGAAGGCGAAGGCTAGCAGCAGAAACAGCAGTGCTGTCGCGGGAATGCCGAACACCAGATGCTGGCCCATGGTGGCGAACCAGCGCGCGCGGATCGCCGAGGTCTCGAGCCCCGCGCTGATATAGAGCGGATATTCTGCAACGCGCCGGTAGCCGATGCGGCGCTCGATCCCGTCCGAGGGCCAGGCGATGGTCATGAGCCCGTGCGCGGGGTGCGCGGCAATTTCGCGGCCGACCGGTCCGCCCGGATCGAGCCTGATGTCACGGTCGAGCCGCGGGAAATGTGCCAGCACCACGCCGTCGGTGCGCCCCATCGCGAAGAAGCTGCCGGGATCGGAGCCGATCCGGGCGTAGAAACTTTCGAAATATTCCGGCAGGACGGAGGCCTGGATCACGCCGATGAAGCTGCCGTCGTCGGAATCGCGGCGGCGGCTCACGCCGAAGAAGCGCGCGCCCTGATAGGGCGCGCGCGGCGTCAGCGGCGTGCCGATGAACGTGCCGATGGTCTGGTCGACATGGACGTAGAAATAGTCGCGGTCCGCAAAGCCCAGCTCCGGCGGCGGCGAGGCGAGGCTGTTGACCAGCGCCCTTCCGTCCGCGTCGAAAATCCAGGCCGATTTGAGCTGCGGCAGTGAATCGGCCAGCTGCTTCAGCCGCCGGTGCAGCACAGGCTCGCGCGGGCGGATGGCGTCGTCGGACAGGCCGCGCACGACCTCGTTGAGCTCGGACAGGCTGCGGTCGATGGTCTCGAACACCTTGAGCGCATGCTCATGCGCGACATCGAGCGTGCGCTCGATCTCTCGGTCGGCGATGTCGTTTGTCGAGGTGAAGGAGATCGCGGAGGCGATGGCGAACAACGCAATCGGCAGCGCCAGGGATGCAGCCATCATCCACTGCAAGAGTCTCAACGAGTTGCGTTGCGCGCCCTGCACGGTCGCTCCCGGTCCCCCGACCGGAAGCTTAACTGAATTTCCCGCCGCGAAGGAAGCGGCTTGTACTGGTAGTTCTTGGTTGTGCTCGGGAGGTTCACCCGCAGCGCGGGTTTTGGCAAATTCTACTCAAACTGACGTCGATCGTAGCATGCCCCGGCCGTGGCGGCCGGGGGCCGTAGCATGAGCGAGTCTAGATCTGACGCTCGACCATCTTGAGCTTGAGCTCGGCGATGGCTTCCGCCGGGTTGAGGCCCTTCGGGCAGGCCTTGGCGCAGTTCATGATGGTGTGGCAGCGATAGAGCCGGAACGGATCCTCGAGATTGTCGAGGCGTTCGCCGGTGGCTTCGTCGCGCGAATCCGAGACCCAGCGGTTGGCCTGGAGCAGCGCGGCGGGGCCGAGATAGCGGTCGCTGTTCCACCAATAGCTCGGGCACGAGGTCGAGCAGCAGGCGCACAGGATGCACTCGTAGAGACCGTCGAGCTTCTCGCGGTCCTCGTGGCTCTGGCGCCATTCCTTCTGCGGCGTCGGCGAGGTCGTCTTCAGCCACGGCTCGACGGAGGCGTATTGCGCGTAGAAATTGGTGAGGTCGGGGACGAGGTCCTTGACGACCGGCTGGTGCGGCAGCGGATTGATCTTGACCGCGCCGTCCTTCACGTCGTGCATCGAGCGGGTGCAGGCCAGCGTGTTCTGGCCGTCGATGTTCATGGCGCAGGAGCCGCAGACGCCTTCACGGCAGGAGCGGCGGAAGGTCAGCGACGGGTCGATGTGGTTCTTGATCCAGATCAGGCCATCCAGCACCATCGGACCGCAGTCGTGCGTGTCGACGTAATAGGTGTCGACGCTCGGATTCTTGCCGTCATCAGGATTCCAGCGATAGACGCGGAATTCGCGAACGTCGGTCGCGCCCGCGGGCTTCGGCCAGGTCTTGCCGCCGGTGATCTTGGAGTTCTTCGGAAGTGCGAATTCAACCATTTCGATTAAGGCCTTCGCTGTTCGCTCAGTACACGCGCGCTTTCGGCGGGATGTACTGCACGTCGTTGGTCATGGTGTAGTCGTGAACAGGGCGGTACTCGATCTTGACCTTGCCGGAATCTTCCAGCCAGGCCAGCGTGTGCTTCATCCAGTTCTTGTCGTCGCGATCGGAGAAGTCTTCGCGCGCATGCGCGCCGCGGCTCTCGGTGCGGTTGGCGGCCGAGTTCATCGTCACCACCGCCTGCGAGATCAGATTGTCGAACTCCAGCGTCTCGACGAGGTCTGAATTCCACACCAGCGAGCGGTCGGAGACGGCGATGTCGGTAATGCCGCTGTGGACCTTCTCGATCAGGTTCTGGCCTTCGCTCAGGATGTCGCCGGTGCGGAACACTGCGCAATTGTTCTGCATCACGTGCTGCATGCCTTCGCGCAGCTTTGCGGTCGGCGTGCCGCCCGAGGCGTAGCGATAATGATCGAGGCGGCCGAGCGCGAGGTCGGACGAGTTCGCCGGCAGCTCCGGCTGCTTGGCATTGGGCGTGAGCTTTTCGGCGAGGCGGAGCGCTGCGGCGCGGCCGAACACGACGAGGTCGATCAGCGAGTTCGAGCCGAGGCGGTTGGCGCCGTGCACCGAGACGCAAGCCGCTTCGCCGATCGCCATCAGGCCGGGGATGATCGCGTTGTCGTCGCCGTCCTTCTTGGTCAGGACTTCGCCGTGATAGTTCGTGGGGATGCCGCCCATGTTGTAGTGCACGGTCGGCACGATCGGGATCGGCTCGCGGGTCACGTCGACATTGGCGAAGATCTTTGCGGATTCGGAGATGCCCGGCAGGCGCTCGGCGAGCACCGCGGGATCGAGATGGTCGAGATGAAGGAAGATGTGGTCCTTCTTCTTGCCGACGCCGCGTCCCTCGCGGATCTCGATGGTCATCGCGCGCGAGACGACGTCGCGCGAGGCGAGATCCTTCGCCGACGGCGCATAACGCTCCATGAAGCGCTCGCCCTCGGAGTTGACGAGATAGCCGCCTTCGCCGCGCGCGCCTTCGGTGACGAGGCAGCCCGAGCCGTAGATACCGGTCGGGTGGAACTGCACGAACTCCATGTCCTGCATCGGCAGGCCGGCGCGCAGCACCATGCCGCCGCCGTCACCGGTGCAGGTGTGCGCCGAGGTGCAGGAGGCGTAGGCGCGGCCGTAGCCGCCGGTCGCGAGAATCACGGTCTGGGCGCGGAAGCGGTGCAGCGTGCCATCGTCGAGCTTGAGCGCGATGACGCCGCGGCAGGTGCCCTGGTCGTCCATGATGAGGTCGATGGCGAAGAATTCGATGAAGAACTCGGCCGCGTGGCGCAGCGACTGGCCGTACATCGTGTGCAGCATGGCGTGGCCGGTGCGGTCGGCGGCGGCGCAGGTGCGCTGCGCCTGGCCCTTGCCGTAGTCCATGGTCATGCCGCCGAACGGGCGCTGGTAGATCTTGCCGTCCTCGGTGCGCGAGAACGGCACGCCCCAATGCTCGAGCTCGTAGACCGCGTCGGGCGCGTTGCGCACCATGTATTCGATCGCGTCCTGATCGCCGAGCCAGTCCGACCCCTTTACGGTGTCGTACATGTGCCAGCGCCAGTCGTCCTTGTGCATGTTGCCGAGCGAAGCCGAGATGCCGCCCTGCGCGGCGACCGTGTGCGAGCGGGTCGGAAATACTTTTGTGATGCAGGCTGTCTTCAGGCCGGCCTCGCTGCAGCCGACCACGGCGCGCAGGCCCGCGCCGCCGGCGCCGACCACGACGACGTCATAGGTGTGGTCTTCGATCGGATAGGCTTTTCCGTTGGTGGCGGGTGCGCCGTTGCCCTTGCCATTCGCCGCTGCGGCCGATGTTCCGGTAACCATGGGCTACACTCCGGATGAAAGCTTCAGGATCGCGTAGGTCGAGGCGAGCGCGACGGCGATCGTGAAGAAATTGTTGAGCATGATCGAGACGAGCTTCAGCTTCTCGTTATGGATGTAGTCCTCGATCACCACCTGCATGCCGATCTTCATGTGCCAGGTGCAGGCGAAGATGAAGAGCAGCAGGATTACGGCGACGGGCAGCGACGAGAGGATCTGCGCAGCGCCGACCTGGTTGCGTCCGAACAGGATCATGATGATCACCAGCGCGGGGATCATCAGCAATGTCATGGCGACGCCGGTAATGCGCTGGCGCCAGAAATCGGACGTGCCGGAATGGGCGGCGCCGAGATTGCGGACGCGGCCGAGCGGGGTGCGCATGCTGCGCTTGGGCGTATCGGCCGTGCTCATCGTCCACCTCCGATCGCGTAGGCGATGATCCAGATCAGCACCGTGAGCACGATGCCGCCGATCAGAGCGCCCCAGGTCAGCGCTTCGCGCTCATTGGCCTTGAAGCCGTAGCCGAGGTCCCACACGAAGTGCCGGATACCGCTGAGCATATGGTGCATCAGCGCCCAGGTGTAGCCGAACACGATCAGGCGTCCGATGATGCTGCCGGTGAAGGCCTGGACGTTGGCGTAGGCGGCGGGGCCGGAGGCGGCTGCGACCAGCCACCACACCAGCAGCAGGGTCCCGACGTAGAGCGCGATACCGGTGGCGCGGTGGACGATGGACAGCGCCATCGTCAGCGTCCAGCGGTAGACTTGCATGTGTGGTGAAAGCGGTCGTTCGATCCGTGCGGTCATGGGCTTTGATGTTGTATGGCGGCCCAGCTTGGGGCACGCGGGGATCGCGAAAGGTCGGCTCTATTTACGGAGTCGATTTGGCCTGCGCAATCACCAAATCGCCATAAATCGAACCGGGGTTCAGCACTAGAGCGTTGATGTAACAAGCCCAATCAGTGGCTTGGTATACCAGAGCTATGGTGTGACGATCAAGGAGAGAATATTAATTCATTCTTTATTGCGGCCGTCGAGGCGCATTGAAATCACTATTGGAACGCATCTAAACGGACCATGCCGTCCAAACGCCTGAGGGGGCGGTCGGTCGCCTCGCCGACCCGTTCGCCGGTCGCTGGCCAGCACTCCCTCCGATCCCGTTTGGCCCAGCCTGGATATGCGCATCCTGCAATCCACCCCAGCCGGGAGGCACTGCGTGTCGACCGCGCGAATCAGATCGCCTAAAGCTTCCCACGCAGCTTTTCGCACCGATGTATCGGAGAGATTGCGACCAGTCGCCGGGGCAGGTCAGGGGTGATTACAGGTCTTGATATCAAGGAGATCGTCGAGCTCGCGCTGTTGCTGATCGCGACCGGCGCGCTCTCGGGATTTTTGGCCGGCGTGTTCGGCATCGGCGGCGGCGCGATTCTGGTGCCGGTGTTCTACGAATGCTTCCGCATCGCTGGCGTGCCGCTCGACGTGCGCATGCCGCTCTGCATCGGCACCTCGCTTGCAGTGATCATTCCGACATCGATCCGTTCGTTCCAGGCGCATTACAAGCGCGGCGCGGTCGACATGACCATCCTGCGCGTCTGGTGGCTGCCGATCCTGATCGGCGTCGTCTCGGGGAGCGTGGTCGCGCGCTACGCGCCGGAGCGGCTGTTCAAGATCGTCTTCGTCTGCGTCGCCTGGTCGGCCGCCGTGCGGCTGATCTTCGCGCGTGAGGGCTGGAAGCTCGGCGACGACCTGCCTGATGGACCGTTGATGCGCATCTACGGCTTCTGCGTCGGCATTTTGTCGACGCTGATGGGGATCGGCGGCGGCTTGTTCTCGAACCTGCTGATGACCTTCTACGGCCGTCCCATCCATCAGGCGGTCGCGACCTCGTCGGCGCTGGCTGTGCTGATCTCGATCCCCGGCGCGCTCGGCTACATCTATGCCGGCTGGCCGGCGGCGGCGACCTATCCGGCCGTTGCGGCACTGCAGATTCCGTTCGCGCTCGGCTACGTCTCGCTGATCGGCGCGGTGCTGGTGATGCCGATGAGCCTCGTCACCGCGCCGCTCGGTGTGCGAGCCGCGCATGCGATGTCGAAGCGCACGCTGGAAGTCGCGTTCGGCTGCTATCTGTTCCTCGTCGGCAGCCGGTTTGTGATGAGCTTGCTGGGCGGGCAGTGATAGTTCGGGGCAGGGCGCACACTGCACACTCCGTCATTGCGAGCGCAGCGAAGCAATCCAGGATCTTTCCGCAGAGGCATTCTGGATTGCTTCGTCGCAAGGGCTCCTCGCAATGACGGCGAGAGAGCCGAACACCCCTCACTTTTTCGCGTAAATATCCTTGTAGGTATCCCGCAGCACGTTCTTCTGCACTTTGCCCATGGTGTTGCGCGGCAGCTCGTCGACCACGAAGACGCGCTTGGGCATCTTGAATTTTGCCAGCCGGCCGTCGAGCGCCTTCAGCACCGCGGCTTCATTGACCTCAGCGCCCTTGTTGCAGACAAGCACCGCCGTGACGCCCTCGCCGAAATCGGCATGCGGCACGCCGATCACGGCGGATTCGATCACGCCAGGCATGGCGTCGATCTCGCTCTCGATTTCCTTCGGATAGACGTTGAACCCGCCGGAGATGACGAGATCCTTGCCGCGGCCGAGGATATGAACGTAGCCCTTGTCGTCGATCTTGCCGAGGTCGCCGGTGATGAAGAAGCCGTCGGGCCGAAATTCCGCCTTGGTCTTCTCCGGCATGCGCCAATAACCCCTAAACACGTTCGGGCCCTTGACCTCGATCATGCCGATCTCGTCGCGCGGCAGCTCCTTGCCGGTCTCGGGCTCGGTCACGCGCACGGACACGCCGGGTAGGGGGAAGCCGACCGCGCCGGGCACGCGCTCGCCGTCATAGGGATTCGACGTGTTCATATTGGTCTCGGTCATGCCGTAGCGCTCGAGCACGGCATGGCCCGTGCGCGCCGACCACTCGCGATAGGTTTCGGCGAGCAGCGGCGCCGAGCCCGAGATGAACAGCCGCATGTGCTTCGTGGTCTCGCGCGACAGCGCGGAGTTCTGGAGCAGGCGTGTGTAGAAGGTCGGCACGCCCATCAGCACGGTGGCGCGTGCCATCAGCTTGATGATGAGATCAGGGTCGAGCTTCGGCAGGAAGATCATCGCGGCGCGCGAAAACAGCGTCACGTTGGTCGCCACGAACAGGCCGTGGGTGTGGTAGATCGGCAGCGCGTGGATCAGCACGTCATTGTCGGTGAAGCGCCAGTAGCCGACGAGGCTCAGCGAGTTCGACGCGAGATTGTCGTGCGTCAGCATCGCGCCCTTGGAGCGACCGGTGGTGCCCGAGGTGTAGAGGATCGCGGCGAGATCGTCGTTTGTGCGCGGGACGGTTGTGAACTCGCTGCTGGCCTTGTCTGCGGCCTCGGTCAGCGAGCCCTTGCCGTCGGGCCCGAGCGTCTCGACCTTGGCCTTCACCTTGGCGGCGATCGGGGCGAGGCCTTCGGCCTTGGAGGGATCGCAGACCACCAGCGACGGCTCTGCGTCGCCGATGAAGTAGTCGAGCTCGTTCAGCGTATAGGCGGTGTTCAGCGGCAGATACACCGCGCCGGCCCGCACAGTGCCGAGATACAGCACGATATTGGCGACGGATTTCTCGACCTGCACCGCGACGCGGTCGCCGGGCTTCACGCCGCGTGCGACCAGCACGTTCGCCATTTGGCCTGCTCGCGCGATCAGATCGCCATAGCTGATATGGGCGCCGTCCTGCGTCTCGATCGCGAGGCGTGCAGGGTTGTCGAGGCCGTCGAACAGGCGGGAAAACAGATTGGCGTTGGCAGCTTGGTTCATGCAAGATTTCCTCGACCGCAAGGCAAACTAGAAGGCAAACAAGGCCGGTCAAAACCGAGGGCTGGATTAGCAAAAACCGCCCCAATGAAGCAACGGAGACAGTTGGCATGACCAAAAACGGGAAACGCGTGGCCTGGGTCACGGGTGGCGGCAGCGGGATCGGGGAGGCCGGCGCCGAGGCGCTGGCTGCCGACGGCTGGATGGTGGTTGTGTCCGGCCGCCGCAAGGACGCCCTGGATACCGTGGTGGCCAAGATCACCGGAGCGGGCGGGGCGGCCGAGGCGATTGCGCTGGACGTGTCCAACGCGGCCGAGGCCCAGAAGGTGGCGGATCAGATTGTCGCCAAGCACGGCCGGATCGATCTCCTGGTCAACAACGCCGGCATCAATGTCCCCAAGCGCAACTGGAAGGACATGGAACTGGACGGCTGGGACAGATTGGTCCAGGTCAATCTCAACGGCGTGCTCTATTGCATGCGCGCGGTGCTGCCGACGATGCGCAAGCAGCAGGACGGCTCGATCATCAACGTCTCGTCCTGGGCCGGCCGCCACGTCTCGAAGATGCCGGGCCCGGCCTATACCACCACCAAGCATGCGGTGCTGGCGCTGACCCATTCCTTCAACATGGACGAATGCGTCAACGGCCTGCGCGCCTGCTGCCTGATGCCGGGCGAGGTGGCGACGCCGATCCTGAAACTCCGCCCGGTGGTGCCGAGCGAGGCGGAGCAGGCCAAGATGCTGCAATCCGAAGATTTGGGGCGCACCATCGCGTTCATTGCATCGATGCCGCCGCGCGTGTGTATCAACGAGCTGCTGATCAGCCCGACGCATAATCGCGGGTTTATCCAGACGCCGCACAACAGGGATTAGCCCGGCTCGTAGCGCCGAACTCGGCGCGACCACACGGATGCGCCGCCCCATAGTTTCACGCATCACGATAAATTATTTCCCGAAACCACTTCGCAGACCGTCCCGTAGTTCGGACCAACGACGCGTGACTGCTTCACGTCAAACTGTCGCAGGCGCCGTTGTTGCCCCAACTCAAGCACCGGCCATTGCCGGTCACAATTCAATCGGGAGACTCTCCATGTCGAAGCGTATTGCCTATCTCGCTGCCGCCGCCTTCAGCGCCCTGGCCATCACCGCGACCGTCGTCGCGCCCGTCCGTGCCGAGGAGAAGACCGTCATGGTCGGCGGCGCCGCGATGTTCCCGTCCAAGAACATCGTCCAGAACGCGGTCAACTCCAAGGACCACACCACGCTGGTAGCGGCGGTGAAGGCGGCCGGTCTCGTGCCGACGCTGGAAAGCAAGGGCCCGTTCACGGTGTTCGCGCCGACCAACGCCGCCTTCGGCAAGCTGCCGGCCGGCACCGTCGACAATCTGGTCAAGCCTGAGAACAAGGCGACGCTGACCAAGATCCTCACCTACCATGTCGTGCCCGGCAAGCTCGAAGCCTCCGACCTCACCGACGGCAAGAAGATGAAGACGGCCGAGGGCGAGGAGCTGACGGTGAAGAAGCAGGACGGCAAGGTCTGGATCGTCGACGCCAAGGGCGGCACCTCGATGGTGACGATCTCCAACGTCAACCAGTCGAACGGCGTGATCCATGTGGTCGACACCGTGCTGATGCCGGCGTCGTAACACCGCCAGGTCCGGTTTCATCCCCCAGACCGGATGCTTTGAAACGGCGAGCCGGGGCCACCCGGCTCGCTTTTTTGTGACTACGATAGCCCGCAGGCATCGATTCGATGTCCGTCCGGGCGTAACGAAAGCAGAAGCATCGGCGTATAATTGCTGTCACACGGCTTTCAGGACGGAACCACCATGTCGAGCCTTACAGTCACCGACGAGCAGGTCAGCGCCACCCCGGCCAGAGTGATCCAGCCGGCCTGGGTCCGGGTCATGCACTGGGTCAATGCCCTCGCCATGATCCTGATGATCCTGTCGGGCTGGCAGATCTACAACGCCTCACCGCTTTTCGGTTTCAGCTTCCCGCGCGAGTACACGCTCGGCGGCTGGCTCGGCGGCGGCCTGCTCTGGCACTTTGCGGCGATGTGGCTCGTGATGATCAACGGCCTCGCTTATCTCGTCACCGGCTTTGCCACCGGCCGCTTCCGGAAAAAGCTGCTGCCGATCACGCCATCGGGCGTGCTGCACGACATCAGGGCTGCGCTGACCTTCAAGCTCAGCCATGACGATCTCAGCGTCTACAATTACGTGCAGCGCGCGCTCTACGCCGGCATCATCGTGGTCGGCGTGCTGATCGTGCTGTCGGGCCTGGGGATGTGGAAGCCGGTGCAGCTGCATTGGCTTGTCTCGCTGTTCGGCGACTACCCGACCGCGCGCTACGTCCACTTCTTCTGCATGGCCGCGATCTGCGCCTTCCTTGTCGTCCACGTCGCCCTCGCGCTGCTGGTGCCGAAGAGCCTGCGCGCGATGATCATCGGTCGCTAGAGAGGGAGCAGAACCATGGCCAAGCGTTCATTCCTGATCCCCGGCGTCGACAAGCGGCTGCTGATCAAGGACTCCATCAAGACGATGCCCGATGTCACCCGCCGCCGCTTCATCGCGGGCGGCGCCAGCCTGGGTGCGCTGACGCTGCTCACCGGCTGCGACGTGATTGATTCCTCGTCGGCCGAGGAGATGCTGAAGTCCGTCTCGAAGTTCAACGACGCGGTGCAGGCCTTCATCTTCAATCCCGATGCGCTGGCGCCGACTTTTCCCGAGAGCGCAATCACAAAGCCGTTCCCGTTCAACGCCTATTACGATCTCGATGACGCGCCCGAGGTCGATGGCAACGACTGGAAGCTCGAGGTGCGCGGTCTCGTCGACAACAAGAAGTCCTGGACGCTCCCCGAACTCTACAAGCTGCCGCAGGTCACGCAGATCACTCGTCACATCTGCGTCGAGGGCTGGAGCGCGATCGGAAGCTGGACCGGCACGCCGCTGCGCGACTTCCTCAAGCTGATCGGCGCCGATACCCGCGCCAAATATGTCTGGTTCCAGTGCGCCGACAAGGACGGCTACAACTCGCCGCTCGACATGCGCACCGCGCTGCATCCGCAGACCCAGATGACGTTCAAATACGCGGGCGAGATATTGCCGCGCGCCTACGGCTTCCCCATGAAGATCCGCGTGCCGACAAAACTCGGCTTCAAGAACCCGAAATATGTGGTCTCGATGGAAGTCACCAACGACTACAAGGGCGGCTATTGGGAAGACCAGGGGTATAATTCGTTCAGCGGCAGCTGATGCTGGCTCCGCTGTCGCAGGGTGGATTAGCCGAGCGGCCGCGCGAAGCGCAGTCGGTTGGCGTAGTACACCTCTTTGATTTTCGCTGGGACAGAAGTGGTGGATTACGCTGCGCTAATCCACCCTACGGCACCGATTGTTTGGCCGGCCCGACCTTGCGTTGGAGCAGCGATAGCACCGCCCCCAGCGCGAGCAGCGCCGCCGACACATTGAGCGCGTAGCTCAAGCTCCCCAGCGCATCCGTGATCGCACCGACCACGATCGGCCCCAGCGTCTGGCCGACGCCGAACGAGATCGTCATCGCCGCGATCGCGGTCGGCCATTGCTCATGCGGATAGTTGAAGCGGACGAAGGCGGTGGTGGAGTTGACCACGGCGAAGAAGGCGACGCCGAACACCACTGCGGAGGTCGCAAGCCACGCCGTCGAGTGTCCAAGCATCGGCAGGCCGGCGCCGATCGCGTTGGTGCCGAGGATGATGGCGGTGGCGAGACCGCCGCGGTCGAGCGCGAGCACGCTCCGCCAGACCCAGGGTGTGACGAAAGCGCTGAGGCCGATCAGGCCCCAGAACGCAGCCTGCGCCGTCGCATCGCCGCCGCCGTCACGCACATAGGCGATCATGAAGGTCATGTAGGCGATGTAGCCCGCGCCGAACAGGAAGTAGGCCGCCAGATAGATCAGCACGGGCGGAATCGCGAAGGAGGCGTGGCTGGCTTCGCTGAAGCGTGCCCTGCTCTCGATGCGGACAAGGAACAGCGGCACCGCCATCGCGACCGAGAGCAGCGTCAGCGCCCACCACACGATCCACCACGAGCCCGGGCCGAACCATTGCAGCGTGAACGGCGCGATCAGCCCCGAGGAGAGGATGCCGACACCGGGGCCGGCATAGAACAGGCTGAGCAGGAAATTGGCCCGCTCGGGATATGACTGCGCGATGGTCGCGGCCAGGGCGCCGCCGGCAACGAAGGCGACCGCGGCGCCGATGCCCAGCACCAGCCGTGCCGCGCTGAGCGCGAAAAAATTGCCAGTCAGCGCGCAAGTGGCGAGCGCGGCCAGACAAACCAGGGTTCCGCCACGGATCGCCGCCGACCAGCCGACGCGCTGGATCAGCCGGGAGGCCACAAGCGCGCCCACGAGATAGCCGACGGCGTTGATGGTGTTCATGAAACCGGCAGCCGAGTAGGACCAGCCGAGGTCCTCCCGCATGTCGGGCAGCACCAGGGCATAGGCAAAGCGGCCGATCCCGAGCCCGACCGTCGCCGCCAGCGACAGGATCAGGATCAGCCGCGCGGGACGGGCGTCGGGCAGGGGGCTGTCAGGGGCGTGCAACAGGGGTACTCCGGCGTCCCGCAGTCTGGCAGGCCCCGCCCGCCTTGCACAGCCGCGCCGCGGCAATGGTGTCTTGCCAAGCGCGCAACGCCGCTCTAGCACTCCGGCCGAAATTCGATCTCAGAGGAAACGACGATGGCGACCCACAAACTGCTGCTGCTCCCCGGCGACGGTATCGGCCCCGAGGTGATGGGCGAGGTGAAGCGGCTGATCGACTGGCTCAATTCGGCCGGGATCGCCAAATTCGAGACCGACACCGGCCTCGTCGGCGGCTCCGCCTATGACGCCCACAAGGTGTCGATCTCCGAGGGCGACATGGCCAAGGCGCTCGCCGCCGACGCCATCATCTTCGGCGCGGTCGGCGGTCCGAAGTGGGATGCGGTGCCCTACGAGGTGCGCCCCGAGGCCGGCCTGCTCCGCCTGCGCAAGGATCTCGCTCTGTTCGCCAACCTCCGTCCGGCCGTGTGCTATCCGGCGCTGGCGGATGCATCGAGCCTGAAGCGCGAGGCGGTCGAAGGCCTCGACATCGTCATCGTGCGCGAGCTCACCGGCGGTGTCTATTTCGGCGAACCCAAGACCATCACCGATCTCGGCAACGGCCAGAAGCGCGCCGTCGATACCCAAGTCTACGACACCTACGAGATCGAGCGCATCGGCCGCGTCGCCTTCGAGCTTGCCAGGAAGCGCAGGAACAAGGTGACGTCGATGGAGAAGCGCAACGTGATGAAGTCGGGCGTGCTCTGGAACGAGGTCATGACGGCGGTCCACAAGCGCGAATATCCTGATGTCACGCTCGAGCACCAGCTCGCCGATTCCGGCGGCATGATGCTGGTGAAGGCGCCGAAGCAGTTCGACGTCATCGTGACCGACAATCTGTTCGGCGACATGCTGTCCGACATCGCGGCGATGCTGACCGGATCGCTCGGCATGCTGCCCTCGGCCTCGCTCGGCGAGGTCGACGTCAAGAGCAAGAAGCGCAAGGCGCTGTACGAGCCCGTGCACGGTTCGGCGCCTGACATCGCCGGCAAGGGCCTCGCCAATCCCATTGCGATGATCTCGTCGTTCGGCATGGCGCTGCGCTACTCCTTCGACATGGGCGATCTCGCCGACAAGGTCGATGCCGCGATCGCCGCGGTGCTGGCGAGCGGCCTGCGTACCGCCGACATCAAGTCGGACGGCACCAATTCCGCCTCGACCACGCAGATGGGCGAAGCGATTTTGAAGGAATTGCAGAAGCTGCACGCGTAAGCGCGGGAGTCGTAGCCCGGATGGAGCGAAGCGAAATCCGGGATTCTCGCCCTGCGGATGGACCTTCCCGGATTGCACTTCGCTCCATCCGGGCTACGGCCCCAAGGAAGCCACCTCATGGACACTGCGCCCCGCCCCAAGATCGCGGAAACCATCATCCATGAGACGGTGCGCCGGCGCGAAGCGCAGATCGGGCGACGCTGCGAGATCCTCGCCCACACGCGCATCGAATATGCCTCGCTTGGCGACTACTCCTATCTCGGCGAGCACTGCGACGTCGCCGATGCGGTGATCGGCAAGTTTACCGCCATCGCCAACTCGGTCCGCATCGGCGCGCCGAACCATCCGATGGGCCGGCCGTCCCAGCACCGCTTCACCTATTGCCCTGAATATTACGACGCGACGGCCACGCGTGATCGCGACTTCTTCGCGGACCGCCGCGGCGACCGGGTGATCGTCGGCAATGATGTCTGGATCGGCCACGCCGCCATCCTGCTGCCGGGCGTCACGGTCGGCGACGGTGCGGTGATCGCCGCGGGCGCGGTCGTCAGCCGTGATGTCGCGCCCTACACGATCGTCGGCGGCGTTCCCGCGCGTCCCATCCGCAAGCGTTTTGATGATTCGGTCGCGGACAGCCTGCGCCGCATTGCCTGGTGGGATTGGCCCGACGAGCTCATCTTCGAGCGCCTCGGCGATTTTCGCTCCGAGGCGATCGAGGAGTTTTGCCGGCGCTACGACCCGGCGGCCAACGCGTAGCCTCAGCCGTCATTGCGAGGAGCAAAGCGTCGAAGCAATCCAGAATCGATCCGTAGAGAGATTCTGGATTGCTTCGCTGCGCTCGCAATGACGATGGAGAGGCAGGTGTGCCCTACGGCATCCCGCACGAACAAAAATGGCCGGGCGTGAGCCCGGCCATTTTGATTCGGTCGACAGGTCCGCTCAGTACAGCGGGAAATTCTGCGGATAGCCGCCGACATCGGCCGGCGTGGCGAGCGGCTGGCGATCGATCGGGCGGTTGAGATTCTCGCGGGCGAAGGACGGATAGCCGACGGCCGGCGGGAAGGCGTAGTCGCTGAACTTGCGGTCGCCCGGATTGACCTCGGTGCCGCCATCGAGCCACGAGCGCTTGCTCACATAGAGGCGGGTGCGGCCCTGCTGATAGACCGCGTTGGGGCCGCTCGGGCCATAATAGGGCCGGCCGCGCTCGTCATGGCGCTTGGGCTTGGTGTCGGCCGAAGCCGGTGTCGCGAAGGCCATCGCAATTGCGGCGCCCGCCGCAAGCAACGTCGCCAATTTGTTCGCGGCAAAAAAATTCGAGCTCATCACGTCCCCTTCAGGCGGCAAGCCGCCAGTCGATTTCACCCCCATACTAGCCCGGCCGGGGTGTCCGCAACTAGGTCTATTGGGTCACACCAGCTCGGAATAATCGTGCGCGCCGGCAAAAGTTGCATGCAAACCAGCCACTTGAGCTTGATGCAGATCCTTGATGCAGGTCAAAGCGTTCCGCGCAATTGGGCATTGGCGGCGCCCAGCAGCCAGTCCGGCGACCCCGCGGGAGTGCAGGGCCGACGCTTGAGCTCGGCGCGGGCGAACAAGTCCGCCAGCTTCGGCTCGTTGCCGGAGGTCAGCAGCGTCAGCCGGTTCAGCGTGCAGGCCACCGCCGCGCGCTGGGCGGGCAGCGTGTCGCCCTGGCAGGAGAAGCCGGAGATCTGGAGCGCCGGCTCCTCGCTGCGCTTGAGATAGCCGAGGCACGCGCCCTTGTCCGTACCGGTCGGCTTGAACAGGGCGACGGGACCGAATTTCGTGTCGATCAGGCCGGCCTGCTCGAGCACGGCAGATGCGCCGAGGCCCATCCGGACGGCGAGGCCCTCGGTTGCCGGGCGCGCCACGTCGAACTCGCCGCCCTCCCGGTAAATCTCGAGCTCGGCCAGCGGCTTGTCCACCTCGCCAGCCCAGCGCATCACGTCCCTGCGGCCCCCTTCGGGATGCCTGAGAATGGTATAAGAGGCTGTTTTCTCTGATGAATCGAGCCGGCTGACGGCGAAGGCCGGCTGCGAGCGGGAAGCCTCGGCCCACCCCGGCCTCGACGCGGGCTCATCGTCGCGCATCTCAGGCAGCTGGCCGAGGCCGGCGAGGCCGAGGATGGCAAACAGGACCAGCGTCCCCACATAGAGGAACAGGCGTGCCAGCGTGCCGACCACCTCGTCGGCGAAATTGGCGAGCGCCAGATGGATCTGGGGAGTTGCGGCCGTGCTGGCCTCAGGCGACTGCATCCACGGCCTTCAGGCATGGTCCAACGTTGTCTTGAGGCCGGTTCTCGCATAGAAGCGCTGCTCTTCCTGTTTAAGCGTCAGCTTCAGGAACGGGCTTTTTCATCGGAGAGTGAACGATGGGTTACAAAGTCGCAGTCGTCGGCGCGACCGGCAATGTCGGACGGGAAATGCTCAACATCCTCGATGAGCGCCAATTCCCCGCGGACGAGGTCGTGGCCCTGGCGTCACGCCGCAGCGTCGGCGTCGAGGTCTCCTATGGCGACCGTACCCTGAAGTGCAAGGCGCTCGAGCATTACGACTTCTCCGACGTCGACATCTGCCTGATGTCGGCGGGTGGCGAGGTGTCGAAGGAATGGTCGCCGAAGATCGGCGCCGCCGGCGCCGTCGTGATCGACAATTCCTCGGCCTGGCGCATGGATCCGGACGTGCCGCTGATCGTGCCGGAAGTGAATGCGGACGCGACCGCCGGCTTCAAGAAGAAGAACATCATCGCCAACCCGAACTGCTCGACCGCGCAGCTCGTGGTCGCGCTGAAGCCCCTGCACGACAAGGCCAACATCAAGCGCGTCGTGGTCTCGACCTATCAATCGGTGTCGGGCGCCGGCAAGGACGGCATGGACGAATTGTTCTCGCAGACCAAGGCCGTCTACACCAACCAGGAACTGGTCAGTAAGAAATTCCCCAAGCGCATCGCCTTCAACGTCATCCCCCACATCGACGTCTTCATGGAGGACGGCTACACCAAGGAAGAGTGGAAGATGATGGCGGAGACCAAGAAGATTCTTGATCCCAAGATCAAGCTCTCCGCGACCTGCGTGCGCGTGCCCGTGTTCGTCGGCCACTCCGAAGCCGTCAACATCGAGTTCGAGAATCCGATCAGCGCGGACGAGGCGCGCGACATCCTGCGCAAGGCGCCCGGCTGCCTCGTCATCGACAAGCAGGAGTCCGGCGGCTATGCCACGCCGTATGAAGCCGCCGGCGAGGACGCCACCTATATCAGCCGCATCCGCGAGGACGCGACGGTTGAGAACGGTCTCGTGCTCTGGTGCGTGTCCGACAACCTTCGCAAGGGCGCAGCCCTCAACGCGATCCAGATCGCGGAAGTGCTGATCAACCGCAAGCTGATCAGCGCGAAGAAGAAGGCGGCGTAACTCCGGCGCCGGAGGGTGGATTAGCCGAAGGCGTAATCCACCTCTTCTGTCTCTGCGGATACGAACAGCGGCGGATTACGCTTCGCTAATCCGCCCTACGCGTAACGAATTCACGCCGCGCCGCGCGCGTTCTTGAATTCCTTGCTCGCCTTGTCCAGCACGAACAGCGATCCCTCCGCGACGCCGAAATAGGCGCCGTGGGTCTGCATCTGGCCGCTGTCGACCGCCTTCTGCACGAACGGAAACGTCATCAGGTTTTCTAGGCTGCGGAACACCGCGGCCTTCTCGATGCGCTCGACGAATTGCGCCATGGTCTCGTGGTCGCGCTGCTCGACCACTTCGCCCGGCTTGATGAACATCTGCATCCATTTGCCGATGAAGTCGCCCGGCGTGAGCGGCTCGATCTTGTCGACGAAGGCGCGGATGCCGCCGCATTGCGCGTGGCCGAGCACCACGATGTGCTTCACCTTCAGCACCGTCACGGCATATTCCAGCGCAGCCGAGACGCCATGCGCGTTGCCGTCGGGCTGATACACCGGCACCAGATTGGCGATGTTGCGGACGACGAAGAGTTCGCCCGGGCCGACGTCGAAGATGACCTCGGGCGAGACGCGGCTGTCGCAGCAGCCGATCACCATCACTTCCGGGAACTGCCCCTTCACCGACAGTTCGCGGTAGCGGCTCTGCTCGGTCGGCAGCCGCTGGGTGGCGAAGGCCTGGTAGCCTTCCAGCAAATGCTTCGGGAATGTGACCATGGCCTATGCCTAACCATAAGCCGCAGGGGCGAACAAGCCTTTCGAATAGGCATGCCAGATGCTATCGGCTTCGGTCAGAACAGGTTCGAGGAAACCGGAAGGAACGCTTGCATGACCCGCCCGCGCCGCAGCCATTTGTTCATGCCCGGCTCAAACCCCCGCGCGCTGGAAAAAGCGCGGAATCTGGCCGCCGACGGTCTGATCCTCGATCTGGAAGATTCGGTCGCCCCCGACGCCAAGGCGGCGGCGCGCGACGGCATCGCCGCTGCGATCGCGGCCAAGGGGTTCGGCAAGCGCGAGATCCTGATCCGGACCAACGGCCTCGACACGCCCTGGTGGGCCGATGACGTCGCGATGGCCGCCAAGGCCTCGCCTGATGGCATCCTGGTTCCAAAAGTCTCCAGCGTCGAGGACCTCCAGACAATCGGTGCACGCCTTGCCGAGCTCGGCGCCGCGCCGACCGTAAAAGTCTGGGCCATGATCGAGACGGCGCGCGCCGTGCTGCATGCGGAGGAACTGGCTGCGGCCGGGCGCGATCCATCGAGGCGCCTGTCAGGCTTCGTGTTCGGCCCGAACGACATCTCGCGCGAGACGCGGATCAAGATGCTGCCTGGCCGCGCCGCCATGATCCCGATGATCACCCACTGCATCCTGGCAACGCGCGCCGCCGGCCTCGAGATCCTCGACGGCCCCTACAGCGACATCAACAATCCCGACGGCTTTGCCACCGAATGCGCGCAGGGCCGCGATCTCGGCTTCGACGGCAAGACGCTGATCCACCCCTCGCAGATCGACGCCTGCAACGCCATCTTCACGCCGCCCGAGGAGGACATCGCGCGCGCCCGCAAGATCATTGCGGCGTTCGAGCTGCCGGAGAACGTCTCGCGCGGCGCGATCCGTCTGGATGGCGCGATGGTCGAGCGCCTGCACGCCGACATGGCGCGGCGCACGATCGAGATCGCGGACGCGATCGCGGCGATGGGGAAGGGCTAGTTGTGTCGCCGGAAGAGCAGAGAGCCGCTCCATGAAGGTGAAACGCATCGTCACGAACATCGCTGCGGCTGACGTATCGCAGGCGCGCCAATTCTACCAGGACATCCTCGGCTTGGAGGTCGTCATGGACCAGGGATGGATCGCGACATTCGCGGCCTCATCGACAATGACACCTCAACTGAGCATCGCAAGTGAAGGCGGCTCAGGTGCGCCGGTGCCGGATCTTTCGATCGAAGTCGATGACCTGGATGAAGCATTGCGCAGAATGGAGCGAGCCGGCGTTCCATTGGAGTATGGGCCTGCGACGGAGCCGTGGGGCGTACGCAGGTTTTACGTGCGCGATCCTTTCGGACGACTGGTCAATATTCTGGCTCACGCGTGACATTGTCAGCCGTCGTCGACGGCCACTTGGCAGCGAAAACCCCTTTGCCGTATCTCAGCGTGGCGCAAGATCCGCGCGATCGAGCGATTCCAGCGTCGAGGCGTTGGCGCAATAGCCGTGATAGTTCTCCGCCGCGGTGCCGCTGGCAAGATCGCGGTCACACTGTCCCTTGTTGTTGCAGAGCGAGCAGACCCGCTCCATGTCGCGCAGCAGCAACGGCTGTGCCCGGCCGAGCCCTTCGGCGTTGATGCCGAGCTGCTCGAGCATCTTCGGCAGTTCGTCGGCGGCATGCTTGCCGTGGCGGACCAGCTCCTCGAGATCGTCAGGCGCGATCCTGAGATCGCTTGCGATCCGGTCGAAATCGGCGCGGTCGAGCTGCCGCATCTCGTTCAGCTCGCGGCGATGCTTCAGCCAATTGGCGAAGGACTCGATGAGATCCTGAACGATGGGATAAGGCCTGCTGGCGGTGCTCATGCGAAGCTCCGTTGGGATCGTGGAATTTGAGCGACATTAGGCACAATGGTGCAGAAGCGCGTTGCGCTGGATCAAATGAGATGTGCCGAGGAAAATGGTTTCGTGCCCCGGACGCGGCGCAGCACGTAGTGGTGCGCCGCTGAGCCGGGGCCCATCTCGCCGCATTGCTGGGTCCCGGCTCTGCGGAGCAGCGTTGCACGCTGCACCGCGTCCGGGACACGGAGGAGAGCTACGCGAATCTCTCCGCCGCCCACGCATACAGGCTGCCCGGAATCGGCTTCTCGCCGCCGCGGCCCTTCGGCGAGATGTGCAGGCCGATGATCTCGGGGGCGGTGACGAGGCCGAGATAGCTCGATGGGTCGAAGAACAATTTCGGCTCGGCATGCACGGCGTAGAACGATTGCTTCGGCAGGGCGTTTTGCAACGCGCCGGTGCGGCGCGCGAGCGCGGTCAGTGCGGCCGGCCCAAAAATCGCGACCCGAATATCGGAGAGACGGTTCGAGCCGCCGCGCAGGCGGCGCATCATGAAGGTGATCCGATGGCGCACCGACAGCCAGTTCGGCGTCAGCTCCTCCTGCTCCATCAGCTCTTCGAAGGCGGCGACGATGCCGTGCTCGGGCGGAAGATAAATCACGGAATTGCCGAGCTGGCGCGGCCGCTCCCAGGCGAAGTACGGTTTTGCCGGATCGATCTCGACGGGCCTCAGCAGCAGCACGTCGGCATCGAGCCAGAGGCCGAGGCTCTTCGCCATCAGCTTCATGCGGAAGAAATCGCTGAACTGGAGCGTGGTCCAGTCGCGCCAGCTGCCGTCCGGCTGCGGCGGCCGCAACCGTTCGGAGAACGCATGCGGCAGGATTGCTTCGGCATCCGCATTGCCGACACCGGCGGGCAGGCCGGGGATGGTGTCAAAGCTGTAGACCGTGACCTTGTGGCCGGCAGCCAGCTGCGAGCGCAGACAGGTCTGGCGCAGTGCGTCCATCGGGCCGTGCCAGAAGGTGACGATGTCGGGCAGCATGCGTGCAGGCTACAAGGGATTCAGGGCAAAGAAAAAGCCCCGGCGCTCATCGCACCGGGGCTCGAACGAAAATCGAA
Source organism: Bradyrhizobium sp. GW821-FHT13H05 (assembly GCF_058804065.1). Lineage (NCBI taxonomy): Bacteria > Pseudomonadati > Pseudomonadota > Alphaproteobacteria > Hyphomicrobiales > Nitrobacteraceae > Bradyrhizobium > Bradyrhizobium sp. GW821-FHT13H05. Next base: position 104,223 of record NZ_JBXAPO010000020.1, on the reverse strand, counting down.
GATCACGCCCAGGCGCGTTCGCTCTTGAGCTTCTCTTCGTAGCTGTCGATCGACGACTTCTTCTCCATGGTGAGACCGATGTCGTCGAGGCCGTTGATCAGGCAGTGCTTGCGGAACGGGTCGATCTCGAACTTGACCTTGCCGCCGTCGGGGCCGCGGATCTCCTGGTTCGGCAGGTCGATCGTCAGGGTCGCGTTGGCGCCGCGCTCGGCGTCGTCGAACAGCTTGTCGAGGTCTTCCTGGGCAACGCGGATCGGCAGAATGCCGTTCTTGAAGCAGTTGTTGTAGAAGATGTCGCCGAACGAGGTCGAGATCACGCAGCGGATGCCGAAGTCGAGCAGCGCCCAGGGCGCGTGCTCGCGGCTCGAGCCGCAGCCGAAATTGTCGCCGGCGACCAGCACCTTCGCATTGCGATAGGCGGGCTGGTTGAGGACGAAGTCCGGGTTCTCGCTGCCGTCGTCCTTGTAGCGCTGCTCGGAGAACAGCCCCTTGCCAAGGCCGGTGCGCTTGATGGTTTTGAGGTACTGCTTCGGAATGATCATGTCGGTGTCGACATTGATGATCTTCAGCGGCGCCGCGACGCCTTCCAGCGTGGTGAACTTGTCCATCTTGGGCTTCCTGGTTCGAAGTCAGGGGAGGGCTGTTTAGCCCGGTTGATACGCGAATCCTAGGCCGGATTCGGCAGTCTTGGTCTGTCAGATCGGCGGAGCCATGAGGTCAGGGGCAAAGCCGGTCGGCAGGCCGTCGATGCTCTTCATGTTCTTCAGGCCCCAGTATTTTCGCAAATTGTTGACGCCCTGCCTCGTCCAATGGCGCACGAGGCTGTCGCGCTCCTGCCTGTAGTCGAACAGCGGCACGCCCATGCCGCACGACGTCTGCACGAGGTCGACCGAGAGACGGACGATCTGGCGTGCCCCGGCGACGTCCTCGAACCCGGGGGCGAGATCGGCATATTCCGGCGTGCCGCGCATCAGCGACCGGCCCTGGCCATAGAGCCGCAGGATCATCGGGGGGCCATCGAAGGCGCAAAACATGATGGTCAACCGCTTGTCGTCGGAGGCCATCAGGTGCGCGCGGGTCTCGCTGCCGCTGCCGGTGCAATCGAGGTAGGCGACATCGGTGTCTCCGAGCACCCGGAATGAGGACAGGCCCTTGGGGGATACGTTGATGCGTCCCTTCGGCGGGGCGCTCGCGACGAAGAAGATCTTCTGCCGCTCGATGAAAGCCCGGTGCTCCGGTTCGATCCCGGCGAATTGCTTGCCCATGTCCGTGCGTCCTCTGTGCGGCGGCGCCGCCGCGACATAGAGCTAGCACATCCGATATACCCGTTTAAGAATGCTATTTATGCTGGTATAAAAACCACCATGAAGGGAACAGACCCAGCCGCTCCGGCGCTCTCGCTCAGTGCCTTCCTGCGGGCGCTCCGGGAGCGCCAGTCTCCGGCGGAATTCGGCCTCGCCACGGGCCCACGACGGCGCACGCCCGGCCTGCGGCGCGAGGAGGTGGCCCAGCTCTGCGGATTGAGCGTCACCTGGTACACCTGGATCGAACAGGCGCGCGATGTGTCCGTCTCCGCTTCGGCACTTGCGCGCCTTGCCAGCGGATTGCGCCTGTCACGGGCCGAGCGCGGCTATCTCTTCGAAGTTGCCGGCAAGCGCGATCCCGAACGTCCGGGCACGAGGGATGATCCGCCTGACGAGATCCTGGCCTGCGTCGATGCGATCGCTGGACCCGCCTACATCCTCGATCGCACATGGCGGGCGCGTCGCTGGAATGCGAAGGCGTCCGTTCTGTTTGCGGGATGGCTCGACGCCGACGGCGAGAAAAATCTGCTGCGCTACATCTTCCTCAGGCCTGAGGCACGAACCCTGATCCTTGACTGGACCTCCCGCGCACGTCGTGTCGTCGCGGAGTTCCGCGCCGCGGTGACAGCTTACTCGGACGATCCGGAGATTCGTCGGCTGGTGGAGGAGCTGAGACTGGGAAGCCCCGATTTCGAACGCTGCTGGGACACGCAGGGGGTCCTGGCGCGCGAAGGCGGCGCGCGTGCGTTCGATCATCCGACCATGGGGCTGCTGCACTATCAGCAGGTGTCGCTGTCGCTCGCCGGGTGGTCCGACTATCGACTGACGATGCTTCTCCCTGCACCACGACTTGAGACGCCCGCGTCCTACTCTGCCTGAGCCTCGATCGCCGCCATATCGTCGTCCGATAGGCCGAAATGGTGGCCGATCTCGTGGATCAGGACGTGGCGGACGATGTGGCCGAGGCTTTCATCGTGCTCGGCCCAGTAGTCCAGGATCGGCCGGCGGTAGAGCCAGACCATGTTGGGCAGCCGCGCCACGTCGCCAAAACTCTGCTGGGGCAGGCCGACGCCCTGGAACAGGCCGAGCAGGTCGAACTCGCTCTCGCATTCCATCTCGTCGAGGACCTCCTCGGTCGGGAAGTCGTCGACGCGGAGGATCACGCCCTCGCAGAGGCCGCGAAATTCCGCCGGCAGGCGCTCGAACACCGCATGTGCCATCGCTTCCATCTCGGCCAGCGAGGGGGCTTTCAATTCCGTCCACATGCTGTCCCTCTTAGCGTGGGTTCCGCGACGATGCATCAGGCTTTATAAGCGCGGCGAGGTTGACGGACGCCGCCAAAACGGGGAGCGTGGGGCCTCGAATGGGACCATTCAGGTGGGCGGTAAAATGCGAGCGAAAACAGCGCTGACGCTACTGTGCATGGGGTTGTTTTCGCAAATTTGTGTTGGCGCTCAGGCGCAGACCGCCAGCCCCGAGATCCGGCTCGCCCAGACCGCCTCGCCCGACGCCCCGCCGCCGCGCAAGCGGCCTCCGGCGCGCCTGCGCGTCACGCCCTATTACAGCCCTGACGGCGTCTATCCGCGCTACAATCCCGGCCCCGACGCGGTCCGCGAATGCAATGCCACCTACGTGCAGGAATATCGGCCCAGCGGCACCGTGATCGTGCCGCATATGAGCTGCTATTGGCGCCGGGGCTGACTAGCCACGTAGCGCGCCAATCAGGCCGGCGCCGACGACGAGCGCAGACGCGCCATAGACCAGCACCGCCATCACGAGCTGCGTGAGTGGGCTTGCAGCGCCGGCCTCGACGCCCGGTCCCTGCGCGGCAAGCGCGGAGCTCGCACCGAGCGCAAGGCTCACTGTGATCGCGAGGCGAGATATCCGCAATCCGCGGGAATTCGGCATGACCATCTCCTGCATTCGCTTGACCAGAAGATACGTTCGTCGCTGACGGCCGGTTTTGGTGGCGCCTGAAATGTTGCGCGTGATCTCAGGAACTTGTTGCGCGCCTTCTGCATTCATGTCCGGGGCGCGTTCATCCATAGCCGATTCAAGCTTGAGGCTCTAGAGCTCAGCTCTAGTCCTTGTGTCGTAACGTCGGGTCAGCGCGTGCACCGCAAGAACGATGTCAGGAGATCCAACCAAATGCAGTCTTTGAAGATGTTCGGCCTCGCGGCCGCCGGTGCGTTGCTCGTCCTCGCCGCGCCGGTCGAGCGTGCGCAGGCAGTGTCGCTGATCAATCCGGGTGCCGCGCAATCGGTGCAGGATGAAGTCACGCCGACCACCGAGGTCCGCTGGCATCGCCATCATTGGCGCCGTCCTCACTGGCGCGGGCACCGCTGGCATCATCGCCGTTGGTGATTGGCGGTCGATCATCAGGAACAGGCCCGGATCTCCGGGCCTGTTTTAACTTGCAGACGGCCGCGTGATGCCCGCATCTTCAGGGCGGAGGTCGTCATGGTGAGATGGTTTGCATTGGCTGTTGCGCTTGCCGCCAGTCTGCCGCACGCGTCCGCGGCGCAGAGAATGACGAAGCCGGATGCCTCGGCGGGGCGTGCTGTTTTCGATGTACGGAAACACGCGCGATACTATGAGGTAGCGCAGCCGGCTGCGCGCCGTGATCCGCCTTATTACGCGCGGCCGGTCTACTACAGGCCTTATCCTTACGGCGTGCCTGCGCCCTTCGTGATCGGCTATGGGCCGTTTTGGTGACGCCGCGCGCGCTGCCTCGTTCATTCATGAGGCGTTCACGTCGCTGTCCCTAATTTAATCTTGGGAGCGACCGCGAACGAACAGCCAAATGAACAGTGGCGGCGCAGACGCTGCGCCGCGACGCCGCTGTCAGATTTCAGGGAGAATTCCATGCTGAGGATCTTGGGTGCTGGGACAAGCCCGATGCGTTTGCTCGGGCTTGCGGCCGTTGCCACGCTGATGTTGTCGGCCGGGACTGCGCAACGTGCTGAAGCGATGACACCGATCAATCCGACCGCGTTGCCGGCGGCTAAGACTGCAAGCGACGACATGATCACGCAGGTTCGCCACGGCGGCGGTGGTGGTGGTGGACATGGTGGCGGTTTCCACGGCGGTGGCGGCTTCCGTGGTGGTGGCTTCCACGGCGGCGGCGGACATTTCGGCGGCTTCCATGGCGGCGGCTTCCGCGCCGCGCCGGCCTTTCACGGCGGCGGCATTCGCTACGGCGGCGTTCGTCACTATGGCGGAGGCGGATTCCATCGCTACGGAGTCTATCGCCCGCATTACGGCTATCGCCACTTCCACCGGCGCTATTATTACGGCGGCTACTATCCCTATTACCACCATCCGCGCCGCTGCCGGATCATCTGGACCTATTACGGTCCGCGCCGCGTCTGCCGCTGGCATCGCTGGCATCATCCCTACCGGTATTATTGGTGATGTGAGTTAGCGCCGTCATTCCGGGATGGCGCGTAAGCGCCAGACCCGGAATCTCGAGATTCCGGGCTCGCCCTTCGGGCGCCCCGGAATGACATCATCACCTACAGCCAATCCTTCAGCTTCCATGATGCGGACTTCCACCGCATCAGGTTCTCGATCTTCCACTGCTTGAACATCGCCGGCGGCCAGCGGCTGAGCTTCGAGGTCTCCTCGACCTCGGGCTTGGCGACGATGCGCAGCGGCGTCGCGCGCCGCCGGTGCTGGCGCGTGGCGTCGCTGATCAGGTCGACATATTCGGGCTTGTTGGCCATGAGGTGTGTCCTCGCGAAACCGTCGCGAGGACACAATGTGGGTGACGCCGATTAATGGCGGTTTGCCGTAATCGCTACAATTGCGGGGAGCGGCTTACCGCCACTCCCTGATGTCAACGAAGTGACCGGCGATCGCGGCGGCTGCCGCCATCGCCGGCGACACCAGATGCGTGCGGCCCTTGAAACCCTGGCGGCCCTCGAAGTTGCGGTTCGAGGTCGAGGCGCAGCGCTCTTCCGGCGCCAGCTTGTCCGGGTTCATGGCGAGGCACATCGAGCAACCGGGCTCGCGCCATTCGAAGCCGGCCTTGATGAAGATCTTGTCCAGACCTTCGGCTTCGGCCTGCTCCTTCACGAGACCGGAGCCGGGCACGACCATGGCATTGACATGCGCTGAAACGGTCTTGCCTTCAGCAATCTTCGCGGCAGCGCGTAAGTCCTCGATGCGGCCGTTGGTGCAGGAGCCAATGAAGATGCGGTCGAGCTTGATGTCGGTGATCTTCGTGCCCGCGGTCAGGCCCATGTATTTCAGCGCACGGTGCTTGGAGATGCGCTTGGCCTCGTCCGCGATCTTGTCAGGATCAGGCACGATGCCGGTGACCGAGATCACGTCCTCGGGGCTGGTGCCCCAGGTCACGATCGGCGGCAGTTTTGCGGCGTCGAGGCGCAGCTCGTGGTCGAAATGCGCGCCCTCGTCGGAGCGCAAGCGCTCCCAGTAGCGCATCGCCGCATCCCAGTCCGCGCCCTTCGGCGCCTTCGGACGGCCACGCAGGAAGTCATAGGCCTTCTGGTCGGGCGCGACCAGGCCGGCGCGGGCGCCGCCTTCGATCGACATGTTGCAGACCGTCATGCGGCCTTCCATGCTGAGCGCGCTGATCGCGTCGCCGGCGTATTCCAGCACGTAGCCGGTACCACCCGCGGTGCCGATCTCGCCGATGATGGCCAGGATGATGTCCTTGCCGGTCACGCCGTCGGGCAATTTGCCGTCGACGGTGACGCGCATGTTCTTGGCCTTCTTCTGGATCAGCGTCTGCGTCGCCAGCACATGCTCGACTTCCGACGTGCCGATGCCGTGCGCGAGCGCGCCGAACGCGCCATGCGTCGAGGTGTGGCTGTCACCGCAGACGATGGTGGTGCCGGGCAGGGTAAAGCCCTGCTCGGGGCCGATGACGTGAACGACGCCCTGGCGCCTGTCGAACTCGTCGTAATATTCGATGCCGAATTCCTTGGCGTTGTCGGCCAGCGCCTTGATCTGCTCGATGCTTTCAGGATCGGGGTTCGGCTTGGTGCGATCGGTGGTCGGCACGTTGTGGTCGACGACCGCGAGCGTCTTCTCGGGCGAGTGCACCTTGCGGCCGGTGGCGCGCAGGCCTTCGAACGCCTGCGGCGAGGTCACCTCGTGCACCAGATGGCGGTCGATATAGAGCAGGCAGGTGCCGTCGTCGGCTTCGTGCACCAGATGGTCGTTCCAGATCTTGTCGTACAATGTGGTGGGCTTGGACATGAGCGTCAGCTCCGAAGAATGTGTGTCAGCGAAGAGCGCGGGGTCACGCGCGGGGCAACAAAATCGTCTTCAGCGCAGCCTTTAAGCTGCGGGACTAAGCTCTGACGTTGCCGAGGTCGCGAAGCGTCCGAAGAACCGGCCAGGCAGCCGCGAGCGATCGTCGATGACGATGCGCTTGACGGACGAGGAACTGGTCTGATCTGGAAACATTCTAGAAGCTATATAGCATGCGGGAGTTAAAGCGCGAGTGTCTAGCGGCATCGTCATTGCGAGAAGCCCTTGCGACGAAGCAATCCAGGACTGCCTCTGCGGAAGGACTCTGGATTGCTTCGCTTCGCTCGCAATGACGAGGTCGGGGAGGGCGTCCTGCCAAAACAAAAAGCGCGGAGCCGAGCCCCGCGCTTTCGAAAACTTGCCTGGTGAGGCGGAGCTTACTCGTTGACGGCCTTGGCGTGCTCGGTCTTCTCGACGATGCGGGCCGACTTGCCGCGCAGCTGACGCAGGTAATAGAGCTTGGCGCGACGCACCTTGCCGCGGCGCACCACCTTGATCGAGTCGATCATCGGCGACATCACCGGGAACACGCGCTCCACGCCCTCGCCATAGGAGATCTTGCGGACGGTGAAGCTCTCGTTGAGACCGCCGCCGGAACGGCCGATGCAGACGCCTTCATAGGCCTGCACGCGGGTACGGTCGCCTTCGACCACCTTCACGTTGACGATCACGGTGTCGCCGGGGCCGAACTCCGGAATCTCCTTGCTGGCGGAGAGCTTGTCGAATTGCTCTTTTTCGAGCTGTTGGATCAGGTTCATGGGTAAATCTCCATCGGCGCGCCCAGCCTTGGAAACGGGGGCTGCGCGAAATTCGTCTATCCAGCCATTGCGGATTTGGCCGCTGCTATAAGGCAAGCCGGAGCGTTTGTCACCCGTCTGTCTTGTTTTTTGGCGTTTTTTGGCGACGGGCCCGATTCGGGACTTTGGCCGGGATCTGAGCCCACAAATCCGGCCGCCGGGCCGCCGTCAGCGCCTCGGATTGCTCCCGCCGCCAGGCCGCGACCCTGGCATGGTCGCCGGAGGTCAGGATTTCCGGGATCGGAACCCCCTCGAACAGCTGCGGACGGGTGTATTGGGGGTATTCGAGCAGGCCGTCGGAGAAGCTCTCCTCGGTTCCCGAGGCCTCCTTGCCCATCACCCCCGGCAGCAGCCGGACACAGGCGTCGATCAAGGCCAATGCGGCGATTTCGCCGCCGGAGAGCACGTAATCGCCGATCGAGACCTCCTCCAGGCCGCGCCCCTCGATCACCCGCTGGTCGATCCCTTCGAAGCGGCCACAGACGATCAGGGGACCGGAGCCCCTGGCAAGCTCGGCCACCCGGGCCTGGGTCAATGGCCGACCGCGCGGGCTCATCAGCAGTTTCGGCCGGTCTTTTGAAGGATCTTGGCCGATCTCGGCAGCATCGATGGCCGCCGCCAGAACATCAGCCCGCAGCACCATGCCCGGTCCGCCGCCGGCGGGTGTATCGTCGACACTGCGATGGCGGTCGGTGGCGGAGGCCCGGATGTCCCGCGCCTCGAGCTCCCAGAGCCCGCCAGCCAGCGCCCGCCCGGCGAGACTCACGCCGAGTGGCCCCGGAAACATCTCCGGAAACAGCGTCAGCACCGTCGCGCGCCAGGGTGAAGGGTTCGTCATGGCCGTTGGTTAGGGCATCGCGGCCGAGAGGTCGAGACCTTGGGCCGTTCAGGTTCGCCGGTCGTCGGCGAGATGCGATCCCAGCAGCAGCGCGAGCGGGCAGATGGCAAGGGCCGTGACGGCCGTAGCCACGGTCGCCAGCGTCGGACCAAGGGCGTCACCGAGCAGGCCATAGAGCACCGGCGCGGTTGCGCCCGATCCGATCGTGCCGGTGTAGAACAGCGCGAAGGCGCGCTCGGTGCGATCAGGCGATGTGAGCTCGGGGACGGTTCCGTAGAGCACCGAGGATGTGCCGTTGAGCATCACGCCGAGCAGCGGCAGCACGATGATGGCCGGGATCAGCGGCAACGCCAGCACCGCGATGATCAGCGCGGCCGTGCCGCCCTCGGTCAGCAGCACGGTGCGGATCGTGCCGACCCGCGCGCCGAGCCAGCCGCAGGTGAATTTGCCGGCGGCGCCGCCGATGAACAGCATCGCCAGCGCGACGCCGCTGGTCGGCACCGAGGCGCCCTTGTCGCGCAGCAGGAAGGGTAAGAAGGTGAGGAAGCCCATCCGCACCGCGCTGTCGAGAATTCCGATCGCGAGCAGCCAGGAGAATCCGCCGCGGCCGGCATGCGTGCCGTGCGTCGTGACCGTTGATTTTTGCGCAAAGCCCTTGCCGACGGCCGGCATCAGCAGCGCGAGACAGAGCGCGACGAGCAGACCCATCAGCGCGATCAGAAGCAGCGCGTGCCGCCAGGACATGATCACCAGCAGCATCGCCGTCAGCGCGGGAAGCGTGGCCTTGCCGAGATCGCCACTGAAATTATAGATGCCGAGCGGTCCGCGCGCCGCCTTGCCATAGGCGCGCGACACTGCGGCCGAGGCGAGCGGATGCTGCGTGCTCGAGCCCGCGCCTGAGACCAGGAGCGCCAGGCCCAGTCCCGCGACGCTGCCGGACAGTCCGGCCAGGACATAGCCGAGCGCGGCCAGCATCGTTCCGAGCACAAGCAGGATCTTGCCGTCGATCCGCTCGGCGAGGCGGCCGACCGGGATTTGCAGTCCGGCCATGGCGCCGGAATAGAGCCCGCGCATCACCGCCAGAAGCCCGTAGCTGAGTGCGAACTCGGCCTGCCAGACCGGCAGCAGCACGTAGATCAGGTCGGTATAGCCGTCGTGCAGGGCGTGGTTGAGGCCGGTGGCCGCGAGCGTGCGGCGCGGCTTGCTCAGGGTCTCCTCATCGGGAGCGGTCGTTCGCGATTGCGATAGAAAATTTGAAGGAAGATTGGCCAAGACTTCAAACCCGGAGCTGCCGAAAGCTGTAACTTTGTAAGTGCTTTGGCCTCCTTTATGCGGCCTTCAAGAAACTGTCACAAACCAGTATGGGGTCATGTGCTAGAAATTCTATTATATGGCTCATGTTCGTTCCTCGCCGCAGCCTGCCACCCCTGAATGCTATCCGCGCCTTCGAGGCGGCGGCCCGGCTCGGCAGCTTCAAGGAGGCCGCCGTCGAGCTTGGCGTCACGCATGGCGCGGTCAGCCAGCAGATCCGCCTGCTGGAGAGCTGGCTCGGGCCGCCGGCGCTGTTCCGGCGATCGGTGCGACGGGTGGTGCTGACGCCGGCCGGCGCTGCGCTGCTCGCGGAGTTCGCGCCCGCGCTCGACCGCGTCTCGGCGGCCGTGCAGCAGCATCGCAAGCGCCGCGGCGAGGCGCCGGCCGCGGTGCTGCGGGTCAACGCGCTCGCGACCTTCAGCCTGCGTTGGCTGTTGCCGCGCATGACGAGGTTTCGCACTGAGCATCCCGATATCGAGGTGCGGCTGTCGACGTCGAACGACCAGGTGGACGCGCTGCCCGAGCTGTTCGACGTGGTGATCCGCGGCGGTCCCGACACCTTTCACGGCTTTGCGTCGCGCTTCCTGCTGTCGGAGCAGCGGCTGCCGGTGTGCAGTCCGGCGCTGCTCGCGAAGCTGCCGCTGACGGAGGTCGCGGATCTCAGCCGGCATACGCTGCTGCACGTCACCTCGATGCCGCGGCTGTGGCGCGACTGGCTGACGGATGCAGGCGAGTCAGCGCTGGAGGGCGCGGCGTCGCTGACCTTCGATCATTTCTACCTGACGCTTCAGGCGGCACTCGACGGCCTCGGCGTCGCCATGGGACCGACGGCATTGATCGCCGACGATCTCGCCGCCGGACGTCTGGTGACGCCGTTCCCGGACATCAGCCTGCCGGCCCGCAGCTACTTTGCGTACTTTCCGGAAGGACGCGCCGACGATCCGCATCGCGCGGTGTTCTGCGACTGGCTCGAGCAGCAGGGCCGCCGGACAGGCTGAGCCAGCGAAGCCGTGATTCGTCGACAAACCCAAACGTCGAAGGCCTTCAGTTCTTGCGGCCGTATTCGACGAGCTCGAGGGTGTTGTTGATCAGCAGATGGCCGTTACCCCGCGAGGCAAAGGTGCGCTTCACCCAATGGTCGATGGCCGGCGCGTACCAGACCACGGCCGCGATGTCGTTCTTGCGGGTCGGATCATTGGTCGGGCGCCTCATCAGCGTCGATTCGATCTTGTACGTCTCGAACGTGCCGGCCTTGGTCGTGATGCTCTCCTGGGCGACGACCTTCGAATGGCCCGAGCGCTTCCAGATGTTGCCCTTGCTGTTGTTGACGTCGTCGCCGGAGAAAGTCCAGCTGTCGCCAACCTTCAGGGGCGTACGGATGCCGCTGCCGTCGCTGGGTTGATGTTTCCATTCACCCGCGTTCTTCAAATTCCACGATCGATCATAGACGATCAGGCCCTGGGACTCCTTGCCTTCGGTCGTGACGCGGACGCCGATCTCGGTCGGCGAGACCTCGGTAACGAGGTGCTTGCGGACCGCGCTCACCTTTCCGCTGATTTCGTCGTGCACCTCGTAGGTCCAGAAGTCGCCTTGCTGAGGCTCCTCCATTGCGACGACAGGCTTTGCGGCCGGCGTTGCCGGCGCCTCGCCGGCGGCCCAGGCCGATGTGCTTGCTGCAAGCAGGCAAGCGGCCGCGATCATCGATTGACGAAGCATCAGAACGTCCCCACCATGTCTTTCTTCCCTGCCCGACCGGTCAGCGGCGGCCGTATTCAACCAGCTCGATCTGGGCCCGGTCGCGAACCCTGCCTTCGGATCGGTTGACGGTTGCGCGCTTCACCCAATGATCGATCGCCGGCGCATACCAGGTCTGTTGCTCGGTCAGGAATTTCTTCGTCGCGTCATTGGCGTTTCGCGATTCGATCGATGTCTCGATCTTGTAGACCTCGAACGTGCCGGCACGCGTGGTGATGGTCTCCTTGGCCGTGACCTTCGACGTCCCCGAGATTTTGAGGCTGGCGCCATTCGCGCCGTTGAAGGCGGTCGATTTCACCGACCAGCTCTTGCCGACCTCCAGTGGGGCGCGAATGCCCATCCCGTCGTTTGGCGTGAAACGCCAGAGGCCGCTGAGCACGTCCCACGAGCGATTATAGGTCTGGAAGCCGCTGTCATTCTTGCCGACCATCGCAACGCGGATGCTGATTTCGGCGGCAGTGACGTCCGTAATGGTGTGCGTCATCGTTGATTTGAGATCGCCCGTGATCTCGTCGCGGAGCTCATAGGTCCAGTGGTCGCCGAGTTGCGGCTCTTCCATGGCTTCGACGGGTGGGGCCTCGGCTGCGGGCGGAGGGCTCGGCGGCGTCTGCGCGTGGAGGACGCTCATTGATGCGAGCAGGCCGATCGTTGCCAGAAGACAGCAGCGCAGCATTTGGAGCTCCGGTGTTCGGGAAGCGCGTGGGAGGGCGATGCAACCCAAGCGTGAACGAGCCGGATGTTTGATGCAAGTGAAGATTTCGCGAGCTTTGTTAGCGAGCGGTTACCGCTCCGTCACGATGACGAAGCCTTGCCTTCGTCCCCGCCCTCGACCTCCTGTGGCAGGGCGATGACGACGCGCCCGCCGGCAAGATCGACCTCCGGCACCACTGCGTTCGAAAACGGCAGCAGCAGCGTCGGGCCCTTGGGTGGCGCGATCTCGATGATGTCGCCGGCGCCGAAATTATGGATCGCGAGCACGCGGCCGAGCGCATCGCCGTCAGTGGTGACGGCGGCGAGCCCGATCAGGTCGGTGTGGTAATATTCGTCCTCGTCGGTCGCGGGCAGCTTGTCGCGCGCGACGTAGAGCTCGATGCCGTTGAGGCGCTCGGCCTCATCGCGGGTCGTGACGCCCTTGAACGTCGCGACCAGATGATCTTTCGCTTCGCGCGCCTGCGCGACCTCGAACTGGCGCTTGCCGTCCTTGGACGAAAGCGGACCGTAGTGCCTGACGGCAAAGGGATCTTCGGTGAAGGTCCATAATTTGACCGCACCGCGCACACCATGCGCGGCGCCGATCCGCGCGACGCAGACCAGCGCCGACATGGTCGAGCCTTAACCCTTCGCGGCGGCTTCGGCCTGCGCCTTGCGCTCCTTGCGCGGCACGGCCTTCTCGGGGTTGTTGCGCGCTTCGCGCTTCTTGACGCCGGCGGCGTCGAGGAAACGCGACACGCGGTCGGACGGCTGCGCGCCCTTGGCGAGCCAGGCCTTGACCTTGTCCATGTCGAGCTTCAGGCGGGTCTCGTTGTCCTTCGGCAGCAGCGGGTTGAAATAGCCGAGGCGCTCGATGAAGCGGCCATCGCGCGGGAAGCGGGAGTCGGCGACGACGACGTGATAGACGGGACGCTTCTTGGTGCCTGCGCGGGCGAGGCGGATAACGACGGACATTCAGTTCTCCTTCAAAGTACGTTTTGTTCGGTTGATTGGTATTCCGCGTTGCGCGGGACCGATGCGATCCCGTGCGACGAATTCCTCATTTCTTCTTGCCGGGAAAACCGCCGAGCCCCGGCAGGGTCGGCTTGCCGCTGAGGCCCGTGAGCCCCGGCAAATTCGGCAGGCCCGAGCGAAGACCAGGCGGCAGATCCTTCGGCAGGCTGGGCAGACCCTGTCCGCCGCCGCTCTGCATCTTCTCCTGCATCGCCTTCATCTCTTCCGGCGAGGGCATCTTCATGCCGCCGCCAAAACCCATGGCCTGTGCGATGCCGGCGAGCGGGCCGCGCTTGCCCGAACCCATGGCCTTCATCACGTCGGCCATGTTCCGGTGCATCTTGAGCAGCTTGTTGACCTGCTCGACGCTCTGGCCACTGCCTGCAGCGATGCGCTTCTTGCGGCTGGCCTTGAGCAGGTCCGGGTGACGGCGCTCGTCGCGCGTCATGGAATCGATCACCGCGACCTGGCGCTTCAGGATCTTGTCGTCGATGCCGGCGGCCGCGATCTGGTTTTTCATCTTGGCGATGCCGGGCATCATGCCCATCAGGCCGCTGATGCCGCCCATGTTCGCCATCTGCGAGAGCTGCTCGCGCATGTCGTTGAGGTCGAACTGACCCTTGCGCATGCGCTCGGCGGTGCGCGCGGCCTTTTCGGCGTCGATATTGGCGGCGGCACGCTCGACCAGCGAGACCACGTCGCCCATGCCGAGGATGCGGCCGGCGATACGGTCGGGATGGAAATCCTCCAGCGCATCGGTCTTTTCACCGGTGCCGAGCAGCTTGATCGGCTTGCCGGTGACCGCGCGCATCGACAGCGCCGCGCCGCCGCGGCCGTCGCCGTCCACGCGCGTCAGCACGATGCCGGTGAGGCCGACGCGCTCGTCGAAGGCACGGGCAAGGTTCACGGCGTCCTGGCCGGTGAGGCTGTCGGCGACCAGCAGCACTTCATGCGGATTAGCGGCGGCTTTGATCGCGGCCGCTTCCGCCATCATGTCTTCGTCGAGCGTGGTGCGGCCGGCGGTGTCGAGCAGCACGACGTCGTAGCCGCCGAGCTTGCCGGCTTCCAGTGCGCGCTTTGCGATCTGAGCCGGCTGCTGGCCGGCGACAATCGGCAGCGTCGGAATGTCGAGGTCGCGGCCGAGCACGGCCAGCTGCTCCATCGCCGCGGGACGGTAGATGTCGAGCGAGGCCATCAGCACCTTGCGCTTGTCGCGCTGGACCATGCGGCGGGCGAGCTTGGCGGTGGTGGTGGTTTTGCCGGAGCCTTGCAGGCCGACCATCATGATCGGCACCGGGGGCACGGAATTGATGTCGATGGTCTGGCTTTCGGCGCCGAGCGTGTTGATCAGCTCGTCATGGACGATCTTGACCACCATCTGGCCTGGAGTCACCGACTTGACGACGGTGGCGCCGATCGCCTGCTCGCGGACGCGCTCGGTGAAGCTGCGTACGACTTCGAGCGCGACGTCGGCTTCCAGCAGCGCGCGGCGCACCTCGCGCATCGCGGCGTCGACGTCCTTTTCGGTCAGCGCACCGCGCCCCGTCAGACGATCGAGAATGCCACCAAGCCGTTCCGACAGATTGTCGAACAATGCACTTGTCCCTTGTCCTGCTCGCGCAGGGTTGCCGCGTTCACCACTGTCATGCCCCGGCTTGACCGGGGCATCCAGTACGCCGCGGCGCTTCGGTTCTAGCCGAGCCGTCTCGGAGTACTGAATCCCACGCCCCAGTGCGCAATTGCGCACAAGGCGGGGGATGACCACTTCCTTGGCAAGCGATCTTCCAAACACCTTTACGCCCGAGGGCGCACAGCGCTGTCGGGCGTTAACCTCCGGCCTCCAGGGCCAGTCGGCGGGTCGAAAAGAAAGCCTTTCCGAGAAAGTGGCGGGGTTAAACGCCGCTCCCGCCCAAAAGTCAAGGAAAGTTAGGGTGCCGGGACGCCTCTGGGAGGGCAAGGCTCTGAAAACAGAGCCTTTTCGGCGATGGGTTCCTTTTCCCGCCGCCCCGCCCATATAGCCGGTGATGTCTTACCGCTCCAACCACCCCTGAAGCCGCCCGGTGCCGATCACCCGCCGCAATATTCTCGGCTTGCTTGGCGGTGGCGCCGCGCTGGTCGGCGTGCCCTCCCTCTGGATATCCCGCATGAAAACCTATGACGGCCCGGTCTCCGACCATTTCGACGGCCTGACCTTCTTCGATCCCGACGGGGCGCCGCCACGATCGCTCGGGGAGGTGCTGCGCTGGCAATTGGGTGGCCGGGGGCAGCGCGCGGACTGGCCCGACTGGGTGCCCAGCCCCTATGCCGACACGCCACCGGAGCGAGTCGAGGGCGACAAGGTGCGGCTTTCCTTCGTCGGCCACGCCAGCTGGCTGATCCAGGCCGGCGGCCTCAACATCCTCGTCGATCCCGTCTGGTCCTCGCGGGTCTCGCCGGTCAGCTTTGCCGGACCGAAGCGGCACAACGATCCCGGCATCGCGTTCGAGAAGCTGCCGAAGATCGACGTCGTGCTGGTCTCGCATGGGCATTACGACCATCTTGATATTGCGACGCTGTCGCGGCTCGCCAAGAATTTTGCGCCACGCGTGGTGACCCCGCTTGGCAACGACGTGACGATGCGCAGCGCCGATTCCACCATCAAGGCCGAGGCCTTCGACTGGCACGACCGTGTCGAGCTCGGCGGCGGCATCGCCGCGACACTGGTGCCGACCCGGCACTGGTCGGCGCGCGGCATGTTCGATCGCAACAAGGCGCTGTGGGCGAGCTTCGTGCTGGAGACGCCTGCGGGGAAAATCTACGTCGTCTGCGATTCCGGCTATGGCGACGGCGGGCACTTCCGCCGCGTTGCCGAGAAGCACGGGCCGCTGCGCCTGGCGATTCTTCCCATTGGCGCTTACGAGCCGCGTTGGTTCATGCGCGATCAGCACATGAATCCGGAAGATGCGGTGAAGGCGCTGGCCGATTGCGGCGCGCAACAAGCGCTCGGGCATCATCACGGCACGTTCCAGCTGACCGATGAAGCGATCGACGCGCCGGCGAAAGCGCTGGTGGAAGCGCTCGATGCCGCAAAGATTCCGCAGGAGCGGTTCGTGGCGATGAAGCCGGGGCAGGTGGTGGAGATTTAGTTCTCTCCACGCATACCGCTCGTGCCCCGGACGCAGCGCAGCACGTTAGTGGTGCGCTGCTGAGCCGGGGCCCCTGTCTCGATGCACCGATGTTTGTGGATACAGCTGGGTCCCGGCTCTGCGCAGCGTCACTGCGTGCCGCAGCGCGTCCGGGACACGAGACCCATTGCTCTTAAGGCTTGATCGCCCAGCTCACATTCACCGTCACCGACAGCGTTTCCTCGCCCGGCGCAACAGCGGCTGGCGCCATTTGCGGCGTCGCCATCCTCGCCTTGAACAACGGCACCGGGGCGCCGCCTTCGGCGACGCTGAGCGGCGCGCCCAGCGTCACGCCGGTGGCCCTGGCGTAGATCTCGGCCTTGCGGCGCGCATCGGCAACCGCCTGCACGCGCGCATCGTCGAGCAGTTTTGACGCCTGCGTCACCTCGAACGAGATGTTGCCGATGTCGTTGGCGCCGGCGCCGACCAGCGTGTCGATGATGCCGGCCACCTTCGTCACGTCGCGAATCTTGACGGTGACGCGGTTGGAGGCGCGGAAGCCGACCACGGGCGTGGCGCCGGTGGATTTGTTCTGGCCGTATTGCGGCTGAAGCGACAAGCGTGAGGTCTGGTAATCCTTCTCGGCGATCCCTGCGCCCTTCAGCGCCGCGAGCACTTTGTTCATCGCGGCGTTGTTGGCGTCGGAGGCTTCCTTCGCCGTCCTGGCATCGTTGGCGACGCCGGCATCGATCTGCGCGAGATCGGGCGCCGCGGAAACCGTGGCTTCGCCGCTCACCGAGATTGCGGAGGGGAAGTCGTCGGCGCGCGCAGGCGCGGCCAGCAGCGTGATGGCAAGGACGGTGGTAAGGGACGTAACAAGGGCAACAGGCTTCTTCATCATTCTCACTTCAGGGGCACGAACACGTTGATCACGAGCTTGTCCTCGGCCGTCTTCAGGGGATCGGTGAGGTACTCCTCGATAAAGGTGTCCTTGGCTTCCAGTCTCTTGTCGTCGAGGTGATTGGTGATCGCCTCATAGGTGTTGTCCATGTTGTCGTAGGAGCCGCGATGGACGAATTTCAGCGCCTTGCCCTCCGGCGATTTGCCGACGCTCATGTCCTTGGGCAGGTTTTTCGGGTCCTGCTCGATCGGGATCTCGGCGAGGAAGGTGAAGCCGGTATCGTCGGTCGAGGTGTAGACGATCATCGAATTGCCGGCGTGCTTGATGCCCTGCTTGTCCAGCAGCGTGTTCAGCGCCTTGAAGGCGTCGACCAGCGTGTCGAAGGCCGAGTCCCAATTGGCAGTGCCCTTGACCATCACGACCTTCTTCGGCTCGAGCGTGGTCTCGAGGCCAAAGGGATCGGCGGTCTGAACCGGGGCCGGGGTGGCGGCCACGGCCGGCGGCGGGGCCGCCGGGCTGGGTGAGGCGCTGGCAGCGGGCGATGGCGATGCGGCGGGAGCCGGTGAGGCACTGGCCGCAGGCGATGGCGATGCCGCTGGGGCGGGCGAGACACTTGCAGCCGGTTCAGGTGAACCGGATGGAGCCGGGGATGGGCTGGCCGAGGCAGCCGGCACCGGGCTCGGGGTCTGTGCCAGAGCGCCGGATAGCCCGAGCGACATGGCCGCTGCCGGGATCAGCGCGGCCAGAACAAGACGATGGAAACTATTCATTTTATTCTCCCCAGACCCTGCCCACCAAGGCCTTAACCCGACTGCGCGTCCCGGTTCGCGCGAACCGCGCCGTTCTAACACGCGAGCGACGAATTCGTCCCATGACAGATGCGTCATGGCAGGTCCTGGTCACCGGCACCAAATCACTGGCCAAGCCGCCAAGGATCGCCATATAAGGCAGGCGAAATTCAGGAATTTTCATGAGCGCGCTGGCCAACCACGCATTTGCCAAGATGAACGGCATCGGCAACGAGATCGTCGTTGTCGACATGCGCGATTCCACGGCAAAGGTGACGCCGGATGACGCCCGCGCGGTGGCGTCCGCGCAGGGCGGCGTGCCCTACGATCAGCTCATGGTGCTGCAGAAGCCGCGGCTCGACGGCACCGAGGCTCTCATCAAGATCTACAACAGTGACGGCTCGGAGGCCGGCGCCTGCGGCAACGGCATGCGCTGCGTGGTCCGCCGCATCTTCGAGAAGACCGGACAGACCACGGCGACGTTCGAGACTGCGGCCGGTCTGCTCAATGCCTGGCAGGGTCCGGCGGCCGATCTCTACACCGTCGACATGGGCGTGCCGAAGTTTGGCTGGCAGGACATTCCGCTGGCGGAAGAGTTTCGCGACACCCGCTACATCGAATTGCAGATCGGGCCGATCGACAATCCGATCCTGCATTCGCCGTCAGCGGTGAGCATGGGCAACCCGCATGCGGTGTTCTGGGTCGACGACGTCAACGCCTACGATCTCGGCCGCTTTGGTCCGCTCTTGGAAAACCATCCGATCTTCCCCGAGCGCGCCAACATCACGCTCGCGAATATCGTCGATCGCGAGCACATCACGATCCGCACCTGGGAGCGCGGAGCGGGCCTGACGCGGGCCTGCGGTTCGGCGGCCTGTGCGACTGCGGTTGCGGCTGCACGGCTGAAGCGCGCCGAGCGCAATGTCGAGATCACGCTGCCCGGCGGCAAGCTCGGCATCGAATGGCGCGAGCGCGACGACCACGTGCTGATGACGGGCACGGCGACCTTCGAATATGAAGGCAATTTCGATCCGGCGCTGTTCGCGCCGGTCGGCTGATGGCCGTCGACATCGTCACCTTCGGCTGCCGCCTCAACGCCTTCGAGGCCGAGGTGATCCGCAGCAAAGCTGAAGGCGCGGGCCTGTCCGATACCATCGTCATCAACAGCTGCGCCGTCACCAACGAGGCGGTGGCACAGGCGCGCCAGTCGATCCGCAAATTGAAGCGCGAGCGGCCGGAAGCGCGCATCGTTGTCACCGGCTGCGCGGCGCAGACGCAAAGCGCGATGTTCGCCGAGATGGCCGAGGTCGATCGCGTCGTCGGCAATGACGACAAGATGCGCGCCTCTGCGTGGCAGGAGACGCGCAACGCTTTCGACCTTGGGACAAGCGAGAAACTCGCCGTCAGCGACATCATGGCGGTCAGGGAGATGGCGCCGCATCTCATCGACGGCTTTGCCAGCGGCCTGCCGCGCGTGTTTGTGCAGGTGCAGAACGGCTGCGACCATCGTTGCACCTTCTGCATCATCCCCTATGGCCGCGGCAATTCACGCTCGGTGCCGATGGGCGCGGTGGTCGATCAGGTGCGGACATTGGCCGAGCGCGGCCATGCCGAGATCGTGCTGACGGGCGTCGATCTCACCAGCTACGGCGCCGACCTGCCGGGCGCGCCCAGGCTCGGCATGCTGACGAAGCAGATTTTGCGGCATGTGCCGGAACTGAAGCGCCTGCGCATCTCCTCGATCGATTCGATCGAGGCGGACAGCGATCTGCTCGATGCCATCGCCGACGATGCGCGCCTGATGCCGCATCTGCATCTGTCGCTACAGTCAGGCGACGACATGATCCTGAAGCGCATGAAGCGGCGGCATTTGCGGGGCGACGCGATCGCGTTCTGCGATCAGGTCCGCCGCCTGCGCCCGGACATCGCCTTCGGTGCCGACATCATCGCAGGCTTCCCGACCGAGACCGAGGAGATGTTCTCGCGCTCGCTCGATCTGGTCGACGAGTGCGGCCTGACGTTCCTGCACGTCTTCCCCTACTCGCCACGCCCCGGCACGCCGGCCGCGCGGATGCCGCAGGTCGCGGGGCCGGCGATCAAGGAGCGTGCGAAGCGGCTGCGGGCGGCGGGTGAGGCGGCGCTACGGCAGCGGCTGCAAGCCGAAGTGGGTATGATGCGCGATGTGCTGATCGAGAGCGACGGGCAGGGCCGCACGGAGCATTATCTGCCGGTGGCGATTACGGGCGCGCGAGTGGGAAGTGTCGTGCCGCGCAGGATTGCCGGTAGTGATGGCGAGCGTCTGACCACATGATCGGTGTCGTCGCCCGGCTCGACCGGGCGACCCAGTACGCCGCGGCTTCTCCGTATCCAATGATCGTCTCTGGAATACTGGATCCCCCGCCTTCGCGGGGGATGACGCCGTTAGTTTGGTGAGCAGCGCGCGCCCTACGACGCTCTTACCTGCCAGAACCGCAGCGTCCGCCGCGCATTCTCCGGCGTCATGCGGGCATAATTGCCTTGTGCCCTGGCGAGATCCTCCGGCTTCATCGCACCTGTCGCGAACCGGCTCTCGAGCACAGCGGCCGTCGTTTCCCAGCTGAGCTGCGCTGCCTTGCACGGCACCAGCAGCCCGTCCTCGCGCAGGCTCTGCATCAGCGGACGAATCACTTCGACGGTCGATCCGGACAGCGCCGCCAACGCGGCCACGGCTTCTTCATAACGCCGCTGTTTCGCGAAGCCGAACAAGGTGGCTTCGCTGAGCTGACCGGACGCCCTGAGATTTGCGATCGCGCGCTTGGCGCCTTCGAAGTCGCGAACACCCGACATCTCGCGCTCGACACCGACGGTGACGGCGGCGATCGCGCTCTGGATTTCCTCGAACAGATGCGGCGGCGCGCGCGACAACAGGCGCGTGCGGACCGCATCCGTTGCCGAGCGCAGCAATTGGCGACGCAGGTCGGACGGCAGATCGACGCGAACGCCGACGCTCACGGCGAGCTCGGGATCGCTTTCGGCCTGGCCGACGATGATGGCAAATCCGTTGCCGGAGACGCGCGCGCCGGGATTGGCGGCGATGCGCCGGCTGACGCTGGGATAGCGGCGCGCCAGCAGCGCGTCGGTGACGATCTCCTTCAGCCACCAGCGGCCGGCGACCGCGAGCAGATGCGGCTCGCCCTTGCTGGAGGCGATTTTCACCAGCTCGCCATCGTCGAGGCGCGCGGATTCCTGCAGCACGGGACCGGCGATGCGGATCTCGTCATTGTTGGCGAGGCGGCGGATCACCGAGGGTGGCGCCTGCGCGATCGGCGCAAGCTGCGCACTGATCTCGGCCAGCGCCACGCGGGCGCCGATGTCGGCGATGGCGCGCAGCTCGATGGTGCCGATCAGGCGATCGAGCACGTCGTCGAACAGCGCGATCTGCTCGTCGTCAAAGCTGCCGGCGGAGGAGAGGAACAGGTCGGTGACGCGCCGGGCGGTTTCAAGGCCCTTTTCCGCAGAGCCGAGCCGAATCGCGGATTCGACTTCGTCGATGATCGATAACTCGGCCGTGGACATGACGCGTTGCTCGTCCTGAGCGGATGACGGAAGCTTGTTCTAAGCAACCGTTATCATTAGAGACGAGCACTGAACGTTTCGTAAACCAAGGCTCTGTGCGTGCGGAGATCGGGCCGCGAATGCGGTGGGCTCCCTCTCCCGCTTGCGGGAGAGGTTAAGAAAACCGCAGCTATTCCCCGTTCCATCCGCAGGCGCGGAGCTTCTCGTGCATGTGGGGCGGGGCGGGCGCCACCACGCGGACCGGCTCCTTGTTCCGGGAGATCGGCACCACGATCTCGCGGGAATGCAGGTGAAGCTTCGGCTCGCCGAAGCGCGGGCCGTTGCCGTAAATGTTGTCGCCGAAGATCGGCCATCCCGTCGCCGACGAATGCACCCGCAATTGGTGGGTCCGGCCGGTCACCGGTTCCATGGCGAGCCAGGTGAAACCGTCGCCCCGGCCCATCACCTTCCAGTTGGTGACGGCCTTCTGGCCCTCGGGATCCGGCTTCTGCCACCAGCCGCGTTCGGCGTTGAGCCGGCCGAGCGGCATATCGATGGTGCCTTCGCCCTCGCTGGGGCCGCCCTCGACCACGGTCCAGTAGGTCTTGCCGATCTTGCCGTGCTTGAACAGCAGGCCGAGCGAGGCGGTCGCCTTGCGATGGCGGCCGAGGATGAGGCAACCGGAGGTGTCCTTGTCCAGCCGGTGGGCCAGCACCGGCGGTCGCGGCAGGCCGAAACACAGTGCGCCGAAGGAGTCTTCCAGATTGGCGCCGCCCTTGGGGCCGCGATGCACCGGCAGGCCGGCCGGCTTGTCGATAACAAGCATCAGCCCGTCGCGATGGAGCACGCGGCCCAAGATTTCGTCAGCGGTCAATTCGGGAACATCGAGCAATTGCAAGACTTTCGTTTGTTTGCCGGAACGGCTAACACACCGCCACCATGAACGATACCACCCCCGAGACCCCCAAGCTGAGCTGGTGGCGCCGCCTGTCCGACGGGCTGAAGCGCACCTCGTCCTCGCTCGGGACCGCGGTCGCCGACCTCGTCACCAAGCGCAAGCTCGACCGCGCCATGCTCGACGACATCGAGGACGTGCTTTTGCGCGCCGACCTCGGCACCTCGGTCGCAGTGCGGATCGCGGACGCCGTCGGCACCGGCCGCTACGACAAGGCGATCTCGGCCGACGAGGTCAAGGACGTCGTCGCCACCGAGGTCGAGAAGGTGCTGTCGCCGGTGGCGAAGCCGCTCCAGATCGATGCGGGCAAAAAACCGTTCGTCATCCTCGTCGTTGGCGTCAACGGCTCCGGCAAGACCACCACCATCGGGAAACTCTCGCAGAAATTCGCCTCCGAAGGCCGCAAGGTGATGCTGGCCGCCGGCGACACGTTTCGCGCCGCAGCGATCGAGCAGTTGAAGGTCTGGGGCGAGCGCACCAGGACGCCTGTTATCGCGGGCGCACAGGGCTCGGATTCGGCGAGCCTCGCCTTCAATGCGCTGACGGCGGCGAAGGAGCAGGCCATCGACGTGCTGCTGATCGACACCGCCGGCCGCCTGCAGAACAAGGCCGAGCTGATGAACGAGCTCGAAAAGGTCGTGCGCGTGATCCGCAAGGTGGATGACACTGCGCCGCATGCGGTGCTGCTTGTGCTCGATGCCACCGTGGGTCAGAACGCGCTGTCGCAGGTCGAGGCCTTCCATCGCACCGCCGGGGTCACCGGCCTCGTGATGACCAAGCTCGACGGCACTGCCCGCGGCGGCATCCTGGTGGCGCTCGCGGAGAAGTTCAAACTGCCGGTGCATTTCATCGGCGTCGGCGAAGGCGTCGACGATCTCGCGCCCTTCACCGCGCGCGATTTCGCCCGGGCCATTGCCGGAATCGAAAGCTAGAGAATGGACAAGACCCAGCCGCACCCGATGTTCAAGCTTGCGACCGAGCTCGGTCCGCTGCTCGTGTTCTTCTTCGTCAACGCGAAGTTCAATCTGTTCGCCGCGACCGGCGCCTTCATGGTCGCGATCGTCGCGGCGATGATCGCCTCCTATGTGGTGACGCGCCATATCCCGATCATGGCGATCGTCACAGGTGTGATCGTGCTGGTGTTCGGCACGCTGACGCTGGTGCTGCACGACGAGACCTTCATCAAGGTCAAGCCGACCATCATCTACGGCCTGTTCGCCGCGATCCTCGGTGGCGGGCTGTTGTTCGGCCGCTCCTTCATCGCCGTGATGTTCGACCAGATGTTCAATTTGACCCCGCAGGGCTGGCGCATCCTCACGCTGCGCTGGGCGCTGTTCTTCGCCGGCATGGCGGTCCTGAACGAGATCGTCTGGCGCACCCAGAGCACGGACTTCTGGGTGAACTTCAAGGTCTTCGGCGTCACGCCGATCACGATGATCTTCGCCATCGCCCAGATGCCGCTGACCAAGCGCTATGGTGCCGAGCCGGTGTCGCTCGAAACGAGCGAGGCCGAGGCGGGGGATGTGCGGAAGGGGTGAGGGTCTCGTGTCCCGGACGCGCTGCGGCGCTCTTGCGCCGCTGCGCAGAGCCGGGACCCATGCTCTCTACATAAATGCCGTCGTGGTGGGATGGGCCCCGGCTCTGCGGCGCATCACTTCGTGCTGCGCCGCGTCCGGGGCACGAGAGCGGCGCTAGCTCCCCGCCCCCAGCGCCTTCTCCATCTGCGGCAACAGCACGTTGCGCAGATTATCCGGCGTGATCGGCCCGACCAGCTTGTAGACGATGGTGCCCTCGCGGCCGACAACGAACGTCTCCGGCACGCCATAGACGCCCCATTCGATCGAGGCGCGGCCGTTGGCGTCCACGCCGACGCGGCCGAACGGATTGCCGTAGCGGCCGAGGAAGCGGCGGGCGTTGTCGGCGCCGTCCTTGTAGTTGATGCCGACGAGCTGGAAGCGTTTGTCCTTGGCAAGGTCCGTCAGGAGCGGCGCCTCGTCGTGGCACGGCACGCACCAGGACGCCCAGACATTGACGAGGCTGACCTTGCCCTTGAACGCAGCGGGATCGAGCCCCGGGACCGGCGCGTTGTCAGCCTGCAATCCCTCGAGCGGCGGCAGCACGGTTTGCGGCGCCGGCCGTCCGATCAGCGCGGAGGGAATCCGCGAGGGATCGCCGCTGCCGAGCCGGAACCAGAACAGCAGTGCCAGCGCGATGAAGGCAATCAGCGGCAGCACCATCAGGAAGGTGCGGCGCTGCGGGGGTGCGGAGGTCGATTGATCGCTCATGGTGTGTCTACAGCACTTCGGCCGGAGCGGCGGGTGACGCCGCTGCGATCGAGCTCGCGCAGGCGCTGCGTCTGGCTGCGATAGTCGAGCACGATCCAGCCGATCAGGATCACGACGACGAGGGCGGCTGCGGCATAGGACGTCACGATGAAGGACGCGTAGGGACCAAGTGACATCATCATGCTGCGCCCTTTGACGCGTTTTCTTCACGCGAACCGGTGCCCACTTCGCTCGAAAACGCTACGCGGCTCGCCTGCATCATCTGCAGCGAGCGGACGCGGCGGCGCAGGATCTCGTTGCGCATGGCAGCCAAATGCAGCGTGACGAACAGCAGCGTGAACGCGATCGCCATCACCAGCAGCGGGATCAGGAAGGATTTGTCGAGCGATGAACCGCCCATGCGCATCACCGACGCGGGCTGATGCAGCGTGTTCCACCAGTCGACCGAGAACTTGATGATCGGAAGGTTGATCGCGCCGACCAGCGTCAGCACGGCGGCGGCGCGCGCCGCGCGCGAGGGATCGTCGACCGCACGCCACAGCGCCATCAGGCCGAGATACATCAAAAAGAGGATCAGCACCGAGGTCAGCCGCGCGTCCCATTCCCAATAGGTGCCCCACATCGGCCGGCCCCACAGCGAGCCCGTCAGCAGCGCAAGGAAGGTGAAGCTGGCGCCGATGGGAGCTGCCGCTTTCGCGGCGACGTCGGCGAGCGGATGCCGCCATACCAGCGTGCCCAATGAGGCGATGCTCATCACGCCCCACACGAACATCGACAGCCAGGCGTTGGGCACGTGGATGAACATGATCTTCACGGTCGCGCCCTGCTGATAGTCGTCGGGCGCAAGAGCGGATTGATAGAGGCCGATCGCGAGCAGAATGACGGTCGCAGCCGCAAGCCACGGCAATACCCGCGCCGTCAGCGCGAGGAACCGTGTCGGGTTGGCAAGGTCGATCAACGTCATGGTATTCTGATAATCACAGGTAGACACTCACGCAATCAGCATAAAAGCGCGTAGCGAAAGTTGATCGGGGTCAAGGTCGGCCGAGCCCATCTCAGTCGAGCCCGTGCCGCAGGCTCGCCGCCGCGGCGAAAGGGCCGACCACGAGGCTGACCAGCGATAGCGCGCACAGGATCGAGAACGGTGCCCCGAAATTCATCGGACCGACGATCACGGCCTGCGAGGCCGCGACGCCGAAAATCAGCACGGGAATCGACAGCGGCAGCACCAGCACGGCCATCAGCAGCCCGCCGCGATGCAGCGTCACCGCCAGTGCGGCGCCGATCATGCCGGTGAAGGTCAGCGCCGGCGTCCCGGCGAGCAGCGTCAGCGCCACCGCGCCGGTTGCGACCATGTCGAGGTTGAGCAGCAGGCCGAGCACGGGGGTTGCGACAATCAGCGGCAGGCCGGCCGCCAGCCAATGCGCCAGCGCTTTCGCCGCGCAGGCCAGCTCCAGCGGCGTCCGGCTCATCGTGATCAGGTCGAGCGAGCCGTCATCGTGGTCGGCCATGAACATCCGGTCCAGGGTGAGCAGGCTCGCCAGCAGCGCGCCGAGCCACAGGATCGCCGGCCCCAGCCGCGACAGCAGCGCCAGATCCGGCCCCACCGCGAACGGCATCAGCACCACCACGGTCAGGAAGAACAGCACCCCGATCAGCGCCCCGCCGCCGACGCGAAGCGCGATCCGGATGTCCCGGCGGATGAGGGCGGACAGGGCCGTCATGGGATCGCCCTTTCGTGCCGCAAGGGAGCTGTGCTCCCTCCCCCGCCTGCGGGGGAGGGCTGGGGAGAGGGTGTGTCGACAACGAAGACTCCCCCAGAGGAGAGAACCCTCACCCGGCGTTGCGCGCCGACCTCTCCCGCAAGCGGGAGAGGCAAGGGCGCCCGGAGCAACATCTGTGGCCGCTCGAAAAGCTGAGGGTCGGGCCGCTTCATACCGCCCCCCCGATCTGAAGCTCCCGCGAATCGATCCCGAGCGGCGCGTGGGTCGCCGCAATGATCATCCCGCCGCGTCCCAGATGCTCCCGCATCAGGCCGCCGAACATGTCCTGGCCGGCCACGTCCAGCGCATTGGTCGGCTCGTCGAGCAGCCAGACCGGGCGGCGCACCGTCAGCAGCCGGGCCAGCGAGAGCCGGCGGCGCTGCCCGGCGGACAGGAAAGCTGCCGGCAGATGGGTGGCGTGGTCGAGGCCGACGGTGGTCAGGCTCTCTGCGGGGTCAAAACGCTCGCCGCCCAGAAAATCAGCCCAGAATGCCAGATTTTCGGCCACACTCAGCGCCGGTTTGAGGGCATCGCGATGGCCGAGATAATGGCACTGCTCGGGCAGCGTCAGCTCGGCATCGCCGCCATCGAGCGCGATTGTCCCGCCAGCCGGAATGAGCAGGCCCGCGATCAGCCGCAGCAGCGAGGTCTTGCCCGATCCGTTACGGCCGACCACTGCCACGGCTTCGCCGGCGACCGCCTCGAAATCGAGCCCGGAAAACACCTCGCGCCCGCCCCGCACGCAAACGACCCCCCGTCCGGACAGCTGCATCTTGCCTTGGTTCAACCCGCTCAAAGCCTGGCCTCAGGAAATCTTGGGGTAGCGCATGGGAATTTTTGGCTCGCGAATTGCTGCGGCACGTTTGTGGCTGTGGCGGCGCGGTTAGAAAGCTTCTATAAGCCCGGAACTACTTGATGCAGCAACTCAACCTGCCCCTGCAAGCGACTCAACCGGATTCGCTGACGGTGTTAAAATACCCCTTGCCGGGTATAACTAACAATTGGGATTTCCTAGCATGACCTCGCTCGACAGCTTCAAATGCAAAAAGACCCTCAAGGTCGGCGCCAAGACCTATGTCTATTACAGCCTGCCCACGGCCGAGAAGAATGGTCTGAAGGGAATTTCGAAACTTCCCTATTCGATGAAGGTTCTGCTCGAGAACCTGCTGCGCAATGAGGACGGCCGAACGGTCAAGAAGGCAGACATCGTCGCGGTGTCGAAGTGGCTGCGCAAGAAGTCGCTGGAGCATGAGATCGCGTTCCGCCCGGCCCGCGTGTTGATGCAGGACTTCACCGGCGTGCCCGCGGTGGTCGATCTCGCCGCGATGCGCAACGCGATGCAGAAGCTCGGCGGCGATGCCGAGAAGATCAACCCGCTGGTCCCCGTCGACCTCGTCATCGACCATTCGGTGATCGTGAACTTCTTCGGCGACAACAAGGCCTTCGCCAAGAACGTCACCGAGGAATACAAGCAGAACCAGGAGCGCTACGAGTTCCTGAAATGGGGCCAGGCGGCGTTCTCGAACTTCTCCGTCGTGCCGCCCGGCACCGGCATCTGCCACCAGGTCAATCTCGAATATCTCTCCCAGACGGTCTGGACCAAGAAGGAGAAGATGACGGTCGGCAAGAAGACCGGCACCTTCGAGGTCGCCTATCCGGACTCGCTGGTCGGCACCGACTCCCACACCACCATGGTCAATGGTCTGGCCGTGCTCGGCTGGGGCGTCGGCGGCATCGAGGCGGAAGCCTGCATGCTCGGCCAGCCGCTGTCGATGCTGCTGCCCACCGTCGTCGGCTTCAAGCTGAAGGGCGCGATGAAGGAAGGCGTCACCGCGACCGACCTCGTGCTCACAGTGACGCAGATGCTGCGCAAGCTCGGCGTGGTCGGCAAGTTCGTCGAGTTCTTCGGTCCCGGCCTCGACAATCTCTCCGTCGCCGACAAGGCGACCATCGCCAACATGGCGCCGGAATATGGCGCGACCTGCGGCTTCTTCCCGGTCGACGCCGCCGCGATCGACTATCTCAAGACCTCCGGCCGCGCTCCTGCGCGCGTCGCGCTGGTGCAGGCCTATGCCAAGGCACAGGGCCTGTTCCGCACCGCCAAGTCCGCCGATCCGGTGTTCACCGAATTGCTGACGCTCGACCTCGGCGATGTCGTGCCGTCGATGGCCGGTCCGAAGCGCCCCGAAGGCCGCGTCGCGCTGCCGTCGGTCGCTGAAGGTTTTTCGGTGGCGCTCGCCAACGAGTACAAGAAGGGCGAGGAGCCCACGAAGCGCTTTGCCGTCGACGGCAAGAACTACGAGATCGGCCATGGCGACGTCGTGATCGCCGCCATCACCTCCTGCACCAACACCTCGAACCCGAGCGTGCTGATCGGCGCGGGCCTGCTGGCACGTAACGCCGCTGCGAAGGGTCTGAAGGCAAAGCCGTGGGTGAAGACCTCGCTCGCCCCGGGCAGCCAGGTGGTCGCCGCCTATCTCGCCGATTCCGGCCTCCAGGCCGATCTCGACAAGGTCGGCTTCAACCTGGTCGGTTTCGGCTGCACCACCTGCATCGGCAATTCCGGCCCGCTGCCGGAGGAGATCTCGAAGTCGATCAACGACAACGGCATCGTCGCCGCGGCCGTGCTCTCCGGTAACCGCAACTTCGAAGGCCGCGTCTCGCCGGACGTGCAGGCGAACTATCTGGCCTCGCCGCCGCTGGTCGTCGCGCACGCGCTCGCGGGCAGCGTCACCAAGAACCTCGCGGTCGAGCCGCTCGGCGAAGGCAAGGACGGCAAGCCGGTGTACCTCAAGGACATCTGGCCCACGACCAAGGAGATCAACGCCTTCATGAAGAAGTTCGTGACCGCGGCGATCTTCAAGAAGAAGTATGCCGACGTGTTCAAGGGCGACACCAACTGGCGCAAGATCAAGACCGTCGAGAGCGAGACCTATCGCTGGAACATGTCTTCGACCTACGTGCAGAACCCGCCCTATTTCGAAGGCATGAAGAAGGAGCCGGAGCCGGTCACCGACATCGTCGAGGCGCGCATCCTCGCCATGTTCGGCGACAAGATCACCACCGACCACATCTCGCCGGCCGGTTCGATCAAGCTCACCTCGCCTGCTGGCAAATATCTCAGCGAGCACCAGGTGCGTCCCGCCGACTTCAACCAGTACGGCACGCGCCGCGGCAACCACGAAGTCATGATGCGCGGCACCTTCGCCAACATCCGCATCAAGAACTTCATGCTGAAGGGCGCTGACGGAAACATCCCTGAAGGTGGTCTCACCAAGCACTGGCCGGACGGCGAGCAGATGTCGATCTACGACGCCGCGATGAAGTACCAGCAGGAGCAGGTGCCGCTGGTGGTGTTCGCCGGCGCCGAATACGGCAACGGCTCCTCGCGCGACTGGGCTGCGAAGGGCACGCGTCTGCTCGGCGTGCGCGCCGTGATCTGCCAGAGCTTCGAGCGCATCCATCGCTCCAACCTGGTCGGTATGGGCGTGCTGCCGCTGACCTTCGAGGACGGCACCTCCTGGTCCTCGCTCGGCCTCAAGGGCGACGAGAAGGTCACGCTGCGTGGTCTCGTCGGCGATCTGAAGCCGCGCCAGAAGCTGACCGCGGAGATCGTCTCCGGTGATGGTTCGTTGCAGCGCGTTTCGCTGCTTTGCCGCATCGATACGCTGGACGAGCTCGATTACTACCGGAACGGCGGCATTCTGCACTACGTGCTGCGCAAGCTCGCGGCCTAAAGCATGATCCGGAAAAGTGCGCAGCGGTTTTCCGGAAAGATCATGCTCAAACAACAGCCCAGAGCGCCTGTGGCGCTTTGGCGCGCGAATTTGTGAACAGTGGCTCACTGCGACGTGAGTAGAAGGTTAAACGAAGGCGGCCTATCACAAGGCCGCCTTCGTGCGTTACGCTACGCCTCCGATGGTCCCGCCCGGCGGAAAACCTCGCCCCGGACGGTTGAAACTGCGGTGCCTGTAAGACTACGGTGACCATCAGGCGATAGGATCTTCCCCCACGCGTGCGAGGTGTGACGTTCAACATGACTGCAATGATGGCTTCTAATCTGGTTTCGCGCTGGTCCGGTGCACTCTGGTCGGGAGCACTCGGCATCTGCGCCATCGTCGCCGTCATCCGTCCCGCCGAGGCTGATCCCCGCGCCGTTGTCGAATTGTTTACCTCGCAGGGCTGCTCGTCCTGCCCGCCCGCCGACAAGATCATCGGCGATCTCTCCAGCGATCCCTCGATCATCGCGCTGAGCATGCCGATCGATTACTGGGATTATCTCGGCTGGAAGGACACGCTGGCGGATTCACGCTTCTCGGCGCGGCAGCGCGCTTATTCGCGCATGCGCGGCGATCGCGAGGTCTATACACCGCAAGTCGTGGTCAACGGCTCCGCGCATGTAATCGGCAGCGATCGCGCCGGCATCGAGAATGCGATCGGCAAGACCGACAAGAGCGCCGGCGTGATGAGTGTGCCGGTGACGATGTCGCTCTCGGGCAAGCAGATCAACGTCTCGGTGGCCGCGAGCAAGGAGCCGACAGTCGCGCATGGCGAGGTCTGGATCTGTTCGGTCGCCAGGTCGGTGCCGATCTCGATCGCCAAGGGCGAAAATCGGGGACAGCAGATCACCTATCACAACGTGGTGCGCAACCTGCTCAAGGTCGGCGACTGGAGCGGCCGTTCGGAGAGCTGGACGGTGCCGCTGGAAAACCTCACGCGCGACGGCGTCGACGGCGCGGTGGTCTATGTCCAGGACGGCAGCCGCGAGAAGCCGGGCCCGATGCTCGGCGCGGCATACACGTCGCTGCACTGAAGCGCAGCGCGCTCAAGATCGTCTCAAGACAATTTGTCTCTCGTCATTCCGGGGCGCGCGAAGCGCGAACCCGGAATCCATCGATCGACTTTCCGAACTGAGAAATGGATTCCGGGCTCGCGCCAAGAGGCGCGCCCACGGAATGACCGCGAGCTGGCAACACTGCCCCACAAACAAAAAAGGACCAACTTGCGTTGGCCCTCCTTGTCGCGCGTACAGACCCGATCCTGTTCGACCCCGGGGGGCTGGGGGCTGAGGAATCCGGAACCGAAAGGACCGGGTCAACGCACACAGGTCTTTTCGCAATGCAGGGCGGCGGGCGGTGGGCGGAAAAGCGGCGATACTATGATTCCTGCTAACGATCCCGTGACGGTTTGCCGCGAGAGAGTTCCACCCTTGCGTGTGCTCGGATTAGTGCCCGATTCAATGAGTTGAGCGAGGAGCCTCTTGCGGCCGGGAACAGTTGGCGCAATCATGCAATTGTCATGATCCGCGGTTCCGGGGACGGTCTTCGCGGACGCGATCATGCTGTGCGATGAGGAGGCGCTTCCCCATGAGTCTGACGTCGGAGGATGCCGATCCGAGCGGGCAGCGCGCAGTGGCGCACCCCGCCGCTGCGTCGACGCAACCGAACCGGGTGACGTTCAACCGGTTGGAATTGAACCGTATCCTCAATCTCTATGGCCGCATGGTCGCCGACGGCGAGTGGCGCGACTATGCGATCGACTTCCTGAAGGACCGCGCCGTGTTCTCGGTCTTCCGCCGCGCCTCGGAAGTGCCGATCTACCGGATCGAGAAAGACCCGCGCCTCGCGCGCAAGCAGGGCATGTACAGCGTGATCTCGGCGACGGGCCTGATCCTGCGCCGCGGCCATGAGCTGGATCGCGTGCTGCTGGTGATCGATCGCAAGCTCGCGGTGGTGTAGCGCTGCTGCCGTAGCCCGGATGGAGCGCAGCGCAATCCGGGGCCGCTGTGTCAGCAGATCGACCTGTCCCGGATTACGCTGCGCTCCGTCCGGGCTACGAGGTCCTACTTCTCCGGCACCGTGCGCGCGCCTTCGCCGAGGTCGCGCTGCATCATCACCGTATCCAGCCAGCGACCGAATTTCAGCCCGACATTGGGATGGGTGCCGATCATCTTGAAGCCGCCCTTGGTGTGGACGCCGATCGAGCCCGCATTGGCGGAATCGCCGATCACCGCGACCATCTGGCGGAAGCCGCGCGCCTCGCACTCGGCGACCAGCCGGTCCAGCAGCAGCGAGCCGATGCCGCGGCGATGGAAGCTGGGGTCGAGATAGATCGAGTTCTCGACCGTGAAGCGATAGGCCGGCCGCGGCCGGTAGGCGCCGGCATAGGCATAGCCGGCCACGCGTCCCTCGAGGATGGCGACGAAATAGGGATAGCCGCCGTCGACCAGCGTGCGATAGCGCCGCGTCATCTCGGCAAGGTCGGGCGGGTCCAGCTCGAACGTCGCCGTGCCTTCGCGCACGGCCTGCTGGTAGATGGCGGTGATGGCAGGAAGGTCGGCCTCGGTCGTGGGCCTGATTTCAGGTGCGGACATGAGGAAAGATTAGAGCCTTCCCGCGGCGGCCGGAAGGGGCGAACGGCCTCTCCACGCCGTCATTGCGAGCGCAGCGAAGCAATCCAGAAATGCATCCGCGGAGGGTCTCTGGATTGCTTCGCTGCGCTCGCAATGACGCGGAGAGGCAGTGGGCCCAAACAAAAACCCCGGCCTTTCGGCCGGGGCTCGTGTCCGTTCTCTCGTCTCGGGGCTTAGTCGCGCTGGCCGAGGAGCTGCAGGAGCAGCGTGAACAGGTTGATGAAGTTCAGGTACAGCGACAGCGCGCCGGTGATGGCCGCACGCTCCGCGACGTCACCGCCGGCCGAAGCGTAGCCGTAGATGTAGTCGTTCTTCAGCCGCTGCGTATCCCAGGCGGTGAGGCCCGCGAACACCAGCACGCCGACCACCGACACCACGAACTGCAGCACCGAGCTCGCCAGGAACAGATTGACTAGGCTCGCGATGATGATGCCGATCAGGCCCATGAACAGGAACGATCCCATTCCGCTCATGTCACGCTTGGTGGTGTAGCCGTAGAGGCTGAGTGCACCGAAGGTCGCCGCGGTGATGAAGAACACCCGCACGATCGAGGTGTGCGTGAACACCAGGAAGATCGACGACAGCGAGATGCCCATCAGCGCCGCGAACACCCAGAACAGGATCTGGGCGGTCGAGGGGGCCAGACGGTTGATGCCCGCCGAGATCACGAACACCATCGCGAGCGGCGCGAGCATGAACAGCCACTTCAGCGGGCTGACGAACATCGCGTAGCCGAACGGCGTCAGGAACAGCTTGCCGACGCGGACGGCGTCCGCCGTCGGAACGTCGGTGACGGCAGCCATGTAGACGCCGAGCGCGGCCAGGCCGGTGATGGCGAGGCCAATGCTCATGTAATTGTAGATGCGCAGCATGTAGGCGCGCAGGCCGGCATCGACCGTCGCGGCGTCAACACGCCCGGCGGCCCTGCCGAAAGGAGAAGCGTAGTTACGGTCTAGGTCCGACATGGTCGAATTCCCGTTGGTTGGCCCGGTCCGGCATGAGGGTCGCCATGCCGCCGGTTCGTCAAATTCTATCTCGGATACCGATGTCTGCCGACTAAATTTTGGCTAACAATCGGGGCTCCGAACCCACTCGATATGTGGGAAACTAACACATTCGCTGCAACCGTCCACGCGCGGCTGAATGTCGCCCTTGGCGGCAATCCTGACGCGAACCTGACGAGCGACGTGGTTAATCGTCGAAATCGTGCGATTTCGCTCCCGCGCGGCGACCCGCTACCATTTGTCACAAATTCCGCAACACCGTGGCGGGCTTTTTGTTCAACGCCAGGAGCGTGCCGGCGAGCCCGAGCCCGACCGTGACGATGAGGGCGGCCGCAACTACGCCGGCCGCGCTGCCGGCCTGCCAGACGAAGGTCAGCGTCATCAGCCGCGTCACGATCATCCAGGCGGCGACGCTGCCCGCGATCACGCCGAACACCGCGGTGGCGAGCCCGATCAGGAGGTATTCGAGGGCATAGGCGCCGAGCAGCCGCAGCCGCGTCGCGCCCAGCGTCTTCAGGATCACCGCATCGTAGACCCGGTGGCGATGACCGGCGGCGAGCGCTCCGCCCAGCACCAGGATCGCCGAGATCAGGGTCACGGCACTGGCGCCGCGGATCGCCAGCGCCAGATTGGTCACGACCGAACCGACCGTCTCCATCACCTCGCGCACGCGCACGCTGGTTACCATGGGGTAAGCGTCGGCGACCTGCCTGATGATCTTGCCGTCGCCGGCTGCATCGCCGCCCGCCTCGGTGAGCGTCGCGATGTGGGTGTGCGGCGCGCCCTTGAAGGCATTCGGCGAGAACACCAGCACGAAATTGATCCCCATCCCCTGCCAGTCGATGGTGCGCAGATTGCCGATTCTCGCCGGGATGTCGCGGCCGAGCACATTGACCACGATCTCGTCGCCGAGCCTGAGGCCGAGCCCGTCGGCGATCTTCTTCTCCATCGAGACCAGCGGCGGGCCGGAATAATCGGCGCTCCACCACTCGCCCTCGACCACCTTGGAGCCCTTCGGCTGCTCGGCGGTGTAGGTCAGGCCGCGGTCGCTCTGCAGCACCCACTCGGAATCGGTGGTGGGCTTGAGGTCCTCGGCGCGCACGCCGCGCGCTCCGACGATGCGCCCGCGCAGCATCGGGACGTCCTCGACCTTCGCGCCGGGTGCGATCTGGCGCAGATATTCGTCGAACGGCGCGGCTTGCGTGCTCGGGATGTCGATGAAGAAGAACGACGGCGCGTGATCGGGGAGCGCCGCAAGGAACTGCCGGCGCAGATTGCCGTCGATCTGGGTGATGGTGACGAGCACGGCGAGCCCCAGCCCCAGCGACAGCACGACCGAGGGCGTCAGCGCACCGGGCCGGTGGATGTTGGCGATCGCAAGCCGCAGCATCGGCAGCCGCGAGCGCGGCAGCCGCCGCGCGATCGTCATCAGCAGGGCCGCGATGCCGCGCAGCAGGGCGAACACGACGACGGAGGAGGCCACGAACACCGCGGCGATGCGCTTGTCGAAAGACAATCCGATCACGACCGCGATCAGCAGCGCGACCACGACACCCATGAACACCAGATAGCCCAGGCGCGGCCGGTGCCATTCGGAGCTGATGGTGTCGCGGAACAGCGCGGCCACCGGCACGTCGTGCACGCGGCCGAGCGGCCACAGGCCGAAGGCGAGCGCGGTGAGCAGGCCATAGAGGAAGGATAGCGCGAGCTCGTCGGCATGCACGGCGGGCACCACCGGCAGCGGCAACAATTTGCCGAACAGGCCGACGATGGCGAACGGCATGGCGGCGCCGAGCGCCAGCCCGATCACCGAGCCGATCGCGGCGAGCAGGAGAACCTGCGCCAGATAGATGCCGAACACGTCGCGCCCGGTGGCGCCGACGGCCTTGAAGGCCGCGATCACCTCGAGCTTGCGGTCGATATGGCTCTTCACGGCGTTGGCGACGCCGACGCCGCCGACCAGCAGCGCGGCAAGGCCGACCAGGGTCAGGAACTGCGTGAAGCGGCTGATGTTGCGTTCGAGCTGCGGCGAGGCGTTGGAGCGGCTGCGGACTTCCCAGCCGGCCTGCGGCGCCGCGTTGCGCGCGTCAGTGATGAAAGCTTCGGTGGCGCGCTCGGTATTGGCGTTGTCGGGCAGCTTCACCCGGTAGACCCAGCGCACCAGGCTGCCGGGCTGGATCAGGCCGGTGGCGCGCAGGCCGGCCTCGCTGATCAGGAAGCGTGGTCCAAAGCCGATGCCGCCGGCGAGCTTGTCGGGCTCGGCTTCGACGGTGCTGCGGATCTGGAAGGTCGCGGAGCCAACAGTGACGCGGTCGCCGGTCTTGAGCGACATCCGCGCCAGCAGCGTCGGATCGGCGGCGGCGCCGAACGCGCCGTCGCGTTCTGCAAGGACGTCAGCCATCGGTAGCGGCGGCGCCAGCGTCAACTGCCCGAGCATCGGATAGCTGTCGTCGACCGCCTTCATCTCGACCAGCGCGAGCTGGCCGTCGGCCGCGCGCGCCATGCCGCGCAAGGTGGCGGCGGTCGAGACGGTGCCGCGCGAGCGCAGGAAGGCGACCTCGTCCGGTTTGGCCTCGCGCTGGAACAATACGAACGACACGTCGCCGCCGAGCAGCGTGCGGCCTTCGCGGGCGAGGCCGTCGCTCAGGCTTGCCGACACCGAGCCGACGCCGGCAATTGCCATCACGCCGAGCGCGATGCAGGCGATGAAGACATAGAAGCCGCGCAGGCCTCCGCGCAATTCGCGCAGTGCGTAGCGCAGCGACAGCGCGGCGGCGTGGGGCCGCGCGAACGGTTCGGCAGTCGTGCTCATGCCGGTGCAGACTGCGTGTCGATGCGCCCCGAGCGCAGGCGGATGACGCGGTCGCAGCGATGTGCGAGCGAGGAATCATGCGTGACCAGCACCAAGGTCATGCCGCGCTCGGCGTGCTTGGTGAAGAGCAGGTCGACGATCTGCTTTCCGGTGGTCTCGTCGAGATTGCCGGTCGGCTCGTCGGCAACGAGGATGGCGGGATCGGGCGCCAGCGCGCGGGCGAGCGCGACGCGCTGCTGCTCGCCGCCGGAGAGCTGCGTCGGATAATGATGCAGGCGATCGCCGAGCCCGACCGATTGCAGCTCCTGCGCTGCGCGCTTGGCAGCGTCGGGATTGCCGGCAAGCTCGAGCGGCACCGCGACATTCTCCAGCGCCGTCATGGTCGGGATCAGATGGAAGGACTGGAAGACGATGCCGACCTGGCGGCCGCGGAAGCGGGCCAGGGCGTCCTCGTCGAGGGCATTGAAAGGCGTGCCTGACACCACCACCTCTCCGCTATCAGGACGCTCCAGCCCCGCCATCACCATCAGCAGTGTGGATTTGCCCGAGCCTGACGGGCCGATCAGGCCGATCGTCTCACCCGAGCCGACCCGCAGGCTGATATCCTTGAGGATGTGAACGCGTGCCGCCCCCGTGCCCAATGAGAGATTGACATTGGAGATGGCGATGGTGTCCGGCGCGGCGCCGGCGAACGAAGAGGATTCGATGCGAGTGTCCATGGTCCGGTCATATGGCAACTCCGCTAGCGCGGTCGAGAGGCGTTACGGATTGTTCATGCACATAGCCGTGTTGATGCTCGCTTTGATGACGATCGCGAACCCGGCTTGGGCGGAGGCGACAAAACCGGTCAAGCTTGTCGTTCTCGGCGATTCCTTGAGCGCAGGCCTCGGCCTTCCGGCCCAGGAGGCATTTCCCGCAAAGCTTCAAAAAGCCTTGCAGGCCAAAGGCATAGCCGTTGACATGATCAATGCCGGGGTGTCCGGCGATACCTCCTCGGGGGGGCGCGACCGGCTCGACTGGTCGGTCCCTGAGGGAACCGAGGGCGTGATCGTCGAGCTCGGCGCCAACGACGCGCTGCGCGGCATCGATCCCGATTTGACGCGTGCCGCGCTGACCGACATCATCGCGCGGCTGAAGGCACGCAAGATCCCTGTGATGCTGTGCGGGATGCTGGCGCCGCCGAATTACGGCGCCGAATATGCGGCGCGCTTCAATTCGATTTATCCGGATCTGGCGAAACAATTCGAGGTGTCGCTCTATCCGTTCTTCCTCGACGGCGTCGCCGCCGACGCCAAGCTCAACCAGGCCGACGGCATTCATCCGACCGCTGAAGGCGTCGACATCATCGTCGGCAACATGATGCCCACGGTGCAGGCATTTTTGCGCAACATAAGCGAGCAGCGGCGTTGAAAAGCAGGCAACGCTAACCCTAACCGCAAGGGTTATCCCGTGAGTTCACGGGTCATGCTTCGCAGAGTCACACAAACGCGATAGGAATCAAGGTACCGGTGATTCGTCGCCGGCTCTAAAATTTGGATATGATCCTTCCCAGGGATCATGCCCAAGCATCGGGAGTGCGAAACGATGCCGCGTTTGTTCACTGGTCTGGAAATTCCGGCCGAGATCGGCCAGACGCTTTCCAATTTGCGGGGCGGCCTTCCCGGCGCCCGATGGATCGATCCCGAAAATTATCACGTCACTTTGCGCTTCATCGGCGATATCGACGGCATGTCCGCCAACGAGATTGCATCGATGCTGTTTCGCGTCGACCGCAAGCCGTTCGAGGTCAAGGTGCAGGGGCTCATGAGCTTCGGCGGCCGCAAGCCGCGCGCGGTGGTCGCGACCATCGCGCCGAGCAGGCCGCTGATGGAATTGCAGGCCGAGCTCGAGCGCTTGATGCAGCGCATCGGTCTCGATCCCGAGGGACGCAAGTTCATTCCGCATGTCACGCTGGCCCGTCTGCACGACGCCACCGACCGCGACGTCGCCGACTATCTTTCGCTGCGCGGCTATTTTCCAAGCAAGGCGTTCATGGCCGAACGTTTTGTGCTGTTCTCATCGCGCGCGTCGACGGGGGGCGGGCCGTATGTGGTCGAGGACGCCTACGAGCTGTGTGAGTAGGTCTTTACCTCGGCGCGCTATCGCGGCGGCGCCACGCTTGATCTGCTGACGTCGGTCTTCGCGAAATCCTCGCCCTTGAACAGCAGTGGCTCGCTGCGGGTCACCGCTAGCGCGTAGGAAAAGCAATCACCGTAGTTGAGCGACGCAGTGTGACGCCCCTTCCCGTAGCGCCGCCAGGCGCGCCGTGCTGCATCGGCTTGTCCGGCATCGACCGCCACGATCTCGGCTCCGATCTTGACGAGCCAGAGATCGAACTCGCGCCCGCCGGCATCACCTAACCGTGTCTCGATAACCATCGTTGCTTCAAGCACCGTTGCCGCCGAGATCAAGCGGATCGGATCGTCCACGATCAGTCGCTCGATATCCGCTGCATCGTCTTCGTTGAGCGCGATTGCCACGATCGCCGATGTATCGATCACCATCAGCGCGGCAATCCGTGCTCGTCGTATCCGAGAATTTCCTCAGCCGTGCGGTCATCCACGACGCGCATTTCGCTCCAGCGTCGCCTGATCTCGGCCATGTCCTGCAGCAGCGCGTCTTTGTGAGCTTGACCGCTGAGCCGGCGCAATCGCTCCTCAATGGCACGTTTGGTCGCTGTCGTGATGTTCTCGCCGGTCAATTGCGCCAGAGTCCGCGCTAATTGCTCCGTTTCGGGGTCCTTGATGCTGAGCGCCATTTGAGGTTCCTTGGTTCCTCAATAGGTATATTCTAGCCGCGCGGAGCGCAAGAATCGATCCGTTTGGCTGACCGGACACCACACCGACACAGAGGTCCGTGTCCACGCGCGATCCGTCCGCGAAGGGTGGGGCGCATAAGCCGTTGCGCGAATACGCAGTTGCAATTTCCGCCCATCTCTGGCGGTAAAGAGCCATGCTCTCCACCCTCAATTCCTCATTCCGCGAGGCGTACCAGGCCCGGATCGCCGAAGGCGCGATCGAGCCCGATGCTGCGCAGGCCGAGGTCGCCGAGGCCTATGCGGCGCTCGACCAGCGGCTCGCGAACTACAAGCCGCAGCGCAAGCAGGGCCTGCTCAGCCGCCTGTTCAGCAGTGACAAGGACGAGGCGCCGCGCGGGCTCTACATCCATGGCGAGGTCGGCCGCGGCAAGACCATGCTGATGGACCTGTTCTTCCAGCACTCCACCGTCGAGCACAAGCGCCGCGCGCATTTCCACGAATTCATGGCCGATGTGCACGAGCGCATCTACGACTATCGCCAGAGCATCGCGCGCGGCGAGACCGCCGATGGTGACGTCATCGCGCTGACGGCGACTGCGATCTTCGAGGAGAGCTGGCTGCTTTGCTTCGACGAATTCCACGTCACCGACATCGCGGACGCGATGATCCTGGGACGCCTATTCGCAAAGTTGTTCGAGCTCGGCACCGTGGTGGTCGCGACCTCCAACGTCGCGCCCGACGATCTCTACAAGGGCGGCCTCAACCGCTCGCTGTTCCTGCCCTTCATCAAGCAGATCACCGACCACATGGACGTTGCGCGGCTCGATGCGCGCACCGACTTCCGCCTGGAGAAGCTCCAGGGCGTGCCGATGTGGCTGACGCCGGCCGACAGCGATGCGGATGCCGCGCTCGACCGCGCCTGGTCCAGGATGAGCGGCAGCGCCAAATGCAAGTCGCGCGATATTTCGATCAAGGGCCGCATCCTGCACGTGCCGTGCTCGGCCCATGGCGTGGCGCGGTTCACCTTCGCCGATCTCTGCGAGAAGCCGCTGGGCGCATCGGATTACCTCAGGCTGGCGCACGACTATCACACCATCCTGGTCGACCATATTCCAGTGATGGACATCTCCCAGCGCAACGCCGCCAAGCGCTTCATCACGCTGATCGACACGCTCTATGACAATGCCGTGAAGCTGATGGCCTCGGCCGACGCCAACCCGATCTCGCTCTACCTCGCCCATGAGGGCACCGAGGCCATGGAGTTCAAGCGGACGTCCTCGCGCCTGATCGAAATGAGCTCGGAATCCTATCTGGCGCTGCCTCACGGCCGCAAGGATTCCACCGCAAGCGGCTCCACCAAGGGCCTGGTGGAGACTTAAGTCCTATCTCCGCCCGTCATTCCGGCGCGCGCGACTTGTCCGCCGAAGCTCGGAGAGCGAAGGCGGCAGCGACGAGCCCGGAATCCGCACGCCTGATCGTGGTTATGGATTCCGGGCCTGCGCCTGTCGGCGCATCCCGGAATGACGGCCGGGTGTGCTGGCTGCTATCGCGCCAAGCCCGACAATTGAGCATCCACCGACTTGAACGGCGGAAGCGAAAGGGATAACCACCCTGTCAGTTTTCCCTCCTTACGTGTCTAAAGGACAGGTTCACATGGCGCGCGACAAGATTGCTTTGATTGGCTCCGGTCAGATCGGCGGAACGCTGGCTCACCTCATCGGCCTGAAAGAACTGGGCGACGTCGTGATGTTCGACATCGCCGAGGGCGTGCCGCAGGGCAAGGCGCTCGACATCGCGCAGTCCTCGCCGGTCGACGGCTTCGACGCGCACTACACCGGCGCGAACTCGTACGAAGCCCTCGACAACGCCAAGGTCTGCATCGTCACCGCCGGCGTGCCGCGCAAGCCCGGCATGAGCCGCGACGACCTCCTCTCCATCAACCTCAAGGTCATGGAGCAGGTCGGCGCCGGCATCAAGAAGTACGCCCCCGACGCCTTCGTCATCTGCATCACCAACCCGCTCGACGCCATGGTCTGGGCGCTGCAGAAGGCCTCCGGCCTGCCGCACAAGAAGGTCGTCGGCATGGCCGGCGTGCTGGATTCGGCGCGCTTCCGCTACTTCCTGGCCGACGAGTTCAACGTCTCGGTCGAGGACGTCACCGCCTTCGTGCTCGGCGGCCATGGCGACACCATGGTGCCGCTGGTGAAGTACTCCACTGTCGCCGGCATCCCGC
The DNA here is from genome assembly GCF_058804065.1 of Bradyrhizobium sp. GW821-FHT13H05. NCBI lineage: Bacteria > Pseudomonadati > Pseudomonadota > Alphaproteobacteria > Hyphomicrobiales > Nitrobacteraceae > Bradyrhizobium > Bradyrhizobium sp. GW821-FHT13H05. Next base: position 62,646 of record NZ_JBXAPO010000020.1, on the reverse strand, counting down.
TGCCCGACCTCGTCAAGATGGGCTGGACCTCGCAGGCGCGCCTCGACGAGATCGTCGACCGCACCCGCAACGGCGGCGCCGAGATCGTCAACCTGCTCAAGACCGGCTCGGCCTTCTACGCGCCTGCGGCCTCCGCCATCGCGATGGCCGAGAGCTATCTGCGTGACAAGAAGCGCGTGCTGCCCTCGGCCGCCTACCTCAACGGCGAATACGGCGTGAAGGACATGTATGTCGGCGTGCCCGTCGTGATCGGCTCCAAGGGCGTCGAGCGCGTCGTCGAGATCGAGCTCGCCGGCAAGGACCGCGAAGCCTTCGACAAGTCGGTCGGCGCCGTGCAGGGCCTGGTCGACGCCTGCAAGAAGATCGCGCCCGATCTTCTCGGCCGCTAAGCCAGCAATCCCCGCCGAAGATCGAAACCCGGTCTTCGGCGGTTTCACTTTCGGAGCCCTTCTGACCGGGGCGGGCTCCGGTTCGCAGAGATCGATGTCAAAGAATCCGGGTTGCAGTTCCTGTGGTATATGGTATGCCAGCCACAAGACTGAGGTGGGCCTACGAGGTCACCGCCCGCGGGTTCAGGGAGCGACCATATGAATATCCATGAATATCAGGCCAAAGCGCTGCTCAACGAGTTCGGCGTCGCGATCTCCAAGGGCGTGCCTGTCCTGAAGGCGGCCGACGCGGAAGCCGCCGCCAAGGCGCTGCCGGGCCCGGTCTGGGTGGTGAAGAGCCAGATCCATGCCGGCGGCCGCGGCAAGGGCAAGTTCAAGGAAGCCTCCGCCGGCGACAAGGGCGGCGTCCGCATCGCCAAGTCGGCCGCCGAGGTCACCGAATTCGCCAAGCAGATGCTCGGCGCCACGCTGGTGACGATCCAGACCGGCCCCGCCGGCAAGCAGGTCAACCGCCTCTACATCGAGGACGGCTCCGACATCGACAAGGAATTCTATCTTTCGATCCTGGTCGACCGCGAGACCTCGCGCGTCTCCTTCGTCGTCTCGACCGAAGGCGGCGTCAACATCGAGGACGTCGCGCACAACAGCCCCGAGAAGATCGTCACCTTCTCGGTCGATCCGGCCACCGGCATCATGGGCCATCACGGCCGCACCGTCGCCAACGCGCTGAAACTCTCCGGTGATCTCGCCAAGCAGGCCGAGAAGCTCACCGCGCAGCTCTATGCCGCGTTCGTCGCCAAGGACATGTCGATGCTGGAGATCAACCCGCTGGTCGTGACCAAGCAGGGCCAGCTCCGCGTGCTCGACGCCAAGGTGTCGTTCGACGACAATTCGCTGTTCCGTCATCCCGAGGTGCTCGCGCTGCGCGACGAGACCGAGGAAGACGCCAAGGAAATCGAGGCGTCGAAATACGACCTCAACTACGTCACCCTCGACGGCAATATCGGCTGCATGGTCAACGGCGCCGGCCTTGCCATGGCGACGATGGACATCATCAAGCTCTACGGCATGGCGCCGGCGAACTTCCTCGACGTCGGCGGCAGCGCCAGCAAGGAGAAGGTTGCGGCCGCGTTCAAAATCATCACCGCGGATCCCAACGTGAAGGGCATCCTGGTCAATATCTTCGGTGGTATCATGAAGTGCGACGTGATCGCCGAGGGCGTCACCGCCGCCGTGCGCGAGGTCGGCCTCAGCGTGCCGCTGGTGGTTCGCCTCGAAGGCACCAACGTCGAGCTCGGCAAGAAGATCATCCGTGAATCCGGCCTGAACGTGGTGCCGGCCGACAATCTCGACGATGCCGCGCAGAAGATCGTGAAGGCCGTCAAGGGAGGCTAAGGCCATGACCCAAGACCATCTCGCCGCATCATCTCCGCTTGCAGAGCACGCGCGCCTCGCCGCGTTCGCCGGCGAATGGAATGGCGAAGAGGTGGTCTTTCCGTCGCGCTGGACGGAAGGCGGGTCGGCCACTTCGCACGTTGTCGCGCGCATGGACCTGAACGGCTTCTATCTGATCCAGGACAGTGTCCAGATGCGCGACGGCAAGCAGAGCTTCGCCACCCACGGCATCTTCACCTACGATCGTGACGACCGGACCTACAAATTGTTCTGGTACGACTCGCTCGGCTATACGCCGCCCTCGTCCGCCTCCGGCGGATGGGTCGGCAAGACCCTGACGCTGGTGCGCGGCTCGCTCCGCGGCAATGCGCGCCACGTCTACGAAATCATCGACGACAATTCCTACGCGTTGAAGATCCAGTTCTCGCCGGACGCGGAAGGCTGGGCCGACGTGCTCACCGGCGTCTATCGTCGGATCCATTAGGGCGAGATCGATGGGTGCTCATCCATACTGGTATTTCGTTCCGTACGAGGACGATTTCGACGCGGCATTGCAGAAGTTGCGGCTGCGTGAGTTTCAAGCCGGCCGCTACTACCCTGTGACGCCGCTTCAGACATTTCCGATCGACTTGTCTGCGCCGGTGACGGGTGCGAAGCACGACTCGATCGAGCAGGTGATGGAGCAGGGCGACGAAACCGGTACCCGGTCCATCCTGGATATCGCGCAGATCGCGCCGGCGCCTTTCGATGGAAGCGGAATGCCATTCCTGACGGCCTTTCCGTTGGCTCCGTCCGACGTGGAAGGTCTGTTCGGAACCTCGAAGCCGACGCGCGAGCAGGTCGAGACCAATCAGCGAATGTGGGATCGCATCGAGCGCGGCTCGGCGGTCTACACGGTCATTTTCGATAAGGATGTGCCGCATGAAATCTTTTTCGGCGGATATTCCTTCGATTGAACAGCCACTTTGAACAGCCGTCATCCGGCCACGTAACAGGTATCCAAGAAAGCAGGCTCGCCTCATGTCCATCCTGATCGACAAGAACACCAAGGTCATCTGCCAGGGCTTTACCGGCAAGAACGGTACCTTCCATTCGGAGGCCGCGATTGCCTATGGCACCAAGATGGTCGGCGGCACTTCGCCGGGCAAAGGCGGCGCGACGCATCTGAACCTGCCGGTGTTCGACACCGTGCGCGAGGCGCGTGAGAAGACCGGTGCCGATGCGTCGGTGATCTACGTGCCGCCGCCGGGCGCGGCTGATGCGATCTGCGAAGCCATCGACGCCGAGATCCCGCTGATCGTCTGCATCACCGAAGGTATTCCTGTGATCGACATGGTGCGGGTGAAGCGCTCGCTGGCCGGTTCCAAGTCGCGCCTGATCGGGCCGAACTGCCCGGGTGTCATGACCGCCGGCGAGTGCAAGATCGGCATCATGCCCGCCAACATCTTCAAGACCGGCTCCGTCGGCATCGTCTCCCGCTCCGGCACGCTCACTTACGAAGCCGTGTTCCAGACCTCCCAGGAAGGCCTCGGCCAGACCACTGCGGTCGGCATCGGCGGCGACCCGGTCAAGGGCACCGAATTCATCGACGTGCTGGAAATGCTGCTCGCCGACCCCAAGACCGAATCGATCATCATGATCGGCGAAATCGGCGGTTCCGCCGAGGAAGACGCCGCCCAGTTCCTCAAGGACGAAGCCAAGCGCGGCCGCAAGAAGCCGATGGTCGGTTTCATCGCCGGCGTGACCGCGCCTCCCGGCCGCCGCATGGGCCATGCCGGCGCGATCATCTCGGGCGGAAAGGGTGATGCCGGTTCCAAGACCGACGCGATGAAATCGGCAGGGATTACAGTGTCCCCGTCTCCCGCCCGCCTCGGCCACACGCTTGCCGAAAAGTTGAAGGGCTAATTCACTTCTTCGTACTTTTCCGGGCGAAGTTTCGCAGCAAATAGGGTAAATGGTGCCAATCGCGCTGAGCCTCTGCCGGGGAGCTCAGCGCCAGCGCCGTTTGTTATGCGCGAACCGAAATCGCCAGGAACTCAAGTATGTCTCGCCAGGACGCGAACGCAGCCTTTGCCCTCTCCTCCTTTTTGCAGGGCACCAACGCCACCTACATCGACGAAATATACGCCCGCTACGAGAAGGACCCGTCCTCGGTCGACGCCGAGTGGCAGGAGTTCTTCAAGAGCCTGAAGGACCAGCCCGACGACGTCCGCAAGAACGCCCAGGGCCCGTCCTGGGAGCGCGCCAACTGGCCGCTGACCCCGCAGGACGATCTGACCTCCGCCCTCGACGGCAATTGGGCCGAAGTGGAGAAGGCGGTCGGCACCAAGATCGCCGCCAAGGCGCAGGCCAAGGCCGGCGACAAGGGCGCCGGCATTACGTCCGCCGAATTGCTCCAGGCGACGCGCGACTCCGTCCGCGCCCTGATGCTGATCCGCTCCTACCGCATGCGCGGCCACTTCCACGCCAAGCTCGATCCCCTCGGCATCGAAGCCCAGCGCAATCGCGAAGAGCTCGACCCGCGCACCTATGGCTTCAGCGAAGCCGATTTCGACCGCAAGATCTTCCTCGATCACGTGCTCGGCCTCGAATATGCCAGCCTGCGCGAGATCACCGCGATCTGCGAGCGCACCTACTGCCAGACGCTCGGCGTCGAATTCATGCACATCAGCAACGCTGCGCAGAAGGCCTGGATTCAGGAGCGCATCGAAGGGCCGGACAAGGAGATCTCGTTCACCCGCGAAGGTCGCCGCGCCATCCTGATGAAGCTGGTCGAAGCCGAAGGCTTTGAAAAGTTCTGCGATACCAAGTTCACCGGCACCAAGCGTTTCGGTCTCGACGGCGGTGAGTCGCTGATCCCGGCGCTCGAGCAGATCATCAAGCGCGGTGGCAATCTTGGCGTGAAGGAAGTCGTGGTCGGCATGCCGCATCGCGGCCGCCTCAACGTGCTGACGCAGGTGATGGGCAAGCCGCATCGCGCCCTGTTCCACGAGTTCAAGGGCGGCTCGGCCAACCCCGACGCGGTCGAAGGCTCCGGCGACGTCAAGTACCACCTCGGTGCGTCCTCCGATCGCGAGTTCGACGGCAACCGCATCCATCTGTCGCTGACCGCCAATCCCTCGCATCTCGAGATCGTCGATCCCGTCGTGCTCGGCAAGGTGCGCGCCAAGCAGGATCAGCATGGTGACCCGCCGGACCAGCGCATCTCCGTGATGCCGCTGCTGATGCATGGCGACGCGGCGTTCGCCGGCCAGGGCGTGGTCGCGGAATGCTTCGGCCTCTCCGACCTGAAGGGCTACCGCACCGGCGGCTCCGTGCACTTCATCGTCAACAACCAGATCGGCTTCACCACCTATCCGCGTTACTCGCGCTCCTCGCCCTATCCGTCCGACGTGGCGAAGATGATCGACGCGCCGATCTTCCACGTGAACGGCGACGATCCGGAAGCCGTGGTGTTCGCGGCCAAGGTCGCGACCGAGTTCCGGCAGAAATTCCACAAGCCCGTCGTCATCGACATGTTCTGCTACCGCAGGCACGGTCATAACGAGGGCGACGAGCCGGCGTTCACCCAGCCGGTGATGTACAAGAAGATCGCGGCCCATCCCACCACGCTCGAGCTTTACGCCCGCCGCCTGATCAGCGAAGGCGTGATGACCGAGGGCGAGGTCGACAAGGCCAAGGCCGACTGGCGCGCGCGGCTCGATGCCGAGTTTGAGGCCGGCACCTCCTACAAGCCGAACAAGGCCGACTGGCTCGACGGCAAATGGGCCGGCTTCAAGATCGCCGACCAGGAAGAGGATGCGCGCCGCGGCGTCACCGGCGTTGACATCACTGCCCTGAAGGACATCGGCCGCAAGATCACCAAGGTGCCGGATGGTTTCCGCGTCCACCGCACCATCCAGCGCTTCCTGGAGAACCGCTCCAAGGCGATCGACAGCGGCAACGGCATCGACTGGGCGACCGGCGAGGCGCTGGCGTTCTGCACGCTGCTCAACGAGAACCACCACGTCCGCCTGTCCGGACAGGATTCCGAGCGCGGCACCTTCTCGCAGCGTCACTCGGTCCTGATCGACCAGGAAGACGAGAGCCGCTACACGCCGTTCAACCATCTCGGCAACGAGCAGGGCCATTACGAGGTCATCAACTCGCTGCTGTCGGAAGAAGCCGTGCTCGGCTTCGAATACGGCTACTCGCTGGCCGAGCCGAACACGCTGACACTGTGGGAAGCCCAGTTCGGCGACTTCGCCAACGGCGCGCAGGTCGTGTTCGACCAGTTCATCTCCTCGGGCGAGCGCAAATGGCTGCGCATGTCCGGTCTCGTCTGCCTCTTGCCGCACGGCTATGAGGGCCAGGGACCGGAGCATTCCTCGGCACGTCTGGAGCGTTACTTGCAGATGTGCGCGGAAGACAACATGCAGGTGGTCTATCCGACCACGCCGGCGAACTATTTCCACGTGCTGCGCCGCCAGCTGCATCGCGAGATCCGCAAGCCGCTGATCGTGATGACGCCGAAGTCGCTGCTGCGCCACAAGCGGGCGGTGTCGCGTCTCGAGGAGCTGGCGAAGGGCACGACCTTCCACCGCATCCTCTATGATGACGCCCAGATGCTGCCGAACGAGCCGATCAAGCTCGTCCCCGACGAGAAGGTCCGCCGCATCGTGCTGTGCTCGGGCAAGGTCTATTACGACCTCTACGAGGAGCGCGAGAAGCGCGGCATCGACGACATCTATTTGATGCGCGTCGAGCAGCTCTATCCGGTGCCGCTCAAGGCGCTGGTGGCCGAGCTGTCGCGCTTCAAGAAGGCGGAAGTGATCTGGTGCCAGGAAGAGCCCCGCAACATGGGTGCCTGGCACTTCATCGAGCCCTATCTGGAATGGGTGCTGAACCAGGTGAACGGTGTGAGCCGGCGTCCGCGTTATGTCGGCCGCGCCGCTTCCGCCGCGACCGCCACGGGTCTGATGTCCAAGCATCAGGCTCAGTTGAAGGCGTTCCTGGACGAAGCACTGAGCTGAGAAGTTTTCTGGACGACGTCATGCCCCGCGAAGGCGGGGCATCCAGTATTCCGCGCCGCTCGTTTCAATCACGAAAGTCACGGCGTACTGGATTGCCCGCGTTCGCGGGCAATGACGTATGGAATTCATGACCGCATTGGCGATCCCTTAAGGAAAAGACCATGACTGAAATTCGTGTGCCGACGCTCGGCGAATCCGTCACCGAGGCCACCATCGGCCGCTGGTTCAAGAAGGCCGGCGATGCCGTCGCCGTCGACGAGCCCTTGGTGGAGCTCGAGACCGACAAGGTCACCATCGAAGTCCCGGCGCCGTCCGCCGGCACGCTGAGCGAGATCATCGCCGCTGATGGCACCACCGTTGCGGTCGGCGCGCTGCTCGGCCAGATCACGGAAGGCGCCGCCGGCGCGGCCAAGCCGGCCGCTGCTCCTGCGAAGCCCGCCGCCGCTCCAGCCGCCGCGGCTGCTGCTGCCGCGCCCGCTCCGGCCGCGAAGGCGCCGCCGGCTGACGCTCCGCTCGCGCCGTCCGTGCGAAAACTCTCGGCCGAGACCGGCGTTGACGCTTCGACCGTTCCGGGCTCCGGCAAGGACGGCCGCGTCACCAAGGGTGACATGCTCGCCGCGATCGAGCGCGCCGCCTCCGCGCCGACCCCGGTCAACCAGCCTGCCGCCGCCGTCCAGGTCCGCGCGCCGTCGCCGGCCGATGACGCCGCCCGCGAAGAGCGCGTCAAGATGACCCGGCTGCGCCAGACCATCGCGCGCCGCCTCAAGGACGTGCAGAACACCGCGGCCATGCTGACGACCTTCAACGAGGTCGACATGACCAACGTCATGGCGCTGCGTGCCCACTACAAGGATGCGTTCGAGAAGAAGCACGGCAGCAAGCTCGGCTTCATGGGCTTCTTCACCAAGGCCGTCGTGCAGGCGCTGAAGGACATCCCGGCCGTCAACGCCGAGATCGACGGCACCGATTTGATCTACAAGAACTACTATCACATCGGCGTCGCCGTCGGCACCGACAAGGGCCTCGTCGTGCCTGTCGTCCGCGACTGCGACAACAAGTCGATCGCCGACATCGAGAAGGGCATCGCCGATTTCGGCCGCCGCGCCCGTGACGGCCAGCTCAAGATCGACGAGATGCAGGGCGGCACCTTCACCATTACCAATGGCGGCATCTACGGCTCGCTGATGTCGACCCCGATCCTGAACGCGCCGCAGTCCGGCATTCTCGGCATGCACAAGATCCAGGAGCGGCCGATGGTCGTCGGCGGCAAGATCGAGGTCCGCCCGATGATGTATCTGGCGCTGTCCTACGATCACCGCGTCATCGACGGCAAGGAAGCCGTCACCTTCCTGGTTCGCGTCAAGGAGAGCCTGGAAGATCCGGCGCGTCTGGTGCTCGATCTCTGATCGCTGATGCTCTGCGAGCGCCGTCGCCCTCTCGCGCGACGGCGCGTGTCGAACCATGGAGGCGGGCGTGACGGATAAAGTCGTTGTCATCACCGGCGGCAGCCGCGGCATCGGGCGGGCGACTGCGATTGCGGCGGCCGCGCGTGGCTTCCGTGTCGTGGTCGGCTACGCCAGCAACAACAAGGCTGCCGATGAAGTGGTCAGCCAGATCGAGGCCAGCAACGGCAAGGCCATCGCGGTGAAATGCGATGTCGCGGTGGAAAGCGACATCATCGACCTGTTCAAGCAAGCCGACAAGTTCGGCACGCTCGGTGCCCTCGTCAACAACGGCGGCATCGTCGGCCAGAGCGGCGTGCGCGTCGACGAGATGTCAGCCGAACGCATCCAGCGCGTGATGGCGGTCAACGTCACCGGCTCGATCCTCTGTGCGCGCGAAGCCGTGAAGCGGATGTCGACCAAGCATGGCGGCAAGGGCGGCGTCATCGTCAATCTGTCATCGGTTGCTGCCAAGCTCGGCGCGCCGAACACTTACGTCGACTATGCCGCGTCCAAGGGCGCGATCGATTCCTTCACTATCGGCCTCGGCTATGAGGTTGCCGGCGAAGGCATTCGCGTCGCCGCGATCCGTCCCGGCCTGATCGACACCGAAATCCACGCCTCCGGCGGCGAGCCCGATCGGCACCATCGTCTGGCCCATATGGTGCCGATGAAGCGTGTCGGCACATCAGATGAAATCGCCAATGCCATCGTCTGGCTGATGTCGGACGATGCCTCCTACGTCACCTCAGCCATTCTCGATGTGTCCGGCGGACGCTGACGCGCCGCGCGGACGCTGACACATCATCATCACGCTAAACTTACGGGACTTTCTCTCATGGCTACCTACGATCTCGTCGTCATCGGCACCGGACCTGGCGGTTATGTCTGCGCAGTGCGCGCCAGCCAGCTCGGCATGAAAGTCGCCGTGGTGGAAAAGAACGCCACGCTCGGCGGCACCTGCCTCAATGTCGGCTGCATGCCGTCGAAGGCGCTGCTGCACGCCTCCGAAATGTTCGAGGAAGCCGGGCATTCCTTCGCCAAGATGGGCGTCAGCGTCTCCGCGCCGAAGCTCGAGCTTCCGGCGATGATGAACTTCAAGCAGCAGGGCATCGACGGCAACGTCAAGGGCGTCGAGTTCCTGATGAAGAAGAACAAGGTCGACGTCTTGAAGGGCACCGGCAAGATCCTCGGCACCGGCAAGGTGGAAGTCTCCGCCGACGGCAAGTCGCAGGTGATCGAGACCAAGAGCATCGTCATCGCCACCGGCTCGGACATCGCGCGTCTCAAGGGCATCGAGATCGACGAGAAGCGCATCGTCTCGTCCACCGGCGCGCTGTCGCTCGACAAGGTCCCCGGCAAGCTCTTGATCGTCGGCGCCGGCGTGATCGGCCTCGAGCTCGGCTCGGTGTGGAAGCGCCTCGGCGCCGAAGTGGTCGTCGTTGAATTCCTCGACCGCATCCTGCCTGGCATGGATGGCGAGATCGCCAAGCAATTCCAGCGCATCCTGGAGAAGCAGGGCTTTGCGTTCAAGCTCGGCGCCAAGGTCACGGCCGTCGACACCTCAGGCAAGACGCTGAAGGCGACCATCGAGCCCGCCGCCGGCGGCGCTGCCGAAACGCTGGAAGCCGACGTCGTGCTCGTCTGCATCGGCCGCGTGCCGTACACGAACGGGCTCGGGCTGAAGGAAGCCGGCGTTGCGCTGGACAATCGCGGCCGCGTGCAGATCGATCCGCACTTCGCCACCAGCCTGAAGGGCGTCTATGCCATCGGCGACGTCGTCGCTGGTCCCATGCTCGCGCACAAGGCCGAGGATGAAGGCGTTGCGGTTGCGGAGATCATCGCAGGCCAGGCCGGCCACGTGAATTACGATGTTATTCCAGGCGTCGTGTATACCACGCCGGAAGTGTCCTCCGTCGGCAAGACCGAGGAGGAACTGAAGCAGGCGGGTGTGGCTTATACCGTCGGGAAGTTTCCCTTTACCGCCAACGGCCGCTCCAAGGTCAACCAGACCACCGACGGCTTTGTGAAGATTCTCGCAGATGCGAAGACCGATCGCGTGCTCGGCGTGCACATTATCGGCATTGAGGCCGGCGAAATGATCCATGAAGCGTGCGTTCTCATGGAGTTTGGCGGCAGCGCGGAGGATCTCGCGCGGACCTGCCACGCGCATCCGACCCGCTCGGAAGCCGTCAAGGAGGCCGCGCTTGCAGTCGGCAAGCGGGCCATCCATATGTAGGCCACGCCGCGAGCCGAATCGGGCGGGACAACACATGCTGCGCCGCCTACTTCAACCGGTCTGGGTCCTGCTGGCGATCGTCTTCCTGATCGAAGCCTGGCTGTGGGACCATCTCGAACCGATCGTCGCGCGGGTTGTCGCAGCGATTCCGCTGGCGCGCTTCAAGCAATGGCTGACGGATCGCGTCGATGCGCTGTCGCCGGCCATGACGCTGATCGTGTTCGCGGTCCCCATCATCCCGCTGTTTCCGCTCAAGCTGGTCGGCCTGTGGCTGCTCACGCATGAGTACTGGACCAGCGCGGTCTTCACGATCCTGTTCGCAAAGCTGCTCGGCGTCGGCGTCACCGCCTTCGTGTTCGACGTGACGCGCGACAAGCTGATGGAGATGCACTGGTTCGAGCGGCTCTACGATCTCGTGATGACGCTGCGCGCCAAGGCCGCCGAGCTGGTCGATCCCGTCAAGCAGCGCATCAAGGAGATCATCAGCGGCAACGGCGAAGGCTGGTCCTCCCGCACGCTGCGTTTGATCCAGCGCTTCCGCAAGAGCGTGCACCAGACGCGCTAGCTGCTCGCCGTACATTCGGTGTCATCGCCCGGCTTGACCGGGCGATCCAGTATTCCAGAGACGTCAATCGAATACGGAGAAGCCGCGGCGTACTGGATGCCCCGGTCAAGCCGGGGCATGACACCGTCTGTGTAGCATCAAGCCACGCGTCTCAACCTCACTAATGCAAATGCAGCAGATGCGGCCACCACAGGCCGAGCGCGGTCATGAGGATGCCGCCCAGCGTCAGGATGCCGGCGACATAGGCGAGCGCGAACATGCCGGTGATGATGGTGGCCGAGGCCAGCACGATGCCGATCTGGAAGGCGGCCGACGCCAGCTCGAAATGATGGTACTTCGCGGTCGCCTCGTCGCGCTCGTGCTCGGCGTGCTTGGCTTTCTCGGCCAGCTGCTCGGTGCCTTCCCCGGTCTCGGGCTCGGAGCGGTAGCGCGCCGCGGTCTTGGTCCAGTCGTCGATCTGCTTCTGCACCACCGCCTTCATGGCGTCATCGGTGGTGGCCGCCAGCGTCAGCTTGCCCTGCTCGGTCGCGGTCACCACCACGGTGCGGCGGATGCTCTTGGCCTGGAAGAACGCCCAGAGATTGGCGCCCTCGACGTTCTTGCTGATCGATTCGGTCTGGGCGCCCTTGCCGAGCGTTTCCGAGATCGCCAGAAACAGCGCCAGCACGGCGATCAGCAGCGCGATCTTCTTGTTCGAGCCGGACGCGTGTTCGGCGTGCTCGGCGTGCTCCATGCTTTCATGTGCGCTCATGATGTTCCTCCTGCCTCGGTTCCCCACGATTGACCGAACCGCGGGCGCCGCGCAAGAGGCAAGCAAGTTATGACGTCAGTGTGTCAGCGCCGCGGATGCGCGCTGGCATAGACTTCCAGCAGCCGTTCAGAATCGATGCCGGTATAGATTTGCGTGGTCGAGAGCGAGGAGTGGCCGAGCAATTCCTGGATGGCGCGCAAGTCCCCGCCGCGCGAGAGCAGATGCGTGGCAAAGGAATGCCGCAGCGCGTGCGGCGTCGCGCTGTCGGGTAGCCCAAGCGCGCCTCGCAGCCGCTCCATCGCGAGCTGGATGATGCGCGGGCTGAGCGGCCCGCCGCGCGCGCCGACGAAGATCGGGCCTTCCGCCGGCAGCGGATACGGGCACATCGAAACATATTCCTGCACCAGTTCCAGCACGTTCTGGAGCACCGGCACCATGCGGGTCTTGTTGCCTTTGCCTGTCACGATCAGCACGTCGCCTTCGCCCGGCTTTGGCACCTCGCGGTGCTTCAGGCCGAGCGCTTCGGAGATGCGCAGGCCCGAGCCATAGAGCAGCGCCATCACCGCGGCGTCGCGCGCCAGAATCCAGGTCTCGCGATCCTCGCCGGCGCGCTCGTCGGCATCGGCGAGACGTTTGGCGGATGCCATCGGCAGCGGTTTTGGTAATGTCTTGGCCACTTTCGGCGCACGGATGGCCGAGAGCGCGCCGACCTTGCCCTTACCCTCGCGCTCCAGAAAGCGGCCGAACGAGCGCAGCCCTGCCAGCGCGCGCATCAGCGAGCGGCCGGCAATGTCGTCGGCCCGGCGCATCGCCATGAAGGCGCGGATGTCGGTGGCTTCCAGCGATGCGAAGCGCTTGAGCGTCACGCGCTCGCCCCAATGGCTGCAAAGGAAATCCAGGCATTGCCTGAGGTCGCGGGCATAGGCCTCCAGCGTCTTCGGCGACAGCCGCCGCTCGGCGCCGAGATGCGACAGCCAGCGCGTCATCTGCTGCGCGATCGAGGGATCGGCGCTGGCAAGCTCGATGGGTGGTGCGGCTTTGCTCATGCGCTCTGGACGTGGTGATTCCACTCAGTATATCGCATCACACTCGTTTATCGTTCGCTAAGGCCGCCCCACGGCGATAGCCTTGAAGCCCCCGGGTTCCGATTCTCAGGTCATGGACGGCACGTCCCGCAACAGCACCGCCCCCGCCAACGCGACTCGCATGGTCGACGTGCTGGTGCCGGTCGCGCTCGACCAGACCTATTCCTACAAGGTGCCGCGCGGCATGGAGCTGAAGGCGGGCGATCTCGTCGGCGTGCCGCTTGGGCCCCGCGAGGTGCTGGCCGTGGTCTGGGCGGAAAACGCCAATCCGGATCCGCGCCTGCACAACCGCCTCAAGGAGGTCAATGAGAAGCTCGACCTCCCATCCTTGAAGCCCGAGCTGCGCTCGGTCGTCGACTGGGTCGCCAACTACACGCTGAGCCCGCGCGGCATGGTGCTGCGCATGTGCCTGCGGATGGGCGAGAACCTCGGCCCCGAACGGGTCCGCGCCGGCGTGCGTCTGGTCGGCGATCCCCCGAAGCGGTTGACACCGGCGCGGCAGCGCCTGCTCGAGGTGCTGTCGGACCGGCTGCTGCACGGCAAGTCGGAAGCCGCCAAGGAAGCCGGCGTCTCGGCCGGCGTGATCGACGGCCTCGTCGATGAAGGCACGCTCACGGTCGAGCCGATGCCGCCGCCTCCGCCGCCGCCAGCCCCCGATCCGGATTTCGCCCGGCCGGATTTTTCGCCGCTGCAGCGTGCCGGCGTGGATGCGATGCGCGCGCTCGCGGCCAACGGAACGTTCCACGTCGCATTGCTCGACGGCGTCACCGGCTCGGGCAAGACCGAGGTCTATTTCGAGGCGATTGCGGAAGCCATCCGCCGCGGCAAGCAATCCCTGATCCTGATGCCGGAGATCGCGCTCACCGGCCAGTTCCTCGACCGTTTTGCGCAACGGTTCGGCGTGCGTCCGATCGAATGGCACTCCGAGCTGACGCCGCGCACCCGCGCGCGCAACTGGGCGGCGATCTCGGACGGCAGCGCACCGGTCGTGGTCGGTGCGCGCTCGGCGCTGTTCCTTCCCTACGCCAATCTCGGCCTCATCGTCGTCGATGAAGAGCACGACCAGGCCTACAAGCAGGACGAGGGCGTGCATTATCACGCCCGCGACATGGCGGTGGTGCGCGCGCATATCGCAAAAATTCCGATCGTGCTGGCCTCGGCGACGCCGTCGGTCGAGTCCGAGGTCAATGCGCGCAAGAACCGCTATCAGCGCATCGCGCTGCCCTCGCGCTTCGGCGGCCAGCACATGCCGCATATCGAGGCCATCGACCTGCGCCGCGAGCCGCCGGCGCGCGGCCGCTATATCTCGCCGCGCCTTGCCGGTGAGATCAGAAAAGCGATCGAAAAGCGTGAGCAGGCATTGTTGTTCCTCAATCGCCGCGGCTATGCGCCGCTGACGCTGTGCCGGGCCTGCGGCCACCGCTTCGCCTGCACCATCTGCGATGCCTGGCTGGTCGATCACCGCTTTCGCCAGCGCCTCGTCTGTCACCATTGCGGCTTCTCGATGCCGCGCCCGCAGACTTGCCCGCATTGTGCGGCGGAGGAATCGCTGGTCGCGGTCGGCCCCGGCGTCGAGCGCTTGCAGGAGGAGGCGGCGGCGCTGTTTCCGGACGCGCGCACCATGGTGCTGTCGAGCGATCTCATCACCTCGATCGAGACCATGCGGAGCGAGCTGAACGAAATTGCCGAAGGCCGCGTCGATGTCATCATCGGCACGCAGCTCGTGGCGAAGGGGCACAACTTCCCGCGGCTTAATCTCGTCGGCGTGATCGATGCGGATCTTGGTCTGAGCAACGGCGATCCGCGCGCCTCCGAACGTACCTGGCAATTGCTCAACCAGGTCATCGGCCGCGCCGGGCGCGAGCAGGGCCGCGGCGTCGGTTATCTCCAGACCCACCAGCCCGATCATCCCGTGATGAAGGCGCTGATCGCGTGCGATCGCGAGGCCTTCTACGACAGCGAGATCGACCTGCGCGAGCGCACGCTCTATCCGCCGTTCGGCCGGCTCGCGAGCCTCATCATTTCCGCAGGCGACCGTCCGAGCGCGGAAGGCTTTGGCCGCAGGCTGGTGGCGCTCGCACCGCACGACGAGCGCGTGGTCGTGCTCGGCCCGGCGGAAGCCCCGCTCGCGGTCATCAAAGGCCGCTACCGCTTCCGCATCCTGGTGAAATCGGCGCGCGGTTTCGATCTGTCGGATTATCTGCGCAACTGGCTCGCCGTGTGCCCGAAGCCGAAGGGCAACCAGAAGCTCGAAGTCGACGTCGATCCCCAGAGTTTTTTGTAGGGGATCTCGTCTCGTGCCCCGGACGCAGCGCAGCGTCTCTTCGACGGTGCGCTGCAGAGCAGGGGCCCATCTCACCGCGTGCCGCGTCGCTTTTTGGGTCCCGGCTCTGCGCAGCAACGCTACGCGCTGCAGCGCGTCCGGGACACGAGAGAGATGAGTGTCTGCTCTAAAGGCAAACAAAAAGCCCGCCGTCCCCCAAGACGGCGGGCTTGTTTCGCCCGCGCTGATCTCGCCGCTCACATGTCCGCAGACAATGACGAGAGCTGCGCTTTGAGGCTAAGCGCTCTCGCGCCTTTACGACACCACTTCCGCGGTGACGCGGCCGACGCCGGCGCCGGTGAGGCCGATGGCGCGGGCAGCACCCGTGGAGAGGTCGAGGACACGGCCGCGCACGAACGGGCCGCGGTCGTTGATGGTGACGATGACGCTCGAGCCGCCATGGGTGACGCGCAGCTTGGTGCCGAACGGCAGCGAACGGTGCGCGGCGGTCATGGCGTTCTGGTTGAAGCGCTGGCCCGAGGCGGTGCGGCTGCCGGACTCGTTGCCGTAATAGGAGGCCATGCCGGAGAAGCTGTGGCCCGAACCGGACGACGGCGTCATCGACGCGTTGGCGTTGCGCCAGTCGGAGGTTGCGTTGGTGTCAGCCTGGGCGTGGTGGCGGTGGTGAGCGTGCCGGTGGTGATGCCGGGATTTGGCGGAAGCTTCGGTGGCAGTTCCACCGACGAGGAGAGTTGCGGCAATGAAAGCGATCGCCGTACGCGGCCGGGTCACAGTGCCCAGCGTCTTCAAAGACAGCATTTAGTGGTCCCTAAGCTAGTATTGCCACATATGTGGCCAGTGGAGCCCCCATCAGTTTGTGAGCGGGTTGGCGTTTCCTTTGGCAATGAGGCGTGAATTGGGCAGTAAATCTGTTCTGTGTCGTCATGAAATATCTTGTTACTGGCATCGATATTGCAGCCGATGTTCCGTAATCTTGCGCTTTAACACTTCTTTAACTCTTAAATTACTTGCGAATACTGTAAAATAAAGTCATCCCCCTGCGGGTTTAGAATTGGGTAAGTATTCGGGGCGGCCGAATAATCAGGTCCTGCTCACGCCTCAGCGATCCGTGTTCATGGCCGCTATGCGCTGAGGGCAGGAACGAATGGGCCCGAGACGGCCGCAAGGCTCACGGCAATTCCGTGGCGTGGCAGGTCGTCATGGGGATCAACCTTGAAGCGGCGTGGACTGCGACGAACTGGCGACAGAACCTCGTGCCTTTAATTTGGCGTCATGTTGCACGTGCGCGCCTGCTATGTTAGCAAAGCCGCGATTTTAACGGACCCGGCACTCTCCGTGTCGGCCGAAAATCGAAGTCCCGCTTGAATTCCAAGGGCTTGGATCGCTAGGCGCCGCTTTGTGGCGACGGTTTTTCCCTTGCGAGTTTGACAGCAAAAAGAGCGCGTCTGTGGCTGCAGAAGATACGTCCGTTTCAGGTGTGTCCGGCCGTTATGCAACGGCCTTGTTTGAACTGGCCCGCGACCAGAAAGTGGTCGACGAGGTCAAAGCCGATCTCGAAAAGTTCGAGGGTCTGCTGAGCGAGAGCGCCGATCTCAAGCGCCTCGTCCGCAGCCCGGTATTCGCGGCCGATGCCCAGTCCAGGGCCCTCTCGGCCGTGCTGGCCAAGGCCGGCATCGCCGGCATCACCGCCAATTTCCTGAAAGTGCTGACCGCCAACCGGCGCCTGTTCGTGGTGGCTGACGTCATTCGCGCCTACCGCGCCCTGGTCGCCAAGTTCAAGGGCGAGGCGACCGCCGACGTCACGGTGGCGGAAGCGCTGTCTGACAAGAATCTCGACGCCCTCAAGGTTGCCCTGAAGTCGGTGACCGGCAAGGACGTCGCGCTGAACGTGAAAGTCGATCCCTCGATCATCGGTGGCCTCGTCGTCAAGCTGGGCAGCCGCATGGTGGATGGTTCGCTTCGCACCAAACTCAATTCGATCAAGCACGCGATGAAAGAGGCAGGCTGATGGACATCCGCGCCGCGGAAATTTCCGCGATCCTCAAGGACCAGATCAAGAATTTCGGCCAGGAAGCTGAAGTCTCCGAAGTCGGACAGGTGCTGTCCGTCGGCGACGGTATCGCCCGCGTCTACGGTCTGGACAACGTCCAGGCCGGTGAAATGGTCGAGTTCGAGAACGGCACCCGCGGCATGGCGCTGAACCTCGAAACCGACAACGTCGGTGTCGTTATCTTCGGTGCCGACCGTGAAATTAAGGAAGGCCAGACCGTCAAGCGCACCCGCGCCATCGTGGACGCGCCGGTCGGCAAGGGCCTGCTCGGCCGCGTCGTCGACGGACTCGGCAACCCGATCGACGGCAAGGGTCCGATCCAGGCCGACAAGCGCATGCGCGTCGACGTCAAGGCGCCCGGCATCATTCCGCGCAAGTCGGTGAACGAGCCGATGGCGACCGGCCTCAAGGCGATCGACGCCCTGATCCCGATCGGCCGTGGCCAGCGCGAGCTGATCATCGGCGACCGTCAGACCGGCAAGACCGCGATCGCGCTCGACACCATCCTGAACCAGAAGCCGCTCAACGCGCAGCCGGACGAGAACATCAAGCTGTACTGCGTCTACGTCGCGGTCGGCCAGAAGCGTTCGACCGTCGCCCAGTTCGTGAAGGTGCTGGAAGAGCAGGGCGCGCTCGAATACTCGATCGTCGTCGCCGCCACCGCGTCGGATCCGGCGCCGATGCAGTACATCGCGCCGTTCACCGGCTGCACCATGGGCGAGTATTTCCGCGACAACGGCATGCACGCCGTCATCATCTATGACGATCTGTCCAAGCAGGCCGTCGCCTACCGCCAGATGTCGCTGCTGCTGCGCCGCCCGCCGGGCCGCGAAGCCTATCCGGGCGACGTGTTCTATCTGCACTCCCGCCTGCTCGAGCGCGCGGCGAAGCTGAACAAGGACCAGGGCTCGGGCTCGCTGACGGCGCTGCCGGTCATCGAAACCCAGGCCAACGACGTGTCGGCCTACATCCCGACCAACGTCATCTCGATCACCGACGGCCAGATCTTCCTGGAAACCGACCTGTTCTTCCAGGGCATCCGCCCCGCGGTGAACGTCGGTCTGTCGGTGTCGCGCGTCGGTTCGTCGGCGCAGACCAAGGCCACCAAGAAGGTCGCCGGCAAGATCAAGGGCGAGCTGGCGCAGTACCGCGAAATGGCGGCGTTCGCGCAGTTCGGCTCCGACCTCGACGCCTCGACCCAGCGCCTGCTGAACCGCGGTTCGCGCCTCACCGAGCTCCTGAAGCAGCCGCAGTTCTCGCCGCTGAAGATGGAAGAGCAGGTCTGTGTGATCTGGGCCGGCACCAACGGCTATCTCGATCCGCTTCCGGTCAACAAGGTGCGTGCGTTCGAGGACGGTCTGCTGTCGCTGCTGCGCGGCAAGAACGCCGAGATCCTCAATTCGATCCGCGACACCCGCGACCTCACCGACGACACCGCCGCCAAGCTGAAGTCGGTGGTCGAAGGTTTTGCGAAGAGCTTTGCGTAAGAACCGTCACGGCCGGGCCAAAAGCGCGAAGCGCGTCTTCGCATTTGATGTCCCGGCCATTCACGCCTTACCGCGTGGAAGACGAAGACGTGGATGCCCGGGACAAGCCCGGGCATGACGACAGGGACAGGCTAGCGGTTTGACCGCAAGGGATCGAACCGTCGGGGACGAAGAATGGCGTCACTTAAAGACATGCGCGTCCGCATCGCCTCCACCAAGGCGACGCAGAAGATCACCAAGGCCATGCAGATGGTCGCGGCCTCGAAGCTGCGCCGCGCGCAGACCGCGGCGGAAGCGGCGCGTCCCTATGCCGACAAGATGAGCGCGGTGATCTCCAACATCGCCAGCGCCGCTGCGGGTTCGCCCGGCGCGCCCGTGCTGCTGGCCGGCACCGGCAAGGACCAGGTTCACCTGCTGCTGGTCTGCACCGGCGAGCGCGGCCTGTCCGGCGCCTTCAACTCCTCGATCGTGCGTCTCGCCCGCGAGCGCGCCCAGGCGCTGATGGCGCAGGGCAAGGAAGTCAAATTCTTCTGCGTCGGCCGCAAGGGCTATGAGCAGCTCCGCCGCCTGTTCGACAAGCAGATCGTCGAGCATCTCGACCTGCGCAGCGTTCGCCAGCTCGGCTTCGTCAACGCCGAGGACATCGCCAAGAAGGTGCTGGCCCGTTTCGACAACGGCGAGTTCGACGTCTGCACGCTGTTCTATTCGCGCTTCCGCTCGGTGATCGCGCAGATCCCGACCGCCCAGCAGGTCATCCCGCTGGTGGTCGAGGCGGGCGCTGCCGCCAACACCACCTCCTACGAATACGAGCCGGAAGAGGACGAGATTCTCACGCGTCTCTTGCCGCGCAATCTCGCGGTCCAGATCTTCCGCGCGCTGCTCGAGAACAACGCCTCGTTCTACGGCGCACAGATGAGCGCGATGGACAATGCGACGCGCAACGCCGGTGAGATGATCCGCAAGCAGACGCTGGTCTACAACCGCACGCGTCAGGCGCAGATCACCAAGGAACTGATCGAAATCATCTCGGGCGCCGAAGCCGTCTAGCAGAGACGCATCGGTACCCGTCAAACTCAACATCCCGGTCAACAAGCCGACCGTGGTCTACAAATTCGGATCGAAGGAGACATTCAAAATGGCAGCCCAGTCCGGTCGCGTCACCCAGGTCATCGGCGCCGTCGTCGACGTGCAGTTCGAAGGCCACCTCCCGGCCATTCTCAACGCGCTCGAGACCAAGAACGGCGGCAACCGCCTGGTGCTCGAAGTTGCCCAGCATCTCGGTGAGTCGACTGTCCGCACCATCTCGATGGACACCACCGAAGGTCTGGTTCGCGGCCAGGAAGTCACCGACACCGGTTCGCCGATCCGCGTTCCCGTCGGCGAAGGCACGCTCGGCCGCATCATCAACGTCATCGGCGAGCCGATCGACGAAGCCGGCCCGGTCAAGACCGACGGCCTGCGCGCCATCCACCAGGAGGCGCCGCTCTACACCGACCAGTCGACTGAGGCTGAAATTCTCGTCACCGGCATCAAGGTCGTCGACCTCCTGGCTCCCTACGCCAAGGGCGGCAAGATCGGCCTGTTCGGCGGCGCCGGCGTCGGCAAGACCGTGCTGATTCAGGAGCTGATCAACAACGTCGCCAAGGCGCACGGCGGTTACTCCGTGTTCGCCGGCGTCGGCGAGCGGACCCGCGAGGGTAACGACCTCTATCACGAATTCATCGAGTCCAAGGTCAATGCCGATCCGCACAATCCGGATCCGAGCGTGAAGTCGAAGTGCGCGCTGGTGTTCGGCCAGATGAACGAGCCCCCGGGCGCCCGCGCCCGCGTCGCGCTCACCGGTCTGACCATCGCGGAAGACTTCCGCGACAAGGGCCAGGACGTGCTGTTCTTCGTCGACAACATCTTCCGCTTCACCCAGGCCGGCTCGGAAGTGTCGGCGCTCCTGGGTCGTATTCCTTCGGCGGTGGGTTATCAGCCGACGCTCGCCACCGACATGGGCGCGCTGCAGGAGCGCATCACCACCACGCAGAAGGGCTCGATCACCTCGGTGCAGGCCATCTACGTTCCGGCCGACGACTTGACCGACCCGGCGCCCGCGACCTCGTTCGCGCATCTTGATGCGACCACCACGCTGTCGCGCTCGATCGCCGAAAAGGGCATCTATCCGGCGGTGGACCCGCTCGACTCGACCTCGCGCATGCTCTCTCCGCTGGTCGTCGGCGAGGAGCACTACGCGGTCGCCCGTCAGGTCCAGCAGGTGCTGCAGCGGTACAAGGCGCTCCAGGACATCATCGCCATTCTCGGCATGGACGAGCTTTCTGAAGAGGACAAGCTGACCGTGGCCCGCGCCCGCAAGGTCGAGCGCTTCATGTCGCAGCCGTTCCACGTCGCCGAAATCTTCACGGGTTCGCCGGGCAAGTTCGTCGACCTCGCCGACACCATCAAGGGCTTCAAGGGCCTGGTGGAAGGCAAGTACGACCACCTGCCGGAAGCCGCCTTCTACATGGTCGGCACCATCGAAGAGGCGGTCGAGAAGGGCAAGAAGCTGGCGGCGGAAGCGGCCTAAGGCGCGAATGGCGGATAGGGAGTGGCGACCAGCTGCTCCCTGTTTCAGCCAATCGCCATTCGCTACTCACTATTCGCAGGTTCTCCATGGCCACCTTCCACTTCGATCTCGTTTCGCCGGAAAAGCTCGCGTTCTCGGGTGAGGTCGACCAGGTCGACATTCCCGGCGTCGAGGGTGATTTCGGCGTGCTGGCCGGACACGCACCGGTCGTGGCTGCGATCCGCCCGGGCATCCTCACCATCACCACCGGCGGCAAGCACGAGAAGGTCATCGTGCTCGGCGGTCTCGCCGAAGTCTCCGACAAGGGTCTGACTGTTCTTGCCGACGTCGCGACGTCGCTGGCCGAGCTTGATCGCGCCCAGTTCGCCGAGACCATCGCGGAGATGGAAGAGGGCCTGAAGGAGCACGAAGGCGGCGAGCTCGATCACGCCATCGAGCGGCTCGACCATTACAAGAGCATCCAGCAGCAGCTCAACTCCACGGCTATGCACTAAGCCCCGGCGCAACCGCTCCGGGGCTCAAGCCCGAAATTCCTGAATAAGTTCAGCGCTCGTCACGGAAGTGGCGGGCGCTGAAACTTTGTTGCACCGCGCCGGAGATAGCGGCATTCTGCCGCCGCGGAAGGGTTCCAGGGCAGGTCGCAGATGAAGCGCAAGATCGCGGCGATTTTCGCGGCCGATATTGCCGGCTATTCGAGGCTCGTTGCGGAAGACGAGGAGGAGACGCTGCGGCGTCTGGCCTCCTACCGCGAGGTCATCGACGACTTCATCGCCAAGGCAAACGGACGCATCTTCAACACGGCGGGCGACGCCGTGCTTGCGGAATTTCCGAGCGCGGTTGATGCGGTGCGCTGCGCGATCGACATCCAGGAAAGCTTGCGAACCCGCAACATGGCCTATCCGCCAAGCCGGCAGATGTCGTTCCGCATCGGCATCACCATCGGCGACGTGGTCGAGCGCAACGGCGACCTCCTGGGGGACGGCGTCAATATCGCTGCGCGGCTGGAAGGTCTCGCCGAGGTCGGCGGCATCTGCGTCTCCCGTGCGGTGCACGAGCAGGTCGCCAACAAGCTGTCGGTGCAGTTCGCCGATATCGGCGCGCAGGAGGTCAAGAACATCCCGACGCCGGTGCACGCCTACATGGTGGCGATGCGGCGCGAGGACGGCACCTACGCCACGCCGAAGCTGAAGAAGCCCGCGTCCAAGCTGGCCGCAGCACCTGTGTGGATGTGGCCGCTGGTGGTCGCGATCGTCTCGGTCGTCGCCATCCTTGTCACCGGCTTCCTCTACAACACCAAGCTCAAGCAGGCGATGACGGCCGCGGTGACGCCGGCCGCGACGCCGAGCCCAACGCCCACGGCAGCCGCTGTCGCGCCGAGCCCGACGCCGACCCAGATGGCCAAGGCGCCGATGGCGCCGATGCCTCCGTCGAATGCCGGCGCTGCGATGGCGCCGATGCCCGCACCGACACCGTCGGCATCGCCGATGTCAGGCAAGCTTGCTGCCGACAGTGTGCCCTTCATCAACGAGCGCGTCCGCAGCTACCTTGCCGGCGACTATTCCACTTCCGGCGACTACAAGGCCTTCGCGCTCAATATCGGCGGTTTCACCGGCTCGGCGCTGAACCAGCCCAACGAGGAGGCCGCGCGGAACGCCGCACTCGATCAGTGCCAGAAGCGCGCCGACGCCGCGCAATCGCCGCGGCGCTGCGAGCTTTATGCGGTCGGCAACACCGTGGTCTACACCCACGGCAAGCCGCCGATGCCGTCGCCGCCTTTTTTCCGGCATGATGCCATGACCGAGCGGGCCTTCGTGTCGAAGGACTTTCCGATGGTGCGTGATCCCGCAAAGATCCGGCTCGAGAACATGTTTGTGCCGGCGGCGAAATCGCGAACGGTCGCGCTCGGGCCGGGCGGCCAATACTTCATGACGTTGGGAGCACCATCCGCCGACGATGCGGCGCGGCGTTCGCTGGAATCGTGCGGCGCCATCTCCGGCGTTGCCTGCATGATCGTCGCGGTCGACGATAATTTCGTGGTGCCGATCCCGACCCTGCTCAGGATCACCGGCTTCTTCCACGCCGCCAGCAACGCCTCGATCATCGCCGACGCCCGCGACGAAGTCGTGCGCAAGCTCGGCGACGCCATGGGCTGGAACGCGGTGGCCGTCGGCACCGCAGGCCGCCCCGGCCTCGGCCTGAAAGCCGCGGACGAGCAGACCGCCGTCAACTCCGCCCTCGCCGACTGCGTCAAACGCGACAGCGACTGCCACGTTATCGCGATCGGCCCGTTCACCGTGGGGCCGACAAATTAGGGCTGAAAGAGTTCCGCGAGGGCGTTACCGGCCGATTTCGCGACGATTGCGCCCGGTCGCCGATTCTCTTCGACGGTTCAGCAACTTCGCAACAACCACAGCACACCGCGCCGGCGGTGTTCGGCTACTGTGCATGGGGTTGTTTTCGCAGTTTTAGTTTGCGAACGGCGCGAACTGCTGCGCCACTGCGCGATAGACCTCGCGCCGGAACGGCACCACGAGGTCGACGACGCGGTCGAGGCGCTCCCAGCGCCACGCGTCGAACTCGGCGGGCTGACCGTTCTGCGGCGTCAGCGGGTCGATCTCGTCATCCTTGCCGGTGAAGCGCAGCGCGAACCATTTCTGGCGCTGGCCGCGGAATTTCGCCAGCCGGTGCGTTTGCGGGCCGTCATAGGGCGGGAATTCGTAGGTGAGCCAGTCGGTCTCGCCGAGGAATTCGGCGCTGACGACGTTGGTCTCCTCCCAGAGCTCGCGCATCGCCGCATCACGCAGATTCTCGCCCTCGTCGACGCCGCCCTGCGGCATCTGCCAATCGAGGCCCGGCAGGATGATCTCGGGTCCGTCGCCCTTGAAGCGATGGCCGATCAGCACGTGGCCATCGGCGTTGAACAGCGCGATCCCGACATTGGGACGATAGGGTTTTTCATTCGTCATGCGGTGACTTCTTTGATCGTCATTCCGGGATGGTCCGAAGGACCAGATCCGGAATCTCGAGATTCCGGGTTCGTGCTTCGCACGCCCCGGAATGACGATGCAAACTATTCATCCGCGAGCGACGAAAATTCCTTCACCACGCGCTCATAGACCGGGCGCTTGAACGGGATGATCAGCTCGGGGAGATTCTTCATCGGTTCCCAGCGCCAGCTGACGAATTCGGCCTTGTGGCCGCCGCCGGGATTTTCGACGTTGATCTCGCTGTCCTTGCCGGTGAAGCGTACCGCGAACCATTTCTGGCGCTGACCGCGATAACGGCCCTTCCAGGCGCGGCCTGCGACCGTGCGCGGAATGTCGTAGATCAGCCAGTCCGGAACTTCGCCGAGCCGCTCGACCGAGCGCACGCTGGTTTCCTCGTAGAGCTCGCGCCTGGCGGCATCCCAGGTGTCCTCGCCGGGATCGACGCCTCCCTGCGGCATCTGCCAGACATGGCTGTCGTCGACATGCTCGATGCCGCCGGCGCGGCGGCCGATGAACACCAACCCCTTATTGTTGATCAGCATCACACCAACGCAGGTCCGGTAGGGCAGATCCTCGTAACGCGCCATTCCGCCAGACCTCTCGCGTGCTCTTGGTTGGGTATGCCGGCCCAAAGGACTCGTGCCGTACCAATCCGTTGATTTAGCTGGATTTTGATTTCAGCATCGCGGTTGTCAATGGCACCAGCAGAATACCCCGGTCGCCCAATGTCTTGGTCCAGGCGCCGATGCGCTCGATCGAGACCGGGAGGGCGGAGGCGGTGCCGACGGCCGCGCCGCGCTCGCGCGCCGCCGATTCGAGCTTGTTCAGGGCGCGGTCGATCTCGGTCGGGGTTGGGACCGCGTCGATCGCGATGTCGCCCTTGCCGAACGGCATCGCCGCGCTGGCCGCCGCCTGGGGCGCGATGCTGCGGGGCGAGGAGCCGTCGTCGAAGAAGCCGAGGCCGCGCCTGGCCGCCTCGCGGATGATCGGCTGCATCGCCGCGTCCGTCGCCACGAAGCGGGCGCCCATGAAATTGGTGATGCCGGCATAGCCCTGCATCCGGCTCAGATGCCAGTACAGGCGGTCCATGTTCTGGTCGGCGGTGAGCGAGGTCAGCAGCGTCTGCGGCCCCGGATCGTTGTCCGGGAAGTCGTAGGGCTCCATCGGGATCTGGAGGAAGATCTCGTGGCGCTGGGCACGGGCCCGCTCGGCGAGTTTGCCGGGGTCGGAGCCATAAGGCGTGAAGGCCAGCGTCACCGCCGGCGGCAGCTTCATGATCGCGTCGGTGGTCTTGGCGGCACCGACGCCGAGGCCGCCGATCACGATCGCGACGACAGGCATCTTGGCGGCTTTGGCGCGGTCCGCATCTGCGGCGTAGACGTTGAACGGCTTCAGGTCTCCGGCGACCGTCGGGATCATGCCGTAGCGCGATTTCTCCAGCAGTTTTGGGTCAATCCCGGCCATGACGGGCGGCGGGGCGGACGCGGCCGCCGCTTCGCCCTTGTCGGCGGCATCGCCGGCGCCGATCACCACGTCGTGGCGTGCACCGGTGGAGCCGTCGATCATGGTGACGGTCTTCGGGTCGCCCGCCTGCTTCGGCGCTTCCTTGGTCTCGTGCTTGCCCTCTGGCTTGCTCTCGTGGCCGGAGGCGGCCGGCTTCTCGTCCGTGGCTTTGGGCTCGCCGATCGCGATCCGCGTCATCGGCTCGCCGCCGAGCGGATCCTTGTTGAAGATGGCAAAGCCGGCAAAGGCGACCAGGAACAGGCCGAGCAAAATGGCAAGCGCCTGCATGGCCGTGAACGGCAGCCGCAGCCGGCGTTTCCGGCGCGGCTTGTCCTGTCCGAGCGGGGCGCTCAGATCATCGGCCGTTTCAGTCATGCGCGATCCCGAATCACTGCCGCCGACGATACCACGCCGGGGTCAAGCGGCGGCAGGCCGGGAGAGGCCGGGGGCATCGGGGTTCCAAGCAAAAAGGGCGGCTCGAGGAGCCGCCCTTTGCGAGGATCGCGCGATGCCAATACCTGGCTTGACGCCTAGTTCGCCGCTTTGGGCTTGTCGGTCGTCGCGCCCTTGTTGTCGTTGCCCGGCGTCGGCGCCGCAGAGGCGCTGTTCTTGATGCCGTGGAGCAGATCGTCGGCGAGCTTGAGCGCCTTGTCGTCCTTGGCGTCCGGCGGCACGTAGGACTGCGAGCCGGTCTTCTCGTCGCCGTCGTTCTTGAGATGGCCGCGCAGCGAAGCCTCGCCCTTGGTGTCGGTGCGCGACTTCAGCTCGTCCGGCACGTCCTGCAGCACTTCGATGTCGGGCACGATGCCCTTGGCCTGGATCGACTTGCCCGACGGCGTGTAGTAGCGCGCCGTGGTCAGACGCAGCGCACCGTTGCCCGAGCCGAGCGGGATGATGGTCTGCACCGAGCCCTTGCCGAACGAGCGCGTGCCGACGATGGTCGCGCGCTTGTGGTCCTGCAGCGCGCCGGCGACGATTTCCGACGCCGAGGCCGAGCCGCCATTGACCAGCACGATGACGGGCTTGCCCTTGGTGAGGTCGCCGGCATGTGCGGTACGGCGCTGGGTCTCCTCGGCATTGCGGCCGCGGGTCGAGACGATCTCGCCCTTCTCCAGGAACGAGTCGGAGACGGTGACCGCTTCCTCGAGCAGGCCGCCCGGGTTGTTGCGGAGGTCGATGACGTAGCCCTTCAGCTTGTCGCCGATCTGATTCGAGAGGTTGGCGACCTCGCGCTTCAGGCCTTCGGTGGTCTGCTCGTTGAAGGTGGTGATGCGAATATAGGCGATGTCGTCGGCTTCGATGCGGGCGCGCACCGAGCGGACGCGGATGTTGTCGCGCACGAGCGTCACGTCGAGCGGATTGTCCTGGCCCTTGCGGATGATCTTGAGCTTGATCTTGGTGTTGACCGGGCCGCGCATCTTCTCGACCGCCTGGTTCAGGGTCAGGCCCTGCACCGCTTCGTCGTCGAGATTGGTGATGATGTCGTTGGCCATGATACCGGCGCGCGAAGCGGGCGTGTCGTCGATCGGCGAGACCACCTTGATCAGGCCGTCCTCCATCGTGACCTCGATGCCGAGACCGCCGAACTCACCGCGGGTCTGCACCTGCATGTCGCGGAAGCTCTTGGCGTCCATGTAGCTGGAATGCGGATCGAGGCCGGAGAGCATGCCGCTGATGGCGGATTCGATCAGCTTGGTGTCGTCGGGCTTCTCGACATAGTCGGAGCGCACGCGCTCGAAGACGTCGCCGAACAGATTGAGCTGGCGATAGGTGTCCGCGGTTGCGGCTCGCGCGCTGGAGCCCATGAACACCGCGCGCGGCTGGGTCGCGAACAGCGTCAGCGCTGCACCGGTGGCCGCGCTGAGGAGGATAACTGAAGTCTTGCGCATCATCCGCGAACCTTCTCGCCTTCATTTGCGGCCCACCATGGGCCTGGATCGATTGGAGTGCCGTCTTTGCGGAACTCGACATACAGCACAGGTTGACTCGCGTTCGTGGCGAGAATGGAGGCGACTTGAGATGTCGACCCCATGGTCGCGACCGGCTCCCCCGTGAGAACAAACTGACCGATGTTGACCGAAATGCGCTCCATCCCGGCGATCAGGACATGATACCCGCCACCGGCATTGAGGATCAAGAGTTGTCCATAGCTGCGGAACGGGCCGGAATAGACCACCCAGCCGTCGCACGGCGTCGTGACCTGCGAGCCGGGCTTGGTTGCCAGCGAAATCCCCTTCTGGACCCCGCCGACCCCGTCGGAACCGCCAAAGTCCCTGATCTTGTTACCGTTAACCGGAAGCGGCAGGAGGCCCTTGGCCGAGGCGAAGGCGATGGCCGGGGTGGTCCGGGAGCGGTCCTTGAAGGTCCCAGGTCCCGGCTTGGCGCTGGCGGCCGCCTTGGCCTCGGCCTGCTTTGCCGCCTCAGCCGCCTTCTCAGCCGCCTTGGCGGCGCTTTGCAGGTCCTGCTCCATCTTGGTGATCAGCCCCTGGAGATCGCCGACCTGTCGTGAGAGCGCGATGGCGCGCGCATTCTCGGCGTCCAGGTCCTTCTCGCGGGCGGACTGCTGGCGCTGCCGTTCGTCGACCAGGGCCGTGAGCCGGGTCTGGTCGTTGCGGACCTTGTCGCGGTCGGTGGCGAGCTGATCGCGTTCGGTGGCGATGTTCTTGCGCAAGGAAACAAGCTCGCCGAGCTCGCTTGCGATCTTTTCTGCGCGGCCGCGCAATTCCGGCACGACGGCGCCGAGCAACATCGCGGTGCGCAGCGATTGCAGCGCATCTTCGGGGCGCACCAAGAGCGCCGGCGGCGTGCGCCGGCCGGCGCGCTGCAACGCCGCCAGCACCTCGACGATGTCGGCGCGGCGCGAATCAAGCGACGTGCGCATCGCCTGCTCGCGGTCGTTCAGCGTCTTCAGCCGCGCTTCGGCCTCGTCGATCTTGGTCTCGACGGTCCGCACATTGGCGGCGGTGTCGATCAATTGCTGGTTGAGCTGGGTGCGGTCCTGGCCGAGCGAGGTGATCTCGGCCTTGAGCTTGGCCTGCGCCTCTTCCGCGCTCTTCTTGCTCGCGCGCGCAGCTTCCAGCTCCTGCTCGCGCTGCTTGATCGCGTCGGGCGAGACGGCTGCGGTCTGGGGTGCAGGCACCTGAACTTGCGTCTGAGCTTGCGCGAGGCTTGCGCCGGCAACGCTTGCGATCAGCAGCAGGTTGAGGACAGGCGCTCGCATCGCTTTAGGCAAAGGTGCTCGTTGTGGCGCGCATCACGCGCGGTGATAGGGATGGCCGGCCAGAATGGTGGCGGCCCGATATAGCTGTTCCAGAAGCATGACGCGGACCATTTGATGCGGCCAGGTCGCAGAGCCGAACGCGATCGCGAGCTTGGCCTTACGGCGCAATTCGGGCGAAAGTCCGTCCGCCCCTCCGATCACGAACATAGTATGACCGGCACCCTCGTCGCGCCAGCGCCCCAGATGCCGTGCGAATACGGTGGAATCGAGATTCTGGCCACGCTCGTCCAGCGCCACCAGGATGGATTTTTCAGGGATATGCGCGGAGATCGCCGCGGCCTCTTCGGCCATCCGCGTCGCGGTGTCGCGTGCGCGGCTCTCGGGGATTTCGTGGATGCTGAGCTCGCGGAATCCGAGCTTGCGGCCGGCTTCGTCGAACCGCTCGAAATAGCGGTCGGCAAGCTCCCGTTCGGGGCCCTGCTTCAGCCGGCCCACCGCAATGACAGCAACACGCATGGTTTCTTCGGAGTCGCGTTTTCAAGACCGCGCGCAGATTGCGCGCGCACGACGCTAGCATGCGCGTCAGCCGATTCGAAATCGGCTTAAGTCGGCCTAGATCGCCTTCGCCGCGATCGCTTTCGCCGCCCCTGGGCCCTGCGTGTACAACCGCTCGAGGTTGTAGAACTCTCGGACCTCGGGTCGGAAGACGTGCACGATCACATCACCGGAATCGATCAGCACCCAGTCGCAATTGGGCAAGCCCTCGACGTGGATGTTCTTGATGCCGTTTTCCTTGAGGCCCTTGGCGACGTTCTCCGCGATCGCGCCGACGTGCCGGTTGACCCGGCCGGTGGTGACGATCATGTAGTCGGAGTAGGCCGATTTGCCGCGAAGGTCGATGGTGACCGTCTCTTCCGCCTTCATGTCGTCCAGGCGGGAGAGGATCAGGCTCAGCGTCTTGTCGGCGTCGGGTTGCGCCTCCAAGGCCGCAGCTTTGGTCGATGTTTTACGCGTTGGCTTGGCAACCTTGGGTAAAACAGACTTGGACAATACAGATGTGGTCAGGGACCATTCCTTTCACTGTATCGCGAACGCCGAATCCAGCGCTCACGGGCTACACTACATCATGTGGGGTTAAGGGTTTCAATATGCCAGACAGCCCGAAATCCACACGACCTCCGCACAGTCTGACTCACTTCGTACCTTTCCAGCTTCCGTCCGGGTTCCGCAGGCCGGTCGAGGAGAGATTCAGCTTCATTCCGGTCAGGAAGACCCAGGCCGGCGCCGGCTGATCCGCAAGCAGGGCTGCCTTATTCTCGGGCAGGCGGTAGCGTGCCAGCGCCTGGGCGGCGGGCGAGGCGAGGGCGCGAAAACTCTGCGGCGGGCGATCGATGACCGCAATCGGCACCTGGTCGGCGATGCGCCGCCAGTGCTGCCAACGATGGAATTGAGCGAGGTTGTCGGCGCCCATAATCCAGACAAAGCGCAGGCCGGAGAGGCGGCGGCGCAAGGTGTTGATCGTGTCGATAGTATAGCGGGTGCGAATGACGGATTCGAGACAGCTCACCTCGATCCTGGAATCGTTGGCGACGTCGCGCGCGGCCTGCATGCGCTCGCCGAGCTCATGCAGATTGCCGTTCTCCTTGAGCGGATTGCCCGGCGTCACCAGCCACCACACGCGATCGAGCTGAAGGCGTTTCAGCGCGAACTGGCTGATCGCGCGATGGGCCTGGTGCGGTGGATTGAACGAGCCGCCGAGCAGGCCGATACGCATGCCTTCGGTGTAAGGCGGTATGGCCTGCGCGAAGAAACGTGGCGCGACGAAATTGTTACTCAATGTCCGCGCCTCGCGACGTTACTTACGGCCGCGTCTGCCCGGTGCCATGGACGCGATACTTGAAGCTCGTCAGCTGCTCGGCGCCGACGGGGCCGCGCGCATGGAAGCGGCCGGTGGCGATGCCGATCTCGGCACCGAAACCGAACTCGCCGCCATCGGCGAACTGCGTCGAGGCATTGTGCAGTACGATCGCGGAATCGACCTCGCTCAGGAATTTCTTCGCGGTCGCCTCATCCGCGCTCACGATCGCATCGGTATGATGCGAGCCGTGGGTCTGGATATGCGCGATCGCGCCGTCGACGCCGTCCACCACCTTCGCCGCGATGATCGCGTCGAGATATTCGGTGTCCCAATCGTCTTCGCTGGCAGGCTTTACGCGCGCATCGGTCTTCTGCACGGCGTCGTCGCCGCGCACCTCGCAGCCGGCCTCGATCAGCATCTCGACCAGCGGCTTCAGGTTTTTCGCAGCCGCCGCGCGATCGACCAGCAGCGTCTCGGCCGCACCGCAGACGCCGGTGCGGCGCATCTTGGCGTTGAGCACGATCGACTTCGCCATGGCGAGGTCGGCGCTGGCATCGATGTAGACGTGGTTGACGCCTTCGAGATGCGCGAACACGGGCACGCGTGCCTCCTGCTCGACGCGCGCCACGAGGCTCTTGCCGCCGCGCGGCACGATGACATCGACGGAGCCGTTGAGGCCGGACAGCATCATGCCGACCGCCGCGCGGTCGCGCGTCGGCACCAGCGTGATGGCAGCTTCGGGCAGGCCGGCTTCACGCAGGCCCTGCACCAGGCATTGATGGATGGCGCGGCAGGAGCGGAAACTGTCGGAGCCGCCGCGCAGGATCACGGCATTGCCGGACTTCAAGCACAGCACGCCCGCATCCGCCGCAACATTCGGCCGGCTCTCAAAGATCACGCCGACGACGCCGAGCGGCACGCGCACGCGCTCGATGGTCATGCCGTTCGGCCGCTGCCAGCTCTCGGTGACGATGCCGACGGGATCGGCGATGCCGCGCACGATGCCGATGCCCTCGGCCATCGACTCGACCCGCGCCGGGGTCAGCGTCAGGCGGTCGATGAAGGACGCGGTCATGTTGCTGGACGTGCGGGCTTCCGCGACGTCCTCGGCATTGGCGGCGAGGATCGCCGCAGAGTTTGCGCGGATCGCCCGCTCCATGGCTTCCAGCGCCCGGTTCTTCTGCTCCGGCGGCGCCAGCGCCAGCACGCGCGCGGCAGCGCGGGCACGGGTGGCGAGATCGGACATCAGCGCCTGTAGATCGGCATTGCCGTCAACGGCTTTGAGGGGGGCGGCCATGGGGAGTTCAACCTTCTGCTAAGGCAGTGTCCTAGCACGGAAATCCCGCTTTTGCGAAGGGTGGGGCGGGTATGGCAGGTCTCCCGGCCGCGTGCAGACTAGGTCATTGGGCCAGTAAAATGGGGCCGCGGCGGCCCCTACCCGCCCACCACCAGATCGTCGCGATGGATCATCTCGGCGCGGCCGCTGATGCCGAGGATGGTCATCACATCAGGGGAGGAGCGGCCCTTGATGCGCTCGGCGTCGTCGGCGTCATAGGCGATCAGGCCGCGGCCGATCTCGCTGGTGTCGGGGCCGCGCACGATCACGGCATCGCCGCGGGCGAACTGGCCCTCGACCTTGATGACGCCGGCCGGCAGCAGGCTGGCGCCGGCGCGCAGCGCGGTCACGGCGCCGGCGTCGATGGTCAGCGTGCCCTTCGGCTCCAGCGTACCCGCGATCCAGCGTTTTCGCGATGTGATGGGATTGGCCGGCGTCAGGAACCAGGTGCAGCGGCCGCCGTCGGCGATCGCCTGCAGGGGATGCTCGATCTTGCCGGAGGCGATCAGCATGTGCGTGCCGCCTGTCGTCGCGATCTTGGCAGCCTCGACCTTGGTGCGCATGCCGCCGCGCGACAGTTCGGATTCGGCGTCGCCTGCGACAGCCTCGATCTCCGGGGAGATGCTGTCGACCACCGGAATGAGCTTTGCGTTCGGGTTGTTCTTCGGCGGGGCGTCGTAGAGGCCGTCGATGTCGGACAGCAGCACCAGCAGGTCGGCGCTCGCCATGGTGGCGACGCGCGCGGCGAGGCGGTCATTGTCGCCGTAGCGGATCTCGGTGGTGGCGACCGTGTCGTTCTCGTTGATCACGGGGATCGCGCGCCACTCCAAGAGCTTGCCGATGGTGGAGCGCGCATTGAGATAGCGGCGGCGCTCCTCGGTATCCCCAGGCGTGACCAGGATCTGGCCGGCGTCGATGCCGTGGGCCCCTAACACCTCGGACCAGATTCGCGCCAGCGCGATCTGGCCGACGGCAGCCGCCGCCTGGCTCTCCTCCAGCTTCAGCGGGCCGCGCGGCAGCTTGAGCCGGCTGCGGCCGAGCGCGATCGAGCCCGAGGAGACGACGAGCACGTCGCGGCCTTCCTTGTGCAGCTTGGCCATGTCGTCGGCGAGCGCAGCGAGCCAGGACGCCCGCACCTCGCCCTTGTCGGAATCGACCAGCAGCGCGGAGCCGACCTTGACGACGATGCGGCGGAATTGACTGAGTTCGGGGCTGGCCATGTCTGTATGTGTTGGCGCGTTGCTGCGAATTGCTCTGCTTCGAAAGACGGCGGAGCGACAGGCGGCGCCGATAAGGCCTGCTTTTGCAGCAGGACGATGGCCGGCGCAAGGCGGCCGCGATGGTAAACGGCGAAGGTCGGCCTTGCCCGGAAAGCCCGCCTGGCTCTAATGGGCGCCAACCATAATGGGCTGAACGAGGAAACGAATGGATCGCCGCAAATTCATGGCCGGATGTCTTGGTGCAGGTCTTGGGGCAGGTCTTGGGTCAGGTCTTGGGCTGCCGCTGCTGACGCAGGCGGGCGGGGCAGAAGCGCAGGCCGGGCTGACAAAAATGATCTTCCCGTTCGCCGCGGGTGCCGGCGGCGACACGCTGTGCCGGCTGATTGCACAGGAGATGGCCCCGGCGCTGCAACGGACCATCGTGGTCGAGAACCGCACCGGCGGCGACGGCCTGATCGGCATCAAGGCGGTGAAGGGTGCCAGCCCCGACGGCAGCATGGTGCTGGTGACGACTGGGCCCACCATGTACCTGCTGCCGATGGTCGAGACGACGCCCAGCTTCGACACGGCGAAGGACTTCATGCCGGTGTCGCTGCTGGCGCGGTTCGAATTCGCCGTTGTGGTCGGCCCGGCGGTCGATGCCGCGGATTTCAAGAGTTTCGTCGCATGGCTGAAGGCGCATCCGGACAAATCGTCGTTCGGGGTGCCGAGCAACGGCACCATTCCGCATTTCATGGGCTCCAAGCTCGAGAAGGATCTCGGCATCCCCCTGACCCGCGTGCCCTATCGCGGCAGCGCGCCGATCCTCAACGATCTCATTGGCGGCCATCTGTCGTTCGGCATAGTGACGTTGGCGGATGCGCTGTCGCAGCATCGCGCCAAGGGCGTGAAGATCATCGCGGCCTCGAGCGCGGAGCGTTCGCCCTTCGCACCCGAGGTGCCGACGCTGAAGGAGAGCGGCATCGATCTCGTTGCGGACGCCTGGTACGGCATGTGGCTTCCCGCCGGCAGCCCGCCGGACTTCGCCAGCAAGCTCGGTGCCGCCGCGCGCGCCGCACTCGCCAAGCCAGAGGTGAAGGAGAAGCTCACCGCGATTGGCCTGATCCCGGTCGGCAGCACGGCCGACGGGCTTGCCAAGGAGCTCGCCGCGAACGCGGCGTTCTGGCAGCCGATCGTGACCGCGACGGGATACAAGATCGAGAATTGAGGTCTGGCGCGCCACTCCATCCCCTCATCCTGAGGAGCGCGCTCTTGCGCGCCTCCTCACCATGAGGGTTTTAGAGTTTCCCACGCTGGGCGATGCCGTCCTTGATCGACGCTAGCTCCGCCTCGTCCCAGATGCCGATCAGCACCCCGCCCTTCACCTGGAGCTGGTTGTCCGCATAGTTCGCGATCTTTTCGCGCGGCGTGGTGATGTGATCGTTCGGATGCAGCGCCCAGTCGAACAATTCAGCCTGTAACCTCGCGATCACAGCTGCGCAATCAGGATCGTCGCCGCGATCGACATACTCATCCGGATCGGTTTCGAGATCGTACAGCATCGGGCGGAAGCCGGAGGCGTGGATGTATTTCCAGCGGCCGTCGAACACCATGAACAGGCGGCAGCGCTCGATCGGCTGGTTCAGCTTCAGCCGCACGTCCTGCATGGCGTAGTCGTATTCGGAGAACGCCACCTTGCGCCAGTCGCCCGGCGTCGGCCCGCGCAGCAGCGGCAGCAGCGAGCGTCCTTCGAGGATGTGGCCGGCCACCTTGCCGCCGAAATAATCGACGAAGGTCGGGGCGAGATCGATGCCTTCGACCAGCGCGTCGCTGCGCGTGCCGCGGGTGGCGTCGGCTTCCCTGGAGGGATCTATGATGATCAGCGGAATCTTGGCCGACTGCTCGTGGAACAGGTCCTTCTCGCCCATCCAGTGATCGCCGAGATAATCGCCGTGATCGGAGGTGAATACGATCATGGTGGTTTCCAGCAGGCCGCGCGCCTCCAGGAATTTCATCAGCACGCCCATCTGGTCGTCGATCTGGGTGATCAGGCCCATATAGGTCGGGATCACCTTCTCGCGGGCATCGTCGCGCGCCATGTTGCGAGAGTAGCGCATGTCCATATAGGCGCCGAACACCGGATGCGGATTCTGCCGCTCGCGCTCGGAGCGGATCACCGGGATCATGTCGGCGGTCGAATACATGCTGGCATAGGGTTCTGGCGCGATATAGGGCCAGTGCGGCTTGATATAGGACAGATGCAGGCACCACGGCCGTCCGTCGGTCTCGGCCTCGCCGATGAAATCCATCGCGCGCCGCGTCATGTAGGGCGTCTCGGAATGCTCGTCCGGCACGCGCGCGGCCTTGTCGGCATGCACCAGCAGCCAGCCGTTCTGCAACGAGCCATCTTCCGCCGCACCGGAATTGGCCCAGTGCTCCCAAGGGTTGGTGGCGTCGAATCCTTGGCTGCGCAGATAGTCATCGTATTTCGGGCGCGGCCGTCCGGTCGGATGCAGGCCGTCGTCGCGCTCATAAGGCTCGAACCCGCATTCGGCGACGTGCACGCCGATGACAGATTCCGGCGGGATGCCGAGCGCCTTCATGCCCTCGAGGTCGGGCGCCATGTGGGTCTTGCCGACCAGCACGTTGCGCACGCCGATCTTCTTCAGGTGATCGCCGAGCGTGGGCTCGCCGACGCGCAGCGGCCAGCCGTTCCAGTGCGAGCCGTGCGAGCGCATGTAGCGGCCGGTGTAGAACGACATTCGCGAGGGACCGCAGATCGGCGATTGCACGTAAGCCTTGCTGAACAGCACGCCGCGCCTGGCCATGGCGTCGATGTTGGGAGTCTTCAGCGTGGGATGGCCGGTGCAGCCGAGATAGTCGTAGCGAAGCTGGTCGCACATGATCCAGAGAACGTTCTTCGCGCGCGCCATGCGTCATCCCTGCCGTTTCTTGATGGCTGGATGCTGCGCTATCGAGGACGCGAAGACAAGCCGCGGCCAGTGATGTCCGTGCTTACAGCCATACATTCAAATGTCGTCCCGGCGAAGGCCGGGACCCATACTCCTCAGCAGAAGTTATGGTGCGAGAAGGCAATGACCGATCTTCGCCAAACTACGTTCGGTGGGTCCCGGCCCCCGTGCGCAATTGCGCACTAGGCCGGGACGACAATTACGCCGACCACGGCTCCGCTTCGGCCGTGCTCTTGGCCTTGGCGGATACCGGTGCCTCGCCGATCACATCCACCAGCGCGCGCAGCGCTTCCTTCACGCCATCGCCGGCGATGCCCGACATCAGCAGCGGCGTCTTCTTGGCGGCGCGCTTGAGCCGGTCCTTCTGCTTCTTCAATTCGTCCGGCTCGACCGCGTCGATCTTGTTCAACGCCACGATCTCGATCTTGTCGGTGAGCAGGCCGCCATAGGCATTGAGCTCGTTGCGCACGGTCTTGTAGGCCTTGCCGGCATGCTCGCAGGTCGCATCGATGAGATGCAGCAGCACGCGGCAGCGCTCGACATGGCCGAGGAAGCGGTCGCCGAGCCCCGCGCCTTCATGCGCGCCCTCGATCAGACCTGGAATGTCGGCCAGCACGAATTCGCGGCCGTCGGAATTCACGACGCCGAGCTGCGGATGCAGCGTGGTGAAGGGATAGTCGGCGATCTTCGGCTTGGCCGCACTGACCTTGCTGAGGAAGGTCGACTTGCCGGCATTGGGCAGGCCGACGAGGCCGGCGTCGGCAATGAGTTTCAGCCGCAGCCAGATCCAGCGCTCCTCGCCCACCTGGCCGGGATTGGCGTTGCGCGGCGCGCGGTTGGTGGAGGACTTGAAATGGGCATTGCCGAAGCCGCCATTGCCGCCCTCCGCCAGCACGAATTTCTCGCCGACATCGGTGAAGTCGTGGATCAGCGTCTCGCGGTCCTCGTCGAAGATCTGGGTGCCCATCGGCACCTTCAGCACGATGTTCTTGCCGTTGGCGCCGTGACGGTCCGAGCCCGCGCCATTCTCGCCCTTCTGGGCCTTGAAATGCTGCTGGTAGCGGTAGTCGATCAGCGTGTTGAGGCCGTCGGCGACCTCGATGATGACATTGCCGCCGCGGCCGCCATTGCCGCCGGAGGGACCGCCGAATTCGATGAACTTCTCGCGGCGGAACGCCACGCAGCCGTTCCCGCCGTCACCGGAGCGGATATAGACCTTTGCTTCGTCGAGGAATTTCATGGGCCATAGGTAGGCCAGCCGGTCCCCCGCGGCAACCCGGACTTACCCGCAAATCGGCCGAAATTCCGCGAATTTTGGCCCTTGCTTAACCAACCGGCCGGCGCCGGATCAGGAATTTCTGCATGCCCTCCAGCACCAGCTCCTTGCGCTGGTTGAACACGGTGCTTTTGAGCGCCACCGCGCCGGTGGTGCGGCCCGGCACCAGTTCGGTGACCTCGAGCGCGGGATAGATGGTGTCGTCGGCGAACACGGGCTTGAGGAACCGGCTCGATTGCTCGAGGAAGCCGACCAGGGACTCCTCGACCATGAACGGAAACAGGCCGGCGCCGGGCGCGGTGTGGATCAGGGTCTGGAAGCCGTGGGCGAGCAGATGCGGCATGCCGCGGCTGCGGCAATATTCCAAATCGTAATGCACCGGATGGGTGTCGCCGCTCGCGGTCTGGAACGCCGCGAACACCGCCGAGGTCTGGGTCCGGCTCGGCAGCACGAAGCGCTCGCCGACGACGAAATCCTCAAACCAGCGTTGCGTGGGGATCATGCGGTGCCGGGTCGGATCGAAGTCGGTCATTTCCATGCTCCCTGTTCGCGGGCGGCCTATCGCTACCGCGCCGCGAAGAGTGCGACAATCCGTTCAATTCGGCTTGTGCGGGCTTGTCGCGGCTGCTCACGTCATTAAAACGACCGCAAGCGACTCTAGTCGCTGATTTCCGACGCTCTCTCCCCGTCATTGCGAGGAGCGAAGCGACGAAGCAATCCAGACTGCCGCTGTGGAGACAGTCTGGATTGCTTCGCTTCGCTCGCAATGACGAGCCCCCAAACCCACACCCGTATCGATGCCCTTCTTCAAGAATCTTTCCGCCTATGACGACCGATCGGCGCGGCTGGCCGGCATCGGTCTGATGGTGCTGTCGATCTTCATGTTCTCGTTCGGCGACGCCATGGGCAAGTTCCTGGTCGGGACCTATTCGGTGGGGCAGCTGCTGTTCCTGCGCGCCTGCGCGGCGCTGTTGCTGCTGCTGCCGATGATCTGGCGGCATCGCCAGGATTTCGTTCGCCTCGAGCGGCCGTGGTTGCAGCTCGTCCGCGTCACGCTGTCGACGCTGGAGGTCGCGGCCTTCTTCATCGCAACGGTCTATCTGCCGCTCGCCGACGTCATCACCTATTATCTCGCCGGTCCGATCTTCGTCACCGCGATGTCGGCGATCTTCCTGCGCGAAAAGGTCGGCTGGCGGCGCTGGACCGCGATCCTGATCGGCTTCTGCGGCGTCGTGATCGCGCTGCGGCCGTCGGCGCAGACCGTCAGCCTGCCGGCGCTGATCGCGCTCGGCGGCAGTCTTTCTTTCGCGGTCCTGATGCTGATCACCCGCAGCCTGCGCAAGACGCCCGACATCGTGATGGCGTCCTCGCAATTCATCGGCACCTTCCTGCTGGGGGCGGCGCTGTCGGCGTTTCACTGGGTGCCGCCGACGCCGGGCAGCCTCGTGATCTTCGCGCTGGCGGGGCTCATCTCGGTGACCGCGCTGTTCTGCGTCAACCGTTCGCTCAAGCTCGCGCCGGCCAGCGTCGTCGTGCCCTATCAATATTCGATGATCGTCTGGGCCGTGATCTTCGGCTTCGTCGTGTTCGGCGACGTGCCGTCGATCGCCACGATCGTCGGCGCCGCCATCATCATCGGCGCCGGGTTCTATATCTACGTGCGCGAGCGCGATCTGGGGCGTGCCGGCGGAGAGGTGAATCCGCCGGCGTAGAGCACCTACCTCACGCGCCTTGCACTGCTCCAGCTCTTCAGCGACGACCACACCCCGCGCGAGAGGCGGAAGCAGTCGACCGGCGTCGAGGAGCCGAGCGCCAGGAAACGATGCAGCTGCACGCCGCTCCACTGGAAGCCGCATTTCTCCAGCACGTTGCGCGAGGCCGGGTTGGTGACGCGCGCGCCGGCATGGAGGTGATCGTCCTCGAACTCCTCGAAGAAGAAGTCGATCGCGCCGCGCGCGGCCTCGGTGGCATAACCCCGGCCCCAATGCGCGACGCCGAGCCAGTAGCCGAGTTCGGCATTGCCGGGCGTGGAGCGGTCGATCCCGACCATGCCGACCGGCCCGCAGTCGTGCTCGATCAGGAACACGGTCTCAGCTCCGAGCGCGGCGGTGGCACGGATGAATTCGACGGCGTGGTCCTGCGAATAGGGATGCGGGAGGCGGCGGGTGTTTTCCGCGACGCGGCGGTCGTTGGCGAGGAGGGCAATGGTCCTGACGTCGGCGAGGGTCGGCCGCCGCAAGGTCAGCCGTTCGGTGGCGACGACGCTGGGTCTCGCCTCGGCCAAGGTCACGCTCGAAAAATCCTGCAACATGTCCGGCTCCGCTAGAAGTCACTAAGTCAAAAGTGAGCAAGTCAAACGAAAGGGGAGGCCGGTTTCCCTGCCTCCCCTGGAGCCGTCGATCTTTCGATCTGAAGGACTCCGCCGGTTCGGTCAAGGACCCGGCGGACTCCGAATTTGATCCGCCGTCTATTCAGCCGCCTCTGCGAGCGGAAGCACCGATACGAAGGTGCGGCCGTTGGCTTTGGCCTGGAACGTGACACGACCCTCGATCTTGGCGAACAGAGTGTGGTCCGTGCCCATGCCGACATTAAGGCCGGGATGCCAGGTGGTGCCGCGCTGACGCGCAATGATGTTGCCGGGAATCACAACTTCCCCGCCGAACGCCTTGATACCGAGGCGCTTGCCCTTGGAATCGCGACCGTTGCGCGATGAACCGCCTGCTTTTTTGTGAGCCATGGCTCGTCTCCGAAATCCTGAGTAGGTCTAGATCAATTCCTTGACGGAATCATTTCAAAATCTCTCACGCATCAATTCGTGAATTGGCGTGATCAATTTATGCGGCGTCGGCTTCTTCCTTGGCCGTCTCCTTGACGACCTTCTCCCGCTTCGGACGCGGGCCCTTGGTGGGCTTGGCGCCATCAGTCAGGATCTCGGAGATGCGGAGCACCGTGATCTCGTCGCGGTAGCCGCGCTTGCGGCGCGAATTCTTGCGGCGGCGCTTCTTGAACGCGATGACCTTGGGGCCGCGCTTGTGGTCGAGCACCTCGACCGCAACGGACGCACCAGCGACCATCGGGACGCCCAGGATCGGCGTGTCGCCGCCGAGCACCAGAACTTCATTCAGCTGGATGATCGAGCCGACTTCGCCTTCGATCTTGCCTACTTCGAGAACATCATCCGGCACGACGCGGTATTGCTTGCCGCCGGTTTTGATGACTGCGAACATCGTTTTTTCTCCGTGTTCAATCCCGGCCTCGCGACGGATTGTCGGGGGCCGGCTTTTTGTCAGTCGCTATGGGTTTATGCGAGTTTTGTGCGGGCGGGAGTTATCCCTTTGAAAACCCACGCAAAAACAAGCGGCGCGAGAAACGCCCCGCGCCGGTTGTGGGACTTATAGCCGCCGAGCGCGGAGAGTCAAGGAAAACCGCCGGAAAAGGCCCGGATTTGAAGGATTTGGCCCGGCTCCTGACCTGCGGCCGAATCTCGTTCGGCTTTGCAACCAACGGGTTCCCGGGCGGTTGTCCCCCCGATTTCGCAAGCGGGCAAGGGCACTTTCATGGCAACAGACGAGCTGGTCAAGACGACGACGGGCATCGCCCATCACGGTGCCGAGCGGCTGCCGTCGGTGGACATCGACAGTTTCAACATCGAGATCAAGGACGAGGACGGCTTTCTCGGCGACCGCGCCAGCAAGGGCGCGTTCCGCGAGATTCTCGACCGCTGGCGCAAGCCGCTGCGCAAGAGCGGCGAGGACCCCTTTGGCGATGAGCCGTCGGACGAGATCAGCAAGAAGACGCTGGATGCGATCCTGGTCGGCGACGACACCGAGGCCTCCGCGATCGTGCACAGCGCGATCGAGGATTTCGCCCAGGAGCTCGCCTACGTCACCCGCCGCTTCCTCAAGACCAAGGCCTGGGCCAGGACCGAGCGCATCGTGGTCGGCGGCGGCTTTCGCGACAGCCGGCTCGGCGAGCTCGCGATCGCGCGCACCGCGATCATCCTGAAATCCGAGGATTTCAAGATCGATCTGGTGCCGATCCGGAATCATCCCGATGAAGCCGGTCTGCTCGGCGCGCTGCATCTGGCGCCGTCGTGGATCTTCGAGGCGCATGACAGCATTCTCGCCGTCGACATCGGCGGCACCAACATTCGCTGCGGCCTCGTCGAGACCAGCTGGAAAAAGGCAAAAGACCTGTCGAAGGCCAAGGTCGTGACATCCGAGCTGTGGCGCCACGCCGATGACGAGCCGACGCGCGAAGGCGCGGTGAAGCGGCTCACAAAGATGCTGAAAGGGCTGATCACCGAGGCCGAGAAGGAGGGCTTCAAGCTCGCGCCCTTCATCGGCATCGCCTGTCCCGGCGTGATCAATGCGGACGGCTCGATCGAGAAGGGCGCACAGAATCTTCCGGGCAATTGGGAGAGCAGCAAGTTCAACCTGCCGGCGAGCCTGCTGGAGGGTATTCCGCAGATCGGCGAGCACGACACCGCCATCCTGATGCACAATGACGGCGTGGTTCAGGGCCTCTCCGAGGTGCCGTTCATGCAGGACGTCGACCGCTGGGGTGTGCTGACCATCGGCACCGGCCTTGGC
The DNA here is from genome assembly GCF_058804065.1 of Bradyrhizobium sp. GW821-FHT13H05. Taxonomy (NCBI): domain Bacteria; kingdom Pseudomonadati; phylum Pseudomonadota; class Alphaproteobacteria; order Hyphomicrobiales; family Nitrobacteraceae; genus Bradyrhizobium; species Bradyrhizobium sp. GW821-FHT13H05. The sequence continues at coordinate 20,435 of NZ_JBXAPO010000020.1, read as the reverse complement.
AATGCCCGCTTCACCAACCGTCGCAAGGACAATGGGAAAGACCGGGATTCTACCGAGAACGGGAAGGAAACGAACAAGAAAAAAGGTAAGTCTGACAAGGAGTAACCTTGACTGGTTAGGTTAAGGGACGGATTGCGTTGCGGCGCACAGGGCACACGCTACGGTCGAATCGTCGTCTCACCTGGCCAGCGAAGCCGCCCTTCCTGGCCAGTGTTTCAATGAGCGGCACGGGACCGCCAGTGTTTACCGCGTCTGGCGGTCCCACCCCTGTTTTTCAAGACATCGATGAGGTTCGACGCCCCGCCGCGACGGCGGTGCGCTCCTTCCCCCGCTTGCGGGGGAAGGTCGGGGAGAGGGTGTCTCCGCGCCGGGGTTGTCGAGAATTTGCCGAGTGTCCCTCCGCGGCGAGAGCCCTCACCCGCCGCGCTCTGCGAGCGCGTCGGCCTCTCCCGCAAGCGGGAGAGGCCGAGCAAGCCCACGGACAGTCACGCCTCAGCTCCAGCCAATCCGTGCAAAGAACGCCGCGATCTCCGCGGCCGCGCTGTCAGGATCTTCCCGATGCGGGAAGTGGCCGACATCAGGAAACATCCCAAGATCAAGCGCACTGAACGTCTCGCCCAGCCGGTCGGTCCACGCATAGGGAAACAGCGGATCGTGCTCGGCCCAGCGCACGCAGGTCGGCACAACGATCGACGGCAGTGGCGGCGCCTCGCCCTTCATCATCGCGATACGCCCGGCATGCGCGGCGCGATAATACGCAAAGCCGCCGGCGAGGTTGCCCGGCTTGAAAAAGTTGTCGGCGAAGGCGTCGAGCACATCGTCGAAGGCGTTCTTGCGATGCGCCCAGCCCTTGAGGAAATGACTGACATAGAGCCGGCAGCTCTCGCGGCTGGCGCCGACCAGCGCCGGCGCCATCTCCATCTGGTGAAAGGATTGATACCAGATGTGGTTGAGCCGATCGGGCGCGGCCATGCGCGGCCCGATGCCGGGATAGACGAAATCGAACAAGAACAGCCCGGCGAGCCGCTCCGGCGCCTGCCGGGCCAGCGGCTGCATCACGGCACCCCCGACATCATGGCCGACCACGCCGAATCGCTCGATGCCGAGCTCGTCCATCAGCGCCAGCATGTCGGCGGCATGGCCGTCCGCCCCAAAAGGCCCGTCCGGCTTGTCGCTGTCGCCAAAGCCGCGCAGATCGGGCGCTACAAGCATGAAGCGGTCGGAAAGCCTGGATATCACCGGCTCCCAGGTCAGCCAGAATTCCGGCCAACCATGCAGCAAAAGCAGCGGTTTTCCGCGGCCCGCGCGGACCAGGTGGACATCGGCGCCGTTGGCCGGGATCGTCAGGTGCTCCATGGCGGTTCCTCCCGGCGGCAAGCGTTTTCAACCCAACTGGACCCCAATGCGCCCGGGAAAACGCGTCAAACGAGAATTGAGCTGGTGCGGGGCTGAAAGAGGCGGCGGATTTTCCCCTTTCGCGCCTTGTCTGGCCCGCCATCCTCGCCTATTAACGCCCCCAACCACAGGGGCCCAGCTCCTACATATGGCGCCTTCAGGAGAGGTGGCAGAGTGGTTGAATGCACCGCACTCGAAATGCGGCATAGGTGCAAGCCTATCGGGGGTTCGAATCCCTCCCTCTCCGCCATACCTTGTAACTAACATGCTCTTTTAATTGTGTTTCAAGTCGTAATAGACGCCGCTATTCCTCCGCTGACCCTTCGGAGGATGGGCCTGCTGAACCTGATGTGTCGACGTCGGCTCCAAGGGCGTGGCGACCGAAGTTAATGCAAGGGAGCCGGATCGACCACCTAATGGGGCGGCACATCTCGCTCTCATAGATGCTTGTGCCGAATCTCTGCTAACTCTCACAGGATGACCCCAGACGAATTCATCGACAAATGGCGTAGGGCGGACCGTACCGAGCGGCAGGCCGCGCAAGAGCATTTTTGCGATCTTTGCCGTCTACTCGGGGAGCTCACTCCGAATGAGGCGGCCGATCCAATTGGCTACACCTTTGAAAAGGGCGTCTCAAAGCTCGACGGCTCGGCTGGTTTTGCTGATGTATGGAAGCGGGGGTACTTCGGTTGGGAGTACAAGAAGGACCGCGCAAATCTGGATCGTGCATATCAGCAGCTCCAAAACTATGCCGTAGCGCTTGAGAATCCTCCGCTGCTTGTCGTGTCCGATACGAAACGATTTCGTATCTATACCAATTGGACGAATACCGTTCAAGAGCGGCACGATTTTGCACTTGAGGATTTAGCGCATTCTGGCACTCGTGAACTACTGCGCAACGTCTTCCTCCATCCAGAGCGGCTTCAGCCGACAAAGACGCGCGAAGAGGTCACTAAGGACGTAGCCAAAGATTTCTCGATCATCGCTGAGCGATTGCGTTCAGCAGGCCATGCTCCTGAAAGTGTCGCTCATTTCCTCAACCGCATTGTGTTCTGCTTGTTCGCAGAAGATGTGGACCTGCTTCAAGATGACTTGTTCAAGCGCTTGCTGGAAACATTAGCAAAGCGGCGCGACGAAGTGCCGTCGCGGTCGCAGAAGATGCTCTCTGATCTATTTTCTAGCATGCGTGCTGGGGGCAATTACGGTATCGATCACATATTGCATTTCAATGGCGGTCTATTCGACGCGGATGAAGCATTGCCTCTCGATGCGGACTCTCTTGATCTTCTGCGAGTAATCGCCAAGCAGGATTGGTCGGCCGTCGATCCAACCATCTTAGGTACATTGTTCGAACGTTTGCTCGATCCAGACAAGCGTGCGCAGATTGGAGCCCACTACACCGACCCCCAGAAGATCATGATGATCGTCGAGCCTGTGCTGCTTCGACCCCTGGAGGCCGAATGGGGGGCCTTGAAGGCACAACTCGCGGGCCTTCTCGCGAAGGGACGCGCACGCGACGGTCGCCCTGGCCCCGCTGCTAAATCAAGGGCGGAAGCGCGCCTCGACGTGTTCTTGAAGCGTCTCGATAATATCCGCGTGCTCGATCCGGCGTGTGGCTCAGGCAATTTCCTGTATCTCGCGCTTCAGTCGCTAAAGGATCTAGAGCGGCGCGTGATCGTTGAGGCCGAGGAAATGGGCCTTGCATATCGTGTGGTCCATTGCGGTCCACACAATGTGAAGGGTATCGAAATGAATCCTTATGCCGCGGAGCTTGCGCGCACCTCAATTTGGATCGGCAATATTCAATGGCTGCGGCGGAACGGTTTCGCGGCGCGTAAGGAACCAGTGTTAGAAGACTTGGAGGCTATCGAATGCCGCGATGCCCTTGTCACGAAGAGGGAAGACGGAAGCTACGATGACGCGCTGTGGCCTGACGCGGAGTTTATCATTGGAAATCCACCGTTTCTGGGCGGAAAGCTCTTACGAACAGGTCTCGGGAATAAATACGTCGAAATTCTCTTCCAGGTATTCAAGGGTCGCGTACCCCCGGAAGCTGATCTAGTTTTGTACTGGTTCGAGAAAACGCGAGCAGCGCTAAGCTCAGGCTTTACTCGACGCGCAGGATTGGTAGCCACCAATTCCATTCGCGGTGGTGCCAACCGAAAGATCATTGACCGCATCAACGGCGAAACTCGTATCTTTACGGCTTGGAGTGACGAGGCTTGGGTCGTTGATGGTGCGGCTGTTCGAGTTTCTATCGTTTGTTTTGGTGATGACAGCGCGCTTCGGCAATTGGATGGCAAAACGGTCTCCATCATCAACGCCGACCTAACTGACCATTTGACGAACTTGATGCTGGCTCGGCGACTGGTGGAGAATGCAGATACGGCGTTTATGGGTGATACAAAGGGTGGCCCCTTCGACATACCAGGAAAACTTGCGCGAGAATGGCTAAAGGCACCGTTAAATCCAAATGGACGCCCCAACAGTGACGTATTGAAGCCGTGGGCGAACGGAGCCGAAATCGCGAAGAGGCCTCGGGACTACTGGATTATCGACTTTGGTTGGAAGATTCAGGAATCCGAAGCGGCTCTCTATGAGCTGCCTTTCCAATATGCTGCGGAACGTGTGCGGCCAAAGAAAATCGTGAATCCCCGGCCGTCTTATCGCCTGCGTTGGTGGCAGCATACGGAAGCGCGACAGGGTTTTTGGAAGCGCATGGAGAAATGCAGTCGCTATATTGGTACAGTCCGTCATTCTAAATTTCGCGCATTCAAATGGTTTGATCGTCGGATAGTGCCAGATAGCGCCTTGATCGCAATTGCTCGTGACGACGATACAACGTTCGGAATCTTGCATTCGCGCTATCATGAAGCATGGTCTCTAAGACTCTGTTCGTGGATCGGTGTCGGCAACGACCCGCGCTATACTCCCACCACTACGTTTGAAACATTTCCTTTTCCAGAGGGGCTCACGCCGAATTTCCAGGCCAGCTCGTATGCTGACGACCCTCGGGCCATTGCAATTGCGAATGCCGCACGTACGCTCGATCAGCGGCGCAACAATTGGCTGAACCCCTCAGATCTCGTCGATGTAATTCCCGAAGTCGTGTCGGGCTATCCCGATCGTATGTTGGCAAAAAATGAAGCGGCGGCGGTCGAACTCAAAAAGCGTACTCTTACCAACCTGTACAACGCCTCCCCTCAATGGCTCATAGATGCGCACCGAGAACTGGATGAGGCTGTAGCAGCAGCCTATGGCTGGGTTGCCGACATTTCCGAAGATGACGCGATTGCTGAATTACTAAAAATCAACCTTGTTCGACGCGCTGCGGACGCACAGGACGGCCTAGAGTTGGATGGTGTTGAGTCGGAGATATCTGCCGATTAATCACGGTGGGTTGCCGCACGGCCGTCGCGCTTAGTTTTCTTTAGAATGGCCTAGCATTGGATTTCGTCCGACCTTGCGAAGGGCCGGCGGCAAACTGGCACGTTCCCGCCAATCCATACCCCGCACTGATGCCATCATGCCCCTGTTTTGCCCGACGAGTCAAAAGACACCCGACGTCATTCGAAATCCACCGTCACGACGATCAATGCCCCTCTCCACCGCCCCCAAACGGATTCATCACCTTCGCCCCCAGCCCCGCAACGTCGCGATCGTTCCGCGTCACCAGCGTCAGATCATGCGTCAAGGCGGTTGCCGCGAGCAGGCCATCGATGACCGGGACGGACCTGATGGCGCTGATGCGCCCCCATTGATCGGACACGGCGTTGTCGATGCCGATCACGCGTCCATCGAATGCGGCTTCGACGTCACGCAGCCAGCGTTCGAGCGCAGCCGCCTTGCCCGCGTCCCGCGCGCGAGCGAGCTCGATGCCCTTTCGGATCTCGCCAAGCACGAGCGTGCTCAGGAAGATATCCGCATCGGCAATTGACGCATACCAGGCGGAGACGTGGACGTCGCAACGCGCGCCCTTGCGGAGTTCGGAAATGATGTTGGTGTCGATCAGATAGCTCACAGGTCGACGTCGCGGCCGGGATCAGGGCTGCGATCGAGCTCGATCCCGTCGAGCGGCGCGGACGCGAGCAGCGCCTTCAGGCTGACATGGGACGGCTCGACAAAGCGCTGTCGAAGCAGCGCGCGCGCCTCCGCCTGGCGCGCGGGATCGGACAAGGCCGAAGCCACCCGGCGAACGAGACTCACATCTTCCTTGCGGACATTGACCTCGACCCGCACGAAGCCCTGGCGCTCGCGACGTGCGCGGTGATTGGCGACAGGGGATTTTGATTTGCCGGTCATTGCGCGACCCTTGTTTCCGGAAATGTTACCGGAAATCTAGACGAATGCAAGCGGCGTGGGTTCGCAATTGGGCGGCTTCGACGCGGATTTGGACCCATCATCGTCCGGCGTGCGTCGCCCCTACGTAAGTCATTGATTTTGCAGCTGCCGCCTACTGTGCATGGGGTTGTTTTCGACGTTTTTGTTGTCGGGGCACCGCCCGCTCGTCACACCACCCCCGCCGGCTTCTCCAGATCCGCCCATATCCTCGCAAAATACGCCTGGAACGCCGCATCGGTTCGCAGCCCCGCCGGATCACGTCCCTCCCGCGGCAGCTCGATCACATGCATCGCCCGCACCGTCGCGGGGCGTGCGCTCAGCACCAGCACGCGGTCGGCCATGGCGATGGCTTCGCCGATGTCGTGGGTGACGAGGATGGCGCTCTTGCCGCGCTCGGCGATGATGCGGGAGACGTCGGCCTGCATCAGCAGGCGGGTCTGGAAGTCGAGCGCCGAGAACGGCTCGTCGAGCAGGATCACTTCGGGGTCGAAGGCGAGCGTGCGCATGATGGCGACGCGCTGGCGCATGCCGCCGGAGAGCGCCGCGGGCTTGGCGTGCTCGAAGCCGGCGAGGCCGTAAGCTTTGATCAGCTCCAGCGCGATCTCGCGCGCACGCGGCTTCGGGACTTTACGGACCTCGAGGCCGAGCATGACGTTGTCGAGCACGCTGCGCCACGGCAGCAGCAGATCCTTTTGCAGCATGTAGCCGACATGGCCGGCGGCATCGTCGACGCGGCGCCCCGCCACCTCGACATGGCCGCGGGTCGGCCGCAGCAGGCCGGCAATCGCATTGAACAGCGTGGACTTGCCGCAGCCGGAGGGGCCGACGATCGCCAGCGTCTCGCCGCGGTGCAGCTCAAAGTCCACCTTGCGGATCGCTTCGACGGGCCGCCCGCCGCCATCGAAGGTGACGCCGACATTCTCGGCGCGCAGCACGATCGGCGCGGTCTCAGTGAGGTTCTGCGCGAGCGCATTCATCGGTCCACCTCCTTGCAGAAGTCGAGCAGCGTGTCGTTGAAGATTTTTGGCGTGACCACGCTGAAGGCGTGCGCGCCCCAATCGACCTCGTGCACCCGCGCATCCGGAATCGCGGCGGCGAGCTCGCGGGTGAGATAGGCCGGCACCAGCGCGTCGTCCTTGGCGGAGGACAGCAGTGTCGGCACGTTGATCTCCTTGAGGCGCCTGCCGCCCTCGAACGCCAGGAACATGTCGATACGCTCATTCATCGTCGCGACGGAGGGGAAGTGTTTCAGGATCTTCTCTTCCTCGGCATCGAGATGCGCGATGTTCTCGGAGATCCATTGCGGCGGATAGAGGAACAGCGGCTGCGCCCGCACATAGGCCTGCGGGCCGGACTGGTTGAGCAGCGCTTTCCGGATCTCGAAGCAGCGCCGCAGGAACGGATCGGCGCGGCCCCAGCCGTTGACCACGGTGAGGCTGCGCAGGCGTTTTGGATGACGCAATGCCAGTTCGATGCCGACGATGCCGCCGATGGCGTGGCCGACCACATGCGCGGCATCGACGTTCGCATGGTCGAGCACGCCGGCGATGTCGTCGGCCATGCCGGCGATGCTGCGGCTGCCGCCATCGCTGCGGCCGGTGCCGACGTGATCGTAGAGAATGACCTGGTGACGCGCGGCAAGCGCATCGAGCTGCGGGGCCCAGAACGAGCCGCTGCCGCCCATGCCGGCCGAGAGCAGAACCGGCGTGCCGCGCCCGTGAACTTCGTAATAGATCTCGGTATCCCTGCCGCGTGCAAAAGCCATGACGTCCCAGCGATTGGAGTGATGTGGTTTCGGATCAGGAGAGCAGGCGCCGCTCGATCAGGTCGATCGCGCCATACATCAGCAGCGCCACCACCATCAGCGTGGCGATGCCGACCCAGACCGCGTTGAGGTCGTAGAGCACCCCGGCGTAGTAGATCATGTAGCCAAGGCCCTCCTTGGAGGCGATGTACTCGCCGACGACGGCGCCGATCAGGGCGAAGCCGACATTGAGGCGGAAGGCCGCGACGATCCACGGCATCGCGCCGGGCACGATCACGGTGCGCCAGGTTTTGGCGCGGCTGGCGCCGAGCGAGCGCAGCAGCTTGACCAGATCGGCATCGACCTCCTTGGCGCCCTGCAGCGCCGTGATGACGGCGACGATGAAGGTGATGATCGCCGCGATCGCGATCTTCGAGGAGAGGCCGATGCCGAACCAGACGATGATCAGCGGCGCCAGCGCGATCTTCGGCAGGCCGTTGAGCGCGACGAGATAAGGCCGCAGCACCGCGGCGCCTGTTGGCACCAGCCACAGCGCGAGCCCCGCCGCGCTGCCGAGCACCGTTCCGATCAGGAAGCCGGCAATGGCTTCCCATGCGGTGAGTGCGGCGTCGCGCAGCAGCTCGCCGCTGCCGATCAGCTTGGCGCCCTTGGCGATGATGCCGCTCGGCTGGCCGTAGAGATAAACCGCGATCAGCCCGAAGCGGATCGCAAGCTCCCATGCCGCGAGCAGCGCCACCAGCAGTGCGACCTGGAGCAGCGCGATGCGCAGCGCAGGCGGCAACTTGAAGCGCGCGCCGCCTGTCACCGCGGCCTGGCCGGCATCGAGCACGGCCACCTCAAATCCTCTTGTGCGCGACCGAGGCGATCTCGACGAGGCAGGCGGGCTTCACCAGGCCGCATTGAATGCAGTAGCGCGCCGGCTTCTCGCCCGGAAAATACTCGGCATAGACCTTGTTGACCGCGGCATAGTTGGCCCAGTCGGTGATGAAGATCGAGTTGAAGGTGACGTCCGCGAGGCTCGATCCCGCCGTCTCCAGCACGCGCTTGATGGTTTCCAGGATGTGCCGGGTCTGGCCGGCGGCATCGCCGACATGGACGACGTCGTTGTTGGCATCGAAGGCCAGCGTACCCGACACGTAGATCACGTTGTCGGCCATCATCCCCGGCGAGAACGGGGCGATGGGCGCGGTGGTACCTGCCGGAATGATGGCGCGGTCGGTCATAGCGAGTCCTCCTTGGCTGGAACGGCTTCGGTCTGGGCAAAGGCGCGACGAAAATCGCTCGCACTGGAGACCCAGCCGAAGAATGTCTCGATGTTGAAGATGGAGGCCTTCTGGATGTAGTCGGGCCCGGCCTGATGCGTCGCGTCCTCCAGCATCACGCCGAAATATTCGAGGTGAAAGCCGTCGCGCAGCGTCGACTCCACGCAGACATTGGTGGCGATGCCGCAGAACACGAGATTGCGAATGCCGCGGGCGCGCAGGATGCTGTCGAACTGGCTGTTGAAGAAGCCGCTGTAGCGTGTCTTGGGCACCACGATGTCGCCGGGCTTCGGCTGGAGATCGTCGACCAGCGCGTAGTCCCAGCCGCCCTTGGCGAGCAGTTTGCCTTGCAGCTCGGGCCGCTTGCGCATCGTCTTCAGCGCGTTCGACTTGTGCCAGTTCGGCGAGCCCGGCCCGCCGGCCTCGACATAGTCAGCATCCCAGCCATTCTGGAAGAAGATCACGGGAACGCCGGCGCCGCGTGCGACGCTCACCACATCCTGGATCGCCGTGATCGCAGCCTTGGCGCCGGAGATGTCGAAGCCGGCAAGATCGAGATAGCCGTTCGGCGAGGCATAGGCGTTCTGCATGTCGACGACGACGACCGCAGTCTCGTCGACCGCAAGCCGAAGCGGCTCGGGCCGCGCCGGCAGCGTGACGTAGCGCTGTTCGCGCGCGGGAGAGGTATTTACTGTCATCACACCAGACCGAACTGCTTGGTTGCCTGCTCGGCAAAACGGTTGTCGACCATCTGCGCGTAGGGAAGTACGGCCTGCACCGCGCCACCGCCTTGCTCGAGCTGCATCGCGCGGTCCCATTCGTCCGCCGAAATGGTCGGGTTTCGCGGGATCGCGGTCTTCGAGCCGAAGAAGTTTTTCGTTGCGCTGGCGACGACTGAAGGCGTGACCTTCGGGAAATATTTTTCGGCGACCTCGGTGAAGACGGCGTTGTTCTCGTGCATCAGCTTCTGCGCCTCCGCGATCGCGTTACAGAAACCCTGAACGGCGGTCGGATTGTTTGTGATGGTCTCTTCGGTCGCCATTGCTGTGGTGAAGCAGAGCGATCCCAGCGCATCAGCAAAGGACAGCACGGGGACGAGGCCGAACTGCTCGGCGGCGATGCTGACGTCCCATTCGAAGGCGGTGGCGATGTCGGCGCGGCCGTCCTTCACCGCGGCGGCCTGCGCGCCCGGCGGCAGCTCGAGGAAGGTGACGCCGGCCTCCTTCGGATCGAACTTGCCGATGGTCTTGATCGCGTAGGTCGGCACTTGAATCGTCGAGGACGGAAATTTCAGCGTCGCGATGGTCTTGCCGCGCAGATCCTCGATCGTCCTGATCTTGCTGTCGGGACTGGCGATGCCCCACATCGACACGCCGCCGACGATCTTGGCGATGTTCTTGATCTTGCCGCCCTCGCGCACCGCGTTCACCGACATGCCCGGGCTGGTCACGCCGATCTGGCCGCGCCCCGAGAGCAGGATCGGCATCGGCAGCGCGATGCCGCCGGCGGTGGAGAGATCGGCGTCAAGGCCGTGCTTGGCGAACAGCCCTTTGTCGGCGGCGACATAGAGCGAGTTGTACATGCCGAGCCGCAGCGCCTCGGCGATCGCGACCTTGCTGCCGGCCGCGAAGCTGGGGGTGCTGAGGCCGGCCAGGGGCGCCGTGGCGGCTCCGAGCAGAGAATATTTCACGAGGTCGCGTCTGTTGATCACGTCCCAGTCCTTTGACTTGACAGAACAACGAGTTAGCTCGTCGTCTGCCCAATTGATGGTCATTCCCGGTCTTCGCCCAAAATCCTTGCATTGGAGATTTTCATTAACAATCCGGAATAGAGAGATATATTTATAAGCCATGCTGATAGATCAGCTCGACCTGAAACAGCTCCGTGCCTTCGTCCGCGTCGTCGAGACCGGCAGCTTCAGCGCCGCGGCGCGCGCGCTCGGCATGTCGCAATCCGCCGTCAGCCAGGCGGTGCGCCAGCTCGAGGAAAACCTGCGGCTGCGGCTGCTCGATCGCACCACGCGAAAGCTTCAGCTCAGCAAGGTCGGCGCGGATTTCATGCCGGGCATCCAGCGCCTGCTCGCCGATCTCGATCGCCAGCTCCAGGATCTGCGCGACTTGCGCGAACATCGCCGCGGTCACGTCACCGTCGCCTGCGTGCCCTCGGTGGCGCTGCGGCTGATGCCGCGCGTGCTCGCCGTGTTTCAGCGCGAGCATCCGATGGTCGCGGTGACGCTGAAGGAGATTTCGCGACACCAGATCTTTGCCGCGCTGCGCGGCGGCGATGTCGATCTCGGCATTGCCAACGTGCCCGGCGACGATCCCGAACTCGATGCCTCGCGCCTGCTCGTCGACAATTTTGCGCTGGTGATGCGGCGCGATCATCCGCTCAGCGCGCGCGACGCGGTGAGCTGGGCAGAAGCGTCGAAAGCCGGCCTCGTGGTGATGGCCTCAGGCACCGGCATCCGGCTCGAGATCGAGCGCGGCGTCGCCGAGCTCGGCCAGGGCACGCCGATCCATGAAGCCGAGCATCCCGCGACGCTGCTGGCGCTGGTCGAGGCCGGTGTCGGCGTCGCACCGTTGCCGAGCCTCGCCTGGCCCGAAGCTGATCACCCCGTGCTCACCTGGCGCAAGCTGGTCGATCCCGTGATCGAGCGCGAGCTCTATCTGCTCTGGCGCATCGGCCGCGACCTCTCGCCGGCTGCGCGCGCGCTCCAACGCGGCATTTTGGCGGGCGCGCAGGCGATCCGCGAACAGAAGCTCGCGGGCTGATGCGCAGCAATCGACAAGCCAGTGCCTGCAACCGAAGTGGTGATAAGTTGAACCTGCCAGCGGCGCGGTTCGACCAACAGCATCCCGCCGTCCGGCCGGGAGCCAGGTGATTTACGACGATGTTCGACAAGACCTACCGGCAGCGCCTCGAAGCTGATCTTGCGCAATGGGAAGCCGACGGCGTGATCGCGCCGGCGGCGGCCACCTCTATCCGCAATGCGCCTCCCCCGCTCTCGCCCGGCATCAACATCGCGGTGGTCGTCGCCATCGTCGGCGGCCTCCTGATCGCAGCCGCGTTCCTCGCCTTCGTCGCGGCGCACTGGACCGAAATCGCGCGGCTGATGCGGTTCGCGATCCTGATTGCCGGCATGGTGGTCGCCGGTGGCGTCGGGGCGTGGTTCGCCACGACGGGCCGCGCAATTCTCGCCGACCTCTGCGCCAGCATCGGCGCCATCATCTTTGGCGCCGGCATCGCGCTGGTCGGCCAGATGTACCATCTTGGTGACGACTTTGCCGGCGGCATGCTGCTGTGGTCGATCGGCGCGTTTGCCGCCGCGCTGCTGACCGGCTCGCGCGGCGCGCTCGCGGTCGGCCTCGTCGCCGCCTGCATCTGGACCTGCATGCGCAGTTATGATGCGCCTGATGTCCTGCATCTTCCATTCGTCGTGGTCTGGCTGATCGCCGCCGCCGTCGCGTTCGTCTGGAATTCCCGCGTCGCCGCCCACCTCGTCGCGATCGCGGTGCTGCCCTGGTGGATCGCGACCTCGCTTCGCTTCGACTTCGATGGCGCCCAGCCGTCATTCGTGCTCGCGAATGGCGCGGCCCTGCTGTTCGGCGCCGGACTCGCGATCGCGGCTGCGCCCTCGCCGAGGGCGCAGCGGCTCGGGAGCGTCCTGTCGATCTACGGCGCGTTTTCGCTGGCCATCGTCGCGTTCCTGGAGGTGACAACGGTTGACGACATCATCCGCCTCCGGACCAGCACGGCGTCAGCTCAACCGCTTTGGGCTATCCTGTGCGGGGCTGCGGGTGTGGTCCTCGCGCTCGCGTCCACCGGCATCACCAGGCGCGCAGGTGAAATCCTTGCAGCATGTTCGATCGGGCTCGTCCTGATCGCGGCGCCGATCTGGCCGGCATCCGCGGCCGGAGAGCCCTGGTTCGCCTATGCCGCGCTGCTCTGCGCCATGCTCTGCCTCGTCGTCTCCGGCATGCTCGACGACGTGCGCCCGCGCATCGTTGCCGGCTGGCTCGGGATCGCAGGCGTCATTGCGGGCATCACCTGGGCGGTGAAGGGCTCGCTGCTGCGTCGCTCCGCCTTCCTTGCGGTGGCCGGCATCATTGCGGTCGTCTTTGCCACCGCGCTCAATCGCATGCTGCCGAGGGCTGAGCGATGATCGAATCCATCACAAGGCTCTGGCAACGCGTCCCGAAAGCCGTGCTGTTCGGCGTCGCCGTCCTGCTTCAATGCGCGCTGCTGGTCCTGATGGTCGCTGACCGCATGCAGATCCTGCGCGAAGGCCGCGAGGTGACCTTGCAGACCCAGCCGGTTGATCCCCGCGATCTCCTGCGCGGCGATTACGTGGTGCTCCGCTACGACATTTCGCAGGTGCCGGCAGGCGCGCTTGCGGGCAAGACCGCTGAAACGCGCAATCCTATCGTGTTCGTCAAGCTCGCACCCAATGCCAACGGCCTTTACGAGGCCGTCTCGGTCTCCGCCGAGCCAGTCGCGGTCGCCGCACCCGAAATCCTGATCCGCGGCCGCGTCAGCTACTCCTGCGGGTCGACCAGCCGCACCTTCTGCGACAAGATCCAGATCAAATAGGGTCTCGAAAGCTATTTCGTGCCCGAAGGCGAGGGCAGGAAGCTCGAGCAGGCGCGCAACCAGCAGAAGCTGCGTGTCGTCGCCGCTGTGCTCCCCTCAGGCCGCGCCGCCATCAAGCGGCTGCTGCTCGACGGCGAGCCGGTGTATGAGGAGCCGTTGTATTAGCGGCCGGTCGATTTCGCCTTCAACGCCCGTCGCAGCACGTCCCACATCCGCGGTTCGCTCATGTGCGCCACGTTGAATCGCATGAAGCTCGACGCCGTTTGCGACACGCTGAACACGTTGCCGGGTGCGAGCACGACATCCTCCTCGAGCGCGGCCCGCGCGACGGCTGTCGCGTCCTGTCCGCCCGCGAGGCGGCACCAGAGGAAGAAGCCGCCGCGCGGCATCAGCCACGGTTCGATGCCCAGCGCCTGAAGTTTACGCGCGATGTCGCGCCGCGTGCGCGTAAGTCTCTGTCTGAGCTCGTCCATGTGCTTGCGATAGCTGCCGCCGGCCAGGACCCCGGTTATGATTTCGGTCGCAACCGGGCTCGAGCCCCCAAAGCTGGTCGCGACCTGGAGGTCGACAAGATGCTCGATCCAGTCAGCGCGCCCGGCGATGTAGCCGCAGCGCACAGAGGCCGAGAGTGTCTTGGAGAAGCTGCCGATACGGATCACGCGGGTGAGGCCATCGAGCGCCGCGAGGCGCGGCGAGCGCTCTGGTTCGAAGTCACCAAAAATATCGTCCTCGATGATTGTGAGGTCGTGTGCAGCCGCAGTAGTCAAAAGCCGGTGTGCGGTCTGAAGCGAGAGCGTTGCGCCGGTCGGGTTGTGCAGCGCTGAATTGGTGATGTAGAGCCGCGGACGTTCGGCTGCGAGGATCTGCTCGAAGCGGGCGACATCGGGGCCTGACGGCGTGTAGGGCACGCTGACGATCCTGGCCTGATGCGCCCGCAGCAGCGCGCGGAAATTGAAATAGCAGGGATCGTCCACCAGCACCGTGTCGCCGGGACGGAGCAGGAAGCGGCAGATCAGATCGGTCGCCTGCGTGCCCGAACCGGTCAACATCAGCTGATTGATCGAGGCTTCGATCTCATCTTCCGCGAGGCGCGTCAGCAGCAGCCGGCGTAGAGCGAGGGAGCCTGACGTCGAACCGTAATTGGTCAGCACACTGGCTTCAGTCCGGGCCAACGCGCGTGTGGCACGGCGCAGCGCCGCTTCCGGCATCCACTCCGGTGGCAGCCAGCCGCAGCCGGGTTTTGGCACGGCATCATCCGTGTCGAGCGATTGCCTGGAGACCCAGAACGGATCGACTGCGCGGTCGCGGCGCGGTTCGGCCTCGGTCAATGCCAGCGGCGGCGTGACCGCCGGCGAGACATAGAAGCCCGAGCCGCGGCGGGCGCGGATCAGACCTTCGGCGGCGAGGCGATCATAGGCTTCGACAACGGTGGAGGGCGAAACGCCCATCGTGGTTGCGAGGCTGCGGATCGACGGCAAACGGTCGCCGGCGCCAAGCGCCCGACCAGCGATCTTGGTGCGGATCGCAGTCATCACATCCACGGTCCGCGTTCCGCCGCGACCTCTTGTCTGCGCCTCGCCATCCAAGTGTATGACCTTCCATACCCATACAGATTTGCCAGATTGTATTGGATTGTCTCTGGCTTTGCCACCGGCGAGTGCCGATTATCGTCGTTCAAAAAAGGTAAGGCGGAAATGCAGTCTGCGGGCACTGGCTGGGGCAACGGGCTTCTCGGCGTCATCATCTTCAGCGGCTCTTTGCCGGCGACGCGCGTGGCGATCGGCGGATTCTCCGCGCTGTTCCTGACGTCCGCACGTGCCGTCATCGCGGCGCTGATCGGCGTGGCCGTGCTCGGGTTGCTTCGCCAGGCGCGGCCCGAGCGAAAGGATCTCGTTTCGCTGACCATCGTCTCCATCGGCGTCGTGGTTGGCTTCCCCTTGCTGACCGCGCTCGCGCTCCAGCACGTCACTTCCGCGCATTCGATCGTCTTCATCGGCTTGCTGCCGCTGTCGACCGCGATCTTCGCCGTGCTGCGCGGGGGCGAGCGGCCGCGGCCGTTGTTCTGGCTGTTCGCTGTCCTCGGCAGCACGACGGTGGCGGGCTTTGCCCTGTCCAACGATGGCTCGGCCTCGCTCACCGGCGACCTCCTGATGGTCGCCGCGATCGTGCTGTGCGGGCTCGGCTATGCCGAGGGTGCCGCGCTGTCGCGCCGTCTCGGCGGCTGGCAGGTGATCTCCTGGGCGCTGCTGCTGGCGCTGCCGCTGATGATTCCGGTCGCGATCTGGACATGGCCGCCGACCTGGAGCGGCGTCAGCGTGCCCGCCTGGATCGGGCTCGCTTACGTCTCGATCTTCAGCATGTTCGTCGGCTTCATCTTCTGGTACCGCGGGCTCGCCATTGGCGGCATCGCCCGCGTCGGCCAATTGCAGCAGCTCCAGCCGTTCTTCGGCCTCGCGCTCGCCGGCTTCCTGCTGCACGAGCCCGTCGCATGGAGCATGATCGCCGCGACCGCACTCGTGGTCGTCTGCGTCTTCTTCGCGCGGCGGTTTGCCTGAGGCCTTTTTGTTCAGGCTTTGCGCCTCACACCTGCCCCATCACCGTCTGCGTCAGCGTGCTCCTTGCGAATTTCTTCAGCGGCATCGGCTTTCCGAACAGAAAGCCCTGGACCAGGTCGAAGCCGAGCTCGTTGGCGGCGACGAGGTCGGCGCGGCTCTCGACGCCTTCGGCGATCGCGCGCGCGCCATAGCCCTGCGCGAGCTCGACGATGTGACGGCACACCGTGCGCTTGAGGCGGTCACTGCCACTGCCGGTGACGAAGTGCCGGTCGGCCTTCAGCTTGATGAAGGGGATCCTGTCGAGATCCATCAGCGACGGCCAGTTGGCGCCGAGATTGTCGATCGACAGGCCGATATTGTGCAAGCGCATCTCGCGGGCGACCTCCGTCAGGACATCGAGATCGCGGATCGCCTCTTCGCTGTCGACCTCGATCGTCAGTCCGCCGAAGGCCGGATGCGTCGGCACCCGGCGGCAGAGATCGCGCACGGCCTGCGGCTCCTTCAGATACGACGCCGGCAAATTGATCGAGAGGTCGACCTGGCTCTGCCGCTCCAGCAGATAATGCCAGTCCTGCACGGCGCGCTCGATCACGAATTCCGAGAGGTCGCGGAAGTGCGGATCGTGCGCTTCGGGAATGAAATAGGCGGGCGGCACCACGCCCCAGGTCGGATGCCGCATCCGCACCAGCGCTTCGGCGCCGCTGCGGATCAGCGTCTTCGCGTCGATCTTGGGCTGGTACCAGAGCTCGAGCCAGCCGGCATGCAGGGCTTCGCCGACATGCACGGCCGGGCTCGGCGCCGGCTCGTCCGGCAGCAGCATCGCGACGCGCTCGCGCAGCGTCTCCGCGGCGAAGGGCGTGGTCAGCGGCGGCAGCATCACAAGGCCATATTCCTCGCCGACCTGCTGGACCGCCCGGACGATGATCGACTCGCGGGCGCCGACGGCCAGAACCTTGCCGTCGAAAGCCTCGCGCACCAAGATCTCCAGAAATTTCCCGGGCTCGATGCCGTCGGCGGCGATGCCGAGCAGGATCAGGTCCGGCAACTCGTTGGCCAGCATCGCTTGCAGCTCGTCCGCGCTGCCGCATTCGCTGGTGACGAAGCCGAGATCCTCCAGCACCTCGCTCATGAAGGCGCGCAGATGGCGCTTGCTGTCGGCCACGCAGGCGCGCGGTGTCACTTTTCGCCGTCCGAAGGTTTTGGGCCTTCGTCCGGCGAGCTCAACAATCTCATCATTCATCGCAAACCACTCCCATTCCGCGACCGGTGTTAGCGATGGGAGCAGTTTCAAATATGGAGGGCTTCAGTCGATCGTTGAATTATCTGGGTAACGTTAAAGCCCGCACCATGTCTAAAATTGTCCGGATCTCAGTGAAGAAGTTTTTACGTCTGCCCGGGCGTTGCGCGCGGCCGTGAGGCAATCATGCGAGATTTCCGCGATGCACGTCTTTCGTCGAGCGCGCGCAGTGTCCTGCAATTGGACGAAGCCTTTCGCGCTTCGCCCAATTGGATAACCGCTGCCTCAATTGCTTGTGGCCTTCTCGTGTTGGGCCATGCCGACCGCCTTGTAGTCATAGGTCGGATAGAACTCTGTGCGGTAGGGTCCCCACGCGCTGTCTTCGATGACGCGATTGACTTCGCGCAGCCGCGAGGCCGGCAGACGCAGCGTGATCACCTGGCCGATGCCCATCATCACGTACCAGCTGACCACCTCGACACCGGGCGGCGGGAAGGATTTGTAGTAGCCCTGCTTATCGAGCTGTGCATTCAGCTCGTTCAACGGGCGGGACTGGTCGTGCTTGAAGAAGACGGTGAGCAGCACTGCGTTGTCGGCGGTCGGAGCGGCATTGCTCTGCGGCGGCGAGGTCTGTGCCATCGTCGTCGATGTGAGCGCCAGCGCGCTCGCAAGCAACGCGACCATCGTCATTGTCCTTCGGTTTGATCTCATCGCGGATTCCTTCCCAATGCTCATGCGATGGATCTGAGAATAGGAGAGAGGTGCAGCGCCGAAGAACTCATTTTCGCGCAATGCGGGCATGTTCCGCGTTCGCTCGTGACGGTTCTGCGACAATGCGCGCGGGCGTGGCGGCGCGAGTGTGAAGCACATCACATGTGCATTGCTGCAGCCGCGCTATTGCTGCGTATAGCCGGTGGTGGGCTGTCGAGGATTACAGCTATGTCGATGCGGCGAATGATGTATTGGTGGTTCAGATTCGTGCTGTCAGGCCGATTTCTCGATCGTTTCCTGTGCCTGCCGCGCTAGCCGCGCGCCTTGTTTTTTGAGCACGATCTTGCCGGAAAACCGCTGCACACTTGGCGCTAACGCGGCCCTTCGGGTCTGGATCGTGCTCTAGGTCTGCCCGATCAATTTGCGAAACGCCGCCGCGCCATCCTGCACAACGTCACGTCCCTTCCAGGCCAAGTAGGACAGTTTGCCTCCGAGCGTGTCGTGGCTGCGCAGCCGGCGCGAGCCGAGGATGTGGCCGACATTGGAGGGGAAGCGGCTGACCTCCGCAGACACCAGCGCCGCGATTGCGTCCATCAATTGCTGGAGGCGAATGCCCCATTCGCAATGTTCGATGCCGTCAATGCGGACCTTGAGCGCATATTCGGTGTCGTAGATATCGGCGAGCAGGTCGCGGGCAACCAGCACCCGGTTGTGCCGGAGTGCGATCCGCAAGGCGAGGCGCTTGTCGTCGAGCCGGTCGAGCACCATGGGCACGACGCAGGCATAGGGCGTGGCGGCGACATCGGTCGCGCTCTTGCTCGCGGCGGCCTTGGTGGCAAGGCGCACCAATTCCCAGGACGTTTTCAGCCGCCGCGCCACCAGCGCCAGCGCGAAGGGAAGTGCGTCGGGATGAGATTTCCTGAAGGCGTCGAGCTGTGCGGTGATCTGGGCAACCCGGCCGTCGTCGAATTTTGCGATCTTCTCGGGCAGCTTTTCGTTGAACTTCGGCAGCGCGTCGCCGGCGCGCAGCACCTGCTGCATCTTCCTGACATCGTCGAAGGCCGTCCGCGAGGCGGTGTATTGCGCGAGCTTGCCGCGCGCGAGCTCGGCGCTCTCGGCCGAGGCCATCGTGTTCTCGAGCACCTTGATGACCTTGGTCTGGAAGATCGCCGCGGTCTTCAGCAATTCCTTCGGATTGTTGGCGGCGGCCTGATCGTTGATCGCCTTGATGTAGTCGCGCGCCATGGTTGGCAGCATGTCGCGGCAGATCCATTCCCAGATCGGGGTGAGCGTGTTGCGCGAGATCCGCCCCGCGTTGGGATGCTCGGGCGCGCCGTCGATCAGAAGCAGCTCGAGCGGTGCGAAGAAATAGCGTGAGGGGTTGGTGGCGCGTGCCTGGGTCGATCCGTCCTTGCGAAACTCGGCGCGAAGCCTGGCCTGGACGCTGGCCGAGCCCGGCATGTCGATGCCGCACAGCTCGAGCCGCTCAAGCTCGCTGAGCAGACAGCTGCGCGACAGCGGCGTCAGCTTTTGCAAGAACTCCGATAGCTGGTCGATCTCGTTCATGGCACGCAATCTTCCGCAACGATTCCAGCAGGCCTAACCGGCCCAATGCATGGAGGCATTTGCGCGCTCTCAGTCGTGATCTAGAAAAGCAAGTCGCCGTTAATTTATCCGTAAAATCCGGGGCCATGGGCGCGTGGCCGGAAGACGGCGGTTAAACAGGCCTTGGCCCGTTTGCCCAGGATCTGGGCAAAATCCTCAACCCTTGCGTGGTCGAGATCAGCCTCGCGCAAGCATAAATTGTGCCGGTGTCGGCATTTTAGCGCAAAACCGCCAAAATCACCGTAGTCATACGGAGCAAAAAGTTAACCACAGTTCGGCCCCGGTTCCGCTAAACAGGTCACATGGGGTCACAGAATGATACGGCCACCGATTCGCGGCCGTCGGAATGGTTCGAAAGCAGCACTGCTCCAGCTGAAGAGCTCGATTTCGTCCGCCTGAATGCCGCCCGCGCCAAGGCTGCCGACGAAATGGCCGCCGCCATCGCCCGCGAGCTCAACGGCCCCCTGACCGCGCTCCTGCTCTACATGGGCGAGATCAAGCACCACAGCGATCAGCTCGCGCCTGTTACCGGCGACCGCGTCTATTTGCAGCGGGTGGTCGAGAATGCGCTGGCACAGACCGAGCGCGTTTGTGGCCTGGTCAAGCAGCTTGCCGGTGCTCACAAGGGTGGCTTGCCGATTCCGTCCGGGACCGAGGACGCCGAATTGAGGGCTGCCCGCGTGCCGCCGCCGCAACGCGTGCCGAGCGCCGAGCTGCTGGGCCTGTCGGGCCAGAAGCGGCTGACCAAGCGCGAACGCGAGGTGCTCCGGCTGATCAGCGAGGGTTATTCGAACAAGCAGGGGGCGCTGCGGATGCAGATCAGTCCGCGCACGTTCGAGAGCCATCGTGCCGAGGCGATGCGCAAGCTCGGCGCCCGCAACACCGCGGACCTCGTCCGCGCAGCGCTGCTGCATTCGATCGACTGAGATTCTTGTCTTGGGGCGCCGAGGGGGGGGGGGGGACAAAAAAAAAAA
>NZ_JBXAPO010000019.1:0-160375 GCF_058804065.1 Bradyrhizobium sp. GW821-FHT13H05 | reverse complement strand
CAGCCGAAGGCGTAACCCACCATGCTTCCGCGCACGCGGGACGAAGTTGGTGGGTTACGCTTCGCTAACCCACCCTACGGCACCCCGGCCTAATTCTGCTTCGCCCTCTTCGCAGCCGACACCTTCGGCTCGCGCTTCGCGCCATCGAGCGCACTGTCCCTGCCCGCCTTCAGCACCTCGTCCGACAATTCGCTGGAGCCTGCGATGCGCGCCAGCAGCATGGTGCCGGCCATCGTGGCCAGCGTCGCGATCGCCTGCTTGCGCGCGGCCTTGCGCGGCAGGTTCGGGATGAAATCGGCCATCATCTCGACCATCTCGTCGAGCTTGCCGGCAAACGCCTTGCGCGTCTTCGGGCTCTCGCGAGCGATCTCGGCGCCGAGCGCCGGGATCGAGCAACCATGGCCGGGATTGTCGCGGTGGAGCGCAGAGAGATAGGCCTCTGCGATCAGCGCCAGCTGCTTTTCGGGCGCGGCCTCGCCGGTGAGCTTGCGCCAATGCTCCATCGAGCGGTCCATGGCGTAGCCAAAGGCCTCGATCACCAGCGCCTCGCGGGAATCGAAATGCGCGTAGAAGCCGCCATGGGTCAGGCCCGCCTCCTTCATGAGGTCGGCGACGCCGATGCCGTGGGCGCCCTTTTCGCGCAGCCGCACGGAGGCCTTCTTCACGATGCGGTCGTGGGTTTCCTGCTTGTGTTCCCGGGAATAGCGCATGCGCGTCTCATTGAATGTCGGAGATCATCTCATAACACAGAAATGGACCAGGCGGTGAATTAAATCATGTTAAGTTGCTGCGCCGATCATGGAAAAGGTTGCAGTTGCATGGACCGCGAGCGCGCCCTTGCCGTCGCGCACAAAACCCTCGGCGTAGCTGGTCTGGCGTCCCAGCTTGATCACTTTACCTTCCGCCGAGATCAGCCCGGACCGGACCGACAGCGGGCGCAGGAAGGTCATTTTCAAGTCGAGCGTCACCGACGATTGCCCGGCCTCCAGCCGCGTCGAAATTGCACAGCCCATGGCGGTATCGATCAGCGCCGCAGCGGTCGCGCCATGCAGAAGGCCGATGGTATTTTCGAGATCCTCGCGCGGCTCCAGTTCCATCACGATCCGGCCCGGCTCGACCACCGCCATGGTGAAGCCGATCAACTTTGCAAAGGGCGGCGGCGGCAACCGGCCGTCGCGGATGCCCAGCATGGCGTCCATGCCTGATAGGCCCATCGCCACTTTCGCAACCGGCGCAGGCACCTGCCAGTCCACCACGCGCTCACGCCGCTGCGCGGACGAAAACAGGTCGAGTAGATCGGTGTTGGTCATGAGGCGCCTCTTTGAATGATATACGTCATACTATGCTGCGGACTTCGCGCTGGCAACTCGACCTCGCCTGCCGGCTTGACAAGGAGGGTGTTTCGGCCCGGAAGTGATCTCGACCTGCGCGCCTTGCGCCTGTCCACGAAACCTTCGAGATCCCACGATGGAAATGCTCAACAACCATTGCGGCGTGACGCGCGATGCGCGCGGCGTCGTTCATGTCGCGATCTGCAACGCGGGCTCGCTCAACATTCTGGGCTCGCCCATCACCGATGCCGTCCGCGAAGGACTCCAGAGGCTCGCAGCTGATCGCAGCATCCGCGCCTTGGTGCTGCGCGGCCAGAGCGAGAAGAGCATGATCGGCGGTGCCGACATCAAGGAGATGGCCAAGCTCGACCAGAAATCCGCCGAGGCCTTCATCAGCCGCCTGCGCGATCTCTGCGAGGCCGTACGCCAGTTCCCCGCCCCCGTGATCGCGCGCATGCCCGGCTGGTGCCTCGGCGGCGGCCTCGAGGTCGCAGCGGCCTGCGACTTCCGCATCGCCGCGTATGATGCGCATTTCGGCATGCCGGAGGTCCGCGTCGGCATCCCCTCGGTGATTCACGCCGCTCTGCTGCCGCGCCTGATCGGCTGGGCCCGCGCGCGCTGGCTCGTGATGACGGCGGAGAACATCGACGCGCCGACGGCGCTTGCCTGGGGCCTGGTGGACAAGGTCGCGCCCGAAGGCGGACTGGACGCAGCCGTCGAGCACCTCGTGAACGCGCTGCTCGAATGCGGCCCCGAGGCGCTGCGCTCGCAGAAGGCGCTGCTGCGGCAATGGGAGGAATTGCCGCTGACGGAATCGGTGAACCTCAGCGTCAAGGTGTTCGGCGAGTCGTTCCTGACCGACGAGCCGACGCGGCTGATGGGCGCGTTTGTGAACCGGAAGCGATAGGCCCCTCCAACAACGGTGTCATGCCCCGCGCAGGCGGGGCATCCAGTACGCCGCGGCCCGTCGGTTCATCACAACGGCCTCGGCGTACTGGATCTCCCGCCTGCGCGGACGATGACAGCAAGTTGTGGGGCAACCTCCTCCGATCACACGAGGAAATCTCATGCGAACGGCAAGATTTTCTCATGCCGGCCGCGGTTGCATTTTTTGCGCCGCATCATATGATGGTCATAATCTTACTCAGCCATCATCGCAGGGAGTTTTGTCATGGCCGAAGCCGCCGACCCCGTCGTCATCGTCTCCGCCGTCCGGACCCCGCTCGGCCGCTTCATGGGCGAGCTGTCGCCGCTGGCCGCGCACAAGCTCGGATCGCATGTGATCGGAGCCGCACTGGAGCGCGCCAAGCTCGCGCCGGAGAAGGTGGACGAGGTCTTCATGGGCTGCGTGCTGCCCGCCGGACAAGGCCAGGCGCCGGCGCGGCAAGCTGCGCGTGCAGCCGGACTGCCAGACGCGACCGGCGCCACCACCGTGAACAAGGTCTGCGGCTCCGGCATGAAGGCGACCATGCTGGCGCACGACATCATCCGCGCCGGCTCGGCCGAGATCGTCGTCTCCGGCGGCATGGAGAGCATGAGCAACGCGCCCTATCTGCTGGCGAAGGCACGCGGCGGCTATCGCGCCGGTCACGACCGCATCATCG
This sequence comes from Bradyrhizobium sp. GW821-FHT13H05, assembly GCF_058804065.1. NCBI lineage: Bacteria > Pseudomonadati > Pseudomonadota > Alphaproteobacteria > Hyphomicrobiales > Nitrobacteraceae > Bradyrhizobium > Bradyrhizobium sp. GW821-FHT13H05. Next base: position 157,440 of record NZ_JBXAPO010000019.1, on the reverse strand, counting down.
ACCACATGATGATGGACGGCCTCGAGGACGCCTACGAGACCGGCCGCTCCATGGGCGATTTCGGCGAGGCGACGGCTGAGGCCTACCAGTTCACCCGCAAGGACCAGGACGCCTATGCGATGGAGACGCTGAGCCGCGCCCGCAAGGCGGTCGAAAGCGGCGCGTTCAAGGCCGAGATTGCGCCGATCACGCTGAGCGAGAAGGCAGGTCCCCGCGTGGTTGCCAATGACGAACATCCGCTGAAGGTCGATCCCGCAAAGATCCCCGGATTGAAGCCGGCATTCCGTGCCAACGGCACCATCACGCCGGCCGCCTCCTCCGCCAATGCCGACGGCGCCGCCGCACTGGTGCTGACCAAGCGCTCGCTCGCCGATCGGGGCGGCCTGCCGGCGCTGGCCGTGATCAAGGGCCACGCCACCCACAGCCAGGAGCCGCAATGGTTCACGACGGCGCCGATCCCGGCGATCCGCAAGCTGCTCGACAAGGTCGGCTGGGCTGCCTCCGACGTCGACCTGTTCGAGATCAACGAAGCCTTCGCTGTGGTGGCGATGGCGGCGCAGCGCGATCTCGGCATTCCCCGTGACAAGCTCAACATCAATGGCGGCGCCTGCGCGCTGGGTCATCCCATCGGCGCGACTGGCGCGCGGCTGATCGTGACGCTGCTGCATGCGCTCGAGGCCAACAACCTCAAGCGCGGTGTCGCGGCGCTCTGCATCGGCGGCGGCGAGGCGACCGCGATCGCGGTCGAGCGTCTTGCCCACTGATCGCCCCGGATGTCCGAAATAGAGGGAAGTCTGTCATTTCAGACTTCCCGCTTCCATGCCAGACTGCAACAATGACGCGGGTCTCCCTGAGCCCGCCAACCACGATTGAGGGGCAATGATTTCGAACTGGCTCGCGGCAGCGCTCGGCCGCCGCAATATCCACTACGGCTGGGTGATGGTCGGCGTGACCTTCCTCGCCGCGCTGATCAGCGCCGGCACGGTCGGCGCGCCCGGCGTGTTCATCGTTCCACTGCAAAAGGAATTCGGCTGGAGCACCGCGCAAATCTCCTCCGCGCTCTCGATCCGCTTCATCCTGTTCGGGTTGATGGCGCCGTTCGCCGCGGCCCTTCTGAACCGCTACGGCCTGCGCAACGTGACGCTGACCGCACAGCTCATCGTGGTCTCGGCGCTCGTGCTCTCGCTCGGCATGACCGAGGTCTGGCAGCTCGTGGCGCTCTGGGGCGTCGTGATCGGCATCGGCACCGGCATGACCGCGCTGGTGCTGGGCGCGACCATCGCCACGCGCTGGTTCGCGGCGCGGCGCGGCCTCGTCATCGGCATCATGACTGCGAGCGTCGCCACCGGCCAGCTCGTGTTCCTGCCGCTGCTCGCAAGCATGACTGAACGTTACGGCTGGCGGCTTGCGCTGGGATTCGTCTGCATCGCGCTTGGCGTGTCCGCATTCGCCGTGCTGCTGGTGATGCGCGACCGGCCGAGCGATGTCGGCCTGCGTCCGTTCGGCGACGAGGGTACCTCACCCCTGCCCGTCCCGCCGGTCAACCACGGTTCGATCACGGCGGTGGCGCTCGGGACATTGCGCGACGCCTCGAAGTCGAGTGCGTTCTGGATTCTGTTCGCGACCTTCTTCGTCTGCGGCGCCTCGACCAACGGCCTCGTTCAGGTCCACCTGATCCCGATGTGTCTCGATTTTGGCATCCCGCAGGTGCAGGCGGCGAGCCTGCTCGCGGCGATGGGGATCTTCGATTTCTTCGGCACCATCATGTCGGGCTGGCTGTCGGACCGCTACGACAATCGCTATTTGCTGTTCTGGTACTACGGCCTGCGCGGGCTCTCGCTGATCTTCCTGCCCTTCAGCGATTTCTCGTTCTATGGGCTCTCGATCTTCGCGATGTTCTACGGGCTCGACTGGATCGCGACGGTGCCGCCGACGGTGCGTCTCACGGCGCAAAAATTCGGGCCCGAGCGCGCCAATCTGGTGTTCGGCTGGATCTTTGCCGGCCATCAGCTCGGCGCCGGCACCGCGGCATTCGGTGCAGGCTTGTCTCGGACGCTGCTGCAAAGCTACCTGCCCGCTTTCTTCGTCGCCGGCGCGCTCTGCGTGCTCGCTTCGCTGATCGTGCTCGCGATCTCGCGGCAGCCGAAGGCCGAACCGAAGCCGGCGATGGCCTAGTACCTGATCGTGGTGGTGACGCCGAACACTGCGGCGTCACCGATGCGCGAAACACCGGTCGAATCGTTCGGGTTCGGGATGCCGCCGGAGGGACGGAACACATACTGGAAGTATGGCGCGATCAGCCAGCCCGGCTTGATGTGCGCCTCGTAGATCATCTCGAGCAGGGTCTCGTTGCTGCGCAGCGGGCCCTGGACGCCAGTGTAGAAATTCGTATCGATGTCGAGATTGCGCGCGGTGTTCGATATCCGCATATAAGCCGCCGCCACGCCGAAGCGGTCGAGCGGACGGCCCGGGACAAACCCGACGAAGCCGATGCCGCCATCGAGATAGAGATCGATCAGATTACGGTCCGGCGGACTGTAGGCAATGCGGCCGAATGCCGTGACGCCGGGGATCGAGGCCGAGGTAGTGTTGTCCTTGACCTCCGGCGGGCGATAGAGCACCTGCTCGATCACGGCGAAGATGCCGTAATTGCCCCGGAGTTTTGCAGGAATGCCGCTCCCAGAGGGATCGGCGATCGACTGCCCGTCCGTCGTAAACCGCTGGCTGTCGAACGAGCCATAATGCTTCCAGGCACCGGGCGTGACATTGCCGGCGAGCGAGCGGCCGCCGATATCGATGTCGTAATTGAAGCGGACCTGCCCGATCACCCAGGGCGGGTCGTTGACGCGGAAGGCGAGACCGTGATGGTCGCGCAGCTGTGGGTCCTGATCACCCGGCCCTGAGGGATCGCCGTTGAACACTGCACCGAACAGGGTGACCTGGTCTGACAGCGTGGCCTTGATGCGGATGCCGGGCACCGCGATCGGCGGCGCCGGGCCGCCAGCCGGAAGGTTGCTAGCCTTGATTGCGGGCCAGCCGAAGGTGCCGTTGATGAAGAGATCGTCGGTCTGGCTGTCGAAGAACTCGACGTCAGCCGCCTGCTGCCCGGCCCGGATATTCAGCCGATCGTTGAAGAAGCTCTGCTCGAAATAGGCGTTGTACAGCCGCTGGTCCGGCAGCGCCTCGATCTCGCTGATGGTGGCGAGGTTCTGCACGTAGTTGCGCGAGAGCCCCTGGCCATAGATCACGAAGGCATTGGCGTAGAAGCGGCCGCCGGTCCAGCCGACGAGCTTGTCCAGATCGGCATCGACGGAGAGATCGAGCCGGCCGAAATGGATGGCACCGCGCTTCACGCCGCCGGAGACGTTGCCAATATTATCGGCGATGTAGGTGGCGCCAAAATTCAGGCCTTTGTTGGCGAGACCATCATGCCATTCGTTGAACCATTTTGGCGCCAGCCATTCCGCCGCGCTTTCGTCCTTGGCGCCGGCCAGCGCAGCCGTGCTCGTCATCGCGCAGGCAAGCACGATCGCATATCGCAATGAAGAGCTGTGGGCGGTCGCGATCACGGCTGGTATCCGCAGGCTTATTCTATTTGAATATGCCCGTGCGCCGCATGAAGAGATAGGCAGCACCGATCGACGAGGCCATCAAGACGGCCGCCCAGAGAAAACCGCTCTCGACGTCGGTCAGCGGCAGGCCCTTGGTGTTCATGCCGAAAATGCCGGTGATCAGCGTCGGCGGCAGCAACAGCGTCGTCACGATCGAGAGCGTGTGGAGGTGGCGATTGCTCTCCTCCTCGTTCTTGAAGCGCAGCTCCTCCTCAAGCAGGCGGCTGCGCTCCCTGAGTTCGACGATGTCGTGATCGAGACCGTCGAGCCGCTGCGCCAGCTTGCCGGCCTGGATTCGCAGGTCCGGCGCGAGGTGATCGGTGTTCTTCTGGTCGAGGCGATGAAACAGCGTGCGCAGGCCGGTGAGCTGGCGATGCAGCCTGACACAGGTACGGCGGAGACGGCCGAGATTGCGGCGCATCTCCGGCTTGGCGTCATCGGCGAGGATGCGCTCCTCGATCTCGTCGATCTCCTGGCCGAGCTTGTCGGCCATCCTGTCCAGCGTGTCGGCGACCTCGTCGACGATCTTTTCCAGGAGATGGGCGACGTTGTCGACGCGGTAGCCGCCTTCGAGCACCCGGCGCGTCGCGTCCGCCGAGCACAGCGCCTGATGACGTCCGCTGACCAGCAGGCGCTCGGTCATGGCGAAGCGCAGGAAAGCGGTCTCCTCCGTCGCGCTGTCGATGTCGCGCACGAGATCGGAGAACACACCATAGACGCAATGGTCGATGACATGGAGCTGCTGGAAGGTGTCATTCGAGAGCAGCAATTCGCGCGCCAGCGGCGGCAGATGCGAGGTCGCGATCCACGGCCGCGCCCGCGCATCGGTCAGGTTGAAATGCAGCCAGAGCCGGCCGTCATGGCTGAACTCGATCGCCTGATCGATCCGCAGCGGTTCGGCGCTGCCGTCGCTGTGCAGGCGGAACGCCCACACCAGGCCGGGGATGGCCGGTTCGGCGTTCGATGTCGCGCTGACAAGCTTTGCCGGCTCAGCCATGGCCAACCCCAACCGTCAACAAATGCCCCGTCTCCGGAAGATGGCTGACGGCATCTTCCGGATCCACGCGGGTACTCAATTACGGCTTTGTTACAGTTTGATGATGGCCGCCTATTCCGCGGCCAGCCCTGTCGCAGCCGCCGCCTCGGCTTCCCTGATGTAGTCGTGCACGACGCGGCCGAACGGCAGCGTCAGATCGGCAATGTAGTGATGCGCGCCGAGGCAGCGGCGGACCGGGAAATCGGCAACCGGCGCATTCACATGCGGCACCAGATGCAGCCGGCCGGGTCCGATCCAGGAGCCCTTCGGCACGATGTCGATGAGGTTGATGGCGACGAGCTGGCAGATCTCGAGCCGGCCGTCGACGCCGGGGATCATCTTCAGATTGACTTGCGTCTTCGACAGCGTCGCGCGGGTGAGATCGCCGTTGCCGGCCATGCTCTCGTGCTTGTAGCCCATCGTGCCCATGGCAACGAGCTGGCCGGCATATTCCAGCGTGCCGGTCAGCGTGTCCTTGACGATCTCGAGTTTCGGATGGGCGTATTTCTTGGGGAAGCCCCAGATCTCGCGGCCCGCGGCGATCGGCGGATCATCGTCGAGGTACATCTGCGAGACGAAGTTGACCTCCTCGCCGTTGAGGCGCGCGGGGATGACGAGGCCGGATTCGGTGTAGCTGCCGAAGCCGGACGAATCCGGCATCTTGATCCATTCGTAATGCACGATCGGCTGGTCGATCGGCTCCAGCGGCTCGGGCAGTCCGGCACGGATCAGGTCCGGGTCGGTCTCGTAGGTGATGACGAGGAATTCGCGGTTGACGAAGCGATAGGGCCCGGCCGGATAGCTCGGCCCCGCGGCCGGCATGGATGGAAGCCTCAGCAAATCTTCCCTGCGCATCGCTGGTCTCCTGTGTGATGTCTGTGAGGCCCGCCCGGCCGCTTCAGGCTCATGCAAATTGCTAGCCGCCAACATTGACTGCGATGTGAAGGATTTCCGTCAGACGCACGACCCGAGGCCATTCCCGCGGCGGCCATCCGGCATGCAAGCGATGCATCAGCGCCAGCATTGTCATCACGCCGTCACTGCCGGACGCAATCGTTCGGCGCAAGCAGGAGGCATCGCCATGGACGCCCGCACGTCGCAACCGACTTATGCAACGCATCAGCCGCCCGCACGGGGCTGGCGGCCCGAACGCTGCGACCGCGTCGCACTGGTGCTGCAAGGCGGCGGCGCACTCGGCGCCTACCAGGCCGGCGTCTACCAGGCGCTGCACGAGGCCGGCATCGAGCCCGACTGGGTCTGCGGTGTTTCAATCGGTGCGATCAACTCCGCCATCATCGCCGGCAACAAGCCGGAGCAGCGGTTAGATGCGCTGCGCACCTTCTGGGAGCGCATCACTGACCGCAAGATCTGGCACTACACGCCTGATGGCGATGTCTTCCGCCAGTGGCGCAACCTCACCAGCGCCTGGATGACGTCGGCGATGGGCCAGCCCGGCTTCTTCAGCCCGCACCAGGTCAATCCCTGGTTCAGCCCGGTCGGCGCCCGAACCGCGACGAGCTATTACGACACGGCGCCGCTCAAGGAGAGCCTGCTGGAGCTCGTCGATTTCGATCTCATCAACGAGAAGAAGGTCCGCTTCGCGGTCGGCGCGGTCAACGTGCTCTCAGGCAATTTCATCTATTTCGACAACGCCCATGACGAGATCGAGCCGGAGCACATCATGGCCTCCGGCGCCCTGCCCCCGGCGCTGCCGATGGTGCGGATCGGCACCGATCATTTCTGGGACGGCGGCATCGTCTCCAACACGCCGCTGCAGCATCTGCTCGACCAGGAGGACGCGCTCAATTCGCTGGTGTTCCAGGTCGACCTGTTCAGCGCCCGCGGCGTGCTGCCGCGCTCGATCCAGGACGTGATGGCCCGCCACAAGGACATCATGTATTCCTCACGCACCCGCCACAACACCGACGTCTATCGCCGCACGCACAATCTCAAGGTCCTGCTCTACAAGGCCCTGGCGAAGCTGCCGGAGGAACAGCTCTCCGACGAAGAGCGTGATCTCAAGACCAGCCTGTGCCACATGCCGGAGATCGCGATCCTGCATCTGATCTACCAGCAGAAGGCCTATGAGGGCGACGCCAAGGACCACGAATTCTCGGGCACCTCGATGCGCGAGCACTGGGCATCGGGCTATGAGGACACCAAGCGCACGCTGAAGCGCCGCGACTGGATCAAGATGCCGGAGCAAGGCATGGGGCTCGTGGTGCACGACGTGCACCGGGAGACGGAGAGCGCGTGAGGGGCGCTTCGGGCGGGCCGCTCAAGACAAAAATGCGAAAACAACCCCATGCACAGTAGAAGGGGCTTGGCGGATCAATGACTTACGCTTTTCCCGAATAAGATTTGACTCGTCGGGCAAAACAGGAGCATGATGGCATCATCGAGCATCCCCGCCGTCGTCCTCCTCAACCTGCAGAATTGTCTCCGATAGCAGCGCCGCGGCCTTTTGCAGCGGTGGGATGAACCGGTCCAGCTCGGCGAAGCTCACGCGCGCCACTGGCACGGAGACGCCGAGGCAGGCAATCAACTCCCGATCCGGGGACAGGATGGGGACGGCACATCCCACTACGCCCTTCACGTATTCTTCGTTGGTCTTGGCCCAGCCGCGTTGTCGCGTGTCATCGAGGACCTTCATCAGTCCGTGGACATCGACGATCGTCGTTTCCGTGAACTTTGTGAGAGGGAGTGCGCGGCACAGGTCCGCTCTGGTCCGCTGGGGCAATCTGCTCATGTAGATCTTTCCCGTGGACGTGCAGTGGAGCGGCGCCGCTTCGCCCGGATTGAACTGAAGACCCTGCGGCTCTGACACGCGGACGCTGTCGACATAGGCAACGACATTGTCGCGCACGACGCCGATCTCGCATTGCTCGCCGATCTCTCCCGCGACCGCCCGAAGCACGGCGTGCCGCCGCGCGGTACGGAAGGCCGCTCCGATGACAGAGGCGGACAACGTGACGAGCTGGTTTCCTACGACGTACCGCTTCGTCCCCAATGCTCTCTGAAGCAGTCCGCGGTCCTCGAGATTTCCGATCAACCTGTGTGCGGTCGGAAGAGGCAGCGAAAGAGCCTTTGCGATCTCGGCCGCCGAGACGGCTTTGCGTTGGTCGGCAACGTGCCGAACGATCGCGAAGGCGCGATCCAACGGTCCATCCTTATCAACTGGCTTGGTCATTTTCCCACCGGCTGGAATTCGCAGCGAAATCAAGATCAACGCCACTCATTATCATTTTTCGGAATAAAATATATTGAAATTCGACAAATTCGTTTGTCGAAATCGCCAAAGCTCATATTCTTGGCGTTGCCGGTGATTGACTAGAAATTGTGCAATGCAGTCTCGCCGTTCCGAGAATCCCGCTCCGCCGCTTGGCCGAGGGCCAGGTCCTGACGGCGCCAACAGGAGATGTGCATGTCTCGTCACTACGACGTGGACGCTGTGAGGAAGGAATTCCCCGCTGTCGAACGAATGGTGTACCTGGACGCCGGCTTTCAAACACCCCTCGCGCGTCCGGTGAAGGCAGCAATCGAGCTCTTCCTTCGCGAGGGTTTCGAGACGGCCGGTCCGAAGAGCGTCTGGCTCGACCGGGTGGAGCAGACCCGCGCGAAGGTCGCTCGCCTTCTCGGGGTCACGGCGGCTGAGATCGCCTTCACGAAGAACACGTCGGAAAGCATGAACATCGCGGCCAATGCGCTGCCGCTTCTGGCCGGCGACAATGTCCTGATGATCCACGGCGATCATCCGAACAACGCCTACGCGTTCCTCAACCTGCAACGGAAGGGCGTCGAAACGCGCTTCATTCCGATGACCGACATCGTCGATGCCGACAGCTTTGCTCCGTTCATCGACGACAGGACCCGTGCGATCTCGATGTCGCATGTAACGTTCCATGCCGGTCACCGCTTCGACATCGGGAGCGTCGGCGCACTGTGCGCGAGGAAGAAGCTCTACTTCGTCGTGGACGTGATGCAGGCAATCGGCGTCGTGCCTGTTGACGCCAAGGCGATCGGCGCCAGCTTCATCGGCTCCGGAAGCCACAAGGGATTGCTCGTGCCGCAGGGGCTCGGCCTGCTCTACTGGGACAAATCCCTCGGAGAGCTCGAACCGGCCTATCTCGCCGCCGCGAGTCTCGCCGAGGTCCCCGATGATCTCATCGCGCGTCCCGACAGGATGGCGCCCTCGCCGGCCGCAAGGCGGTTCGAGCTCGGCAATTTCAATCTGCCCGCGATCCATGCCCTGGGTGCGTCCCTCGACATGATCGAGCAGATCGGGGTGCAGAACATCCAGAACCACTGCTTCGACCTCGGCGACCACCTGATCGCGCGGCTGGACGAGCTGGGCGCGCGCCTCGTCGGCCCGCGCGATCGACAGCATCGCGCTCCGCACATCTATGTCATCGCCCTGCCAGCCACGGACTGGCTCAGCCATTTCGAGCAGAACGGCGTGCGCGTGTCGCCCGAACGCGACGGCATTCGCGTCTCGCTCGGCATGTTCAACACCACCGACGACATCGATCGCCTGATCGACGTCATTCGCCGGCGGGGGCTCGGACGCCCGTCGGTCGCAGCTTGAATTCGGCAAATGAGGGAAGGCAAAACCATGAAGAAGCTCGTTCAGGCGCTGGGACTTCTCCTGGCGCTCGTGGCTGGCAGCGCAAGCCCGTCCATGGCCGCTGACAGCCCGACGCTGGACAAGATCAAATCCAGCGGCGCGATCACCATCGGCTACCGCGAGGCCTCGATTCCATTCTCCTATCTCGGGCCCGATCAGAAGCCCGTCGGCTTCTCGCTCGATCTCTGCGCGGCGATCGTCGATCGCATCAAGGATGACCTGAAGTTGGCCAGTCTCAAGGTCAACTATACCCCGGTCAACTCCTCCAACCGGATACCGCTGATCCAGAGCGGGACCGTCGACATCGAGTGCGGCGGCACCGCGAACGACAAGAAGCGGCAGGAACAGGTCTCGTTTTCGGTCGCAACGTTCGTCAGCCAGCCGCGATGGCTCGTCAAGGCCGCCAGTGGCATCAAGACCGCCGGCGAACTGAAGGGCAAGACGGTGGTGGTCACGCAAGGCTCCAACGCGGTCGGTTTTGCACAGAGTGTCAATGCCAAGGAGCAGCTCGGCCTCAACATCGTCCAGGCCAAGGACCATGCGGAATCCTTCCTGATGCTGAACACCGGCCGTGCCGTCGCCTTCATGGAGGATGATATCCTGCTTGCCGGGCTGAAGGCCGCGGCGCCGAATCCGGACGCGCTCCTGTTCCTTCCCGAGGGTTACGCGAAAATCTACTACGGGCTGATGTTCACGAAGGGCGATGCCGGCTTCAAGGCACTCGTCGACGACGTTCTGTCCAGGCAGATGGCGTCCGGCCAATTCGAGAAGACCTACGCGAAATGGTTCACCAAGCCGATCCCGCCCAAGGGAGAGAATCTCGCGTTCCCGCTCACCGACGAATTGATCGGACGGATCGCTCATCCCAGCGACGCCGTCGACTGATTGACGGAGCTGATCGTCTGGCAAGGTCATCCTCGTCCGCACCTGCAACCTTGAGGACTCACGATGTTCGGAGTGCTTTTTGAACAGGCGGCAGACGGCCAGCGCTACATCGACTGGCTGCTGTCGGGTCTCGGCTGGACGCTCGCTCTCGCATTCTTCGGCTGGTGGATCGCCTTCGGCATCGGCGTGATCGTCGGCGTGGGCCGCACGGTGCAAAATCGCCTCTTCGCGATACCCGCCCGGCTCTATGTCGAGATATTCCGGAACATTCCCGTCCTCGTTCAGATGTTCCTCTGGTATTTCGTCTTTCCGGAGGTCGTGCCCAGCGCGCTCGGAGATGCCATCAAGCAGATCCCGCCGCCCTGGGCATCCTTCTTTCCGGCACTCCTGTGCCTGGGGCTCTATACGGCGTCTCGCATAGCCGAGCAGGTCCGGGCGGGAATCGAAGCGTTGCCGAAAGGACAACTTGAAGCGGCCAATGCTCTCGGCCTCGGCGGTTACCTCACCTATCGACACGTTATCGTGCCGCAGGCCTTGCGCCTGATCTTGCCGAGCCTCACCAGCGAGGTGATGGGCATCTACAAGAACACCTCCGTTGCCCTCACGATCGGCCTGATGGAGCTGACCGCCCAGGCTCGCCAGATCAGTGAAGCCACGTTTCAGACATTCACAGCCTTTGGCGCGGCGACCATCATCTACCTCTGTCTGGCACTGATCGCCTATCAAGCCATGACGCTGATCGACAAAGCCGTCCGGATTCCAGGTAGCGCGCCCGCCAGGCTCCCAGCTGACCAGGATCTCGCCGGTGAAGTGCAGCAGGACACCTTGCCCGGCACCATGGAGGCCGCGAAATGAATGCCCTCGATTTCTCCATCGTTGCGCAAGCCTGGCCCTATCTCTGGTCAGGGCTGATCTTCTCGCTTTCGCTCACGGCGGCCGCGTTCACCGTCGGCATGGTTCTCGGGACCTGTCTTGCGCTGGTCCAGCACTTCGAGATCCCGGTGTTCGCCCAGCTCATCCGCGGCTACGTGGCGGTCATCCGGTCGATCCCGCTGATCCTCGTCCTGTTCTGGTTCTTCTTCCTGGTGCCGATCTTGCTCGGGCATCTCGTCGGCAACGGTCGAGCGATCCCGATCGGGGCCACCTATACCGCCTTCATCACCTTTGGCTTGTTCGAGGCCGCCTACTACTCCGAGATCATCCGCGTCGGGCTGCGTGCCGTGAACAAGGGCCAGTTCGAGGCCTGCCAGGCGCTCGCACTGTCCACCTACGACACTTACCGCCATGTCGTCCTGCCGCAGGTCCTGCGCGTGGCCAGTCCGATCATCCTGAGCCAAACCATCATCCTGTTTCAGGACACCTCTCTCGTTTACGTCCTTTCGCTGACGGATCTTCTGGGCGCCGCCTCCAAGCTCGCGCAACTCAACGGCCGCCTCGTCGAAATGTACCTCGCCGTAGCCCTGGCCTACCTCGCCATCAGCTCCGCGGCGTCGCAGTGTGTCGCGGCCCTCCGCAAGCGATACGCCATTACCACATCGCGATAACGCCTCGAATTGGGAGAAAAGCATGCCTCAAGACACTCAGAGCGCTGCCGCGCAGGCTGCTGCGATCGTCGTGGTCGAGAACGTGATCAAGCGGTTCGGCGCATTCACCGCGCTGAACGACGTCACCCTTACGGTCGGCAAGGGTGAGAAGATCGTGCTTTGCGGGCCATCGGGCTCCGGCAAGTCGACGCTGATCCGGTGCATCAACCATATCGAGAAACACGACGGAGGCCGGATCATCGTCGACGGTGTCGAACTGAGCCATCGCGTCGCCGACATCAACAGCGTTCGCTGTGAAGTCGGAATGGTGTTTCAGAGTTTCAATCTCTTTCCACATCTCACCGTCGCCGAGAATCGCATGCTGGCCCCGACCAAGGTTCGCGGCCTGTCACGAGCCGAAGCGCGTGAACGCGCACTCAGCTTGCTGCGGAAAGTGCGCATCCAGGATCAGGCAGACAAGTATCCTGCCCAATTGTCTGGCGGCCAGCAGCAACGCGTCGCCATTGCGCGAGCGCTGTGCATGCAGCCCAAGATCATGCTGTTCGACGAACCGACATCCGCGCTCGACCCCGAGATGGTCAAGGAAGTGCTGGACACCATGGTCGAGCTGGCGCGAGAGGGAATGACGATGGTCTGCGTGACCCACGAGATGGGCTTCGCCCGCGAGGTCGCCGACCGGGTCGTCTTCATGGATCGCGGGAGCATCATCGAGGAAGCAGATCCCGAGACATTCTTCCGGACTCCGCGCACCGAACGGGCCAAAGGCTTCCTGAACCGGATCATCCACTAGCAGGCAAGACAGGGACGTCTTGTCATACTTGCCAAATCGCACGACAGACCCACTCCGCGCCAATCCGCGCCATTGGCGAGACCGCTCGCGATGCCATAAACTGCGGACCAGGAGCGTCAGGAGGCTAACGTGCGCCCGGTCAGCGAAGGCGCGTATTTCTTTGACGAGTATCGATTTTTTCCCCGGAGACAGTTGCTGCTGCGGGGACAGGTGCCCGTCCGGGTCGGCGCGCGCGCGCTCGATCTGCTTCAGGTGCTGCTCGAGCGCCAGGGCGAGCTGGTCAGCAAGGCCGATCTGATCCGCTTCGCCTGGCCCGACACTTTCGTGCATGAGAGCAATCTGAAAGTGAACATCGCGGCCCTGCGCCGGTCGCTGCCGCAGGACCAGGCCGAGCTTCCCTACATCATCACCGTTCCGGGCCGCGGTTATCGGTTCGCCGCGCCGGTCCGGTTCGAGACGGCCTCTGCCTCGTCCGCGACACCCTCACAGGGTGGCGGCGGCTTCGACCGGCATCCGCAAGGGCCTCCCCTCCTGATCGGGCGCGAGGATGACGTCGCCGAACTCACAAGGCGGGTTTGTGATCGCGGCTTTGTCACCGTTGTCGGCCCCGCCGGCGTCGGCAAGACCAGCCTCGCCATCGCAGCCGCCCGGGAGCTCGGAGAACGTTTTGGCGACGGTGTCTGCTTCGTCGATCTCGCCGCGATCAACGATCCCCAATTGGTGTGCGCGGCGATCGCGTCCGCCCTTGGATCGGGCGCCGGGCTGGTCGATCTGCTCGTCGGCATCGTCGAAGCCTTGCGTTCCAAGGACATGCTGCTGATCCTGGACAATTGCGAGCATGTGCTGGCCACCGCCGCCGTCGTGGCCGAGCACATTCATCTCGCGCTGCCCGATATCGGCATCATCGCGACCAGCCGCGAGCCCTTTCGCTCGAAGACGGAGAATGTGTACCGGCTGCCGCCGCTCCGCTGTCCCGCAGATGATTTGCGCCTCGACGGACGACGGGCGATGGCGTTCCCGGCGGTCGAGCTGTTCGTCACAAGGGCCCAGGAGGCGGCAGGTTTTGGCCTGAGTGATGGCGACGCGCCAGTGATTGCCGAGATCTGCCGGCGGCTGGATGGAATTCCCCTCGCCATCGAGCTTGCGGCACCGCGGCTGAAAAGCCATGACCCGGCCACCCTGCTCCGGCATCTCAACGAGAGCTTTGACCTCCTGAACTACGGCCCGCGCACCGCGCCGCTCCGGCACCAGGCGCTTCAGGCCACCCTCGACTGGAGCTACCGGCTGCTGTCCGAGGGCGAAGCGTCGCTGCTGCGTCACTTGTCCGTGTTTTCAGGACGCTTCACGACCGAGGACGTCCTCGGCATCACCAGCGACATCGTGGCCTCGCCGGGCGAGACAGCGGCATGCCTCGAAAGCCTCGCATCGAAGTCGCTGGTCGCGCAGACCATCACGGACGGCAAGGCCGCCTACCGGCTGCTCGACACGACCAAGAGCTACGCCGCCGAGCGGCTGCGCGCCGAAGGTGAACATCGGCGTGCCTGCGAGAGCCATGCCGTCTATCTGCTCGATCTGTTCGAGCGGGCCGAGGCGGAATGGAAATGGCTGGCGCGGGACGACTGGATGGCGACCTATGGCCAGCGCGCCAATGATCTGCGCAAGGCGATCGACTGGGCTTTCGGCGCGGAAGGCGATGTCGAGACTGGCCTCAGACTATCCGCTGCCGCCATACCGCTCTGGGACGAGCTCTCGTCGGTCGCTGAATGCCGGCAGCGCGTGCGCACGGCGCTGGACACCGCAAAGCAGACGGCTCATCCGGATCTCGAATTGCAGATGAAGCTGGCGACGGCCTACGCCCGCAGCCTCTCCTTCACCGCCCGGCTGGAACCGGAGGCGGAAGCGGCGTGCCGCGAGAGCGTGCGGCTGGCCGAGCTGAAAGGCGATGCGGATTATCAGCTCCGCGCGATCTGGGGTCTCGCAGTGCTCCAATCATTCGCCGGGCGTCACCGCGACGTTCTGGCGAGCCTCGATCGCTTCGATGCGATCAGCGCGCGGGCCAAGGATCGTTCGGCGGCAGCGTCCGGCGCGCGCTTTCGGATCATGACGCAGTTCTATCGCGGCGACATCGGCGGCGCGCATGACGCCCTGAAGCGGCTCGCCAGACAGCACGACCGTCTTGCCCAGCGCACGCGCATCTCGCGCTTCCAGGTCGATCCCTATGTCGTGATCCGCGTCTCGCTCGCCTTCGTCGGCTGGGTGCGCGGGGATACGCTCGAAGCCGTCAGGACCGCCAGAGCCGCCGTCGAAGGTGCCGCCGCGACCGAGCACCTGGTGACACAGTCCAACGCGCTTGCCCTGGCCTTCATTCCCATCGCGATCTGGACCGGCGATGTCGATGCCGCCGAGCAGCACCTGAACCTGCTCGACGACAACCTCAACCAGAGGAACCTTGCGAGCTGGGCGCCGCTCAGCCACTTCTTCCGTGCCGCGATCCACCACCAGCGCGGCAAGGCGGATGCCGTCGAACAGATGCGCATTGCCGCCAACGAGATCCTCGGCAGCCAATTCCTGATACGCGCCCCGATCTATCTCGGCATGCTGGCCGAAGCAGCGCTCGAGCGCGGCCGGATCGACGTCGCGTGCGCAAGCATTACTGCGGCCTTGAGGCATGCGGAGCAACTGGATGAGACCTGGTGTCAGCCTGAACTGCTGCGCATCCTCGGGCGGATCGAATATCGACACGGCGATCGGATGCGCGGCGAGCAGACCCTGATCCGCGCGGTGCAGACCGCCGGCGAGGCAGGCGCCCTCTCCTTCCAGCTCCGCGCGGCCACCGACCTTGCGGATGTGTGGGCAGAGACCGGGGCGCCTTCGGCGGCCATCGCCCTGCTCGATCCGATCTGCCGGGTGTTTGCCCCTGATGGCGCGGACAAGGACATCACGAGGGCGCGGCGTTTACTGGATCTTCTGCTTTGAGAATTGCAGAGCGCCGGTTCCACCTGATCCCAGCCGTACGCTTTTACCACATTTAACCGCGGCTCCCTCGACACCTCGCTAGACTCGAACGGCGATGGCCGAACTCGGACCGGGACTTCAGCCGTGAGGACGGCAATCTTTCGAAGGACGCACCGACATGATCGAGCTCACCGTCAATGGGACCAGGCATCGGGTCGATGTCGTTCCCGAGATGCCCCTGCTCTGGGTCCTGCGCGACGAGCTCGGCATCACCAGCCCCAAATACGGCTGCGGTGTCGCGCAATGCGGGGCCTGCACCGTCCGGATCGACGGCATGGCCGTCCGGTCGTGCCAGGCGCATATCGGCGAGGTCGCGGGCAAGTCGGTCGTCACGCTCGAAGGCCTGGAGAAAAGAGAGCAGAACCCGGTCATCCAGGCCTGGATCGAGCATCAGGTGCCGCAATGCGGCTACTGCCAGACCGGCCAGATCATGCAGGCGATCTCGCTGCTCGACCTGATTTCGAATCCCACGGATGACGAGATCAACCAGGTGATGTCAGGCAATCTCTGCCGCTGCGGCACCTATCCGCGCATCCGCGCCGCGATCCATGCGGCCGCGGCCAAGAAGATGGCGGAGAAGTGAGATGGGCCATATCGAAAACCTCTCCCGCCGCGCGTTCGTCTTCGGCTCCGCCGCCATCGCCGGCGGCATCGCCTTCGGCGCCTTTGGCACCGCTGAAGCCGCTGCCAGCGCCGATGACAATCCGCTGACCGCCGGTCTCGGACCGAACTCCGTGACCTTCAATCCCTGGGTCGAGATCAGCCCGGACAAGATCACGCTGATCGCGCAGCATGCCGATATCGGCCAGGGCGTCGGCTCGGTGCAGCCGATCATGATTGCCGAGGAGATGGACCTCGATCCCGGCCAGTTCGAGGTTCGCTTCGCAGGCCCCAGCCCCGCCTATTTCAACACCGGCTTTGCCGACGAGCTGGCACCGTTCGTGGCTGCGGACCAAAGTCCGGCCGCCGAGGAAGCGCGCGCCAAGATGCTCGAATGGCTGAGACAGGCTGGCCTGCAGATGACCGGCGGGTCGAGCACGCTGCCGGATACCTATGACAAGCTGCGCGTTGCCGGCGCGGTCGCGCGCGAGACGCTGAAGGCGGCTGCCGCCAAGCGGTCAGGCGTGGCTGTGGCTGACCTGCGCACCCAATCGGGCCATGTGATCCTGCCCAACGGCACCAAGATCGCCTATGTCGATCTCTCCGCGGATGCCGCGAAGATTCCGCCGGTGCTCGATGCCAAGCCGCGCGATCCCTCGAAATGGCGCATGCTGGGCAAGCCGATGACGCGCCTCGACATTCGCGACAAGGTCATGGGCGAGCTGAAGTTCGGCATCGACCTGAAGATGGACGGCATGCTGTATGCCGCCGTCAAGCTGAACCCCGGCAAGGGCCAGCCGCTGAAGTCATACGACGCCAGCAAGGCGCGCGCGATGCCGGGGGTCAAGACGGTCCTCGAACTCAAGACTGGCGTCGCGGTGATCGCCACCAACAGCTGGTACGCCATGAAGGCGGTCGACGCCGTGGTTTGCGAGTGGGCGCCTTCGGCGTATCCCGCCGAGCAGGCTGACCACTGGAAGGTGCTGGAATCCTCGTTCAAGCCTGAATTCCTCGGCAAGGAGTGGCGCAAGATCGGCGATATCGAAGCCGGGCTGAAGATGGGCAAGCTCGTCGAGGCCGAGTATCGCGCGCCCTATGTGGGGCATCAGCCGCTCGAGCCGCTCAATGGAATCGGCCTCGTCACCGACAAGGGAATGGAGATCTGGGTCGGCCATCAGAGCCCCCGCTTCGTGCAATATGTCGCGGCAACGGCGATCGGCCTCAAGCCGGAGCAGGTGACCTTCCACAATCAGTGGGTTGGTGGAAGTTTTGGCCACCGTCTCGAATACGAGAACGTCCGCGCCCTCGCCGAGATCGCCAATCAGATGAAGGGAACGCCGATCAAGCTGGTGTTCTCGCGCGAGGAAGATTTCCTCCAGGACATTCCGCGGCAGATTGCGCTCGCCCGGCACCGCGGCAGCGTCGACAAGGGCAAGATCGTCGCAGCCGATCTGCAACTCGCCTCGACGGCACCGTTCAAGGGGCTGCTCGAGCGTTCGGGCACACCAACCAAGGATCCCGACGGGCAATTGGCCGCAGGTCTGTGGAACGTCTATTACGACATTCCCAATTTCCGGGGCACGAGCTTTGAGGCGCAAGGACTGTCGCCGTGCACCACATGGCGCTCGGTCGGCGCCTCGACATCGGGCTTCTTCACCGAGAGCTTCATCGACGAGCTGATTCATGCCGCGGGTCTCGATCCCATGAAGGCGCGCATCGCGATGTGCAACGTGCCGCACTATCGCAAGGTGCTGGAGACGGTCGCGGAGATGTCGGACTGGAATGGACCGCTCGGCAACGGCCGGGGTCGCGGCGTCGCGTTCGTCGAATCCTTTGGCACGCCGGTCGCCGAAGTCGTCGAGGTCTCGGTGACGGACAGAGGCATCAAGATCGACAAGGTCTGGATTGCGGTCGACGTCGGCAAGGTCGTCGATCCCGTCAATTTCGAGAACCAGGTGCAGGGCGGCGTGATCTGGGGGCTCGGCCACGCCATCAACTGCGAGCTCACTTACGCCAAGGGCGCGGTGCAGCAGACCAACTACAACCATCACGAGGCGATGCGGATCTACCAATGCCCCGTCATCGAGGTTCGCGGGCTCGAGAACGATCCCAAGGTGAGAGGCGTCGGGGAGCCGCCCGTTCCCCCTGCCGCGCCCGCGCTCGCCAACGCGATCTTCGCGGCGACCGGAAAACGGATCCGCGAAATGCCCTTCAACAAGTTCATCGATTTCGTGTGAGGCGCGCCATGAAGAGATCTCTGATCGCGCTCGTCTTCGCGGCCTCGTCCATCGCGGCCCTCACGGGCATCGTCGTGGCCAAGGACGAGCCCGCCAGGGGCGCGCTGCCGCCGGGCAGCGTCAGCCGCGCCGAGGGGCTGGAGGCCTGGAAGCGGATCGAAGCCGTGGTGACGCATCCGCGCTGCGCCAACTGCCACGTCGACGCCAAGGCGATCCCGATCTGGACGCCGGCCGGCGAAACCAGGCCGCGTGTGCACGGCATGAACATCCACGGCGGAGAGAGCCGGATCGGGGCTGAAGCGATCCGCTGCTCGACCTGCCACATGACGTCAACCCAGGCGAATGAGCCGGCACCGTCGCCGCCGCGCGCCGGCATCGACTGGCAGCTTGCGCCGGTCGCCTTCATCTGGTTCGGCAAGAGCGGCGCCGAGATCTGTGCGCAGCTGAAGGACCCCAAGCGCAATGGCGGCCGCGACGCCGCCGGCCTGGTCGAGCATCTCAGGCACGATGCGTCCCTCAACGGATTCATCCCGCGCGGATGGGCGCCCGGCGCAGGCCGCTCGACGCCGCCGGGCAGCTTTGAGGAGCACGTCAAGGACATGGCGCTGTGGGGAGCAGCGGGACAGCCCTGCCCGAATTGATCGAGGTTACTTCGCGTCCTTGTTCAGTTCGATCGCGACCTCCGCCATCCAGGAGCCCGGCGCTTCCATCAGGAAGGACTGATGGCTGGCCTTGGTCTGGATCGTGACTAGCGCAGCGACGGTGTTTCCTTCAATCCGCGCCTCGATCAGGCCGTCCTTGTTGGTGCCGTAGACCTTGCCGCCCTGACGATATTCGCTCTCGAACCAGTTGCCCGAGAGCTCCGTCCCGCTCTGCTCGATGTTGGCGGACAGGACCATCTTGTAGGCATCGCTGGCGCAGCGCAGGTCGAGGGTCAACGAGCGTCCAGGCCGCGTGACGTTGTACGCCACCTTGCAGCGAACCTTTTCACGCGGACCATCGGACGGCTTCATGGTGCCGATGCCCGACCATGCGCCGGCGAGCGTGTCGAACACCGGCTCCGCGCGTAACGGCTTGATGCCGGCAAGCACGAGGCAAATCGCGCTGGTGCCGATACGCGCGGCCATGGTCTTCAATAGCATCTGCCCATCCTGATCCCGTCAAATCAGGGCGCGTCCTACGCGCCAACAGCCGCAGGATGTTGGCGAAGATGTTTTGGGATGTTGCAGAGATTGGCTGAATGTTGCCAAGACGTCATTGCGAGCGCCGCGACGGCCAGGCTTACGGCCTGATCGAAAAATTCTCCGGCGGCCCGGCCTTGCGCAGCGGCTCGGCCAGCCTTGCGAACTCGCACAGCAGCGAGCGCGTCTTGCGGGGATCGATGATCTCCTCGACCCAGAATTTTTCAGCCGAGCGGAACGGCGAGCGCAGCTTGTTGAGGCGCTGCTGGATCTCCTCCAGCTTTGCGCCCTTGTCCTCGGCCGCCTCGATGTCGGCGCGATACGCCGCCTCGATGCCGCCTTCGAGCGGGAGCGAGCCCCAATAGGCTGACGGCCAGGCGTAGCGGATCGAGAAGCGGTCTGCCGGCTGATGCACGACGCCGGCGACGCCGAACGCATTGCGCAGGATCACCGTGCACCACGGCACCGTGGTCTGGTTGACCGCGGCCATGGCGCGGACGCCGTGGCGGATGGTCGCCGCCTTCTCGGCATCGAGGCCAATCATGAAGCCGGGGCAATCCATGAGATAGACGATCGGCAGATGGAAAGTCTCGGCGAAGTCGACCCAGCGCACCACCTTCTGGCAGGCGTCCGCGGTCCAGGAGCCGCCATAGTGGAAACTGTCGCTGGCGAGCAGCATCACCGCCCTGCCTTCGAGCCGCGCGAGACCGACGATGACAGGCCTGCCGAAATTGGAGGCCACCTCGAAGAACGAGCCCTTGTCCACGACCTGCTCGATGATCGGCCGGATCTTGTAGACCTGCTTGCGGTTGCGCGGCACCGCGTTCATCAGCGCCTCTTCGCTGCGCTCCGGATTATCGGCGCAGGGCACGGTCGGCGGCAGCTCGTAGACCGATGACGGCAGGTAAGAGAGGAAACGCCGCGCGCAGGCGAACGCC
Source organism: Bradyrhizobium sp. GW821-FHT13H05 (assembly GCF_058804065.1). NCBI lineage: Bacteria > Pseudomonadati > Pseudomonadota > Alphaproteobacteria > Hyphomicrobiales > Nitrobacteraceae > Bradyrhizobium > Bradyrhizobium sp. GW821-FHT13H05. Next base: position 136,979 of record NZ_JBXAPO010000019.1, on the reverse strand, counting down.
TCCTCTTCCGTATCGACAGCGTGGTCGACCGCGCCGGCGCGGGTCTGGATATCGGCGCCACCGAGCTCCTCCTTCGAGAGGTCCTGCCCCAACGCCTTCACCACCGGCGGCCCTGCGACGAACATCGCGGACTTCCGGGTCATGATGGAATAGTGGCTGGCGGCGAGGCGCGCGGCGCCGAGGCCCGCGACCGAGCCGAGGCCGAGCGCGACGACAGGCACGCGCGACAGATTCTCCGTCGTGAAGCGATACCAGCGGGTGCCGCCGATGCCGCCGGGCAGATTCGCAGCGCCCTTGGTCTCGATGGTCTTGACCGAGCCGCCGCCGCCGGATCCCTCGATGATGCGGACGATGGGCAGGCGGAAGTCGTGCGCCATCTCCTCCGCCATCAGCGGCTTGGCCGAGATCGACGCATCGGCCGAGCCGCCGCGCACCGTAAAATCGTCGCCGACGACGACCACGGTGCGGCCGTCGACGCGTCCGCGGCCGAACACGCAGTTCGCCGGCGTCAATTTCTGCAGCTCGCCGCTGGAATCGTACTCACCGATGCCGGAGACGGCACCGATCTCGTGAAAGCTGCCTCTGTCGATCAGCTTGTCGATACGCTCCCGAACAGTCAGCCGGCCCTGGTCATGCTGACGCTTGACCTTGTCAACGCCGCCCATCTCCCGCGCGAAGGCTTCGCGCCGGGCGAGCTCGTCGAGTTCCGGCTTCCAGTTCATTCACTCCCTCCGAATTGATCGGCTTGTTATTGTTGTGCACGGCCATTGCGACCGGTTTACGCGGGATGCGGTTGTTGAAGACGTCGCCTTCCGCGCCCTCGAGCAGGCTGCCGAGCGAGCGGCCGAGCGCGAGCATCAGCGGCGCGACTTCGGCATGCAGACGCTGCTCGTCATACATCGCCGAGAGCAGACCGATCGTGATGACGACGAAGGTCTGGTACTGCGGCGACCAGATCGGCACCGCGAGCCCGTTGATGTGCGGGCTCCAGATGCCGCAGGCGACGACATAGCCGCGCTCGCGCAGCGACTGCCTGTTGGCCTCGATGCGGGGCCGCAGGATTTTCGCAGCCTCGGGCGCTTCGCGCTCCATGTCCGCAATGAAGGCATCGCCGATCTCGGGCGCCAGCGCCGCGGTGTAGGCCGCGCCCGCGGCGGTCGAGGCCATCGAGATGCGGCTGCCGGTGCCCTCGTGCAGGCCGAGTGCGGTGGCCGAGCGCGCGAACTGGAGATAGACCAGATGGAAGCGATCGGGGACGACGAAGCCGACCGTGCCGGGCAGTTGCTCGGCGACTTCCTGGAGCCGCTGGCGGATCATGCTGCGGAGCTGCGCGCCCTTCATCATCGAGGCGCTCATCGCTACCGCGCTCGGACCGATGCGATATTTCTGATCGCGCGGCAGATAGACCAGCTGGCCCATGCGCGTCAGCGTGTGCGTGAGCCGCGACACCGTCGAGCGCGGCAGACCGCAGCGATTTGAAATCTCGAGATTGCCGAGCCTGATCTCGTGGCCCTCGAAGCATCGCAACACGTCGAACGCGCGCGACACCACCTGGATGACATCACCCTCACCGGCTTCGCCAGCGAGCGCACCTTGCCTACTCAACCGCTCCGAACGTCGTCCCATGATCCCTACCGTTTGTTCCGCTGTGCGGAATTAAATTCCACTTGTAGATGACGCTACCTCAGGCATTTTGCGACGACAACAAAAAGGCGATTGGCATGCCAGAAATAAAGATCGTCACCGAAGTCGCGGGACGCATCTGCGCAACGCCCGTGCAGGTTGGAGGAACCGTCGCAGATGGTGATGACGTTGTGGTCGTCGAAGCCATGAAGATGGAGATTCCGGTGCCCTCGCCCGCGAGCGGCACCATCACATCGCTTCTGGTCAAGCTCGATGATGTCGTTGCCGAAGGACAGGCGATCGCGATCGTCGCGAACTGACTGCATTCTCCGTCATTTCCGCGACAATCTGTCTGCCTCATTGCTGCGTTCGCGGTACGGCGTTGCCATCGCCTGATCGCGATGACATGATCTGTTTCAAACAAATCTTGTTTCAAACAAAGAAAGAAAATCTTCGCGGCCAACGCGGGGATCATTGGAGGGGAACATGTTTCGTGGACTGCTCATGCTCGCGCCTGCCTTGGTTGCGGACATTTCTTTTGCGTCTACACGCTATGCATTCGCCGAAGACATCAAGCTGCCGGCGACATTGACCTTCACCGCCTATGACACCGGCACCGCCGGCTTCAATATCGCGGTCGGCGTCGGCAAGATGATGAAGGACAAATACAGTACCGATGTGCGCGTGCTGCCCGCGGGCAACGACGTCGCGCGGCTCGCGCCGCTGCGCGCCAAGCGCGCGGCGGCCGCGGCGATGGGATCCGGGACCTATTTCGCGCAGGAAGGCGTGTTCGAGTTCGGCTCCAGGGAATGGGGTCCGCAGCCGCTCCAGATCCTGCTCTCGACGGTCGACTGCAATTGCGGTTCGCTTGGCGTCGCCGCCGATACCGGAGTGAAAGATCTGAAAGACCTGAAAGGCAAGCGCGTCGGATTCGTCGTCGGCTCGCCCGCGCTGAACCAGAACTCGCTCGCCGTGCTCGCCTTCGCCGGGCTGACCCAGAAGGACGTCAAGGTCGTCGAGTTCGCCAGCTACGGCGCGATGTGGAAGGGCTTGATCAACAACGACACCGATGCCGCCTTCGGCACCACCATCACCGGCCCGGCGAAAGAGGCCGAGACCTCGCCGCGCGGGCTGGTCTGGCCGCCGCTGCCGGCGGGCGACAAGGAAGGCTGGGCGCGGATGCAGAAAGTCGGCTCGTTCTTCTTCCCGCAGCTTGCCACCTGCGGCGCGGGCATCACGCCGGAGAAACCGATCGAGCTCGGCAACTATCCCTACCCGATCTTCGTCACCTATGCCTCGCAGCCGGCCGACCAGATCTATGCCATCACCAAGGCGATGATCACCAATTACGATGCCTACAAGGACTCCGCGCCCGGCGCCGGCGGGCTCGCTGCTGACCGGCAGACCAAGAACTGGGTGGTGCCGGTGCATCCCGGCGCCGTGAAGGCGCTGAAGGAAGCGGGTCAATGGAGCGACGCGCAGGACGCCCACAACAACAAGCTGATCAAGCGGCAGGAGGTGCTCGGCGCCGCCTGGGCCGAATACGGCAAGTCCAGCCCGCCAGCGGATGACAAGGCGTTCCTCGACGGCTGGATGAAGGCGCGCGCGGCTGCGCTTGCGAAGGCCGACATGGTGAACGGCTTCGAGGACTAGAGCGGGATGGGATCGATCGTCGCCACGCACGAGATGTGCTCCCTCTCCCGCTTGCGGGAGAGGGTTGGGGAGAGGGTCTCTCCACAGTGGGGTTCCCCAGAGGCGAGAGCCCTCACCCGCCGCTTCGCGCCGACCTCTCCCGCAAGCGGGAGAGGTTTGGTCGCCCGCGGCCCGACCGCTTCAACCAACTGCCATTCGCCTAGTCTGCATTCAACAACCCACGCGCGGGGTCGATCATGTCTGCTTCAATCTCCACCGCCCCGCAGGACGACGCCAAGCGGGTCGTGTTCGACGATCCGCACGGCGCCGCCGCCAACATGCAGGAGGCGGAGGTCACGCGCGTCCGCACGCTGCGCGGTGCATGGCGCTGGACGCTGATCGCTGCGACCGCCGCAACCATCCTGCTCTGCATCAACCAGCAATTCTCGCTGCGCTTCTTCATCGGCTACACCCAGCTCAACACGGAGTATTTTTATCTCCTGATCGCGTTGATGCTGCCCTTCACCTTCCTGATCTTTCCGGGGACGGAGCGCGCGCCGCTCGATCGCATTCCCTGGTATGACCTGCTCTTCTTCATCGTGACGTTCGGCGCGGCATTGCTGCTGATGTCGAACGTGCGCAAGGCGGCCGAGGCCGGCTGGGAGTTCGGCGGCGCGCCGAACACCGTGATCGCCGCGGGCCTCGTGATGTGGGTGATGCTGATGGAGGCGCTGCGCCGCACCGGCGGCTGGAGCCTGCTCTTGAGCGTACTGCCCTTCACCGTCTATCCGCTGTTCGCGGAGTCCGGCTGGTTAGGTCCGTTCCGCGGCACGCAGTCGACATTGGAACAGGCGACCGCCTATCACGTGCTCTCGGGCGAGAGCCTGCTCGGCATTCCCATCCAGGCCTTCGCCGACACCGTGATCGGCTTCCTCGTATTCGGCACCGCGCTGATGATGACGGGCGCCGGAAAATTCTTCATCAACCTTGCCTTCGCGCTGTGCGGCACGTTTCGCGGGGGCGCGGCAAAAGTCTGCATCTTTGCCAGCGGGCTGCTCGGCATGATGTCGGGCTCGATCATCTCCAACGTGCTCACCGCTGGCACCATGACCATTCCGGTCATGAAGAAGAGCGGCTTTCGCGCCTCCTATGCCGGCGCGATCGAGGCCTGCGCCTCCACAGGCGCGGTGCTGGCGCCGCCGGTGATGGGCGCGACCGCCTTCGTGATCGCCCAGTTCCTCAATGTCAGCTATGCCGACGTCGCGATCGCCGCGATCATTCCCGCGGCGCTCTACTACATCGGCCTGTTCATGCAGGTCGATTCCTACGCCGCGCGCCACGGGCTGAAGGGGATTCCGCGGGCCGAGCTGCCGCGGGTCATGGATACGATCAAGGACGGCTGGTACTACGTCTTCGTCATCGCGCTGCTGATCGTGATGCTGCTCTATTTCAAGCGCGAGAGCCACGCGCCTTTCTACGCGACCGCGCTGCTGCTGGTGCTCAACCAGCTGTTCTCCAGGGATACCCGCTGGACACTGGCGACGATCGGTAAATTCCTCGAGGTCAACGGCCGCACCTTCGTCGAGCTGGTCGGCATCCTCGCCGGCTGCGGTCTCTTGATCGGCGCGTTCTCGATGACCGGCGTGGTGTCGAGCCTCGCCAACGACCTCTTGCACATTGCCGGCGACAATCCGTTCCTACTGCTCGGCATGTGCGCCCTCACCAGCCTCATTCTCGGCCTCGGGCTGACGACGACGGCCTGCTACATCTTCCTCGCCATCCTGGTCGCACCCGCGCTGGAGAAGCTCGGGCTGAACAAGATGGCCGTGCACATGTTCATCTTCTACTGGGGCATGCTGTCGTCGATCACGCCGCCGGTGGCGATCGCTTCGTTCGCGGCGGCAGGCATCGCCGGCTCGCCGGCGATGAAGACCGGCTGGGAATCGATGTGGGTCGGCAGCATCATCTATTTCATCCCGTTCTTCTTCGTGCTCAATCCGGCGCTGGTGCTGCAGGGGCCGAGCCCCTATCTCGCCGGTCTCGGCCTGATGGGACTTGCCGCGTTCGGAACGTTGTTCATCTGCGGCGGCATCCAAGGCTACCAGCCCTTCGTCGGCGATCTCCGCGGCGCTGGTGCGCTGGAATGGCCGATCCGCGTGCTGCTGGTGATCGGCGGCTTCGTGGTGGCAACCCCGGGCGGCGGCATCATGCCGCTGTCACAGATGCAGGTCACGCTGCTGGGGCTCGCGATCCTCGCGCCCACGGTCCTGATCGCCCTGTTGCTGGTTCGGCGGCAGGCCTCGATGCCTGATGGGTTGCGCGTGCCCTGATTGCGTTGCACAAGAGGGGCGATGACATCGCCTCTCGCCTCCGCCTGGACCCGTTCGAAGCCGCCTTTGTTGCGGTTTCTCGACACTTGCCTCAACGAATTCTCGGCCGAAACATCCGGCCATGTGGCCGACTACATCCCCGAGCTCGGCAAGGCCGACCCTGCCTATTTTGGCATCAGCCTCGCGACGCTCGACGGCCATGTCTATGAAGTCGGCGACTCCAGGGTGCCCTTCACCATCCAGTCGATGTCAAAACCGTTCGTGTTCGCGCTGGCGCTGGACCTGCTCGGCGCAGGCAAGGTCGAGAGCGCGATCGGCGTTGAACCCTCCGGCGATCCCTTCAACTCGATCCGGCTGAATGCGGAAAACCATCCATTCAACCCGATGGTCAATGCCGGCGCGATCGCCTGCACCGGGCTGATCTACGACAGCAAAGGCCCTGAGGCTTTCGAGCAGATCCTGCTCGCACTCAGCCGTTTTGCCGGCCGCGATCTCGCGGTGGATGAGGCGGTCTACACTTCCGAAAGCCAGACCGGCGACCGCAACCGCGCCATCGGCTATCTGCTCAAGACCAACGCCGTGATTTCCGACAATGTCGCCGGCGTGCTCGACGTCTATTTCCGGCAATGCGCGGTGCTGGTCACTGCGCGCGATATCGCGGTGATGGCCGCAACGCTCGCCAACCGCGGCGTCAACCCGGTCACGGGCGAGCAGGTGATGACGCCGTATGCGATCTCGCGCACGCTGTCGGTGATGACGTCGTCGGGCATGTACGATTATGCCGGCGAATGGATCTACCGGATCGGCATCCCCGCCAAGAGCGGCGTCGGCGGCGGCATTCTGGCGGCCCTGCCCGCCCGCCTCGGCCTCGGCAGTTATTCGCCAAAGCTCGACAAGCACGGCAACAGCGTGCGCGGCATCAAGGTCTGTGAGGCCCTGTCCTCGCATTACGATCTGCACATGCTCAACCGCAGCGACGACGCGCGCAACGCGGTCATCGCCGATTACGACATCGGCAAGAGCCCGTCCCGCCGCGTGCGCCGTCCGCAGGAGCGCGAGATCCTCGCCGCCCACGAGCAGGAGGTGCGGGTCATCGAGCTGGTCGGCACGCTGTCGCTCTCCGCGGTCGACTACATCTCGCGCCGGCTTGCGGGGCGGCCGCGGCCGCAATTCGTGGTCTTCGACCTTCACCGCGTCACCTCCACCACACGGGCCGGCGCCCGGCTCGTGGCCGAAGCCTTCGAGGAGCTCGCCGCGCTCAATGTCACCGTGATCTTGTCCGGTGTCAGGCGCGCGTCGAAGGAATGGAATACGCTGCGGGAGTGGACCGCGGAGCTGAAGAACGTCCGCGATTTCTATCTGCTCGACACCGCAATCGAATGGGCCGAAGACCAGATCGTCTACCGCCATGGCGGCTCGATCGATTTTCACGAGACCACCGAGCTTGTCGAGCAGCCGCTGCTTGAAGGTCTCAGCACGGAAGAGCTGGCGGAGCTCGGCGCGACCTGCACCATCAGGACTTACCCATCCGGCGCAAAGATCCTCACGACAGGCGATCCCGCCGATGCCCTGTTCTTCCTGCGCAGCGGCGCGGTGCATGTCACGCTGCCGGACGGCGTGCGCCTCGCGACGCTGACCGCCGGCATGGCGTTCGGCGAGATGGCACTGCTGGAGCAGACCCGCTCGGCCGACGTCTTTGCCGACATGGCGGCCACCGCCTTCGAGGTCCCGTTGAAGGATTTCGAACGCTTCCGCGAGCAGCACCCGCGCGCGTCCGAGCGCATCATGCGCAATCTGGCAAAGCTCCTGGCCGATCGCCTGATCGTGGCCAATGCCAAGGTGGATATCCTGACGTCGACGTAATGATAGTCGAGGTTCATTCACGAGAGGTCGTCATGCCCGGGCTTGTCCCGGGCATCCACGTTCTTTTTGCTGCATGGCGAGACGTGGATGGCCGGGACAGGCCCGGCCATGACGCCGCGGAGACTGTCGGTGTCCCCAGCATACGCCTCGTGCTCAGCGGCTCGCCGCCTCGCTGATCCGCCGATTGATCTTGGCCGCACTGGCCTTGAGCAATTCGGATGGCTGCTGGCCGGTCGCGGCGCACAAGCAGGCCCAATAGTAGATGACATCGCCGAGCTCTTCGACGAGACCGGCCTTGTCGAGCCAGTCATCGCGCAGCAGCTTCTTGATGTGCTCGGCGACCTCGCCGGATTCACCGGCGAGGCCGAGACCGAGGTAGGACAGCCGCTCGTTGGACGGATGCTCGTCGACTTTCGCAATGCTTGCGGCCCAGGCCGCGTATTCATCGATCGTCATCGGCAGACCTCGCCGCGGTTTTTGGATCAGCCCACCACTTCCGTGACGGGCTGGAGGTCGATCTCGAACGTCTCCAGGAATTTCGAGGTCATGATGTAGAAGCCGACCGAGAGCTGGAGCTCGACCAGCGCGGCCGGCGTCAGCTTCGAGGCGATCGCCTTGAAGGTCGCATCCGTCGGCTTGTTCAATTTCACGATCTCGTCGGTGAAAGCGAGCGCGGCACGCTGTACCTCATTGAAACAGGTCGCGGCCTGCCAGTTCTCGAGCGCCTCGTTCTGCTCGTCGGTGACGCCGACATTCTTGCCGATCCGCTTGTGCGCGACGATCTCGTACGGCGCCTCGCACAAAATTCCGGTGCGGGTGATCGCAAGCTCGCGCACGACAGGATCGAGCTCACCCTTGTGGCGGATAGCGCCGCCGAGACGGCAATATTGCTCAAAATAGCTTGGCGAATGCGCCATCATGCGGAAGATGTTGGCATGACGGTTCTTGTCGAGGATGTCGCGGGTGCGGTCGGACGCGTTGATCGGGTCGCTGTAGAGGATGCGGGCCATCAGTCACCTTGGGGCTTGTTCTCGTTTTTAAGCAACCCCAAGAGTATTCTTGCGCCAGCACAAGAGCAACATCCTCGCGTGAAGCCCCAGCCTTACGCAGGCGTCTTCGGCACCGGGAACGGCGCGGGATCGGCAAAGCGCCTGACGATGTTGGTCACCAGCAGGGCCGCCACGTTGTCGTAGCCGTCCACCGGCAACGCGCCGATGAAATTCATCGAGCCGACCGAAAACACCGCACCGCCATTTTCCGTCTCGAAGAAGGTCAGGTCGGAGCGGATGATGTCCTCGCGCGAGGCCGGCCAGGTGTGGTCGTAGCGCTCTTCGTTGACGGGCTGATAGGTCGGATCGGTCAGAACGGCGCGGCCGATGATGATCGCATGATGCGGCGTGCCGAGGCGGGTGTCGGCACGGTCGAGCTCGTGGCCGGCGGCGCCACCGCCCATGAAGCCGCGCTCGCCGAGCTTGGCGCCGGGCCTCGCCAGATCCTCGATGCCCTCGCGCATGAAGGCGACGCGGGGATCGAGAACGCCGTCGAGGAAGGTGTAAGGGAAACCCATGTAGTCCCCTTGCGTGCTGAAGCCGACGCCGACCAGAGCCTGTGGCGGACGGCCGAGCCGTCGCCAGAGGCCGCCATAAGACCCGTCGAATGCATGATAGCTCTCGCCGGGCAGCGTCTCCCAGAGACGGATGCCGCCCTCGGCGCGGCGCAGCTCGAAAGCCCAGGTGCCTGTCGCGTGCGGCACCACTTTCCAGTAGAAGCCGTTGCCGCCGAGATACATGAAGCGGCCACCATTGCCGAGATAGGCGCCGAGCGCATCGAGTGTCTCGTGCGTGTGGTATTCCGGGTGCTGACCGGTCAGGACCACCGAATATTTCGACAGCAGGTCGACGCCTTCGGCATGGACGTCGTGATCGGTGATGACCTCGAAGTCGATGCCCTTGCGGGTCAACAGATCCGTGATGGCGCTGTCGGCGGAGATCCAGTAGAGGCCGGAACCATAATCGCTGGGATCGACCAGATGGATCTGGTTGACGCGCTTGTCGATCAGCGGGCGGCGCATGGTCGACATCACCACGCCGCTGCCGTCCGAGTGGAAATTGTAGGGCGAGACGCCGTATTCAGGATGGCCGTCCGGCGCCTGCGCCAGCGCGCCCCAGGCCAGCGACCGCTCCGTGATCAGGGCCTGCCGGCCCTTCTTCTGATACTGGCTGTAGACCGTGTAGCTGAAGGTCGGCGCGAGGAACGCCACCTTGGCCTGCGATCCCGGGATTTTGGCGCGGACATAGAAGACGATGTTGTCGCGCGCGCCGTCCTTGTCGAGATGCAGCGCATAGACGCCGCTTGTCCAGTCATCAGGCACGGTGAAGCTCAGCGACGGCTGCCAGCCGGAATCGCCGATATCGTCGTCGTGGAAATGGATCGCGCCCCAGAGCTTTGGCTCTTCGGTCCAGCGATGGGTCACGCCGCCGGTCCAGCGCGAGCCCGTCATCGCGCGCGTCGGCAGATTGATGCAGGTGCCGTGCGCCTTGGCGGGGCCGATATCGGTCGCGGTGTCGGTCGGAATACCGATGGAGAAATCCCATTCGGCGAGGACCGGAGCCGACGTTCCAGAGGCTTGCGCGGCGATGATGCCGTCAAGGCCGGTGCTGCCATCGGTGACGCGCGGCCGCTCGATCTTGCCGTTGAAGTGATGGGCTACGCCCTGCCCCGCGCGCTCCGCCGCGATCGCGGCGGCCCCCGCGCCGGCCAATGCAGCCTTTGGCGCGCTCAGCGATTTCGTCGCGCGCTCGTCGCGATCGAGCCTGAGCTTGCGGGGCGCCTGCGCGATCGACAGCGATCCGGTCACGGGGTCGAACAGGCAGGCGATGTCGTGCCAGGCACGCTCGGTGAGCGCGATGCCGGTTTCGACCTCGACGGTCGCGCCACCAATCACGAGCCGGGCGAAAGCGCCCGCCTTGCCAACGCCCAGCGTCAGCGCGACGCCGGCACCCGTCCAGCTCAGCACGGCTTGCTGGCCGGCGGCGAGCAAGGTCGGCCAGACCGTCGCGGCGAACGCGACTGGACCGGCCGGCAATGCCAGCGCAGGCACATCGACCCATGAGCCCTTGGCGATGGTCTGCTCGATCCCGTCGTGCTGGCCTTCGAGATCCCACTTCACGGGAATCTCTCGATAGCCCGGTCCCCTCGGGTTCGGATCGCCGCAGATGACGCGGGCGATCCGTGCCGAATAGCGGCCGCCGCCCTTGACCGCGATCATGAACCTGATGTCGTCGCCGGGGCGCACGCTCCAGCGATCCGCATAGCCGGTGATCGGAAGCATCGAAAATCCTTCTTCAGGCGCCGCGCACGTTCCAGAACAGCGGCAGGCCCTTGAGCATGCCCGTCAGGCTCTTCTTGTACGCGGTCGGCTGATAGAAGACACCCAGCGGCACATAGGGAACATCGACAAAGCACTGCTTCTGCATCTCGATGCCGATCCTGGCCTGCGCGGCGGCATCGGGCGCGGCGAACCAGGAATCCCGGAGTTGTTCGAGCTTCTCGCTCTTCGCCCAGCCGAAGGTCGCCTTGTCGCCGCTGCCGCGGATGAAGTTATGGGCGGACGGATTCAGCTGCGTGACGCCCGCCGAATAAGTGCAGAAGGCGCTGTATCCGCCCTTGTCCGGCGTCTCGCGGTTGCCCATGCGCCGCAGCATCGAGCCCCAGTCCATCGCCGCGTAGTCGAGATTGAAACCGAGCTTGCGGAACAAGTCGGCCGCGACTTCGCTCATCTGCCCGATGACAGGGAAATCGCCGGGCGCCATCAGCAGCACTTTCTCACCCTTGTAGCCGGCGTCCTTGATGGCCCTGGCAGCGGCTGCGATATCGCGCGGGCCGTTCAGCGCGTCCATGCCGGCATCGTTCGCCATGATGCCGCCGGGCGCGAAGAAGCCGATCTTGTCGCGCCACAGGCTGGTGTCCTCTCCCGCGACCGCGGACATGAATTCCTTCTGGCTGATAGCGGAGAGCACCGCGCGGCGAATGGCCGGGTTGTCGAACGGCGGCTGCGTGTGGTTGAAGCGCAGCACGCCGACATTGCCGATGGGGTCGAGCAGTTCGATATTGAGCGCCTTGTTGGCCTTCAACTTCGGCAACAGGTCGACGATGGGCTGATCCCACCAGTCGATCTCACCCTGCTGAAGCGCGGCCGCGGCCGTCGCTGGGTCCGGGATGACCTGCCACTCGACCCGGTCGAAATGCGCGATCTTCGGACCGGCGAGCAGGCTCGGTGTCCCCTCGGGGCGCGGCACGTAGCCGTCGAAACGCGTATAGACCAGACGCGCGCCGGGCACGTGCTGATCAGCCTGGAATTTGAACGGACCGGAGCCGATCAGCTCCTTGACCGGCGTGACGCTGTCCGTCTGCGCAAGGCGTTCCGGCATGATGAAGGCGATGATGGCACCGACCTTGCCGAGCGATTCAGGCAGCATCGGGAACGGCGACTTGAGCCGCCAGCGCACGGTCCTGTCATCGGGCGCCGAGAGTTCGTCCACCAGCGTGAAGAGCGAGTTGCCGAAGGCGTCGCGCGAGGCCCAGCGTTTCAGGCTCGCCACCACGTCGCGCCCGCGCACGGGCTCACCGTCGTGAAACTTCAAGCCATCGCGCAAGGTCATGGTCCAGAGCTTGCCGTCGTTCTCGACCGTGTGGCCGGCGACCATCTGCGGCTGAACCTGCAACTTCTCATCAACGCCGTAGAGGGTATCCCAGATCAGGAAACCGTGGTTGCGGTTGACGAGGCCGGTGGTGATCATCGGATCGAGAATGGCGGCATCGGCCTGCGGCACGAAGCGCAGCACGCGCGAGGCTTGCGCGCGGGCCAGCCGCGGCATCGCCAGAGTCGAGCCCAGCGCGACGCCGAGACCGGCGCCCAGTGTGGATCGGAGCAGGTCTCGACGGCGCATGTGATGGTCTCCTCAAGGGGTTACGCAGATGGACGTGTCGCGGCAAGCCTGGCTTCGGCGCTGAACAAGGTTTTCCCGAACAGGTCGAGCGCCTCGTCGACCCCGGCTTCGTCGATGATCAGCGGCGGGCAGAACCCGATCGTATCGCCCATCGCGCGGATGATCAGGCCATTCTCGATCGCAAGCGCGTCGAACATCGCGCCGACCTTCAATGCGGGATCGAAGGCCTGCCGCGTCGCGGGGTCGGCGACCAGCTCGACACCGATCATCAATCCCTCGCCCCGCACCTGGCCGACGATGCGCGAATCCCGCGCGATCTGGTCGAGCCCGGCGCGGAGCCTGCCGCCCATGCGGCGGACATGCGGCACTACATCCATCTCGTGGTAGATTTTTAGCGTCTCGAGCGCGATGGCGGCGCCGACCGGGTGGCCGGAATTGGTGAAGCCGTGGCCGAACAGCTCGCCGCCCTTGTTCATCTCGCTGAGCGCGTCGCGAATCGGACGTCCCAGCAACACCGCCGACATCGGGAAATAGGACGAGGTGATGCCCTTGGCGAGCGCCACCATGTCCGGCTTCATGCCGACCGTCTGGCAGCCGAACCAGTTGCCGGTGCGGCCGAAGCCGCAGACGACCTCGTCACCAAGCACCAGGATGTCGTGACGGCGCAGCACCGCCTCGATCTTCGCGAAATATCCCTTCGGTGGCACGACGATGCCGCCACCGGCATTGATCGGCTCGGCGATGAAGGCTGCGATCGTATCCGGCCCCTCGGCCATGATCAGCGCTTCGAGATCGGCTGCGAGCCGATCGACGAACGCCGCCTCGCTCTCGCCGGGCCTGGTGCCACGATAGGCGTCCGGGCAATGCGTGTGCAGGAAGCCGTCGAGCGGCAGACCGAACTCGCGGTGCATGCGGGGCAGGCCGCACATCGAAGCCGCAACGATCGTCGAGCCATGGAAACCGCGGTCGCGGGCGATGATCTTGCGCTTGCCGGGCTTGCCATGGACCGCGTGATAGACCCAGGCGAGCTTCACCATGGTCTCGGTGGCTTCCGAGCCTGAGGTGGCGAAATAGGCCTGCGCATCCGGGATTGGCGAGATCTCGACCAGCTTCTCGGCGAGGTCGATCGTGTTGTCAGGCGTCTTGTGATTGAAGCTGTGGTAGAAGCCGAACTTGTCATAGGCCGCCGCTGCCGCCGCCTTCAGCCGCGTCTCGGAAAAGCCGAGCGAGGTGCACCACAGGCCCGCCATCGCTTCCAGATAACGCTTGCCGCCGGCGTCATAGACATGGACGCCCTCGCCGCGCGCCATGATCAACGGTCCGATTTCTGCATGACGCTGCGGGTTGGTCTGCGAGTGCAGATGGAACGCGATGTCGCGCGCCTCGGCTGAATTCAGTCTTCTGTCGGACACGCTTCGACGCTCCGTCTTCCCGCCCCCCGGCGACCATATCAGGGCTCCGGGCAACCAAATTGGTCAGTCCAAATTGGTCAGACCAGCTTGGCTTTCGTGCCTCAGCTTGTCAAACTCAAAAAAAGAGCTGATGAGCACGAAGATGTTGCACGATCCCCCGTCAAAGCCCGAACGCAGCTTCGAGATCGTCGCCCGGCGCATTGCTGCGATGATCCAGGCGAGTTACCGGATCGGCCAGCGCCTGCCGGCTGAGCGCGACCTCGCGAAAACTTTTGGCGTGTCGCGGCCGACGGTGCGCGAGGCCATCCTGTCGCTGGCGATGGCCGGCATGCTGAAGGTGCGCAGCAACAGCGGCGTCTATGTGATCAGTCGTCAGGAAGCACCTGACGTGCATGCGCTCGAAGGTTTTGGGCCGTTCGAGAATCTGGAAGCGCGCCAGTTGATCGAGCCGCAGATCGCGGCGATCGCGGCGCAGCGCGGCACCGAGGCCATTTTCGCGCAGCTCGCCGAAGCGCTCGCCATGATGCGCTGGGAACATGCGCAGGGACGCGAGGCCGACACGTCGGACCACCGCTTCCACATGGTGCTGGCCGAGGCGACCGGGAACGGCGCGCTGGTGTCGATCAGCGACTCGCTGTGGCGCGCACAGACCGAGTCCGGCATCTGGCAGGAGATTCACAACCACATGCAGATGGAGGATTATCGTCCCATGTGGCGCAGGGATCACGAGGCCATCTTCGAGGCCGTGCAAGCGCGGAACCCACGCAAGGCGAGCCTCGCGATGACGCGTCACCTCAACAATATCAGGGACGCGCTGATGGAGGCGTCGAAGGCCAAATCGATGGCCAAATCGACGGCCACGACCAAGCCTGCGAATTCTCGTGGAAAAATCCGATGATTTGTCGCGGTTGAAGAAAGTTTCCGCACACCCTGCGCTCCGCGACCGCAACAGCAACATCATCGAGTCAAAATGCCGCCGCATTGCTGATCGACCTTGGCACAGTCGATATTCGCCGCGTGGGGACAAATCGCGGTGAATACTCGCAAGGGGTGTTCCGAGTAAAAACAATTGACCGTCTTGCGCTGCAAACGCGCATTGATGAGTCACGCCCAAGTCTAGGGAGAAAAAGGCATGAAGGAAGCCACCAAGGGGGCGGCCTCGGGAGCGCTCGCGCATATGCTGGCGGTGATGGCGATGCTCGTCATCGCCAGCATCTTGTTCTACGGGCGTTAATAAGCGTTTCAGAGTTTTCGTCATTCCGGGGTGGCTCTCGCACAAGCCAGGCCCAGAATTCCCGTTCCAGGCTCGGTCTCTCAGGACCGCCCCCGAATGACGAATCCCATCCGGGCTACGGCAATCCCGATCTCACTATTTCTGTTTGGCGAAGAACGGCACCAGTTTTCCGGCGAACGGTTTGAAACTCGCAATGACCTCGTCGCCGATGGCAAGACCGTTCTCGCCATGCGCCATCATGCGAAAGCCCTCGGCGCAATCGACCAGCAGGATGTTGTAGGGCACGTGCGCGCGCGTCTCGGGCGTGGCGGCGCGGCAGACCAGCGAGGTCGCGTAGACCCTGCCCTTGCCGCTGGCGCGAGCCTCTTGCGGATCGGATGCGCCGCAGGCCGCGCAGAAAGCGCGGTGGAAATACTGCACATGGCCGCATGAGGTGCAGGTCTGAAAAGTGATGGCCTGTTCGCCCTTGGTCCAGTCCGCGAGATGATCGCTCATCGCACCCGCTCCAGAAACATGCTGACATGGGACGACAGCACGCCGCCGTCGCCGTGCAAGAGCGCGATCGAAGCATCGCGCACCTGGCGGTTCGCGGCCCGTCCCGTCATCTGCAAATGCGCCTCGACCAGATGCGCCATGGCGCCGCCGACGCCGCAATGGCCATAGCTGAGCAGGCCGCCATGGGTGTTGAGTGGCATCGCGCCGTCGCGGCTGAAATGGCCAGAGCGCACGCACGCAGCCGCCTCGCCGCGGCCGGCAAGGCCAAGGTCTTCCAGCAGCATGGCCAGCGTGATCGTAAAGCTGTCGTAGATCGCGGCGTAGCGCACATCCGAAATTGCAAGGCCCGTGGCTTCCTTGACTCGCGCGATCGAGATCTCGGCGCCGAGCTCGCTGAGCGCGGGCGCGGCCGTCACGTGTTGATGGGTGTGCGCCTGGGCGCAGCCGCGGATGCGTACGCCCGCCTCACCGGTCCGCTCGCGGCTGATGACGAAGGCGGCGCCGCCGTCCGACACCGGGCAGCAGTCCAGCAGCTTGAGCGGCATCGCCACCGGCTTCGAGGCCATGACATCGGCCACCGTAATGGGATCGTGGAATTGCGCACCGGGATGGGTGCAGGCGTGCGCGCGCATCAGCACCGCGAATTCGGCGAGGTCTTCTTCGGTCACGCCGTATTCGTGCATGTATCTGCTAGCAACGAGGCCGTAATAAGCGGGAATGGTCGGGACGAGCGGCACCTCGTAGTCGGGATGACCAACCTGCGCCAGCGCCTGGATCGAGGCATCGCGGCTCTGCCCGGTGAGACGGTTCTCGCCGGCGACGACGAGCACGTTGCGCGCGACGCCGGCCTCGACGAGATGATGCGCGAGCATCGTCATCGCGAGGCCGGTGGCGCCGCCGACCTGGACGGCGTGGGCGTAGGACGGGCGGATGCCGAAATGCTCGGCGAAGACGGTGGCGAGCATGATGTGCGGCGACACCGTGGAGTAGCCGCAGAGGACGCCGTCGATCTCGGCCCGCCTGAGGCCGGCATCGTCGAGCGCGGCTTGCGCGGCCTTGCCCATCAGGTCGAGCGAGGATGAGCCTTCGTGCTTGCCGTAAGATGTGAGGCCGACGCCGGTGATGAAGCTCATGATGCGAACCTTGGTGTCATTCCGGGGCGATGCGAAGCATCGAACCCGGAATCTCGAGATTCCGGGTTCGGTCCTACGGACCGCCCCGGAATGACGGATGAGAGAGACATCGTCATCCTGCCTACTCCGGTGCTGCGCGCGTGACGCCGCCGCCGACCATGGCGGCGATCTCATCAGTGGAATAGCCGACCTCGCGCAAAATCTCCGCGCCGTGCTCGTTGAGCCGCGGCGCAAGCCGCACTGGCTCCGCCTCCGTCTCCGACCAGGTTGCCGTCACCTTCATGCTGCGGATCGGGCCTTCGCTCGGATGGTTCACCACCGGGAAGAAGCCGGTCGCCTCCAGATGCTCGTCGTGCAGGATGGATGAGAGGTCATGCATCGGCATGACCGGCACATCGGCCTTGGTCAGCAGCTCGATCCATTCCGCCGTGCTACGCGTCTCGAAAATGCGCGCCAGCTCGGCATAGACGACGTCGATATTGGCGGCGCGGCCGGCGAAGGTCGCGAACATCGGATCGGCGCGCAGGTCGTCACGGCCCGTCGCCTTGAAGAAATTCTCCCACTGCTTGTCGTTGTAGACGATGACGCTGAGATAGCCGTCCGAGGTCTTGTACGGCCGGCGATCGCGCGAGAGGTGGCGGGCGTAGCCGCCCTTGTCGAGCGGCGGCTCGTAAGTCAGCCCGCCCATGTGGTCGCCCATGACGAAGCCGGCCATGGTCTCGAACATCGGGATGTCGACGCGCTGGCCGCGGCCGGTGCGGTCGCGATGCACGAGGCTGGCGCAGATCGCGCCGACGGCGGTGAGGCCGACGATGCGGTCGACCAGCGCGTTCGGCACGTAGCGCGGCACGCCGTCGCCGGTCTGCGCCATCAGTGCAGGCAGTGCGGTGGCGCCCTGGATCAGATCGTCATAAGCGGGTTTTGCCGCATAGGGCCCGTCCTGGCCGAAGCCGAACACGCCGGCATAGACCAGGCGCGGATTGATTTTGGAGACGACGTCGTAGCCGAGCTGAAGCCGCGCCATCGCCTGCGGACGGACGTTGTAGACGAGCACGTCGGCGTCCTTCAAAAGCCGCAGCACGGCATCGCGGCCAGCAGGCTTCTTCAGGTCGAGGCAGATCGAGCGCTTGCTGCGGTTGGTGTTGAGGAAGACCGGGCCCATGCCGGTGTGCCGCATCGGGCCGATCAGGCGGGTGACGTCGCCGTCGAGCGACTCCACCTTGATGACATCAGCACCGTAATCGCCGAGCATCTGGGTCGCATAGGGCCCCATCAGCACGGTGGTCATGTCGACGACCTTGATGCCCTTCAGCGGCCCCATTCGTTCGCTCCCGATTGCGCGGGCTCAGTTGGGCCCAGCGATTTCGGTCCAGCTAACGGCAGTGACGCCGCGCACGCAAGAGCGGCCGGCGTATGGCTGCATGCGTGACGACGCGGCCGCTATTTCTTCTGGCGGGAATCGCGGATCTTGATGAGGCGGTCGAGCTCGTCGTTCTGCTGGCTGATGCGGTCGGCGATGCGCGACTCGCTCTGCTCGCCCGAGGCGGCCGCCGCCTGCTCGATGAGCTGGCGGATATTGTCCTCGAGGATGGCGATGCGATCGTTGAGTGCGTCCATCGACAGTGAGTCTTCGTAGTCATTGCTCATGATGTATTCCCTGCAAATCGATCAAGAGCTTTAAGGGGCCCGGGCGGGCCCACCATGATCTGGCGCAAAGAAAGATGGTGGGCACGGCGCTTTCGCGCCTTTGCCCACCTTACGAGAGCTTACTTCAGCGGCTCCAGCACGGAGACGTAATTGGCGACCGCGGCGCCGCCCATATTGAAGATGCCGCCAAGCTTGGCGTTCTTCAGCTGCATGCCCTCGGGCGCCTGGCCTGCGAGCTGCATCGCGGTCATCACGTGCATGGAGACGCCGGTGGCGCCGATCGGATGGCCCTTGGCCTTCAGGCCGCCGGACGGATTGACCGGCAGCTTGCCGTCCTTGAGCGTCCAGCCTTCCTTGATGGCGCGGGCGCCCTGCCCCTTCGGCGTCAGGCCCATCGCTTCGTATTCGATCAGCTCGGCGACGGTGAAGCAGTCATGGGTCTCGACGAAGGAGAGATCGGTGAGCGCCACGCCCGCCTTTTCCAGCGCGCGCTGCCAGGCGACCGTGCAGCCCTCGAACGCGAGGATGTCGCGCTTGGACATCGGCAGAAAGTCCTGAGCATGCGCGGTGGCGCGGAAGCCGATCGACTTACTCATGCCCTTGGCGGTCTCGGCATCGGCGAGCACCAGTGCGGCGGCGCCGTCGGAGACGAGCGAGCAGTCGGTGCGCTTCAGCGGACCGGCAACATAGGGGTTCTTCTCGCTCTCGGCGCGGCAGAAGTCGAAGCCAAAGTCCTTGCGCATCTGGGCGAAGGGATTGGCGACGCCGTTCTTGTGGTTCTTGGCCGCGATCAGCGCCAGTGCATCGGACTGATCGCCGTATTTCTGGAAGTAGGAGCTGGCGATCTTGCCGAACACGCCGGCGAAGCCGCCGACGGTGTCGCCGTCCTCGGGCAGATAGGAGGCCTTGAGCAGGTTCTTGCCGATCTCCGGGCCCGGCGTGCGCGTCATCTGCTCGACGCCGACGACCAGCACGATCTTGGCGGCACCTGCGGCGATCGCGCGCAGGCCCTGATGGACGGCTGCGGAGCCGGTCGCACAAGCGTTCTCGACGCGGGTGGCCGGCTTGAAGCGCAGCTTCGGGTCGGCCTGGAGCACCAGGGAAGCGGTAAAATCCTGCGCCGAGAAGCCGGCGTTGAAATGACCGAGCACGATCTCGTCGACATCGCCAGCCGAAATGCCGGCATCGGCCATCGCCTCATTGGCCACGCGGGTGACGAGGCTTTCGACGGTTTCGGTGTCGAACTTGCCGAACGGCGTATGGGCCCATCCGACGATGCTGGCGGTCATGGTCTCTTCTCCCTGGAGTCTCTACCTGAGTTAAGTCTTAGCCCAGGGATGGCAAGACTTCACGCGGGTTTCAGGGCCTGGAGGGTGCGCTGGCAGATGGCAGTTATGCCGGCCCAGTTGCCGGCCTTGATCTCGGCGGTCGGGCAGAGCCAGGAACCGCCGACTGCGACCACATTGGGCTCGGCAAGCCAGGTCGCCGCATTGGCCTCGCCGACCCCGCCGGTCGGGCAGAACCGCACGTTCGGGAACGGGCCGCCCAGCGCCCGCAGGCCCTTGATGCCGCCGGCCTGCTCTGCGGGGAAGAATTTTGCAACGTCGAAGCCGTAGGACAGCGCCGTCATCAGCTCGGACGCCGTGGCAATGCCCGGCGCGAACGGCAGGGAGCTGTCGGCGGCGACCTTGAGGAGATCGGGGGTCAGGCCCGGACTGATGCCGAAGGCGACGCCGAGCTTCTCGACGCGGACGAAGTCGGCCGACTTGAGGATCGTGCCGATACCGACGACGGCCTCCGGCACTTCGGCCATCATCGCCCTCGCCGCCTCGATCGCAACAGGGGTGCGCATGGTCACCTCCAGCGTGCGGACGCCGCCAGCCACCAGCGCTTTCGCCAGCGGCACGGCGTCCTGGATCCGCTCGATGGTGAGGACGGGAATGACGGTCGCAGCCTTGAACAGCGCGACGAGGTGGTTCTGTTGGGCGGTCGTGGTCATCTTGGCTTTCGTTTCACTTGGTCGCGTGTCACTTGGTCGCTTGACGCGTGGTCGCTGGCCGGTGCCGTTTCTTCGGCGGCATGGCATAGCCCGGAATGATGGCGCCGGCATAGCAGATCACGAGGCTGGCAAGGCGATGCCCGGCCTGGGCCGCCTCGACCGGATCGGCGCCGCCGAGTCGGGCGGCGATATAGGCCGCGGCAAAGCTGTCGCCGGCCGCCGTGGTGTCAACGACGGGTTTTGTCATGGGTTCGGCGCGAACCTCGCTGGTTCCACCGGGGAAGCGCAGCAGGCTGACGGGCTCGGCCAGACGGAACACCAGCTCGGGCGTGGGGATGCGTGCCATCAATTGCTCGTAGCTCTCGCCGGGATAAAGCGCGAGCAGATCCTCGGTCGAGGTCAGCACGATGTCGGCGGTTGCAAACGCCGCGGCAAAGACCTCGCGCGCGACATCGCGATCGGGCCATCCCCGCGCGCGGAAGTTGGTGTCGAACACGAAGCGGGTGCCGAGCAGGCGGCCGCGCTTGATCGCCGCGAACAGGCGATCGCGGCCGGCCGCATCGTAAATCGACAGCGTGATTGCGGAGAGATAGACGATGTCGTAGCTCATCAGCGAATTGAGCAGCTCGTCCGTTTCCGGCAGGCTCATCAATTGGCGCGCCGCCGCGCTGTCGCGCCAGTGGAAGAACTGGCGTTCGCCCTTTGCATCGGTCTGGATCATGTAGAGGCCGGGCAGCTTGCCCGGCAACCGCACGACGCGGCGGGTGCCGATGCTCTCCGCATTCCAGGCCGCGATCATCTCGTCGCTGAGGGCATCGTCGCCGAGCGCGGTGAGGTAGTCGACCTTGACCTCGAGCCGCGCCAGGTACACCGCCGTGTTGAGGGTGTCGCCGCCGAACCCGCGTGAGTACAGGCCACCGCCCTGTCCGGCCTGCCCAGTGGAATGTCCCCCCTGGGCCTGCCGGAGCTCAACCATGCATTCACCGATGCAAGCAACGCTCGCCATCGTCATATCCACGCTGTTCATCTGATAGCTCAGGCGACGAAGTTGCCGCCGAGCTCGTCTTCGATGTGAATGCGGATGATATCGTCGAACGTCTTCTCGGCCGTGGTGAAGCCGAGCTCGAGCGACCGCTTGGCGTTGAAGTTACGCGGCCAGCCGCCGACGATGCCGACGATGAAGGGATCAGGCTCCCGCTTGATGCGGGCGGCGACCTTGTCGCCGGCAACGCGCTTCAAGGCGGCGATCTGCTCGCCCACCGTTGCCGACAGGCCCGGCATGGTGATGTTGCGGCGCGGGCCGACGCTGGCGAGATCCATGGTGCCGGCATGCAGCAGGAAGCCGACCGCGGAGCGCGGCGTCGCATGCCAGTGGCGGACGTCCTCGGACACCGGCAGGACCACGTCCTTGCCGGCCAGCGGCTCGCGCAGGATGCTGGAGAAGAAGCCCGATGCCGCCTTGTTGGGCAGGCCGGGCCGGATGCAGATGGTCGGCAGGCGGATGCCGATGCCGTCAAGGAAGCCGCGGCGGGAATAGTCAGCCAGCAGCAATTCGCCGATCGCCTTCTGGGTGCCGTAGCTGAGCAGCGGGGTGTGGAAAAACTCGTCGCCGATCGCCTCCGGGAACGGGGCGCCGAACACCGCGATCGAGGACGTGAACACCACGCGCGGCTTGTAGCCGCCGCCGACGAGGCGGATGGCATCGAGCAGCATCCGCGTGCCGTCGAGGTTGATGCGGTAGCCCTTGTCGAAATCGAGCTCGGCCTCGCCCGAGACGATGGCGGCGAGATGGAAGATCACGTCCGGGCGGCCGGCGATCAGCTTCTCGGCCGCGCCCGGTACGGCGAAATCGCCCGACACGGTCTCGACGGGGAAACCGGCCTTCTCCGGCTTCTTGGGCTCGACCACGTCGTGCATGGTCAACTTGGTGATCTCGCTCTTGCCGAGCCGGCCGTCGCGCAGCAGCCGTTCACAGAATTTACGGCCGACCATGCCGGCGGCGCCCAGAACCAGAATGTGCAAGAGCCTACTCCTTTTTATTGGCCGGAACGCGCCTCTCTCAGGACGTTCACTGGAACGCCCTCTTGGCGCGATCTCAGGCAGGCCCCGCGATCATTCCTTCACGGCGCCGGTCATTGCCGACACATAATACTCCACGAAGAAGGAATAAAGGATAACTACGGGGACCGAGCCGGTCAGGGCTGCGGCCATCAGCGCGCCCCAATGGTAGACGTCGCCGTTGACGAGCTCGGTGATGGCGCCGACCGGGATGGTCTTGTTCTCCGAGGAGGAGATGAAGGTCAGCGCGTAGATGAACTCGTTCCAGGACAACGTAAAGGCGAAGATGCCCGCCGAGATGACCCCTGGGAGCGACAGCGGCAGCGTGATCTTGATCAGGATCTGGAGCCGCGTCGCCCCGTCGATCAGGGCGCATTCCTCCAGCTCGTAGGGAATGGTGCGGAAATATCCCATCAGCAGCCAGGTGCAGAACGGGATCAGGAAGGTAGGATAGGTCAGGATCAGCGCCAGATTGCCGTCGAACAGGCCGAGCTGGAACACGATCGCGGCCAGCGGAATGAACAGGATCGAGGGCGGCACGAGATAACCGAGGAAGATCGCGAGGCCCACATAGCGCGACCCCTTGTAACGCAGCCGCTCGATCGCATAGGCCGCGCAGACGCTGGCGAACAGCGAGATGCAGGTCGAGGAGACCGAGACGATCACGGTGTTCCACATCCACTGCGGATAATCGGTGTCAAAGAACAGCTTCTTGATGTGCTCGAAGGTCGGATGCACGATCCAGAACGGATTGTACTTCTCGTAGTCGTACATCTCCGCGTCCGGCTTGAACGTCGCGACCGTCATCCAGTAGAACGGGAACAGCAGGAAGAAGATGATCAGCCCGAGCGGAAGGTACACGCGGAGGAATTTCCGCGGGAAGCTCTCGAGATAGTCCATTCCGACGCTTTGGTCGTCTGCGGTGCTCATGGTCAGTCCCTCCCGCCCTGCTGCCAGCGGGAGCGCTGAAGCCCGAAGAAGCTGAGCAGGATCGCCGCGACCAGGAACGGAATCATCGCGTTCGAGATCGCCGCGCCCTCCCCGAGATTGCCGCCGGTGATGGCGCGCTGGAACGACAGCGTCGCCATCAGATGCGTGGCATTGATCGGCCCGCCGCGCGTGATGGTGTAGATCAGCTGGAAGTCGGTGAACGTCATCAGCACCGAGAACGTCATCACGACCGCGATGATCGGCGACAGCATCGGCAGCGTGATGTGGCGGAAGCGCTGCATGTTGGTGGCGCCGTCGAGATTGGCGGCCTCATAGAGCGAGGGTGAAATCGTCTGCAACCCCGCCAGCAGCGTGATCGCCACGAAGGGCACGCCGCGCCAGATGTTGGCGGCGACGACCGACCAGCGCGCGTTCCAGGGATCGCCGAGGAAGTCGATGTAGCGCGTGATCAGGCCGGCCTTGATCAGCACCCACGAGATGATCGAGAACTGGCTGTCATAGATCCACCAGAAGGCGATCGCCGAGAGCACCGTCGGCACCACGAAGGGCAGCAGCACGATGGCACGGACCATCGACTTGAACGGCAGCCGCTCGTTGAGCAGCAGTGCGAGATAAAGCCCGATCGCGAATTTCACGGCGCTGGCGGCCACCGTGTAGAAAATGGTGTTGAATACCGACAGCCAGAACACCGAGTCCTTTGCCAGCGAGACGAAGTTCTGGAAGCCGATGAAGCGCCCGGCCCCGCCGATCTTGGTGTCGGTCATGCCGAGCCAGAAACCCAGCGCGAGCGGATAGGCCAGAAACAGGATCAGAATCGCGATTGCCGGCACCATGAACATCGCGCCGAGAAAATTCCGACTCTCGAATGCTCTGGTCCACATACTGCTGCGCTTGATCTGCGCGGCAACGGGCTCGGCCATAACTGCCATGTCGGATTCCCCTTGGACGAACCGTCACGGCGTCCGGCGAACCGGACGCCGCGCAGATTGGAGCTGATCAGACCTGGTAGTAGCGCTTGGCGCGCTCGGCAGCGCGCGCGGCCGCCTGCTTCGGCGTCACCGAGCCCGAGGCCGCCTCGGCGAACATGTCGACGACGACGAAGTCGCCCATCACGGCGGCGGAGGCGTAACCGAGATCGCCGGCATAGCCGTTGTCGCGGCAGCGCTTCAGGCAGTCGCGGTACGGCGTGATCTTCGGGTCCGACGTCCACACCGGGTTGTCATTGTAGGCCGGCAGCGGCGGCGACACGTAGCCGTTGGAAGAGACCTCCCAGGCGTCGTAGTTCGCCTTGTCCATCATGAACTTGATGTATTCCTTGACCGCCTTCGGATACTTCGAGTGCTTGTAGCCGTAATAGACGAGCACGTTCTGCTGCTCGGTCGACACACCCACGGGGCCGATCGGCATCGGCGCGTGGTTCATGTCCTTGGCGATTTCCTGCTGCTTCGGATCGGTGGAGTTCTTTCCGACGGTCCAGATCGAGATGCCGTTCAGCGTCAGGCTGAGCTCGCCGTTCAGGAACGCCTTGTTGTTGTTCGAGTCGTTCCACGACAGCACGCCGGGGATGAAGGTCTCGTAGAGCTGCTTGACGTATTCGAGCGCGGCGATCGTCTCGGGCGAGTCGATCACGACCTCGTTCTTGTCGTTGACGACCTTGCCGCCGAATGCCCAGAGCGCCCACTGGCACCAGCCGTTGGCATCGCCCGTGGCGTGACCAAGCGCGAAGCCGGCCGGTGTGTTGTTCTTCTTCAGGGCCTGGCACAGCTTGAGGAAACCGGCGGTGTCCTTGGGGAATTCATCGAAGCCCGCGGCCTTCATGTGGCTGATGCGGTAGTTCAGGCAGCCGCCGGTCGCGCCTTGCGGAATGGCGATCCAGCTGTTGCCCTTCTTGCCGTAGCGTTCGGCAACCGGATACCAGCCACCATATTGCGCGCCGAGATAGTCGGCGACGTCAGTCATGTCGATCAGCTTTTCCGGGAATTTGTGGGGATCGTCGAGCGTGCCGATGATCAGGTCGGGACCGGCGCCGACATTGGCGGCGACCGCCGCTTTGGGGCGGATGTCCTCCCAGCTCTCGGCCTCGAGCTTGACCTTGACGCCGGTCTTCTCGGAGAACGCCTTGGTCTGCTCGGCGAACTTGTCGAACTCGGCCTGGATGAACTGCTTCCAGCGCAGGACGCGGATGGACGCGTTCGGCTCGGGCGTGTTGGTCCATTCTGCAGCGCGGACCGGGACGATGCCCGGGCCGGCCAGCAACGCTGCGCCGCCCAGGCCGGCTTTAAGCACACTTCGCCTGTCGAAATTGCTCATCGTTCTCTCCCTAATTTTTATATTTGTATTTGGTAGTTCTTCGTCAGTCCTTCGGCGTCGCTACAGGCGTTTGCCCGTCGCGTCGTCGAACAGATGAACCAGCGACGGGTCAGGCTTCAGCTTGACCTTGTCGCCCGGATTGAACTGGTGACGCTCGCGGAAGACCGCGACGACCTGCTCGCCACCCACCTTCGCAAACACCTGCGTCTCCGAACCGGTCGGCTCGACCACGATGATCTCGGCATCGGCGCCGTCGTCCGCGATGGTGAAATGCTCGGGCCGCACGCCATAGACGACAGGGCGGCCGTCGGACGCCGCCGGCGCGTTCTTGAGTGGCAGCTTGACGCCGTTCGGTCCTTCGAAGGTCGCAACGCCGTTGACGCGCACATGACCCTTCAGGAAGTTCATGGCGGGCGAGCCGATGAAGCCGGCAACGAACTGGTTTTCCGGCTTGTCGTAGAGCTCGAGCGGCGTGCCCATCTGCTCGACGATGCCGTCATGCATGACGACGATCTTGTCGGCCATGGTCATGGCCTCGATCTGGTCGTGGGTGACGTAGACGGTCGTGGTCTTGAGCCGCTGGTGCAGCTCCTTGATCTCGGTACGCATGGCGACGCGCAGCTTGGCGTCGAGGTTCGACAGCGGCTCGTCGAACAGGAAGACCTGGGGATCGCGCACGATGGCGCGGCCCATCGCGACGCGCTGGCGCTGGCCGCCGGAGAGCTGACGCGGATAGCGATCGAGCAGCGGCGACAGCGCGAGAATTTCGGCGGCGCGCTTGACGCGCTTGTTGATCTCGTCGGAGCCGGCGTTCCGAAGCTTCAGCGAGAAGCCCATGTTTTCGCCGACGGTCATGTGCGGGTAGAGCGCGTAGTTCTGGAACACCATCGCAATATCCCGCTCCTTGGGCTGGATATTGTTGACGACGCGGTCGCCGATCGAGATCGTGCCGGAGGTGATGTTCTCGAGGCCTGCGAGCATGCGCAGAAGCGTCGACTTGCCGCAACCGGAGGGACCGACCAGGACGACGAACTGGCCATCCTCGATCGGAATCGAGACGCCGTGCAGGACTTCAAAATTGCCGAACGATTTCCGCACGTCGCGGATTTGCACAGACGACATCTAGCTCCCTCCTCGAAAGTCCACGACGCCACCTGCGCCGCGACCGTCTTGTTTTTCAGACTTCACCAACCGAAGCCCGATCTTAACGGGCGACATTGTCGGCAGTTTGTGCGGTTTTGGCAATTTGTCTTTGGTTAGTCGTTGCTGGTAGCGCTGTCAACGTTCCTTTGTTTGCGACAGTGACTGTGTTAAGAGCAGCAAATGGGTCGAAAACGCACCAAGTCAGGCAAAATCCGGCTGGCGGAAGTCGCCGAGCTTGCCGGCGTCAGCCCGATCACTGCGTCCCGCTTTTTCCGTAATCCCGAGGCGCTGTCGGTCGCCAAGCGCACGCGGGTGGAAAGCGCAGCCAGGGAGCTCGGCTACGTGCCGAATCTGGCGGCACGCGCACTCGCCTCGCAACGCACCGAGGTGATCGGTGTCTTGATTCCGTCACTGACCAACAACGTGTTTTCCGACGTGCTGCGCGGCATCTATGACGCCTCCGAAGGCAGCCGCTACTCGATCCAGTTGTCCAACACCCGTTACAGCATCCTCCAGGAAGAGAAGCTGCTGCGCCTGTTTCTTGCGCAGAAGCCGGCCGGGCTGATCGTCACCGGCATCGACCAGACCGCGGAATCGCGCGCCATGCTGGAGGCCGCCGACTGCCCGATCGTGCAGATCATGGAGCTCGGGCCCAATCCGGTCGACATGATGATCGGCTTTTCCCACTATGACGCAGCCCGCGCGGCGATCGCGCATTTGTTCGCGCAAGGTCGCCGCCGGATCGGCTTCGTCGGCGCGCGGATGGATCCGCGGGTGCAGCGGCGGCTGGACGGATATGTCTCGGCCATGAAGGACGCCGGCCTGTTCGAGCAGCGCCTCGTCGTCACGACGGCGACACCGACCTCGGTGACGCTCGGCGGCGCCCTGTTCACCGACCTCCTCGCACGCGAGCCCGACATCGATGCGGTGTTCTGCGCCAATGACGACCTTGCGCTCGGCGTGCTGTTCGAATGCCGTCGCCGCGAGATCGGCATCCCCGAGCAGATCGCGATCGTCGGCTTCAACGACCTCGAATTCATGGCCTCCGCCGTCCCGACCCTGACCAGCGTGCGCACCAATCGTTACGAGATGGGCAACACGGCCGCCAGCATGCTGATCGAGGCGATCGACGGACGGCGTCCGGAGCGGCCGGTGCTCGACCTCGGCTTCAAGGTGGTCGAACGGCAGAGCTCGTCGGCACGGCATCCCGACAGCAGGCCGGCCGCAGCGGGCACGGGTGCGGCGAACAAAATGGTAGCGTTACCAAGTAGCCATGACTAGTATCGAACTTGTGAGGAAACGACCCACCAACGGGCAGGCACACCATCGCTCACGCCGTTGGGCATCGCACAAGCCGACACCATGATACGGACGCCCGTGCGTTTGCATTGCAGGAGAAACCAATGACAAAAAAGCCAACCAATGGGCACGCGCCCGCCGGTAACGGCACCCGCCGCCACCTTCGCTCGCAGGAATGGTTCAACAACCCGCACAATCCGGGCATGACCGCGCTCTA
The DNA here is from genome assembly GCF_058804065.1 of Bradyrhizobium sp. GW821-FHT13H05. Taxonomy (NCBI): domain Bacteria; kingdom Pseudomonadati; phylum Pseudomonadota; class Alphaproteobacteria; order Hyphomicrobiales; family Nitrobacteraceae; genus Bradyrhizobium; species Bradyrhizobium sp. GW821-FHT13H05. The sequence continues at coordinate 108,684 of NZ_JBXAPO010000019.1, read as the reverse complement.
TATGGAGCGCTATCTGAACTACGGCCTCACCCGCGCCGAGCTCCAGTCCGGCAAGCCGATCATCGGCATCGCGCAGACCGGCAACGACCTCTCCCCCTGCAACCGCCACCACATCGAGCTGGCGCATCGCGTCCGCGAAGGCATCCGCGAGGCCGGCGGCATCGCGATGGAATTTCCGACCCACCCGATTCAGGAGACCGGCAAGCGCCCGACCGCGGCGCTCGACCGCAACCTCGCTTATCTCGGCCTCGTCGAAATCCTCTACGGCTACCCGCTCGACGGCGTGGTGCTGACCACCGGCTGCGACAAGACCACGCCCGCCTGCATGATGGCGGCGGCAACGGTCAACCTGCCCGCGATCGTGCTGTCGGGCGGCCCGATGCTGAACGGCTGGCACAATGGCGAGCGCACCGGCTCCGGCACCATCGTCTGGAAGTCGCGCGAGCGGCTCGCCGCCGGCGAGATCGACTATGAGGAGTTCATGGAGATCGTGGCGTCATCGGCGCCCTCGGTCGGCCATTGCAACACCATGGGCACGGCGTCGACCATGAACGGGCTTGCCGAAGCGCTCGGCTTCTCGCTGCCGGGCTGTGCGGCGATCCCCGCCCCCTATCGCGAGCGCGGCCAGATTGCGTATGAAACCGGCAAGCGCGCCGTCGAGATGGTCTGGGAGGACCTCAAGCCCTCGGACATCCTGACCCGCAAGGCGTTCGAGAACTGCATCGTGATCAACTCGGCGATCGGCGGCTCGACCAACGCGCCGATCCACATCAACGCGCTGGCCCGCCATATCGGCGTCGAGCTGTCGATCGACGACTGGCAGAAGGTCGGCCACGACGTGCCGCTGCTGGTCAACATGCAGCCGGCCGGCTTCTATCTCGGCGAGGAATTCCACCGCGCCGGCGGCGTGCCGGCCGTGGTGCGCGAGCTGATGAAGCACAAGCGCATCCATGAGGACGCGGTCACCGTCAACGGCCGCGGCATCGGCGAGAACTGCAAGGATGCGCCCGCGCCCGACAACGACGTGATCCGGGCCTACGACAAGCCGCTGGTGAAGGACGCCGGCTTCCTGGTGCTGAAGGGCAATCTGTTCGACTCCGCGATCATGAAGACCAGCGTGATCTCCAAGGAGTTTCGCGACCGCTACCTGAGCAATCCGAAAGACCTCAACGCCTTCGAAGGCCGCGCCATCGTGTTCGAGGGCCCGGAGGACTATCACGAACGGATCGACGATGCCTCGCTCGACATCGACGAGCGCTGCGTGCTGTTCATCCGCGGCACCGGCCCGATCGGCTACCCCGGTGGTGCCGAGGTCGTGAACATGCAGCCGCCGGCAGCCCTGATCAAACGCGGCATCCACTCCCTGCCCTGCATCGGTGACGGCCGCCAGTCCGGCACCTCGGGCTCGCCCTCGATCCTGAACGCCTCGCCGGAAGCCGCCGCCAATGGCGGTCTCGCGATCCTCAAGACCGGCGACAAGGTGCGCATCGACCTCAACAAGGGCAGCGCCAACATCCTGATCTCGGACGACGAGGTGAAGAAGCGTCACGCCGAGCTGATGGCGGGTGGCGGCTTCAAGCATCCGGCAAACCAGACGCCGTGGCAGGAGCTTTATCGCAACACCGTCGGCCAGCAATCGACCGGCGCCTGCATGGAACTCGCCACGCGGTATCAGAACGTCGCCGGCACCTTTGGTGTGGCGCGGGACAATCACTGACCACTCGTCACTGCGAGGAGCGAAGCGACGAAGCAATCCAGACTGCCTCCACGGCAAGATTCTGGATTGCTTCGCTTCGCTCGCAATGACGGCTCGAAATTCCAATTCAAGGTGAGGAGAACAACACCATGGCAGACCGCCTCAAGGGAAAACGCGCCGTCATCACGGCCGCGGCAGCCGGCATCGGGCGCGCCTGCGCTCTCGCATTCGCGCGTGAAGGCGCAACCGTCATCGCCACCGACATCAACGAGAGCGGCATCGCTGATCTGACCAAGGAAGGCATCGCCGAGGTCGCCAAGCTTGACGTGCGCAACACCGCCGACGTCAACGCCTTTGCCAAGCGTATCGGCAAGATCGACATCCTGCTCAACGCAGCCGGCTTCGTGCATCACGGCACCATCCTGGAATGTTCGGAAGAGGATTTCGACTTCTCGTTCGACCTCAACGTCAAGTCGATGCACCGGACCATCAGGGCGTTCCTGCCCGACATGCTCGCGGGCGGCGGCGGCAGCATCGTCAACATCTCGTCCTGCGCCGCGCTGCGTCCGCCGGCCAACCGTTATGTCTACAGCTCGTCGAAAGCCGCCGTGTCGCTGTTGACGCGCGCGGTCGCGCTCGACTTCATCACCAAGGGCATCCGCTGCAACTCGATCTGCCCCGGCACCGTCGAGACCCCCTCGATGCTCGACCGCGCCGCGGCGCAAGGGCCCCAGGGCAAGGAGATGTTCATCTCCCGCCAGAAGATGGGCCGGCTCGGCACCGCCGACGAGATCGCGTCCATGGCGGTCTATCTCGGCAGCGACGAGAGCGCCTTCACCACCGGTGTCGACCTCGTCGTCGACGGCGGCTACATGCTCTGACGCCAGAGGCCTCCAGCATGAACAAGATCGATCTCAACGGCCGCGTCGCAATCGTCACCGGCGGCGCGCAAGGCTTTGGCCGCGCCATCACCGAGCGCTTCGTCGCCTCCGGCGCCAAGGTCGCGATCTGGGATTTCGATGCCGCACTGGCTGAGAAGACCGCCAAGGAAGTCGGCGGCGAAACAAAAGTCTTCAAGGTCGACGTCACCGACACCGCAGCCGTCGAGCAGGCGCGCGATGCGACGCTGGCCGCGTTCGGCAAGATTGACATCCTCGTCAACAATGCCGGCATTGCCGGCGTCAACAAGCCGGTCTGGGAGACCGACCTTGAGGAATGGCGCAAGGTGCTGCGCATCAACCTCGACGGCCCCTTCATCGTCTGCAAGGCGATCGTGCCGGTGATGCTCAAGCAGAAATACGGGCGCATCGTGAACATCGCCTCGATCGCCGGCAAGGAAGGCAATCCCAACGCCTCGCACTATTCGGCCTCCAAGGCCGGCCTGATCGCGCTGACGAAGTCGCTCGGCAAGGAATTGGCCGCACATGACATCCTGGTGAATGCGGTGACGCCGGCCGCGGCGAAAACCGCGATCTTCGACCAGATGACGCAGCAGCATATCGACTTCATGCTGTCGAAGATCCCGAAGGCGCGCTTCGTGCTGGTGGAAGAGCTCGCCGCTATGGTGAGCTGGCTCGCATCCGAAGATTGTGCCTTCTCCACCGGCGCGGTGTTTGATATTTCCGGTGGACGGGCGACCTACTGAGGCAGTGGCCGCCCTTGCGAAGGGGCGGACCATGCGGCTTGGACGTCGGGATTTTGGACGACGGGATGTCGTGAAGCTCGTGGCGGGCGCGGGCGCGCTGCCACTGCTGTCGCGCGCGGCGCTCGCGCAACTCGCGCCCAACCCACCGAGCATCCGTCCGCCCTCGCCGGCCGAGCGCGGCGCCATGGCACGGCTCGCACACAGCTTCATGGACAAGTACGGCGTGCCGGCACTGTCCGTTGCGATCGGCTATGCCGGCACCGTTGTCCACGAGGAGGCCTTCGGTGTTGCCGATATCGAGCGGAGCGAGGCCGTGACGCCGCGGCATCTGTTCCGGATCGCCAGCGTCAGCAAGATGATCACGTCGGTCACGATCTTTCGCCTGATCGAGGAGAACCGCCTCAAGCTGACCGATCGCGTGTTCGGCCCGGGGGCGCTGCTCGGCACCGATTACGGACCGCCGCCCTACTCCGCCGGCATCGACCAAATCACGCTCGAGCATCTCCTGACCCACACCGCTGGCGGCTGGAGCAACGACAACCGCGATCCCATGTTCACGCATCCGCACATGGATCACGCGCAACTGATCACCTGGACGCTTGCCAACCGGCCGCTCGACCGGCCGCCCGGCCAACGCTACGCCTACTCGAATTTCGGCTATTGCGTGCTCGGCCGCGTGATCGAGAGGCTCACCGGCCAGCCCTATGCCGAGCATGTCCGCACCGAGGTGCTCGCGCGCTGCGGCGTCACGGACATGACGATCGCGGGCGACACGCGTGAGCAGCGCCAGGCCGGCGAAGTCGTCTATTACGGCCAGGGTGAAGGCCCCTACAGCATGAATGTCCGGCGGATGGATTCCCATGGCGGCTGGATCGCGACGCCGGCGGATCTCGTGCAATTCCTGATGCATGTGGACGGCTACACCAGGCCGGCCAACATCCTGCGGCCGCGCACCATCGAGGTCATGACCACCGCGCCCAGCTACAGCCCGGACTATGCCAAGGGTTTCTGTGTCAACAAACACGACAATTGGTGGCACAATGGCAGCCTGCCGGGCACCAGCACGATTGCCGTGCGCACCCATGGCGGCTTCTGCTGGGCCGCCTTCACCAACACCAGACGCAGGAATTCCGACATGGATGGCGATCTCGACAATCTCAACTGGAACATGGCGCGCCAGGTCGGCGAATGGCGGGTGGGCTGAGCCATGATCCGGGAAGGTGGATGCCTGTGCGGCGCGGTGCGGTTCAAGGCGGAGGGCGAGCCGCTCAACGTCCGCATCTGCCATTGCCGCATGTGCCAGAAGGCGATGGGCTCGCCCTATTTTGCTCGCGCGCAGTTCGACCAGCGCGCCCTCACTGTCGAGGGCGACACCGAGCGCTATGCGTCGTCCGAGGCCATCGACCGCGTGTTCTGCAAGCGCTGCGGCACGCGCCTGTTCTCCTGGCGGCGCAACGGCACGCTGGCGGGCGTTTCGCTCACGACCTTCGACGATCGCAACGCCTTTACGCCGACCGAGCACATCTGGGTGTCGGAGAAGCTCGCCTGGCTGAAGCTCGACGACGGCCTGACGCAATATCAGGGGACGATTCCGGCTTGAATTCGCGCGGCGCCACGGCTGGCCCGGCGCGACGGCTGCGGTCTCACCCGTCATTTGCAGCGTGGCATTTCAGAATCGGCCACCCTATGTTCAGGTGAAGCAGCGCTGCACCGCCGGTTCGGCTGGTCGGCTGGAAGCCGCAGGCAGCACCGGAAAGACGAGCCGTGAACATTTCCTTCTATGACCTTTCGGTGTGGGTACTGCCGCTGGTGCTCGCCATCACCTTTCACGAGGCCGCGCACGGCTTCGTCGCGCATCGCCTCGGCGACAACACGGCCTGGCAGCTTGGCCGCGTCAGCTTCAATCCTATCAGGCACATCGAGCCGTTCGGCACCCTGATCCTGCCGGCGATGCTGCTGTTTGCGCATTCGCCGTTCCTGTTCGGCTACGCCAAGCCCGTGCCGGTGAATTTCCGCAAGCTCAATAACCCCAGGCTCGACATGGTCTGGGTGGCGCTGGCCGGGCCCGTCACCAACATCCTGCTGGCGCTCGCCGCGGCCCTCGCCTTCCACGCCCTGCCCCTGGTGCCGGCAAGTGCGGCGAAATGGGTCGCCGACAACCTCAAGAACGCCCTCGTGATCAACGCCATCCTGGCCGTCTTCAACATGATGCCGATCCCGCCGCTCGATGGCGGCCGCGTCGCGGTCGGGCTGTTACCGCGGCCGCTCGCGCTGCCGCTGGCCCGGCTCGAGCCGTTCGGGATGTTGATCCTGATCGGCCTGTTGATCCTGCTGCCGCTGGCGGGCTCGCAGTTCGGTCTAAATCTTGATGTTATTTCAGCAATACTGCGAACGTTGACCGGTTATGTGATTCAGGCTGTTCTCTTTCTGACCGGCAATGCGTAGTTGAACAGCCACCCACGAACACAAGCCGAAGGGCCAGAGGCCGACTTGGTCAAAGCTGCCGATATGCTGATCGCGCGACGCGCGGACACCCGTGCCCGCGCCGATTTTGCCACCTGGAAGATGATGGCCAAGCTCAACGGCTCGTCCGCGCTGCCTCCGGAGGCCCAGGAGTTCCTCGCCAGCTACAAGAACCTGCTGGCGCAGATGAGCGAGGGCGAGGCCAGCGAGGCCACGATCGGCGCGATCTACAGGGCCTACTATGCCGAGATGGGCGGCGCGGGAACCCCGCCCGACGTCCGCACCCGCCCGCCCGAAGCGGCAGCGGACAATGTTACCGCCTTTCGCCGCCCGGCCCCGAAACCGAAGAAGGCCAGCTTCTTCGGGGCGGCCGCGGCTGGCGGAACCCAGAAACGGCCCCTTCCGGTGGCGCTGATCTTCGCCTGCCTGGTGGTGGTCTATGTCGGGATCCGGCTCTACTGGCGCTGAGCCTGTTTCTTCTTTTTCTTCTCTTCCGATGGCGGCTTGAAGACGATTTCGACCGTGCGCTCGATCCGGTCCTCGGTCAGCGCGGCAGGCGGTTGCGGGAACGGGTCGGACTTGCGGACCATGGCGATCGCGGCGGCATCGTAGGATTTATCCCCTGATGACGTCACGACCTCCACCGAAAGCACGTTGCCCATCCGGTTGAGCGCAAAGCTCACCTTGGCCGTCTCGTTGTTGGGGTCCTTGCCTTCCGGATTGACCTTGTGCGCCGAAAGATGCGCGCTGATCTTGCGGTTCCAGTCGGCCGTCAGCTTCAGGAGGTCCTTGCCGATACCGAGCACCGGCGCCATGGCTTTCTCGGCCTCGCGCGTTGCATCCTCGAAGGTCTGCCGCTCCATCGCAATCGACTTCTGCGCGGCCTCCATGGCCGGCGTTTCGACGGCGGCGATCTTCGGCTCCTCGTCCGGCTCTTTCTTCGGCTTGTTCTCGGTGACGAGGCGATCGGCCTCCTCAACTTGTTGCGGCCGATCCTGCGGCAGGTCCGACTCTTTGACCTCGGCCTTCTGCTCGGGCATTTCCGGGCGCTCTTCCTGCTCCTCGGAATCCTGGGGCCCGGGTGCCCTGTCGGATTCCTGAGCCGGCGGCGACGTCATCTCGACCGCGAACTCCGCCCCTGCAGCGCCCAGCCCTTCGTCGCCGTCGTCGGCCTTCAGATTTGCAAGCGCGAGCGCCGCACCACCCACATGGAGGGCGACCGCCGCGACGGCAGCCAGCGTCCAAAGGGCGACAGGCAAAATCCAAAGCCTTCGGAACGATCTGGGTTCGAGCTCGGCGTCTGACATGACGAACCTCTAATGCTGCGCGGCGCCCACAGCAGGCGCTCCCGCCGCCGTGGGAGGCCCTTCGAGCGCAACCAGCTTCACCCGCGAATAACCGCCGGAACGCAGCAGCTCCATGACGTTCATCAACTCGCCGTAAGGAACGGAACGGTCGGCACGCAGGAACACGTACTTGTCCTTGCTCATGTCGGACATCGAGTCGAGGGTCATGGTCAGCTCGGCGCGGTGGACCGTCTCCTCGCCGATGGCGATCGTCAGATCGCGCCTGATGCTGAGGTAGGTCGGCTTGTCCGGCTTCTTCTGCGGCATCGCGCTCGACGTCGGCAGATCGATCGGCAGGTCGACCGTCGAGAGCGGAGCCGCGACCATGAAGATGATCAGCAGCACCAGGATGACGTCGATGAACGGCGTGACGTTGATGTCATGCGTTTCCGAGAAATCGTCGTCGTCATCGTTGTCTGTAAGCGAAACGGCCATGGTTCACTCCGCCGCGCGCGAATGCACGCTGCCGTGGCTGCGGTCGAGATCGCGCGAGAGCAGCCGCGCCGCCGCGCCGGAGGCACGGCTGACGAGCTCGAGATAGCTCTTCGTCACGCGCGAGAAGTGGTTGTAGATGATGACGGCGGGAATGGCGGCGACGAGGCCGATCGCGGTGGCGAGCAGCGCCTCGGCGATGCCGGGCGCGACGACGGCGAGGTTCGTGGTCTGCGACTTCGAGATGCCGATGAAGCTGTTCATGATGCCCCACACCGTGCCGAACAGGCCGACGAAGGGCGATGTCGAGCCGATGGTCGCGAGCACGCCCATGCCGATGCGGATGCGCCGCGCCTCCGCGCGCACGATCTCCGAGAAGCTCGAAGCCGCCCGCTCCTTGATGCCGGTATCGCTGGACAGGCCGGCCGACATCCGCGCTTCGCGCAACGCCGCCGCCAGGAAGGACGGAAGGATGCCCGCCTTGGCGCCCAGCGCCATTTGCGCCTCGGCCAGCGAGCGCGCTTCCGCGATCTTCTTCAGCGCCGAACGCAGCTTGGCGGACGCGACCGACAGCTCGAACGACTTGGCGATCAGGACGGTCCAGGTCATCAGCGAGGCAAAGGCGAGCCCGATCATCACCGCCTTCACGACGACGTCCGCCGACAGGAACATCACCCAGGGCGACAATTCCTTCATGGCGGGCACGCCAATGGACACCACGTCGGACTTCGCCGCCGCCGGTGCGGTGGCCGAGGGCGCGGCCGGCGCAGCAGCAGCCGGGGCCGGACTGGCGGCGGGCGCTTGAGCTGCCGGCGGCGCCGCCGGGCTTTGTGTCTGGGCAGAAACAGGGGATGCGAGCCAGGCGGCCGCCAGCATCAAGGCGGCGGCGAGGCTTGCTTGGAAGGACATGATCTTCATACTTCGGCCCAGTAGCGAATGAGGTTGTGATAGATACCCGTCAATTTGACCGTTTCGGGATCGTCACGCCCGAGCCGTTCCACCAGCGCCTGAATCGCGGTGTCGAGGTCAAAAATCATGGTACGGGCTTGATCGTCCCGTATCATGCTCTGAAGCCAGAAGAAAGACGCAACCCGCGTCCCCCTTGTCACCGGCGTCACGAGATGCAGGCTTGTCGAGGGATAGAGCACGCAGTCGCCGGCTGGCAACTTGACTTCGTGCGAACCGTAGGTGTCCTCGATCACAAGTTCGCCACCATCGTACTCGTCCGGCTCGGCGAGGAACAGCGTAACCGACAGGTCTGTGCGGATGCGAAGGCCGGTCAGGCGGTCGCCGCGGATCGCATTGTCGACATGCAGGCCGAAATGGTGGCCGCTGTTGGCCGCATAGCGGTTGAACAGCGGCGGGAAGATCTGGAGCGGGATCGCAGCAGCCAGGAACCGCGGATTCGACGTCAACGCCGAAATGATGCGGTTGCCCAGCTTGCGTGCGACCTCGCTGTCAGGAGGCAACTGCTCGTTGCGCTTGACCATTGCTGACTGCGCGCCCGCGGTGGAACGGCCGTCTTCCCAATCGCTGGCGTCCATGATGCGGCGGAACTCCGCCACATCGTCCTTGCTCAGAACGCCCTCTATGCATGTCAGCATGGCACCTCGTCATGTCTCCATCAGTAGCGCGCCGAAATCACCAGATAGGCGGCGCGACCCGGTGCTTCGAGCACGAAGGGCGCGGCGCTCTGGTACAGAGCGTCGTAGTAGCGTTTGTCGAAGATGTTGTTCACGAACAGCTTCAGCTTCCAGTGCTGGTCGAGCTTGGCTTCAGCGAAGGCGTCGAACCGCCAGTAGCTCGGGATCGAGGTGCCCTGGTTGGCAGCGAGGAACGTGCCTCCGTAGACCTTCGACCGGTAGACCGCTTGGCCGCCGAGCTCCCACATGTCGTTCACCTGGTACTTGCTGAGCAGGCTGAAGGATTGGTGCGCGACGTTCGAAAGCGGAAGGCCAACGTTCGTGGTGTAGAGCGCCAGATTAGCCGGCTTGATCAGAGATTTCGTAACCTCCGACTGCATCAAGACGAGACCGCCGAAGACGCTCCACTTGTCGGTAATCTTGCCGCTAACTCCAAGGTCGATGCCGCGAATGCGATACGCGGCCCCTGCGCTTATGCAGGAGACATTCCCCGATGTCGCCGTGTAAGGACACGCAGCGGTCGCAGTCGCGGCGGTCACGTTGAACGACTCGCGAGCATTTTCTTTTTCGGTCTGGAAGAGCGCAGCCGTGAGCAGCAAGTTCCGGTCGAACAGCTCCCACTTGGTACCGAGTTCGATCGCCTTGTTTTTCTCCGGCCCGAAAATCTGAGGAGGGTTGCCGTTCAATACGGGCGAAAGTCCGCCGTACTGAATGCTCGTGCCATCGAACTCCGCGCCGACCGGATTGGACGACGTAGCGTAGGCAACATATACGCTGCCGTTCGGCAAGGGCTTGAGGGTCAAGCCGAGATTAAAGTTGGGCAGGCCGTAGTCCTGCTGCTGCTGTCCGAAGATGCCGGCAACGCCGTTGACGGTGCCGTAGCCGTTCACCCTGACGTTGTAGTCGTCGTATCGGACGCCGCCGTTGAGAATCAGCAAGTCGTTGTAGTTAGCCGTATCCATCACGTAGACACTCTTGGTGTCGATCTTGATGTTGGTTGGCCGCCCCGTCAGACCGCCGGGAATTCCGAAGGCGAGGTTCGTGTATTGCGGACTGAACACGCTCACGCCTGTCAACGAGCTTCCAGTGAACCCGCCCGGCAAAGCTTCCGAAGCGAGGCCGGTATAGCTGTCGATGGACGATGTTTCGTGATCATATTCGAAGCCGGCAAGCGCAGTGTGCCTGAAGCCGACGCCGTCAGCGAACTTGTAGGTCGCCTCGGTCTGGTTGGCGATCACGTCAGTGGCCTGGTAGCGGCTTTGCGGATTCGCGCTCAACGTATAAGCCGTAAACGGAGCTCCAGCGACCAGCGTCGGCGCCTCCGGCAGCGTTCCGATATAGTTCTGGGTGGAATGCGAATCCCGGAACCTGTTGGTGATCAACAGGTCGGGCGTGACCTGCACTTCGGCATTGAGCGAGCCGATGTCCTGACCGGTCCGATAGAAGTCGCGGTTGAGAAAGCCATACCAGTTCTTTCGGTTCGAACCGAAATCCGGGAACGGGCCGCCTGCGGTGGTGGCAGTGCTGGGCCGGTAGTAAGGCACGCCGAAATCCGGAAGGCCAGTCAGCTCGGTATGGATGTAATTGGCGGTGATTTTGGCCGCATCGACCGGCTTCCAGGTCGTGGCGACAAACGCGCCGTCGCGATTGTCCGTCACATAGTCACGGCCGGCGACATTCGCGTCCTGAAACAGGCCGCCCGCACGCACCGCCCAAGTCGGATTGATCACCTGGTTGACGTCGAGCACCACGCGCTTGGTCCTGTCGGTGCCAAACGTGCTGTCCATGTTGTAGAAATTACCTGCAGTCGTCGCCTGCTTGGTCACGATGTTGATCGCGCCGCCGGTCGTGCCGCGGCCGGCGAAGGACGAGCCGGGACCACGCAGGATCTCGACCTGCTCGGTGAAGAAGTTTTCACGGACGCTGACGCCGGAATCGCGCACGCCGTCGATAAAGACGTCGTTGCGGGCATCGAAGCCGCGGATGAAGAAGCGGTCGCCAAAGGCATTGCCGCCTTCGCCGGTGCCGAGGGTGACGCCGGCCGTGCTCAGGATTGCCTGCTTCAGCGTCGTGGCGTTCTTGTCCGCGAGCACATCCTTTGTAAGCACGGTGATCGTTTTTGGCGTGTTGAGGATCGGCTCGGGGAATTTGCCCGACGCCTGCACCCGGGTGGCCATGTAAGGCGCGGCAGGATTTGCGTACGGATCGCGATCGGGAGCGCCAGGGCTCGGGTTGGCAACCGGAGCCGTTGCGGCCTGCTGCCGCTGCGCCGCGCGCCGCAGCGCGTTACGCGCGCGGACCTGCTCGGCGGTGGGCTTCGACGCTACGGGACGCGGCCGGGCAACCGGCGCTTCGACCGCGACCGGCGGAACCGGCGTTTGCGCTTCTGCGCCAGAACATGAAGCAACCGCGATCAGCCCAGCGACCGCGGAGACGGTTTTGCCCGTCGCAGCATCGAAATTATTGCCGAACGATTTCTGAACCGCGACCGAACGCAACGATCGCGGTGTTTTTGTCATGCCCATCACACGCCCCACAGTGCTTATGCTTCCATTGGCCGCGTTGCGACAACGCGACGCATCGGTGCTATCGGGCGTGTTAATGGGGGTCAACGCGATCACGGCAACACTGCGGGGGAATCCGCCCGTTTCAAAGTAATTCTAAACTTGTCTGAGCGCGTCACTTTGTAATCGTTCTAAGCTTGAGTTTGTAACCGTTCTAAACTTGCGTCGCTCTTGTCCTTCGATGCTGGTGTCACACACGCGCCATCGGGTGCGGAAGCCGGAGGGATGCCTGCGATGGCAGACATCCCCGATCTGACCGGCGCGATCAGAACTTGGCCGTCGTGATGAGATAGAACGCCCTGCCCGGTGCGACCGCGACGAACGGCACTGCGCTGCGATAGAGCGTGTCGTAGTACAGCTTGTTGGTGAGGTTCTGGGCGTAGAACTTCATGGTCCAGTTCTTGTCGATCTTCTTCTCGACGAACGCGTCGAAGCGCCAATAGCTCGGCAGCTCGTTGCCGGTGTTGGCCGCGAACGTGCCGCCATAGACCTTCGAGCGGTACACCGCCTGCCCACCCAGCTCCCAGCCGTCGTCGAACTTGTACTTCGTGAGCATGCTGAACGACTGGTGGGCGACGTTGGCCAGTTGGAGGCCGATGTTGGAGGCGATGTTGCTCTGGGTGACCTTCGACTGCATCAGCACGATGCCGCCAAAGACGCTCCAGCGATCGGTGATCTTCCCCTCGGCCTCGATGTCGATGCCCTGGATGCGGTAGGCCGCGTTCGCGGTGAGCAAGCCTGCGGCGTTGGTTTCACGCGCATTGTCCTTGGTGGTCTGGAACAGCGCGCCGGACACCAGCAGGTGACGATCCACCAGTTCCCACTTGGTGCCGACTTCGGCGGCCTTGTTGCGTTCGGGTCCGAGCAGGACGGTCGTGTTGGCGGGAACGCCACCGTAATCGGTGCCGGTGGCGTCAAGCTCGGAGCCGAACGGATTGGCCGAGGTTGCATAGGCGGCATAAAGGCTGCCGATCGACACCGGCTTGTAGACGAGGCCAACGTTGTAATTGACGAGATCGTTGTTCTGCTTGAGGTAGGCCGTGTTCGTGGACGAGCTCTGGCTATAGCCATCGTAGCGCACGCCGCCATTGACGATGATGGTATCCTGCCAGTTCGCGGTGTCCATGACGTACACGCTGCTGGTGTTGACACCATAACGCGTCGGATTGCCCGTCAGCGACGGTGTACCGAAAGGAGCGTAGGTGTACTGGGGCGAGTAGAGATTGACCCCCGAGACGGCTCCACTGCTCGTGAACGCGCTGCCGGCCAGTTCCGACGCGAGGCCCGAGTAACGGTCGATCGAAATATTCTCGTTCGTATATTCGACGCCGAACACCGCGGTGTGCTTGACCCCACCGGTATCGAGCTTGAACGTCGCCTCGTTCTGGTTGGCCCACACGTCCACGGTCTGGTAGCGGCTCTGCGCGCTCGCCGTCGTGGTCCACAGCAGCGGATTGGCGTTGGTCGTCACCGGATTCTGCGGCAGCGTGCCGATGTAGTTCAAGAGCGAGTGCTCGCCGCGCACCTTGCTGCTCAGCGTGATGGCCTCGTTGACCTTGTACTCCACCGTGCCGGTGCCGAAATCCTGCCGCGCGGTCTGGAAGTCGCGGTTGAGGAAGCCGTACCAGGCGCCACGCGGAATGCCCGCCGACGTCACCGGCACGTTGCCCTGCTTGTAATAGGGAACGCCGAAATCCGGCAGGCCGCTGAGATCGGTATGAACGTAGTTCGTCGTGATCTTGAGATCGGTGGTCGGGGTGTACTTGGTGGAGAGGAAGGTGCCCCAGCGATTGTCGGTCACGTAGTCGCGGCCTGCGACATTGGCGTCCTGGAACAGGCCGCCGGTGCGCACCGAGAAGGTCGGATCGACGACCTGGTTGACGTCGATCGTGACGCGCTTGGTCCTGTCGGTACCGAACTCGGTATCCATGCGCTTGAAGTTGACGTCACCGGCCTGCTTGGTGACGATATTGATGGCGCCGCCTGCGGTGCCGCGGCCGGCATAGGAGGATGCCGGACCGCGCAGGATCTCGATCTGCTCGGTGAAGAAGTTCTCACGGATGGAGACCGCGGGATCGCGGATGCCGTCGATGAAGACGTCGTTGCGCGCATCGAAGCCGCGGATGAAGAAGCGGTCGCCGAACGCGTTGCCGCCCTCGCCCGAGCCCAGCGTCACGCCGGCCGTCGAACGCCCGATTTCCTTCAGCGTCGTGGCGTTTTTGTCCTGGAGCACTTCCTTGCTGAGCACCGTGATGGTCTTCGGCGTGTTCAGCATCGGCTCGGGAAACTTGCCCGAGGCCTGGACGTGATCGACCTTGTAGGGCGCAGCCGGATCGGAATAGGGATTCCGGTCCACTTCGCCGGCCGGGACGGCGGGAGCGGCTTGCTGGGCCGCCTGCTGGCGCTGTGCGGCGCGGCGCAGTGCGTTGCGCGCGCGGACCTGATCCGGCGTCGGCTTCGACGCCGCCGGACGCGGACGCTGGACCGGCGCATCGACCGTCACCGGCGGCAGGTTCGACTGCTGCGCCTCTGCGCCGCTCGACACCGACGCCGCCGCGATCAAGCTCGCGACCGCCGAGACCTTCTTGCCGGAAATGCCCGCGGACTTCTCATCCACCGGATTGAACGCTGCCACCGCACGCAACGACTTCGGTGCAACCACCTGCCCCATACCAACACGCCCCATCTTCATGTCCGCTCATTCACTTCGATGAGCGATAAGGCGGTGCTATCGGTCGCAAAAAATCACGTCAATGCAGCGGGACCGGCTAGATCACTTGAATTGGTCTAGTTCAAATCGATTCTAAAATTTCGAATCTGAAACCGCTGAAATCTCGAGCGACAAATTGATGCAGTCAGACACAGTGAGGTTGCTTTCAGACCTCAATTTGTGCAGCCGTCAGTCACTGCTCGGTGGCTTCATCAGCGAGAACAATTCGTCGACGGTCTGCTGCGCGACCGCACGCACGCGATCGGAATTGTCCATACCGGCGATATTGACGCCTTTCACAACGGCTTTGATCTCGTCGCGGAAGTCGGTGAGGAAGCGCAGGGGATCGCGCTGCTCGTTGGCGACGCGCGCGATCAATCCCGTGATCAGAATCTGACACGCGATCAGCTTGCCGTTCAGTTCGTCCATCCTGCGCTCCTATGTGGTGGCGCCGCTATGAACGATGCGGATTTTCCTGACAACCGAAACGCGACCCGCGCGACTTAGAACCATTCTCGCAAAGCACAAATCCCGCGGCTCCCGGCCGAGCGAGGCGCCAGCCCTCTCCGGACTCGCCGCGCTCGGCCTACACCGGCTGCGAGCATTGCCCAATTTTTGCACGCCGATCGTTCGCGCCGGGAAAATGCAGCACTGCACACCGGCGCGCCAGAGAGTTGCCTAGGCAGTGCAAAGCTTTCCAATTGTTTAGGATTCTCAGCCGATAGTGCTGTTTACACTGGAACTTGGCGTGTATTATACAAGCGCGCTGGAACCCTATCATTGCCCCAAAATTTCTTTGCCTAGGGCATACGAGCCGACACGAGACGATATGAAAAAGTCCCGGCCGATCCTCTGGATTCTGATCATCGCGGCCGTGGCCTCCGCGGGTTACTATGGTTGGCAGAAATTCGGCTCGCCGGAGGCGGGAAAAGCCCAGACCGCACAGAAAGGCCCGCCCCGCGCGCCCGCCATTCCCGTGAGCGTTGCGCCGGTCCAGAAGGTTGATTTCCCGGTCTATCTGACCGGTCTCGGCACGGTTGCGGGTTTCAACACCGTACAAGTCCGGACAAGGGTTGACGGCCAGATCGACAGGATCGCCTTCACCGAGGGCCAGATCGTCCGGGAAGGCGAGCTTCTGGCCTCGATCGATCCCCGCCCCTATCAGGCCACGCTCGACCAGGCCAAGGCCAAGAAGGCGCAGGACGAGGCGAATATCGCCAATGCCAATCTCGAACTCCAGCGCGCCATGAAGCTCGGCGAGTTCGCCACCGCGCAGCGGGTCGACACCCAGCGCTCGACCGTCGCCCAGCTGACCGCGCAGATCGCCGCTGACGAAGCTGCGATCTCGAACGCCCAGACCCAGCTCGATTACACCCAGATCAAGTCGCCGATCACCGGCGTCGCCGGCCTGCGCCTGGTCGACGTCGGCAACATCGTCACCGCTTCCACGCAGACGGGGATCGTCACGATCTCGCAGGTGGAGCCGATCTCGGTGATCTTCACCGCGCCGGAAGATCAGCTGCCCTACATCGCCGAGGGCCAGAAGGCCGACGCCCTGAAGGTGATCGCCTTCACAACCGATGGCAAGAAGACGCTGGCCGAGGGCAAGCTCGCGGTGATCAACAACCAGGTCGATACGACCAGCGGGACTATTCGGCTCAAGGCGGTGTTCGACAACAAGGACCACGCGCTTTGGCCGGGCCAGTCGGTTTCGACACGCCTTCTGGTACGGACGCTGAAGGACGCGACCGTGGTTCCGGATGACGCGGTCCAGCATTCCACCAACGGCCTCTACGCTTATACCGTCAATCAGGACAACAAGGCCGAAGTGCGCAAGATCAAGGTCAGCTACGCCATCGACGGACGTTCGGTCGTCGACGAGGGCCTCACGCCCGGGCAGCAGGTGATCACCGGCGGACAATTCAAGGTACAGCCCGGAAGCCTCGTCTCGACGGCGGTGGCGAGCTCGGATCCGGCCCAGAACAAGGTACGACAGGAATGACCGAGGGCGGGATTTCGGCACCTTTCATCCGTTATCCCATCGGCACCTCGCTGCTGATGGCCGGCATCCTCTTCGTCGGTCTCGTCGCCTACCCCCTGCTGCCGGTCGCCCCGCTGCCGCAGGTTGACTTCCCGACCATCCAGATCACCGCCAATCTGCCGGGCGGCAGCCCCGAGACCATGGCCTCGTCGGTGGCCCAGCCGCTGGAGCGCCAGTTCGCCCAGATCCCCGGCATCGCCCAGATGACCTCGACGAGTTATCTCGGCACCGCGTCGATCACCATCCAGTTCGACCTCAACCGCAGCATCGACGGCGCCGCCAACGACGTGCAGGGCGCCATCAACGCCGCCAGCGGCCAGTTGCCGAAGAACCTGCCCTCGCCGCCGACCTACCGCAAGGTCAACCCGGCCGACGCGCCGATCCTGCTGCTGTCGGCGACGTCGGAGACCATGCCGCTCACCAGCGTCAGCGACGCGGTCGACGCCCAGCTCGCCCAGCAGATCAGCCAGCTCTCCGGCGTCGCGCAAGTCTTCATCGGCGGCCAGCAGAAGCCGTCCATCCGCATTCAGATCGACCCGGCGAAACTCGTTGCCAAGGGCCTGTCGATGGAGGACGTGCGCAGCCAGATCGCGATCACCACGGTCGACAGCCCCAAGGGCAATATCGACGGCGACAAGCGCGCCTACACGATCTACGCCAACGACCAGCTGACCCAGTCCAAGGACTGGAACGACGTCATCATCGCCTATCGCAACGGCGGTCCGCTTAGAATCCGCGACATCGGCCAGGCGGTCAGCGGCGCTGAAGACGCCAAGCAGGCAGCCTGGGCCAACGGCAAGCGCGGCGTGTTCCTGGTGGTGTTCAAGCAGCCGGGCGCCAACGTCATCGAGACCGTTGACCGGATCAAGGCGACCCTGCCCCGCCTCGTCGCGGCAATCCCGCCCGCGATCAAGATCGAGGTCATCAGCGACCGCACCACGACGATCCGCGCCGCGGTCGAGGACGTGCAATTCACGCTGCTGCTGACCATCGCCCTCGTGGTCATGGTCATCTTCGTCTTCCTGCGCAGCTTCTGGGCGACGGTGATTCCTACCATCACGGTTCCGCTGGCGCTGCTCGGCGCGTGCGCCCTGATGTGGGTCTGGGGCTATTCGCTCGACAATCTGTCGCTGATGGCGCTCACCATCGCGGTCGGATTCGTCGTCGACGACGCCATCGTGATGCTCGAGAATATCACGCGCTATATCGAGGAAGGCGAATCGCCGATGGCGGCGGCCTTCCGGGGCTCCAAGGAAATCGGCTTCACCATCGTCTCGATCAGCATCTCGCTGGTCGCGGTGCTGATCCCGCTGCTGCTGATGGGCGGCATCATCGGCCGCCTGTTCCGCGAATTCGCGGTCGTGCTGGCGATGACCATCTTCGTCTCGATGTTCGTGTCGCTGACCCTGACGCCGATGATGGCCTCGCGCTTCCTGCGCGCCCATGGCGAAGTGACCCACGGCAAGTTCTACCAGTGGAGCGAAGCCGCCTTCGACGGCATGCTGCGCGGCTATGAATACGTGCTCGACCATGCAATGGCCTGGCGGCGCACCACGCTTCTGATCTTCTTCGCCACGCTTGGCCTGTCGATCTACCTGTTCATCCTGATCCCCAAGGGCTTCTTCCCGCAGCAGGACGTCGGCCTGATCACCGCCACCTCGGAAGCCTCCCAGGACATCTCCTTCGCCGAGATGCAGCGCCGCCAGGTCGAGCTCGGCAAGATCGTGATGGAAGATCCTGACATCGCCACGATCGCCATGAACATCGGCGGCAGCGGCCGCGCCGGCAACAACGGCAACATGTTCATCACGCTGAAGCCGCGCGACGAGCGCGGGGCCTCGGCACAGCAGATCATCGCGCGGCTGCGTCCCAAGCTCGAGAAGGTGTCCGGCGCCCGCCTCTACATGCAGGCGGCCCAGGACGTCCGGCTCGGCGGCCGGCCGACGCGCACGCAGTTCGAATTCACCTTGCAGGATGCCGATCTCGCCGAGCTCAACGACTGGGCGCCGAAGATCCTCGCCAAGATGGCGACGCTGCCGGAGCTGCGCGACGTCGCGACCGACCAGCAGACGCAGGGCACCACGGTCCAGCTCAAGATCAACCGCGACACCGCCGCGCGCTACGGCATCCAGCCGCAGCTGATCGACGACACGCTGTACGACGCCTTCGGGCAGCGGCAGGTCACGCAGTATTTCACCCAGCTCAACACCTACAAGGTGATCCTCGAGATCCTGCCGGAGATGCAGGGCAACCTCGAGAGCCTGAACAAGCTGTATCTGAGATCACCCCTGACCGGCGACCAGGTGCCGCTGTCGACCTTCGCGACCTGGAGCACCGATCCGGTCCGCCCGCTCTCGATCAGCCACCAGGGCCAGTTCCCGGCGATCACGATCAGCTTCAACCTCGCGCAAGGCGTCGCGCTCGGCCAGGCCACCGAAGCCGTGCAGAAGGCGATGGCCGAGCTCGGCGCGCCGCCGACACTGAACTCGAGCTTCCAGGGCACCGCGCAGGCGTTCCAGCAATCGCTCGGCACCGTGCCGCTGCTGATCCTCGCAGCCCTCGTGGTGGTCTACCTGATCCTCGGCATCCTCTATGAGAGCTACATCCATCCGATCACGATTCTGTCGACCCTGCCCTCGGCCGGTGTCGGCGCGCTCGCGATCCTGATGGCGGCCGGCTTCGAGTTCAGCCTCATTGCCTTGATCGGCGTCATTCTGCTGATCGGCATCGTGAAGAAGAACGGCATCATGATGGTCGACTTCGCCATTGCGGCAGAGCGCGACCACCACAAGACGCCGGAGGAATCGATCCGTCAGGCTGCGCTGTTGCGCTTCCGCCCCATCATGATGACGACGATGGCCGCGCTGCTCGGCGGCGTGCCGCTGATGCTCGGCCACGGCACCGGCGCCGAGATCCGCCAGCCGCTCGGCTACGCCATGGTCGGCGGCCTGATCGTCAGCCAGGCGCTGACGCTGTTCACCACACCCGTCGTCTATCTCTATCTCGACAGGCTCAACAACTGGTTCTCGGGCTGGGGCCGTTCGGATGATGCCGAGGGCCACGAAACGCCCACGCACGGCACCGTCAAGGAAGCCGCCGAGTAACCTTGCGCCGCGGCTCTCGCGACGCTACAGCGAGGCCCTCGGTTCACGCCAACGCGGTTTCGCCATGCTCGCTCAATCCAGACTTGTCGCCCTCGCCGCAGCGCTCCTGTTGTCGACGGGCGCTGCGTATGCCCAGCAGGGCGCCAAGAAGAACGCTGCTCCCCCTGCTCCGGCCGCACAGCCCGCGCCCGCTCCGACGCAGCCCCAGGCTGATGGTGCGCAGCAGGGCGGCTGGGTCGTGCGCTGCACCAGCGTCAGCCGCGACGCGCCGCTCGAATGCGCGATGGAGCAGAACGCGGTGCTGACCAAGACCGGCCAGACCATCATCCTGATCAACATCCGCATCGCGCCCGACACCCGCACGCCGGTGGCGCTGTTGCAATTGCCGCTCGGTCTCAATTTGCCCGTCGGCGCCAAGCTCCAGGTCGACGAAGGCAAGTCGGTCGACCTCCAGATCCAGACCTGCGAGAACCGCGGCTGCTACGCCTCGACGCCGATCGCGGCGGACCTGCTCGCGACCTTGCGGTCCGGCAAGCAGCTGAAGGTCTCCTTCCAGAACATGGCCAAGGAGACCATCGCGATCCCGATGCCGCTCGGCGATTTCGCCGCGGCCTACGACAAGATCAAGTAAGGCTGCTCTCGCCTCCCGCTGGAGTGCACGCCCCTCACCTCGTCATTGCGAGCGTAGCGAAGCAATCCAGTGCTCTTTCCGCAGAGGGCAGTCTGGATTGCTTCGCTGCGCTCGCAATGACGGCGCCGATGCAGCCCTCTACTGCCGCGCCATCTGTGCATTGCCGACGGCATCGCCGTCGAGCTTCTGGTCGGTGTGCATGGTGACGGTGACGCGGAGCAGCCTGCCCCCGAATTCGAACGGCGCCTCGTAATGCGACACCGGGCTGCCGCGGTCGCGGCCGATGTCGAGGCCGGACCACGAGATCAGCGTGTGGAAGCCGAGCTGGGTCTGGAGCGCGCCCGCAGGTTCGCCGTCAATCAGCAGCGTGTATTCGGTGACGCCGGTGCGCGAGCCTTTTGCGGGCGGCTGCTTGCGCACGAGACGTTCGACATGCACGCCGAGCCGCCGTACGCCTGAAGGCACTTTGGAATCCGAGCGGACGATCTGGTGGCTGCCGCCGATGTTGAGGTCGTGCACGAGATGGCCATCCCTGACATAGAGGCTGTAGCCCGACGTCGCATCGCCATGCGAGATCAGCACGCCGTCAGCGCCCTGCTCACCGAATTCGACATGCGCCTCGATCGTGTAGCTGCGGCTGCGCACATCGGGCGCAACGTCGGTCGGCACGTGCCCCATACCGGCATGGAAGACGAAATGATGGCGCGCACCGTGGAAGCGCGCGGCGTTCTCCGCAAAGCGCGGTCCGAAGCGGTCGTCGAGCGGCAGCACATTGTGCTTCTCGGCTTCCGCCCACCACGTCGCGATCATCCGCGCGAGACGCTCCGGCTCCTTGGCCGCGAGGTCATTGGTCTCGGAGAAGTCTTCGTCGAGATGGAACAGCTCCCATTTGTCGTTCTCGAATGGCGTGCCCGATGGATGGAAGGCGACCGCTTTCCATCCCGCCTGCCAGAGGCCGCGATGGCCGAACATCTCGAAATATTGCGGCGAGCTCTTTGAGGGCGCGGATGCATCGATGATCGAGCGCGCAAAGCTCTCGCCTTCGAGCGGCATCTGCCGGCAGCCCGCGATCGTCGTGGGCGCCTCGATGCCGATCAGCTCCAGCAGCGTCGGTGTGAGATCGCTGGCGTGGACGAACTGGTGTCGCAACTCGCCTTTGCCTGCGATCTTCTTCGGCCAGTTGATGACGAAGGGATCGCGAATGCCGCCGCCATGGGTGTTCTGCTTGTAGCGCCGCAGCGGCGTATTCGACGCCATCGCCCAGCCATGGGGGAAATTGCTGTGCGTATCCGGCCCGCCGATGTCGTCGATACGGCTCAGCTTCTCCGCGATCGGCTCCGGCTTGAAGTTGAACGGCCCCATCGCATTGACGAAGCCGAGTGGCCCGCCCTCCTGGCTCGCACCATTGTCGGACATCACGATGATCACCGTGTTGTCGCGAATGCCGGCCGTGTCCAGAAATGCGACAAGCCGCGCAAGATGCCGATCGGAATGGTCGAGCATGCCGGCGAAGGCCGCCTGCAGGCGCGTAAAAACGCGCCGCTCGTCGGCGGAGTGCTCCTCCCAGGCCTTCACGCCGTCATTGCGCGGCGGCATCCGCGTTCCCTCAGGCACCAATCCCATCGCCTTCTGGCGCGACAGCCGTTGCTCCCGTTCAACGTCCCAGCCATGCGCGAAGGCCGCGTCGTAGCTGCGGATGATCTCCATCGGCGCCTGGTGCGGCGCGTGGCAGGCACCGAGCGCGACCCAGGTGAGCCACGGGATATCAGGACGATCGGCGACATGATCGCCGATGAAGCGGATCGACTGATCGATCAGGTCCTCGGTCAGATGATAGCCATCGGCATAGGTGCCCGGTGGATCGACATGCGTGTTGTCCGAGACGAGTTCTGGCGCGTATTGATCGGTCTCGGCATCGAGGAAACCGTAGAAGCGATCGAAGCCGCGGCCGAGCGGCCAGCCGTCGAACGGACCGGTGGCGCCGCTCTCGGTCAGCGGCGTAACGTGCCATTTACCGACCATGTAGTTGCGATAGCCGTGCACGCGCAGCATCTCGGCAAGCGTCCCCGCCTCGCGCGCGATCTTGCCGCGATAGCCGGGATAACCGGAGTCGAAATTGGCAAGGCACCCGACGCCGACCGAATGATGATTGCGTCCGGTGAGCAGCGCAGCCCGCGTCGTCGAGCACATCGCGGTCGTATGGAAACCGCTGTAGCGCAGGCCCTCCGCCGCGAGCCTGTTGATGGTCGGCGTCTTGATCGCCGAACCATAGCAGCCGAAATCGGAGAAGCCGACGTCGTCGAACAGCACGACCAGGATGTTCGGCGCGCCTTCGGGCGGCCTCGCTGCCTCCGGCCACCAGGGCTTTGACTCCGCAACCGTCTTGCCGACGCTGCCGCGGAACGGCGTGCCGCTGCCTGCGCTCATCTGCTCCTCCCTGTTTAGCCGGTAAAAGGGCCGCGGTTGACCCGCGGCTCGCCCCGATCTAAATTATAATCCGAATTATGATTATGATTTGGGGCAGATGCAAGCACGGATGCGGCCATCGTCGATAGAGCCCGGATCTCGCGATTTCGACCTGCCGGGCGTCGCCCCGTCGCGGCAGAAGCGCAGCCGCGAGACGACGCTGGCGCTGCTGCGCGCCGGCGCCGACATGCTGCGGACGCGCAGCCTTGCCGAGCTCTCGATCGAGGCGCTCTGCACTGAAGTCGGAGTTACGGTCGGTGCCTTCTACAGCCGCTTCGAGAGCAAGGAGGCCTATTTCAACGCACTGATGGCGCTGGCCGTGCGTGACGGCGAGCAGCGGCTGGGCGAAATCAGGCAGCCATCAGTCGAGACGAGCCTCGACAAGCTCTGCCATGTCATCGTCAGCGGCATCGTCGCCTGGATCCGCAACCACGAGGGTGTGCTGCGCGCCGCGCTTCAGCATGACGACACCCGTCCGGACAAATGGACCCCGTTCAAGGCGCTCGCGAAGGCGACCACGCTGCGTGCCACCCCTCTCCTGCTGCCGGCCATGGGCAAGGGCCGCAAGGCGGCAAAGACCCGCACCATCGCCTTCGGCTTCCAAATCGTGCTGGGCACGCTGGTGAACGCGATCCTCAACGATCCCGGCCCGCTACAGCTTCGGTCGAAGGAGATCGAGACGCGGCTGGCCGGGTGCCTGTTGCTGCTGCTTCAGGCCGAGATCAATCAGCTCCCGCCGAGATAGGCCTTCTGCACCTGAGGATCCTCGGCCAGCGCCGCCGCTGTGCCGGACAATACGCTCTTCCCGACCTGGAGCACGGTCGCAAAGTCCGAGACTTCCAGTGCAAGCTCGATCGACTGCTCGGCGAGCAGGATGGTCAGGCCCTCGCGATGCAGGCGGCCAAAAGTCTCGTACATGGATTCGACCACCGCCGGCGCAAGGCCGAGCGAGGGCTCGTCGAGCATCAGCAGCTTCGGATCGCTCATCAGCGCGCGGCCGACCGCAAGCATCTGCCGCTCGCCGCCGGACATGGTGCCGGCGCGCTGGTTGCGGCGCTCCTTCAGGCGCGGAAAGAACTCGTAGACGCGCTCGAGCAGCGTGGCCTGGCGCGACTTGTCGTGCAGCGGCGTGGCACCGAGCATCAGATTGTTCTCGACGCTCTGCTGCACGAATAGCCGCCAGCCTTCCGGCGACAGCGCCAGGCCCTTGCGCACGATCGCAAACGCCTTCTGGCCTGCGATCTCCTCGCCGCGGAAGCTGATCGATCCTGAATGCACGGGAATGAGCCCGGCAATCGCATTCAGCGTTGTGGTCTTGCCGCCGCCATTGGAGCCGAGCAGCGCGACGACGCTGCCTTCGGGCACCTCCAGCGAGACGTCGGAGACGCCGATGAGGTCGCCATAGCGCACTTCGAGGTGCTCGATCCGCAGCAGCGCCCCGCTCATAGGTCCGGCCCGCCCATCAATTCGACCGGCGTATGGCCGGCGGCCGCCTTGGCCGCGCGCTTGCCGAGATAGGCCTCGATCACGGCCGGATTGGACGTGACGTCGCGCGGCGAGCCGCGGGCGATCTCCTTGCCCTGGTGGAACACCATGACGCGGCTGGCGAGCGACATGATCACTTCCATGATGTGCTCGACGATGACGAGCGTGATGCCGGAGCGGTGGATGTCGCGGACGAGATCGATCGCGAGCCTCACCTCATGCGCGTTGAGGCCGGCCATGGCCTCGTCGAGCAGCAGCACCTTTGGCTCGGTCGCAAGCGCACGCGCAATCTCCAGCCGCTTGCGGCCGGGCGTGCCGAGCGAGCGGGCCGGTGCATCGGCAAGCCTGTTCATGCCGACCCGCTCCAGCACCGCGCGTGCTTTTGTCTCAGCCTCCTTGCGATGCGAGGTGCGCAGGAACGCCCCGATCATGACGTTCTCGAGCACCGTCATGCCCTCAAAGGTTTGTGGCACCTGGAAGGTGCGCGCGAGCCCGAGCCCGGCGCGCTGCTCCGGCGCGAAGTCGGTGATGTCGCTCCCCTCGAACAGCACGCGGCCGGAGGTGGCCTTGAGATCGCCGGTGAGGCAGTTGAAGAAGGTGGATTTTCCGGCTCCGTTCGGGCCGATCAGGCCGAGAATGTCGCCCTGCTCCAGCGTCACGGAGGCATCGTCCACCGCCTTGAAGCTGCCGAACGCCTTTGTGATCCCGCGGGCCTCAAGGAGCATGGCCGGCTCCCGCGTCCGTCTTCGACGTATCAATCTTGGCCTTGCTGCGGCGCGTGAACAGGCTGAGCAGGCCGCCGGGCTGGAAGCGCGCGATCAGCACGATGATCGCGCCATAGAGCACGAAGGTGAGGCCTGCGCCCCGGCCACCGAGCCAGCTGTTGGAGATCTCCTCCAGCGGCACCAGGATCGCGGCTCCCACCAGCGGTCCGAACAGCAGCCCTGCCCCGCCCAGCGCCGCCATGATCAGGATCTTCACCGAGATCAGGATGCCGAGGCCGGACTCGGGATCGACGAATCCGAACATCATCGCATAGAGCGCACCCGCAACGCTCGTCAGCGCCGCGCTCAGCATGTAAGCGTAGAGCTTTGTGCGTGCGGCCGGCGCGCCGAGCGAACGCGCGGCTCGCTCGGAATCCTTGATCGCGCGCAGGTAAAATCCCATCCGGCTGTTGGTCATCCACCAGGTGATCAGCAGCGTGATCGCGAGAACGGCGAGGAAGAGATAGTAATACGGCAGCGACGACAGGAACGAGAGATCGAAGATATTGCGCGGCACTGTCGGACCCGAGAGGCCGACGGCCGCCCCCAGCCACTCGGTGTTGGTGACGATCAGCCGCATCGTCTCGGCGACGGCGATGGTCGCCATGCTGAAGTAATGGCCTGACAGCCGCAGCGTCGGCACGCCGATGATCGCGGCGAGCCCCACCGCGACAACGATGCCGCCGGGGATACCGAACAACGGCGAGAGGCCGAATTTGGCGTAGGACCCCATTGCGGCATAGGCGCCGCAACCGAAGAACACGACGTGTCCCACCGACACCTGCCCGGCATAACCGCCGACGATATTCCAGGCGGACGCCGCAATCGCATAGAGCAGCACCAGCGCGCCCAGCCGCTGCTGGAACGGCGAGGACAGCAGCAGCGGATAGGCGATCGCAAAGGCTGCGACGACCGAGAGCCAGATCAGGCGCCGCATCACATCTTTCTCATCAGGTCTTGCCCATCAGGCCCTGTGGCCGGAACCAGAGGAAGAGCAGGAACAGGACATAGACGACGATGTCCTTGTAGATCGCGCCGATCAGATAGCCGGAGAGCGACTCGATGACACCGATCAGAAGGCCCGCAACCAGTGCACCGGGCACGCTGCCGAAGCCGCCGAGCGACACCGTCACGAAAGCGACGATGCCGAGCGTCTCGCCGACGGTCGGCACGATGTAGAAGAAGTTCGCGATCAGCGCGCCGGCAAGGCCGGTGGCACCGGCCGCGATCGCCCAGGCGATCGCCTGCATGGTGTCGGGCCGAATACCCATGAGCTGGGCCGCGGTCTGATCCTCCGCCACCGCCAGCATTTTCGAACCGAGCGAGGTGCGCGTCAGGAGCAGGTGCAGGCCGAGCGTTACCAGCAGTGCGACGACACCCGCGAGCAGCCGCGAGGCCTCGATGCGCAGGCCGGCGAACGCGTAAGTGCCGCCGACGATATCCTGCGGCATCGACAGGAAGTTGGCGCCGAACCACCAGAACACGGAATAGCGCAGCAGCAGCGCGAGCCCAAACGTGCCGAGGATCTGGGCCAGCATCGGCCCCTTCATGATGTCGCGGATCAGGGCGAAATAGACCACGACGCCGACGGTCGCGAGCACCAGCGTCGCCAGCGGGGCGCCGAGAAGCGGCCCTCCCCCCATCAGGGTGTAGACGACATAGGCGACGTACATGCCGAGCATGACGAAATCGCCATGCGCGAAATTGACGATGTTCATCATGCCCCACACCAGCGTGAGGCCCGAGGAAAACAGGGCGTAGACGGCGCCAAGCAGAAGCCCGCCGACGATCACCTGCACGAGAACAAAGGACATGAGCCGCGTTGCTCTGATCAAATCATTTTGGGAATGGCGGGGCGCGCGGCCCCGCCTTCAAATCTCACCAGCCCCTGTAGGGCAGCACGGGCGCCTTCTCGGCACTGGCCTTCGGCCATACCGCCGTGTAGTTCTCGCCATCCTGGAGCTGGATGATGAGGCCGGAGGCGAGGACGTTCTGGCCCTTGTCGTCGAACTTCACGCCCTTGTAGCCCATCATCAGCTGCTCGGGCTTCAGGTCGGTCGCCTTCAGCGCGGTCTGGATTTTTGCCGGGTCGGTCGAGCCGGCGCGATCGATGGCATCGGCGAGCACGAAGAAGCCCTGCATCTGGCGGCCGACGGTGTCATCCATCTCCTCGCCGCTCTTCTTCTTGTACATGTCGGCGATGATGGCCGACGGCGAGCCTGATGGCCCCACGGCCCAGGACGAGCGGTTGAAGGCGCCCTGCGAGATCTTGCCGACCGCCTTGATGAAGGACGGATCGGAATAGCCGGCATCGTCGGCGAGCAGGATCGACGGCTTGTAGTCGAGCGACTGCATCGTCTTGGCGAACAGGATCGCATCCGACGTGTAGCTGATCATGATAATCACGTCGGGCTTCTTGTCCTTGAGCTGGAGCACCTGGCCCTGCACGTCGGTCGCATTGACGGGATAGGCGACGTCGAGTGCGACCGGCTGGCCCTTGTCCTTGAAGGCGGTGCTGATCGTGTTGGCGACCGAAGTGCCGTATTCGGTGTTATCATGGACCAGCGCGATCGCATCGGTCCTGGCGCCGGCCGCCTTCATGTCGGCGAGGAAGTCGACATAGGCCTTGGCGAAATCTGTCGCGATCGGCGTGGTGCGGAAGAACCATTTGAAACCGCGCTCGGTGAGATTGGCGGCGACCGACTCCGAGTTCAGATAGGGAATGCCGTATTTCTCGGCGATCGCGCTCGAGGTCAGCGTGATGCCGGACTGGTAGGCGCCGAACACGGCCGCCACCTTGTCTTCCGTGATCAGCCGCAGCGCCTGGTTCTGCCCCGTCGCCGGGTTGCCCTGGTTGTCGGCGAACACCGCCTCGATCTTGGCGCCGCCGAGGCCAGCAAGACCCGCGTTCTTCGCCAGCGGAAGATTGCCGAGCTCGGGATGGGCGTTGTTGATGATGTCCATGGCGACTTCGATCGCCGCCTTGGCGTGTGCGCCGATCGAGGCGGTCCCGCCGGACATCGGCAGGATCACGCCGATCTTGACCACCTTGTCCTGGGCCTGCGCGCCGGCGGCGAGCGCAAGGGACATCGCGGCTGCGCAAAGCAGCCCGGTGACGTGCTTCAATGTCATAAAATCAGACCTCCCAAAGGGTTTCCCCAACCAAGGTTTTTTGGAAAGCTAGGGCAAGCCGCCCGCTTCCGTTTGATTATGCCTGGCGATGAGAGGATGGCATGCCAGCCGATTACCGGCAAGGTGAAACGGATTGCGACGATGCTGCATAAGGGAGCAGCGATGATGCGCGTTCAATCTGACGTCGATCAGCACAAGCGAAACAACTGTAGCGACAGAAAAGAAGCGTAGCCCGCATGGAGCAAAGCGGAATGCGGGACGGTGGACCCGGATTTCGCTTGCGCTCCATCCGGGCTACGGGCCTCCCCGCTCCACTTCGCTCAGCCGATGACGTCGCTCGCCCGCAGCAGCGTCGTGAAGCCGCCATAGATCATGCGCTTGCCGTCGAACGGCATGTCGGCGCCATGGAAGCGCTCGTCGGCCATCACCTTCTTGTTGACGGCATCGCGCGTCTCCCGGTCGCGGTAGACGATCCAGGAGAACACGACCACTTCGTCCTCCTTCGCGATCACCGCCCGCGGAAACGAGGTCAGCTCGCCATAGGGCACGTCGTCACCGATGCATTCGACATAATCGAGCGCGCCGTGCTCCATCCAGACATTACAGGCGGTTGTGGCCAGCGTCTTGTAGGCCTCGATCTTGTCCTTCGGCACGGCCAGCACGAAACCATCGACATAGGGCATCACGGATCTCCCGGGGTTGTGTCTCCCAAGGACGACGGGGCAGTCAGCGATCCGACGGCAGAGGCGTGATTTCAGATGAGGCAAACCGTCGCGAGCCGGCGGCGACGGTTTCGCGGCCGGAGCGGCTGCGGCAGGCAAATCATGAGCTTGGAGAAGCGCCGGGAATTGGCTGGGGAACCTGGATTCGAACCAAGACAAACAGAGTCAGAGTCTGTTGTGCTACCGTTACACCATTCCCCAACGGAATAGCCGAACAAATTCAATATCTTATTGATCTGTCCGGCTGTGGCCGGAAGCGCGTTTGGCGCAAATCACGGCTCAGGCGTGGCAGCGTTCTACCCGCTCGGACTTAGGCTGGCAAGCACTGCGGTGCAGAGGGTTGTTGACCGGGCGGGGACCCGGATGCACCTAATCCGGGGCGAGCGTCGCGAGGCCAGCTTCTATGATTGTGATCTCCTCGCTGACCTGCGCGATGGACTGCCGCGGGTCTATGCCGGTGACCGACACCAGCTGCCGCAGCAGATCCTGCCGATGCGCCAGAATATCGTGAAGCGCATCGCGATCGTTCAGCCGGACATATCCATCGACGATCAATTCAAGGGAACGGGACATCGTGCTCTCAAAACATGGGTCACTCTTCGGATACCCGGAATATAGCGATTGGGTCCCCTTGTGCGGACGATGTGGCGTCAACCTTGACCGGTAAGGCTAACGGCCAGGCGAATGCCGCGACACGCGCCGATCGAGCCCTTCCCCGACAATGCGGGCGTCTGACGTTCGCGCCGGGCTGGCACGTCGCACAACTGGGCGGCGGTACCGCGCGCCAACTCCCCGCACCGGCACCTTCAAAACCTCGCACTCGGCGTTGATCGATCCACGGCTCATGCGCGCATGGTCCAATTGACGGCGGGCAGCCGGCTACCGAATTTCCTTGTGTTGAACCCGCTTTCGATTTTTCCGCCGCTCGACCGCGTAGCGGCCCGGCGAAAATGCTTCGGGCTCATACAGCAAACTGACCGACGCGCGATATCCGTCCCAGTCCGCTTCCCTCATCCCGGTTTCCGTATCGCCAATGGGCACGATACCGTCCAGCTCCTCGCAGCGCATCGTCTCGTCCGAGAAGCAGCTTTCATGCACCGGCTTCACCTGAAACAACGGCCGGCTCTTGGAAATGAAAATCTCTCGGCCGGTCGCAATCAACTGCACGTTGATGAACAGAGGCCGACAATAGTTCGCCTCGACGATCGCTTCGTAGGGGACGTAGTCGCTGGAGCTGCGCAAATTGCATGTCGGGCCGACACTCAGCCCCCACCCCTTTGCGGTCGTGACCAGCAAGCCCGACCATATTTGCAAAATGCCCGGATGAAACAGCCCCGTGACCAACGGGGGCCAATTCTTCTTCATGTCGTGCGGCGCGAACTTGCCCCAATAATCGATGAACGTCGGATCGATATCGTTCACGATGTCATAGGGTACTGCGTCCAACGGGCACCACTCCCCGTTCCTGGCCAGCAGGATCTGGGTGCCATCCCATAGCGCCCGGATATCGCAGGGAGGAAAGATGTACCAGCCAAAGGAGGACGCCGTCCGAATTGCTTCACAATACTGGAATGCGGCTGTGGGAAGCGTTCCCAGCGCAGAAGCGTCCGCGCGAAGTGGCCCGGGTGAACTCAGCAGGGCCTTGCGAAAGACCACGACAGGGCTTCTGGTCGGCGCTTCGGTTTCCATCTTTTCGCTCTCGCTCACGAGCGGCGACGCAGCCCGGCTACGACATGTCTCAATGAACCCAGGCTGCGTCCCACTGCGCTCCTGGACTCTACTTGGCCGACACACTCGATGTCGGTTTCTGCTGGTCCTTTGTCGTGCCCTTCTTCAGGTGCTTGGCGATCTTGGCAGGCATATTTCCGCCGTAGCCCATGCCGACCGTAGCTCTCATCGGATTTGAGGGCTTCCGTTCAGAACGTTTTCCCATTGAGTGCTCCTGTCTGAGAACGTCGCCCCGAAAGTGGCGACTTGGGAGTTATAGGATCAGCTCAGGGAGACGTCAATTTAAGGTTGCGTTACTAGGTGCAACATTTACATTCACCCGCCATGGTTGCGTGGCGCCAACGGGGCCGCGCGACTGCACCCGCCGAGGCGCAATCCGCGCTGGTCCACTTCGAAGGTCGGCAGCGCAGCCGATCTGGCCGCCTACTCCAGCTTGATGTTTGCGGCCTCGATCACCTTCTTCCATCGCTCGGTCTCGGAGACGATGTAGGCCTTGAACGGCTCGGAATCCACGGCGACCGCGGCGGCGCCGAGCTCGGCCATCTTCTGCACCGTCTCCGGCTGCTGCATGAAGGCACGGATCTCGGCGGAGAGCTTTTCGACGATCGGCTTCGGTGTCGCGGCGGGAACGAAGAAGCCGTGCCAGGCCACGGCCTCGAAGCCCGGCAGGAATTCGGCCACAGCCGGGACTTCCGGATCGAAGGCCGCACGCTTTGGCGTTGCTGTCGCCAGCATCGCGAGCTGGCCGGTCTTCACCTGCGGCAGCAGCAGCGGCACGTTGTCGAAGGCGAGATCGATCTGGCCGCTGAGCAGGTCCGTCAGCATCTGGCTCGAGCCCTTGTAGGGCACGTGCACCATCTTGGTCCCGGTCATCTGCTGAAACAGCTCGCCGGCCAAATGTTGCGAGGTCCCGACGCCGGCCGAGCCGAACGAGACCTTGTCCGGGTTTGCCTTCAGATAGGCGATCAACTCCGGCACGGTACGCGCCTTGATCTTGGTGGGGCTCACGACCAAAACATTGGGCACGACGCTGATCTGAGCGACCGGCGCCAGATCCTTGTCCGGCTGGTAGCTGAGCTTCGGACCGTAGAGCGACGGGTTGATCGCGAGCGCGGAGGTGCTGGCAAGGCCGAGCGTGATGCCATCCGGCGCCGACTTCGCCAGCCGCGTTACGCCGAGGATCGAGCCGGCGCCGCCGACATTCTCCACCACGAAGGGCTTGCCGAGCTTCATCTGCAAATGGTTCGAGACCATGCGCGCAAAGATGTCGGCGGTGCCGCCGGCAGCGAAGGGAACGATCACCGTCACCTGCTTGGACGGATAGCCGTCCTGCGCCTTCGCCGGCGACATCGCCAGCAGCACCATTGAGGCAAGACCAAGCCACATCGATCTCATCGAAGTTTCCTCTGTTTTCACTGTGTTGTTGATTGGCTGCCGCGCCACGGGCGCGTTAGAATGCGACCTCATACATCCCGAGGATCGCGTCCCGGCTCAAAT
The DNA here is from genome assembly GCF_058804065.1 of Bradyrhizobium sp. GW821-FHT13H05. NCBI lineage: Bacteria > Pseudomonadati > Pseudomonadota > Alphaproteobacteria > Hyphomicrobiales > Nitrobacteraceae > Bradyrhizobium > Bradyrhizobium sp. GW821-FHT13H05. The sequence continues at coordinate 76,615 of NZ_JBXAPO010000019.1, read as the reverse complement.
CGCACGGATTGTTGTCGAGCAGGCGGCGAATGGCATGCGCTTCGTCAGCCATCACGCCGAGATCGTTCTTGGGCACGCCGAGCGTGGACAGTCGCATCTCGACGCCGAGATTCTTGCAGAACCCGTAAGTCGCGTCGAACGCAAGCTTCGGATCGCTGCGCACCGACAGTCCAAGCGCATCCAGCACCGCGAGAGTCTTCGCCTCCACTGCCGGCATGTTGAAGGCCAGCGTATGCGGGAAGATCACCGCGCAGGCGAGCCCGTGCGCGATATGATGGCGCGTGCCGAGCGGATAGGCCACGGCGTGGCCGGCGGTGGTGTTCACAGGTCCAAGGCAATAGCCGCCATAGAGCGAAGCCAGGGAAAGGCCGGCGCGCGCCTCGCGGTCATCGCCATCCGCCACCGCGCGCTTGAGATAGCGTCCGACCAGCCGCGCGCCCTCGAGCGCGTAGAGGTCGATCGTCGGATGCGCCTTGCGACTGGTATAGGCCTCGACGCAATGCGCCAGTGCATCGACGCCGGTGGCCGCAGTCACCTCCTTCGGCACCGTCATCGTCAGGTCGGGGTCGACAATGGCGATATCGGCCAGCATGAAGCGGCTCTGCACCGCCTGCTTGTTCTGGCTGACGGGATCGGTGACGAGCGCGCGGGTGCCGGCCTCGCTGCCGGTACCCGACGTGGTCGGGATCTGCATCAACGCCACGCTACGGCCGGCGACCTTCTCCGGACCGACGATGTCGGCAAAGGGCACGTCGCTCGTACACATCACCGCGACTAGCTTGGCGAGATCCATCGCGCTGCCGCCGCCGAAGCCGACCACGAGGTCGGGCTTGACCTGTTTCGCCATCGCCACCGCCTTTTCGAGATTGGGCAGGTCCGGCTCAGGCTTGACGTCGCCAAACACTTTTACCGCCCCCGGCAGCGCCAGCGTGTCGACGCGGCGCGCGTTGAACGCATCGGAGATCACCAGCGGCCGCTTGGCGCCGATCCGCTCGGCGAAGCGCGCCGCAGCACTGATCGTGCCGTTGCCGAATTCCAGGATGGTGGGACGTTGGATTTCGATGGGCGTGAAGGCGTTGGTCATCGTGCGATCGATCTCATGATTTGGACACGGAGGCGCCGGCGGCCAGCCGCTCGGCATAATCGATGGCCTCGATCAGGCTGTGCTCGTTGGCGATGCCCTTGCCGGCGATGTCGAAGGCGGTGCCGTGGTCGACCGAGGTGCGGATAATCGGCAGGCCCAGCGTGATGTTGACGCCCGAGAGCTCCTGCCAGCGGCCGGTCGCGGGATCGACCTGGAAGCCGAGCAGCTTGACGGGGATGTGCCCCTGGTCGTGATACATCGCGACCGCGGCATCGTATTGGCCGGCACGCAGCTTGACGAAGATGGTGTCGCCCGGCACGGGGCCGACGACGTCGAGGCCGTCGGCGACTGCTTTCGCGATCGTCGGCGCGGACACGTCGATATCCTGCCGGCCGAACAGACCGCCCTCGCCCGCATGCGGATTCAGCGCCGCGATCGCAATCTTCGGCTTGGCGATACCAAGCCGCAGCAAGGCGTCGTTGGTGAGGTCGATCACCATGCGCAGCCGCTCCGGCGTCAGACGCTTCGGCACATCCTCCAGCGCGACATGGGTCGAGACATGGCTGACGCGCATGTTGCCGTGGGCGAGCAGCATCACTGAGCCGCGCACGCCGGTGAGATGCGCCAGCATCTCGGTATGGCCAGGGAAATGATAGCCGGCCTTGTTGAGCGCTTCCTTGTTGAGCGGTGCGGTGACGATCGCCCCGGTCCGGCCCGCCTGCGTCAGGCGCACACCCTGCTCGATCGCCTTGTAGGCGAAGCGCCCGCCATCGGCACTCAGCACGCCTGGCTTGATGGGATCGCCTTCGGCGTCGGCCTGCAGGTAACACAGATTGGGCCATTCGCGATCGTCGGCCGCGACCTCCGGGATCGCGACGTCGGTGCCGAGCGCGGCCTTGGCGCCCTTCAGCGCTGCGCCGCTGCCGATGATCAACAGGCGCAGGTCGCCGCTCGCGATCCGGTCCCTCAGCCCGACACAGGCCTTGACGATGATCTCGGGCCCGATCCCGGCGGGATCGCCCATGGTGATGGCAAGGTGACGAGAGGTCATATCGGACTCTCCATTCTGAGCAGATGATTGTCCCGGAGCAGGTCGCGCCACAGCTCGCTGGGACCGAACGCGCCGGATTTCGAGATGACATCGACGCCGGTCCAGCGCCCGCCTTGCAGGATCGAGCGCGGCAATCCCGGCACGATGCGCCCTGTCACCTCAAGGGCATGTGCGTCAAGGGCAACACATGCAGCTTTCAAGGTTTCGCCGCCGGCGACGATCAACGTGCCGGGCGGGTCGAGCGCGGCAATCAGCGCGGTCATTTCGCGTGCGATCCGCCGCGCCGCCTCCGCGCGTGACAGCCCCTCGGCGAGGGAGAATTTGACCAGTGCCACACCATCATCTGCCAACTTGCGCTGGACGCGTGCCGCGCCCTCACCCTCCGCAAGCGCGATCGTCGCCTCGCCGCACGCGGCGAGCTGCGACGCGGTGGCGGGCTGGTCGGAGCCGAATAGCCCCAGCACCGGCAGCTTCAACTGGCCAGGCGCATCGGCGCGGTGGCTACGGGCGAGCGCGCCGGCCAATCCGCCGCTTCCGCACCACAGCACCGGCCCCGGCATGCGCTGTCCCATCTCGACAACGCGATCGAGATCAATGTCACTTTCGGCATCAAACACCTGAACGCCGCCTTGCGACAGCGTCTCCGCATGCCCTTGCCGCGCCTCGATGCCGTCCTGTCTCAATTGATCCAGCAAATTGTCGCCAACGCGATGCCATTCGCCTTGCACCGTGCGCGCGAATTGCTGGCCACCTACGGTGCGACGTCCCTGATAATCGAAGGCGGGCGCGACCACGCAGGAGGCCCACTGGTGGCCACGCAGGCAGGCGCCGAGCTCGGCCGCCCAGGCACCACGCAGGAGGCTATCGACCTTCTTGTAGGCGATCGTCGCCCCCTGGAGCTGCGGCGCCAGCCGTCCGACGATCTCGACGCTCTCGGTCTTCGACCGTTCGCGGGTGCCGCTGTCGATCGCAAGGCTCCGGGAGCCCGGTGTCGCCGACGCTTCCGGCCAGGTGACGTCGAACGGTCCGCACAGGCCGACGAACTCCGCTGCGGTGTCGAGCGCACCGGTGAGATCGTCGGCAAGCAGGCGGACGCTCGTCATCGTCATGCCGCTCCCGTGCTGAATATCTTGCCCGGATTCATCAAGCCGTGCGGATCCAGCAATCGCTTGATGTCGCGCATCAGCTCGATGTCGAGGGGATCGGCAACGCGGGCGAGCCGGCCGCGATTGGTGACGCCGATGCCGTGCTCGGCACTGATGGCCCCGCCCTGCGCAGCGGTCTCGTCATCGACGATCTCATTGATCTCGGCCACCAACCTGGCGGTCGCATCCGGGTCCTGGCAATGCACGCGATCGATCAGCGCCACGACATGGATGTTGCCGTCGCCGATATGGCCGTGCATCACGACGTTCGCATGCGGCACGGCGGCCTTGATCCGGGCTTCGACATTGTCAACGAACGCCGCCTGGCGCTCCAGCGGCACCACGCTGTCATGCGACACGACGTAACCGCTGCGCTTGTTGCCTTCGGATACGCTGTGCCTGACGGACCAGATCGCCTTCGCCTGCGCCAGGTTGGAGGCTAATATCGCGTCGTCCGCGAGCCCGGCTTCCATGGCATCCGCAAGCACCGCAGCCAGCGGCTCGTTCAGGTCGACGCCTGGAAGCGTGTCGGTCAGCTCAACGATCAGATACCACGGTGTCGTCAGTTCGAAGGGAATGGCGACATGCGGCACTGTCGCGGCAATCGCCTCGATCTGCGAGCGCGACATGATCTCGAGGCTGCCGAGCCGATCACCGACCGCGCCGCGCAGGCGCGCCATGATCTCGAGCGCCTGCTCGACGCCCTGCAGCTTCAACAACGCCAAGGCCGAGCTGCGCGGCGGCGCGAATAGTTTCAGCACCGCCGCGGTGACGATGCCGAGTGTGCCCTCCGCGCCGATGAACAGCTGCTTGAGCGCGTAACCCGTGTTGTCCTTGCGCAGCGCGCGCAGGCCGTTGAAGATTCGCCCGTCAGGCAGTACGACCTCCAGCCCGAGCACGAGATCGCGCGTCGGCCCATAGCGCAGCACGGCAGTGCCGCCCGCATTGGTCGAGATGTTGCCGCCGATCTGGCAGGAGCCCTCGGCCCCTAAGCTCAGGGGGAAATAGCGGTCGGCGTCTTTCGCCGCGTTCTGCACCTCGGCGAGGATGCAGCCGGCTTCGACCGTGATCGTGTTGGCAAGCGGGCTGACGTCGCGAATGGCCCTCATGCGGTCGAGCCGGATCACGACATTGCCGGTATGGTCGTCAGGTGTTGCAGCGCCGCACATGCCGGTGTTGCCACCCTGCGGCACGATCGCGAGCCGCCTTGCCACGCAGAACTTGACGATTGCGGCGACCTCCGCGGTCGAGCCGGGCTTCACCACCGCAACGGCGCGGCCGTGATAACGCCCGCGCCAGTCCACAACATAAGGCTCCTGGTCAGGCCCGGACGCGATGACGTGCTTGTCGCCGACGATCGCGGCAAGCCCGGTCAATGCATCCTGGAAAGAATAGGACATCGGATCGCCTCGCCGTCCGTACCAGCTTTAGGCGGAGGCTGCGAACGCCGCAGCATTCGCGAGCAGCTCTTTCAGCTGGTCGGGCTGCAATGACTCCAGCGGCGGCCGCAGACGCTGCCATCCGGCATGCCTGGTGCGCTCGGCGACCAGCGCCTTCAGGGAGGCCATCTGCGGAAATTTCGAGACCAGCTCGCGCGCCTTGACGATGCGCGCCTGCGCCGCCCCAAGCGCCGGGTCGTCGTCGCTATCCCGGAAGTGCTTGTAGACGTACGCAAGGCTGCGCGCGACGATATTGGAGGTCGCTGTGATGCAACCCGCGCCGCCCTTGCGCAGCAGCGGCAGCATCAACGGATCGGCACCGCCCAGGACGGCGAAGCCAGGGAAGCGCTCCACCATCGCAGTCATGTTGGCGAAGTCGCCGGACGAATCCTTGATGCCGGTGAACGTCGCCGGATAGGTCTTGCGCAGCCGCTCGATCAGCACATGCGAGATCGGCTGCGCCGACATCTGCGGGTAGTGATAGAGGACGGCTTTCAGGCGGGCATCGCCGATCCGCTGCACCACCTCGCTGTAGGAGGCATAGATGCCGTCGTCGGTGACGTTCTTGTAGTAGAACGGCGGCAGCATCACCACGGTGTCGACGCCGACCGAGAGCGCGTGACGCGTCAGCGCAATGGTCTCGGTCAGCGCGGCAACGCCGGTGCCGGGCAGCAGCCGCTGCGGCGCAATGCCGGCAGCGACCACGGCTTCGAGCAGCGCCATGCGTTCGGCGGCCGAGAAGGAGTTCGCCTCACCCGTGGTGCCGAGCAGCGCGATGCCGTCGCAGCCTTCGTCCAGGAGGTAGCGGCAATGCTCGACAAAACGCGCGTGATCGGGCGCGAGCTCGGCATCGAGCGGCGTCAACGCCGCGGAGAACACGCCATAAGGGTGCAGCGATGATGTGGACAAAACTTCCTCCGATCGTCAAAATGATATTGTTCGGAATGCGAACATTTGTTATGATCTGACCTGTTGGTAAGATCAGGCTGCCGCGGCGTCAAGGGCAGCTTCATGGCGGGGCATTCGAGCATGGCTAGGGCTGAGAGCAAGGCCGAAAAGAAGGCCGCCAAGCGCACGGCGGAAACGACGCCGAAAACTCCCAAGAATAACCCGAAGAATTACGTCGCTTCGGTCGGCAAGGCGTTCGCCGTGCTCAAAAGTTTCAGCAGCGAGGCCTTCGAGCTCACCTTGAGTGAAGTTGCCGCACGTGCTGATCTCGATCGCGGAACTGCGTTCCGGCTGATCCAGACCCTGGTCGAGCTGGGTTATCTCCAGGCCGTTCCCCAGAGCCGCCGGTTCCGCCTCGGCCTCGCCTGTCTCGACCTTGGCTACACCGTGCTGTCACATGGATCGCTGCGGCCGATCGTCGAGCCGCTGCTGCGCGGCCTCGTGCCCGATGTCGGCGATGCCGCCTCGCTCGGCATCCTCGACGGCGGCGACGTGATCTATCTCGCGCGCATCAGCGCCGGCCTCGACCGCTACAAGATGGATCGCCGGCCGGGCACGCGCATTCCCGCCTACAGCGCCGCACTCGGCCATGTCATGCTGGCGCATCTGGCGCGGGACGAGCAGATCTCACGATTGGAGGCGCGGCCCCGCGTCAAACTGTCGGAGCGGACGCTGACCGATCTCGACGCCCTGCTCGCCCGGCTCGATCAGGTGAAGAAGAAAGGTCATGCCGTCTCCGACGGCGAGAACGCCTATGGCCTGCGCACGCTGGCAACCCCGGTCTTCGACGGCCAGGGTCTTGTGATCGGGGGATTGAGCGTCACCGTCGATGCGACGCGGATGGACATGACCGCCTTTCGCGACCAGGCGCTGCCGCGGCTGATGCAGGTGACGAGCCAGGTGCAGGACCTCGCGATCAAGTCGGGATTGTCGAGCTGAGGGCGTTCTTGGCTGACTGGGCTGGCGTGAGAGCTCGATCGAACTATATCTCGTTGGTTCGCCCTCCCACTCCCGACCTTCTCTTGAGAAAAGCCGTGCTCACATTTCTGCTGTTGGTGTTCGTGCCGATCGGCGTGTCGGCCGCGCGGTATTACTGGCTTGGAGATGGTCGCGGCAATTGGCAGACGGCCGACCGTTCCAGCGCAGGTCTGTTGCCTCCGGCCTCGTCCCATCCCGATGCCCTGATCCGGATCTACGCGGCGCGAACGGTGCGGTGGCGAAGCATCTTCGCGGTCCACACATGGATCGTCATCAAGGAAAAGGACGCAACCAGCTACAGCCGATACGACTACACGGCGTGGGGCGAGCCGATCCGGAGCAACGGATTCGCTCCCGATGGACGATGGTTCGGCGCCCTGCCGGAAACCGTCGTGGCGGTCGACGGGCCACAGGCCGAGCTCTTCATTCCCAGGATTCGATCTGTCATCGAGACCTACAAGTTTCAGGCCTATGGTGATTACAGCGCCTGGCCGGGGCCGAATTCGAACACCTTCGTTCAAGCCGCCTTGAATGCCGTGCCCGAACTTGGCGCGGTTCTGCCGCCGACCGCCATCGGCAAGGACTATCCCTATTCCGGGCAATGGATCGGGCTGACCGCCTCTCGCACCGGCTTCTACGCCTCGCTCTCCGGCTATCTCGGCCTCACTCTCGGCTGGGTCGAAGGTCTTGAGATCAACTTCTTCGGTGCCGTGCTTGGCCTCGACATCAGACGTCCCGCCGTCAAGCTGCCCGGCATCGGCCGCCTGGGTGTTGCGATCGGCCTGTAAGGCTCGTCACGATCACTAGACAACGATGTGATCGAAATCAGCGGCGATCCGTGTGTTCGGAAAGACCTTCATCGCCTCGGCGAGAATCTCTTCGTCCTCGTAGCGTCCCGACATATGGGTCAGCACGAGCTGCCCGACGTTGTTCGCCGCCGCGAACGAAGCCGCCTCCGCCGCGGTGAGATGGCCGTAATTCCGCGCGGTTGGCGCGTCGCGATCGAGGAACGTCGCCTCGATCACCAGCAGGTCGGCGTCAGCGACATATTGCGACAGTCCCTCAGTGGTCTCGGTGTCGCCGATCACGACGAGCTTTTTGCCGCCGCCCGGCGGCCCCAGCACGTCCTCCGGATCGATCCGTCGGTCGGCGATGACAACCGGTCGTCCCTGCGCCAACTCGCCGCGCAAGGGACCGTCGGGAACACCGAGCGCGGCAAGGCGATCGGACCGAAGGTGGCGGCGCGCGGGACTCTTGAAGGCGAAACCAAAACTGCCGGTGTCGCGGTGGCGCACCGGAAAGCAGTCGATGGTGAAGTCGCCGGCGTCAATGACCTGGCCTTCAGTCAGCGCCACAAACTCCACCGGGATCGGCGCCCTGCCCGCGCCCCACAGGCCCGCCAGCATCCGGATGACGAAGTCGAGCGTGCCTTCGCTGCCATGAACGGTCATCACATCGGAGGTCTGCCGCAAGCCCAGCGTCGAGAACAGGCCGGGGATGCCGAGCACGTGATCGAGATGCGCGTGCGTCAGCAGGATGCGATCAAGCCGCCGAAAGCCCGCGCCGCTGCGCAGCAACTGCCGCTGCGTGCCCTCGCCGCAATCGACGAGGATACGCTGGCCGGCCCCCTCCACGAGGAGTGCCGGGTGGTTGCGTTCCGCGGAGGGAACGCTGGCCGAGGTCCCGAGAAATGTCAGGGCGAACATGGTCATCACTTGTCGAGAGGTTGGGCAGCTGCTTCGCCCTGACTTGCCTGAGACCTTACGGTTTCACAACGATCTTGCCGAAGTGTGAGCCAGTCCGGAGATAGGCGAACGCCTCGGGGGCCTCGTCGAAGCCGTATACCCGATCGACGATCGGGTGGATCGCCTTGTCGGTCAAGAATCGATTCATCGCGGCAAAATGTTCGGCTGATCCGACAGTGACACCGATGATGTCGGCGTTCTCCCACTGAAGGCGCGCGAGATCGGGCTTCGGGCCGAACCCGGTCAAAACACCGATCTGGACGATCTTGCCGCCCGAAGCGACCGATCGCAGCGATCGGTCATAGGTGCCGGGACCGCCGAGCTCGAGGACATGAGTGGCACCTTCGCCGTCCGTCGCCTTCATCACGGCGACATCCCAGTCGGGCGTGTCGCGGTAGTTGATGAGGATCGAGGCGCCCATCGCCTTGGCGCGGGCGAGCTTCTCATCCGACGAGGATATCACAATTGCACGCGCGCCCAGTGCCGCGGCGAACTGGAGGCCGAACAGCGCGACGCCACCTGTTCCCTGGACCAGCAGCGTGTCGCCTTTGCCCATCCCGCCCCGCGCGATGAGGCCGTGCCAGGCCGTGACGCCTGCGCAGGGCAAGGTCGCGGCCTCGACCACGGACAGATGCGCCGGCACCGAGACGAGCGCGGTTGCCCGCAACACGACGTATTCTGCCAGCATTCCGTCCATCGTGTTGCCACCGAGGGCCGACGGAACATAGCTGGTCCTGAACGGCCCGGAGACCCAATCGCGAAAGAACGACACAGCGACGCGGTCTCCAACCTGCCATTGCAGAACGCCGGCGCCGATCGCGTCAACGACGCCCGCGCCGTCGGAGAGCGGCACGCGGCCGTTGAGCGCGCCTTGGCCGACGCGGTCGAGGATCAAAAGATCGCGATAATTCAGACTTGCTGCTTCGACCCGGATGCGAACCTCACCCCTCGCGGGTTCGGGTTTACTGACATCGACCCGCACAAGGCCGCCAGCACCGGGCTGGTTGTTCAATTGGTAGGCTTTCATTGTTGCTCCTCCCGCAGGGGTGTTCACAGGGACGAGCAGAGTCTGTAAGGTCTAACAGCACTGTCAGGGTCAAGAGGGTTTTGCAGTGAAGATTGGTGAACTCTCCCGCAGGACGGGGGTCAGCATCCGAATGCTGCGGTATTACGAAGCCGAAGGGCTGCTTGCGCCGCCACGCACAGACGCCGGGTATCGCGATTATGGCGCGACGGAAGAGCAAACCGTTCGGCGGATCAAGATGCTCGGCGCGGCCGGGATGACGCTCGAAACGATCCAGCAATTGCTCCCGTGCGTGAGGAACAACGATCCGGAATTTACGCCGTGCAACAATCTACGAAAAATACTCGCTGATCAGGTCAGCCTCATCGACGAACGTATCTAGACGCTCAGCCAAAGCCGGACAATATTGGCGGGCTTCCTGTCGAGCGTGAACTGATCGCCGGATCGTGAACTGGGGCCTCACCGCCCCCAATGCCACGCAAGCAGCAGTGCGTACAGGCCCATCGACCCGGCGTAGAGCGCGGCGAGCAACGCGTAGCCCGCGATCTGGCGACTGATCGCCGCCTTGGGCGTGATCCACCAGTCGAGCGCCCTGAAGGCGGCGGGCACGAGCCACCAGCCGAGCAACTGGGTGCTGACGAGATTGCCGACGAAGAGCGACAGCCAGATCGGCACGCCATGGCTGTCGATCAGCGGCCGGCTGATAAAATAGCCCCAGAGGTAGACCACGGGATAGAGCACCAGCAGGACGATGAGATTGCTCTTCCAGATCAGCGCAGGGCCTTGCTCCGGCGCCTGCGTCTTGCCGGAAGGAAACCAGAAATTGAAGCCGTAGCTCGCCCGCTTGACGTTCATGCCGGCGTTGAAGCGCGCGCCCTCCTTGAGCAGGGTCTGCCGCAAGGGCGAGTCCAGCCACGCATTGAGGTTGGCATCGCTGTCGAACGACAGGATGACGATCCATTCGTCGTGCAGGCCCGGTATTGGCCGTTCGATCTTGTGGCGAAGGAAGCCTTTGAACTCGGCTTCCGCAGCCTGGATGCGCTGCTGCCAGGTGAGGAATGCGTCCTCTAATCCAGCAGGCACCTTGAAGGAGATGACGGCGGAGACGGCGCTGTCGCGCTGCACGCCGGTGTCGGGCAGGATATGGACATCCTCCGAGCCAACGAAGAAGCGCTGCACCTCCGCGATCAGCTTTGTCCGCACCTCGCTCTGAAGCCAGGCGCGCGCCGCGGCCGGGCTGGCGAAGCGCACGATCGTCACCCAGTCCACATGCGCCGGCGGCTGCGGCGGCACGACCTCCTGGCTGAGAAAGCCGGGCCACGTCTTGAGCACCTCGCCCACCTCGCCGTTCCACCGCGCGAACGCGGCGAAGCCCTCGTCGGCGATGCGACGCTGGATGACGAGGGCGACCGGCTGGCCGGCCTTATCAGGTGACCCGTTCATCGGCGGCGGTCCGCTTCAGCTCTTCTTGTAGAGGCGCTTGCCCATCACCCAGGTCTCGTCGACGCAGCGATCGTCGCCGACCATCATGACGGCGAAGAGCATGTTCGCGGCTTCATCGACCGTGCGCGGACCGGCGCCGTCGGCGACCAGCGACTGGTGCCAGGGCTGCGCCACCGGGCCGCCATTGGGATCGAGCGCGACGAAATCGGCCTCCTTGCCGGGCTGGAAATTGCCGAGCTTGTCGTCGATGTAGAGGCCTTCGGCACCGCCGAGCGTGACCGACCAGAAGCCGCGATAAGGCGAGAGCTTGTTGCGCTCGGCCTCGGCGAGATCCTTGCGCGCCGGATCGATGCTGCCGTCGAGCATCGTGTTGTTGCACATGCCGACCTTGTAGGCGTCATCGAGCACGGAGATCATCGAGAAGCGGTTGCCACCGCCGACGTCAGTGCCGAACGACATCTTCACCCGATGCTCGGGATCGGTGGCGCGGCCGAGGCGGAACAGGCCGCTGCCGAGGAACAGGTTCGAGCACGGGCAGAACACGACCGCCGCGCCCTTCTTCGACATGCGGCGGAATTCGTTGTTCGAGAGATAGACGCCATGGCCGCCGGAGAATTTTGGACCGACCAGGTCGAACTTCTCGTAGACGCCGAGATAGTCCTCGCAGTCCGGGTGCTCGACCAGCACGCCGCTGCATTCGGCCGGGTTCTCGGAGATGTGGGTGTTGACCCAGCAATCCGGATGCTCGTGCTTGAGACGCTGACACGCTTTCAGCAGCTCCGGCGAGGCGCCGAAGGCGAAGCGCGGCGTGATGGCGTAGAGATTGCGGCCCTTGTTATGGTACTGCGCGATCAGCCGCTTGCTGTCGCGATAGAAGTTCTCGGGCGTGTCGATGAACTCGGCCGGCGCGTTGCGGTCGATCCCGGTGAGGCCCGCGATCACGCGCATGTTGCGACGGGCCGCTTCCTCGAACAGCTCTTCGGTCGAGACCGGTGAGGAGCTTGTGAAGGCCTGGCAGGTGGTGGTGCCGGCGGCGAGCAGCGCGTCGAGAAAACGCTTCACGCCCTCGCGCGCGTAGTTGCGATCCCGGTACTTGATCTCCTCGGGGTAGATCGACTTCTGCAGCCACGGCAGCAGCTGCTCGCCATAGGCACCGAGCACGCGGGTCTGCGGCAGATGGATATGGCCGTCGATGAAGCCCGGAACGATGATGCGGTCCTTGATATCAGTGATCTGCACGCCCGGATGTGCGGCGGCAATCTTGTCATAGGGACCGAACGCCTTGATGACGCCATCCGTGACGACCATCAGGCCGTCCTGATGAAAGCGCGCGGCCGCCTGCTCGTTGCCGATGTGCTTCCAGGGATCGTCGACGAAGTCGAAGAACGTGCCGCGAATACCGACGGTGGTCATGAATTGGTTCCTTCCTTAAGTCTGTGTGGTCTGGCGCGCCGCGGGAAGCGAGAGCGCAAGCAGCGTGCCCGCAATGGCGCAGAGGCCGAGATAGAGCCAGCCGATCGGCTCTTGCGTCGCTTCGGGCAGCACCGCCGCGATCGCCATGGCGCCGCTCACGGCGAGATAGCAGAGCGCGCTGATGAGGCCGCCGATCAGGCCGTGGTCGCGCTCGAACAGGCCGAGCGCCATGCCGTACATCATCGGGCACAGCACGCCGCAGCCGCCAAGCACCAAAGCGCCGCCGAGCGTGATCGACGCAAAATCGAGACCGACGACCATGCCGGTCGCGGTCAGGACCGCAGCGCCGGCAAGAAACAGTGCGAAGGCGCCGAAGCCCATGACACGAGCCGGCATGAAGTGCGCGAAATGTGCGCAGCCGAGCTCGCCGGCGAGGTTGACGCCGCCAAGACCGAGCGCAACGAGGCCGTAGATGGCGGCCGAATAGCCGAGGCCGCTCTGGTAGAAGAACGGCGCGACGACGCCGAATGCCAGCTGCGCGCTGGCGGCGGCGGCAAAGACCAGCACGAAGGCCAGGAAGCCTGGACGGACAAGCGCCTCGCGCAGAATACCGGCGGTACGGCGCGGATCGAACGGCGCGCGTCGCTCTGCAGGCAGCGTCTCGGGCAGAAGAAAGAGGACGATCGTGGCGACGATGGCCGCAGCAATGGCGATGATGACGAACACGCCGCGCCAGGACGTCAGCTCGACGATGAAGCCGCCGGCTGCCGGCGCCAGCACGGGCGCAAGCCCCCAGGCCGCACCAAGCAGGCCGGAGATCGCGGTAAGTTCTCGGCCGCGAAAACAATCGGCCGCGACCGCATAGGACACCACGAGGCAGGTGCAGCCGCCGATGCCTTGCAGGAAGCGCAAGCCCAGCAGCAGCGAGGCGCTGGTGGCGAGCGCGCAGGCGATGCTCATCGCGATGAGCACCGAGAGCCCCGCAAGCAGGACGTTGCGGCGGCCGAGCGTGTCGGAGGCGATGCCGACCGGCACCAGCGCCAGACTCATGCCGAGCATGTAGGCGGTGACGGTGTTCTGCATCGACGCGGAATCGGTTGCCAGATCCACCACCATCTGCGGCAGGCCCGGCGTATAGGCATCGAGCGGAATCTGGCTGAACGGCACGACGCACAAGAGGATCGGCACGATCCCACCCTTCGCGCGACCGGCGTCCGAAGCAAGTGCAGTCATGGCTTACGCCCCCTCGATGCCCGCGGGCCCCATCTTTTCGTGCGCGCAATGAGAGGCGACGATGCAGGTTGCGGATATTGACGCGCGGAGCGTGCCAGAACTGTGTGTAAAAATTCTTAGGAGGTCCGGTCCGATATGGGCGGCCTCACGCCCCGAACCATGCGGCGCGGTGACGCTCCGGCAAAAAATGCGAAAACAACCCCATGCACAGTAGGGATCTGATCGAAATCATTGGTCTTTCCAAAATTCGGTAAGAGCGAAATATTCACTTGCTCCGTCGGGCAAAACAGGAGCATAATTGCATCATCGCCGACCGTGGGGTCGCCGCCGCAGCGGGGCCATTAACCGTTCGGAAGGCATGGTCGTTTCGAACGGCGCTGTTCCCCAAATCGGCGGGCAGGTCTGAGGCCCGTTGCACGGCCCTTCTCATCCCCTTTCAAGATCGCACGTTCGATGCCCCGAGCCATCTGCCACGGGAATAGCTTCGACGCGGCAATGAGATACAATGGAGTTCATGATGATCGTGGATGGCGCTGACGTGGACTATGGCTCGATCGGCGCACTGCTGAGCGCACTCCACGCGCGAAAAATATCCGCATCGGAATTGCTCGCGCATACGATCGCCCGCATCGAGGCGCTGGACGGCCGGATCAACGCGATCATCGTTCGCGATTTCGACCGCGCTCGGGACGCCGCGCGCGCCGCCGATGCCGCGCTGGGCCGCGGCGAGCGGCTGCCGCTGCTCGGCATTCCCGTGTCCCTCAAAGAGCCGTTCAACGTCGCCGGCCTGCCGACCACTTGGGGCTTTCCGCATTTCAGGGATTTTCAACCAAAGGAAGATGCCCTCGTCGTCTCGCGGCTGAAGGCGGCTGGCGCCATCATCATCGGCAAGACCAACATCCCGATCGGCCTCAGGGATTTCCAGAGCTACAACGAAATCTACGGGGCGACCAACAATCCGTGGGACCTCGGCCGCTCGCCCGGCGGCTCCTCGGGTGGATCGGGCGCGGCGCTGGCCGCGGGGTTCGGCCCGCTCTCGATCGGCTCGGATATCGGCGGCTCGATCCGGGTGCCCGCGCATTTCTGCGGCGTGTTCGGGCACAAGCCGAGCCTCGGCCTGGTCCCGCTGCGCGGCTACAGCCTGCCGCCAGCACCGCCCGTCCCGAGCCAGGGCGATCTTGCCGTCGTCGGGCCGATGGCGCGCACCGCCTCGGACCTCGCATTGTCGCTCGACGTGATTGCCGGTCCCGACGAGACGCGCGACGGGATCGGCTATCGCCTTGCATTGCCGGCTCCGCGCCATAGCGATCTCCAGGATTTCAGGATCCTCGTGATCGACACCCATCCGCTGATGCCGACGGGCGATGCCGTGCGCTCCGCCATCGGACGGCTGGCGCAGCAGCTCGAACGATCGGGTGCGCGTGTCGCGCACACGAGTGCGTCGCTGCCCGATCTCGCCGATTCCGCACGGCTCTACATGAGACTGTTGAACGCTGCGCGAAGCCCGCGCCTGACACCCGTCGCCCTCGCAGAAGCGCAAGCAATTGCCGCAGGCCTCTCGCCCGATGACCGCAGCCTGCAGGCCGAACGCGCCCGCGGCTGGGGCATGCTCCATCGCGAGTGGCTGGCGATCGACGCCGCCCGCCTTCAGCTGCAACAGAAGTGGCTGCAGTTCTTCCGCGACGTCGACGCCGTGATCTACCCGGTTGCAGCCGTGCCGGCCTTCCCGCACGACCAGTCCGAGCCGTTCGACGCGCGGCAGCTCGACATCGACGGAAAGCTCTACAACTATTCGGATGCGTGTTTCATCTGGGCCGACCCCGCTTCGACCTGCGGTCTGCCGGCAACCGCCGTTCCGATCGAGCGCACGCCGTCTGGCCTGCCGGTCGGCGTGCAGATTATCGGGCCTTATCTCGAGGATCGCACGACGATCGCGCTGGCCGGATTGATCGAACGGGAATTCGGCGGCTTCGTCCCGCCGCCGGGGCTGGCTGCAAAGTAACCCGCGCCAGGCCGACCATGCCACGGACTCGTTCAGCGGCTGGCCGCCTGATGTCGGCTCAAACCCCGACAGCGGCGGAGAAGGAGCATCTTCCGATGTCGCCGAAGGGCCAGAAGCTGATGTTGAGGCGCAACACCGTCCAGTTTGTAGGACCTCAGATGAGGTGGCAGGTAATTGCGCTTAAGAAGAACACGACCAGTCCGATGCCAACCATCTTGAAGATGTAGGCATCCTCGACATCTCGCCCAAGCCATTCGAAATCTGCCCCCCACAGGACGGTTGCGACAAACCCTAGAACGAACGTAGTGATCACCAGCATCGCATAAATGGTGCCCATTAATGAGCTTTCATTGGCCTGCGCGATTTTGCGGGATCATATCAACGACGGTCCGTCGCGGCGATGACACCGAATACGCCGATAAACAATCCGGCAAAAATCGAAACGAGTAATACCAAACAGTCCGCTGTGACGGCAGTAAATTCCGAACCTAGAACGCGACCTAATAGAAGCATCAGCAGCAGAAAAAATCCCAAGCAGAGCACCGGCAAAAGCGCACGCCGCCGCGCCGCGAGCCGCTGAGTCGCGCTGGCAACACGAAAGTCCTGCAACAAGTTCCAGGGCCGACGAGACGATACGTGGGCACTCAGGGCTCCTACGATCAAGCAGGCAGTGAGGAAGTACATCAGGCAATCTCCCGCCTTTACCGCGACCTTGGGTAGAAGGAGCGGGTGAATTTCTCGCTTACGTGCTTGGTTTAGCTTTGGTTGCGGCGATTGCTTAAAAGCGTCAGATCCGATGAACCGGGCACGAAGTGAGCGCTAGTGTGAGTCTGCTTTGGGTCAAACTGAGAAGAACTCAGCCTGAGCAAATCTAGTTCGCCGTGCCCCAATAAGCGGACCTCCACGAGGTGCGCCGCCACTTCGCTGATGGGCCAACAACTGACGTCGATTCACGCCGTCACAAACCTAGAGAGGCCCATCAAGTTCGGCGACAAGCCGCGCCAGGTTTTCCGTCGCTCGCGGGCGGGCTTCGCGCAGACGTTCAAGAACGCGTTTGCCTTCAGGGCTAGACGCGGCGCCCGTATCCGGGAATCCCGCGCCTGATAGCCTGTGATCGGCGACCCACGGACCTAGCGCTTTTTCGGCCGCCCACCGTTGTCCATTTCGCAAGTCCGACAGGACGTTTCTAAGCCGATCCGCAGCAACGTCAGGTGTCGCAATCGGCACACAAATGTCGTTCTTCGTCGCGTCATCGTCATAGACCGCCTCAACATGTGCGATGAATGCAGCACTGAAGCTGAAACGTCCGGGCCGCACCATCTGAGGCGTGATCCGATCCCCGTTGAAGACCGGAACTGGAGGACGCCTCCTGAAACCCTTCGCCGTGCAATCCACATAGAGATCGTCCGGCGTTCCATCGACTATGCCTTGCTCAAGGACAATCGCGTCTCGCGAAATCCGTTTGACGCGTCCTTTGCGCACGACGTCCTTGATGGTGCTAAGGGCTTCCACTTCAGGAATCGCGAGCGTTGCGCCGCGAAATACCGTCGGCCACACAGTGCGGTCGATGCGCAGCATCTGACCTAGTTGTTCCAACCGCTCGAAGTAATCGGCCACTGACGTGGCTTCGGCTGCGGCCTCGAAGTGCTGAACCATTCCATCGACGGTACGCGCAAAAAACGCGTCACCGGGCTGAGTTGTCTCGCGATTTATCAGCCAGGAGTCTCGCGGTACGACCCATCGAATATTTTCTGATCGAGCGCCCATCTGCAGCAACCAGATGCCGACATCCATCGCTGTCTTACCGCCGCCCAAGATAACGGAGCGTTGGCGCCCAGGCGCCGCAATTGGCAACAGGTTCGGCGTTACGAGCTTGACACCTTCAGCGACTTCAAAAGAAGGGGTGTGCGTCGAAGGTACCTGGGTTTCTACAAACGTCGTGTCGACAAGCCTCTTGTTCCACGCGACCTGCTGGACTGTGCCCGAAAGGAGGGAAACAAATCGTCCGTCTCCCAAATAGTCACACATCGGAAAATACTGGACGCGACCCGACGGCAGAAAGCGATCTTGCACGAGTCGGTCGAAATAGCTCACGATCTCTGCACCCGAAGCCAGCTCGTAGTACCCCTTGTTAAGCCCGGAGACGTCGATCTGGTGATTGCCCAGCTGGCGCGAGCCAACGCCGTAAAATGCGGATGGTGCGTGCAGACGGACAAACGAATAGGCGTCGTTCCAGTGGCCGCCCGGCATATGATGCCGATCCACTAGGACAATATTTGCATCCGTGTCGGTCAACAGCTGATCTGCGAAGGACATGCCGACGGCACCGCTCCCGATGATCAGATAGTCGGTCGTCAGCATCGCTATCCTCCAGCCGCTGTTCCTCGGATGGCCTTGCCACATGCAGCAGTATTTTCCGCATGCAGACGGGATTGCCGTTTGCGGAAATTATGTCGTGGTCATCATAGAATGGAAATGGGCGCCCGTGCAGAAACTCGCATAATCCTATTGCTGGAATGTCCGCTGTGGGTCAAAAGCGGCGGTGGACGCCAAGTTGGATCGGCGTCCGGTTTGGCCCTGATAGCGGACATGAATACGCGCTCAATTGATCTTCGGCTAAGGGTCACAATCGGCAATGCGCTGGCCCATCAGAAGATTGATTCCTCCCTCAGGCGCCGACATTGGTCTTATGAGCGACCCTCGACGTCCTCTCGGCCGACTGCGCCTCGACCGCCTGCACCGCGACATCAGCCACCTGCCGCAACGCCTCGCGGTCCGAGCCTGAGGACGCCATCACGCCCATGCCGACGGACACCGCCATGACATAGCGCGCGAGCGCGGCAGGATCGGATGTCGGCTTGAGATCGCCTTCGGCCTTGGCGCGGACAAAGCGGTCGCGGAGCTGGTCTTCATTCTCGGCGCGGCGGGCGGCGAGCTCGAAGGGGACGTTTTCGGAGCCGGTGCCGCAGGCAATCCCGCCCTGCACCAGCAGGCAGCCGGGCGGATTGGCGGGATCGGTCTGCTTCTCGGCGATGCCCATCAGCATCCGCTCGGCGACATCACGCGCGGTGGGCTCGGCGACGATCTCGTCGATCCAGGCACCGCGCAGCTTGGTGTAACGGTCGAGCGCCGCCTTCAGCAGGCCCTCCTTGTTGCCGAAGCAGGCGTAAAGGCTCGGGGGATTGATGCCCATGGCCTCGGTGAGCTGGGCGATGGTGGCGCCCTCATAGCCATGGCGCCAAAACACTTCCATCGCCTGGTCCAACGCCGTTTCTGCGTCGAATTCGCGGGGGCGTCCCATGCCCATGTGCCTGTTCTCCTCGAAATCGGCGCCGTCCCTGAACCTAACGCCAGATCCTATCTATTTGTTCTCACTTTATTTTCTCTTCCGCTTGCCAACTCTTGCGGTAAGCGGCTACAATTTTCTTAGTGAATGGTACATAAGTATCTTGCACTGCGGCATCCAGCTCCACATCTGTAGTGAACACTACATATCTGGAGCGCGCAAATGCATCCCTCGCAAAACTCCCCCCGCAGCGGCCGTATCCGCCGCCTTCTCGGCGGCGTCGCCATCGTGGGCGCCCTCGCTGTTACCGGCTCGATCGCGACCGGCCACTACTTTCGGGCCGCGCAGGCAACCGCTACGGCGGCCGCGGCCGAGCAAGCCGTCCCCGTCACCGTCGCGCTGATCGAGCCAAAGCAGACCGTGCTGTGGGACGATTTCTCCGGTCGGCTCGAAGCCATCCAACGCGTCGAGCTTCGCCCGCGTGTCGCCGGTGCGATCATGTCGACGAACTTCACCGAAGGTGCGCTGGTGAAGGCCGGCGATGTTCTGTTCAGGATCGATCCGGCGCCCTACGCGGCCGAGGTCGACAAGGCCGCCGCCCAGCTCGAAGCGGCGAAAGCACGCGTTGTATTTACGCAGAGTGAGCTCGAGCGTGGCGCGCAGCTGGTCGGTAACGCCGTGGTCACGCGGCGTGACTACGACCAGCGCGACAACGCCAATCGCGAGGCCATCGCCAATGTGAAGGCGGCCGAGGCTACGCTCCAGACCGCAAAGCTCAATCTCGACTACACCGAGGTGCGTGCGCCCGTGGACGGCCGCGTCGGCAAGATCGAGATCACCGTCGGCAATCTCGTCGCCGCCGGCACCGCGTCCCCGGTGCTGACCTCGCTGGTCTCGGTCAATCCGATCTACGCGTCGTTCGACGCCGATGAGGAGGTCGTACTGCGGGCGCTGAACTCGATCGCGGATGCCTCCGGCAAGCGCGGCAATCTCGACCAGATCCCGGTGGAGATGGCGACCTCAGGCGGCCTCTCGGCGAAGGGCCACATCCAGCTCATCGACAACCAGGTCAACGGCCAGAGCGGCACCATTCGCGTCCGTGCGGTATTCAGGAATGAGGACGGGCGTTTGATCCCCGGCCAGTTCGCCCGCGTGCGCATGGGCCAGCCGAAGCAGCAGGCGCTGGTCATGATCGACGAGCGCGCGATCGGCACCGACCAGGACAAGAAGTTCGTGATGGGGGTCGGCGACGACAGCCGCGCGGTCTACCGGCCGATCACGCTCGGCGGCTCCGTCGACGGCCTTCGCATCGTGACGGCCGGGCTGAAGCCCGGCGACCGCATCGTCGTCAACGGCCTGCAGCGCGTGCGTCCCGGCGCCCTCCTCAAGACCGAAATCGCGGCAATGGGCGCGCGCGGGCCGCAGCAGGCTTCCAACCACAGCAACCAGGACGTGGTGCAACGCTAGTGCTTTCTGTCATCCCGGGGCGCGCTTAGCGCGAACCCGGGATCTCGAACTTACGAAGCTCCGACCATCTCACTTCTGGATTCCGGGTTCGCGGGCTTCGCCCACGCCCCGGAATGACGGCGGCGCGGTCGGAGAACCGCACGATATTGCCCAGGGGCAAGGCCATGAATCTCTCAAAATTCTTCATCGATCGTCCGATTTTCGCCGGCGTGCTGTCGGTCCTGATCTTCCTCGCCGGGCTGATCTCGCTGTTCGCAATGCCGATCTCGGAATATCCCGACGTGGTGCCGCCCTCGGTGCTGGTCCGCGCGACCTATCCCGGCGCCAACCCGAAGGTGATCGCGGAGACGGTGGCAACACCGATCGAGGAGCAGATCAACGGCGTCGAAGGCATGCTGTACATGTCGAGCCAGGCGACCACCGACGGCGCGATGACGCTGACGGTGACGTTCCGGCTCGGCACCGACCCCGACAAGGCGACGCAGCTGGTGCAGAACCGCGTGCAGCAGGCCGAGCCGCGCCTCCCCGCAGTGGTACGCCAGCTCGGCATCATCACCAAGAAGTCGTCGCCCGACCTCACCATGGTCGTGCATCTGCTGTCGCCCAACGGCCGCTACGACATGACGTATTTGCGCAACTATGCGGTGCTCAACGTCAAGGACCGGCTGGCGCGGATCGACGGCGTCGGCGACGTCCAGCTTTATGGCGCCGGCGACTATTCGATGCGGGTCTGGGTCGATCCGCAGAAGGCGGCCGAGCATGGCCTGACCGCGAGCGACATTGTGCGGGCGATCCAGGCGCAGAACGTCGAGGCCGCCGCCGGCGTGGTCGGCTCCTCCCCGAACGTCAGGGGTATCGACCTGCAAATGTCGGTCAATGCGGAAGGACGGCTCGCGAACGAGGAACAGTTCGGCGACATCGTGGTCAAGACCGGCACGCGC
Source organism: Bradyrhizobium sp. GW821-FHT13H05 (assembly GCF_058804065.1). Taxonomy (NCBI): domain Bacteria; kingdom Pseudomonadati; phylum Pseudomonadota; class Alphaproteobacteria; order Hyphomicrobiales; family Nitrobacteraceae; genus Bradyrhizobium; species Bradyrhizobium sp. GW821-FHT13H05. The sequence goes on along the minus strand of NZ_JBXAPO010000019.1, from coordinate 55,416 downwards.
GGCGAAGTCGTGCGGCTGCGTGACGTCGCGCGCATCGAGCTTGGCGCCTCCGAATACGGTCTGCGCTCGCTGCTCGACAACAAGCAGGCGGTCGCGATCCCGATTTTCCAGGCGCCCGGCTCCAACGCGCTGGAGATTTCCGATCACGTCCGCGCCACCATGGCCGAGATCAAGAAGAACATGCCGGAGGGCGTGTCCTATCAGATCGTCTACGACCCCACCCAGTTCGTGCGCTCCTCGATCGAGGCCGTGATCCACACGCTGCTGGAGGCAATCGCGCTGGTGGTGCTGGTCGTGATCCTGTTCCTCCAGACCTGGCGGGCCTCGATCATCCCGCTGCTGGCGGTGCCGGTGTCGATCGTCGGCACGTTTGCGGTGATGCATCTGTTCGGCTTCTCCATCAACGCGCTCAGCCTGTTCGGCCTCGTGCTGGCGATCGGCATCGTCGTCGACGACGCCATCGTCGTGGTCGAGAACGTCGAGCGCAATATCGAGGGCGGGCTGTCGCCGCGCGACGCGACCTATCAGGCGATGCGCGAGGTCTCGGGCCCGATCATCGCGATCGCGATGGTTCTGATCGCGGTATTCGTGCCGCTCGCCTTCATCTCGGGCCTTACCGGGCAGTTCTACAAGCAGTTCGCGCTGACGATTGCGATCTCGACCGTGATCTCGGCCGTCAATTCGCTGACGCTGTCGCCAGCGCTGTCGGCGCTGCTGCTGAAGGGCCATAACGAGCCGAAAGACCGGCTGACGATCATCATGGAGAAGAGCCTTGGCTGGTTCTTCCGCGGCTTCAACAAGGCGTTCACACGCTCCTCGGAGAATTACAGCGGCACCGTCACCAAGGTGATCTCGGGCAAGGCCGCGGTGATGGGCCTCTATGTGATCCTGGTCGGCGTGACCGCCTTCCTGTTCCAGCAGGTGCCTGGTGGATTCGTGCCGGGCCAGGACAAGCAATATCTGGTCGGCTTCTCGCGCCTGCCCGATGGTGCCGCGCTCGACCGCACCGAAGAGGTGATCCGCAAGATGAGCGACATCGCGCTGACCCAGCCCGGTGTGGAAAGCTCTGTCGCATTCCCCGGCCTGTCGATCGCCGGATTCACCAACTCGTCAAATGCGGGCATCGTGTTCTCGACGCTGAAGCCGTTCGACGAACGCAAGAGTCCGGCCCTGAGCGGAAATGCCATCGCGGCCGATCTCAACAAGAAATACGCTGGGATCCAGGAAGCCTTCATCGCCATGTTCCCGCCGCCGCCGGTCAACGGCCTCGGCACCATCGGCGGCTTCAAGCTGCAGATCGAGGACCGCGCCGGTCTCGGTTATGACGCGCTGAACGAAGCGACCAAGGCGTTCATGGCGGCGATGCAGAAGGCGCCGGAGATCGCCGGCGTGTTCTCGAGCTTCCAGGTCAACGTGCCCCAGCTGTTCGCCGACATCGACCGCACCAAGGCGCTCCAGCTTGGCGTGCCCGTAACGGAGGTGTTCAACACGCTCCAGATTTATCTCGGCTCCTACTACGTCAACGACTTCAACAAGTTTGGCCGTACCTACTCCGTCTATGTCCAGGCCGACGCGCCGTTCCGCGCGCGTGCCGACGACATCAGGCAGTTGAAGGTGCGCTCGTCCTCCGGCGACATGGTGCCACTGTCGGCGCTGCTCAAGATCCGCCAGAGCGCGGGGCCTGAGCGCGCGATCCGCTACAACGGGTTCCTGTCGTCCGACATCAACGCGGCCGCGGCGCCCGGCTTCTCGTCGGGCCAGGCCCAGGAAGTCGCGACGCGGATCGCGGCGGAGACGTTGCCGCCCGGCTTTGCCTTCGAATGGACCGACCTGACCTATCAGGAATTCATCGCCGGCAATTCCGGCTTGTGGGTGTTCCCGCTGGCGATCCTCTTGGTGTTCCTGGTGCTGGCCGCGCTCTATGAGAGCCTGACCCTACCGCTCTCGATCATCATGATCGTGCCGATGGGCCTGCTCGCGGCGATGTTCGGCGTCTGGATCTCCAAGGGCGACAACAACGTCTTCACCCAAATCGGCCTGATCGTGCTCGTCGGGCTCTCGGCCAAGAATGCGATCCTGATCGTCGAATTCGCGCGCGAGCTCGAATTCGCCGGTCGCACGCCGATCCGGGCCGCAATCGAGGCGAGCCGGCTGCGGCTGCGCCCGATCCTGATGACGTCGATGGCGTTCATCATGGGCGTGCTGCCGCTGGTGCTCTCCACCGGCGCCGGCTCCGAGATGCGGCGCGCGATGGGCGTTGCCGTGTTCTCCGGCATGATCGGCGTCACCGTGTTCGGCCTGTTCCTGACGCCGGTGTTCTATGTGCTGCTGCGGACCGTCACCGGCAACAAGCCGCTGGTGCATCATGGCAGCGACATCAGCGCGGCGCCGGTGCAGGAGCTACGCCACGAGGGCGCGGGGCACTAGATCAGGGAAATCCCCGAGATCAACAACAGAACGAGCACGGTCTTGCGAAAGACCGTCTCGTTGACCCGGTGAAAGGCGATCACGCCGAGCGCAGATCCTGCAAAGAGAGCCGGCAGGCTGATCGCAAGGTCGACGAAGACCTTTGACGACAGATCCTGGTGTCCGACCAGCAGCGCGATCGCGAAGACCTGCATCGCCGCAATGAAGGGCTGCACCAGGCCACGCTGCTCGCTCTTGGGCATGCCGCGCATGTCGCACCAGATCGTCGGGATCGCGCCGGGCATGGCCGTGAGACCACCGACCAGCCCTCCTCCGAACCCGATCAAAGCGACCCAGTGTCTGCCGACCGCTTCCCCCGCTGTCACCAGCGTTGGCCGCAACAGCATATAGGCCGCATAGAGCGCGACGATGACACCAAAACCGCGGCGGAGCAGATGCGTGTCCGTGCTCTGCAACAGCGAGACAGCGATGGGCACACCGATCAATCCGCCGACGATCAGCAGCAGGCTGCCTTCCCAGCGGATGCTGCGCCGGAGCGCCCACAGATTGGTCGCCTGCACGCCGATGCTGCACGCCATCATCAGCGGCACGGCCTCCAGCGGCTGAAACACCCGCAGCAGAATGGCGCCTGCCACCGCGGAGAACGCGAAGCCCGAGAGCCCCGAAACGAAGGCGCCTGCAAACACGGCGACACTGAGCAGAAGGCTGGTTGCGATGTCAGGCACGATGCATCCTCCCGGATCAATCGTAAGGCGATTGTGGGACCGGGACCTCGGCGCTGCCGGTGCAGAGCACGGCGTCGCCTTGATACACCTGCGACGGCGAGGCCGGCTGCGCGTGCGACCGCTCCAGCATCGCGAGCCCGAACAACTGAAGCGTGACGAGTGCTGCGGTCAGCGCGACCGCGACGATGTTGGCGTTACGCACCTTCGAACGTGGGGTGGCCGGCGGCGCGCTCGCGCGCATCAAATCCGTGGGCATGTCCTGAAATATCCTCTTCGTTGCTGACCGGACCAATTTCCTTCAAAGGCAATGTTTCGTGCGGTTGCTCCAGCAGATGGCGGTAGCGCCGCAATGCGCGCCGCGCCTCGATCTCGCGCTGCTCGCGGAACGCCGCGCCTACGCGCGCGACGATGTTGCGGAACTTGTCAGCCAAATTCGGGAACCTCGTTCGCATGACAATCTCCTCTCAACCTGCACGAGAGATTGACGGGATTCAGTTTCGCTTGCAGTGAGTTGCTTCACACAGGGATCGAACGCATCGAACAAGAGACCGTGTGACGTCTCGTAAAAGAGAACGCGTCACATCGCGTCATTCAATCGAATGACGCGCGATAACTTTCTGATGATGCTGCTGTTTGAACCTATTGCGAGCTGCAGCGACCAGCCCGCGCGCGTCGATGGCGCGTCAGTGCACGAGCGGATTGGAGAATCCGGCTGCAAGCTTGACGAGATCGGCTTGGCGGGAGACACCCGTCTTGGCGTAGACGCGATGCAGATGCGTCTTCACCGTCGTCTCGGCGATGCCGAGCGCAATCGCCGTCTCCGGCACGCCGCCGATGTCGACGATCGATTGCAGAACCCTGAGTTCCGCAGGCGTGAGTTCGAACGTGCGGTCGATCATATCAGCGCATGAGCGGCCGTCGAGCTCCGCCTTCCAGACGAACAGGGCTCCGACGGCCGAGGTGCGCTCCGCGGCGCCTTCACGCAGCACCGACGGCAGCGCGATGACATGCGCGACGTAGTGGGAACCATCCTGGGACATCAGCGAAATCTTCTGGCCCGAAGCCGCCGCCAGGGCGACCTCCCCAGCGTCGCGGAAGATCGCACGCAGGGCCGAATTTGCCGCGGCAGGCCTTGCCACCAGCCGGCCCGCGACGCGCCTTAGAAAATCATCCGCCGCCAGCAACGTCTCCGCGACCGGATTGCTGTGGACGATGTTGCAGGCCGTATCGAGCAGGATGACGCCGGCATTCAGCCGGTCCACGACATCGGCGAGCGCGGTCGCGCGCTGCTGCTTCCGCTCGATCGCCCGATTGATCATCAGGGCCCGGCTTGCATGCGGGACGACGGCCTGCATTTTCGCCCGCTTCTCCACATCGAGCATCTCCCTGCCCGGGATCACGGTCAGCAACATCGGACAGGGTGACTTCGACTGCTCCAGCACCACGTTGGCGACATCGGCGCAGCCCTGTGGCCGAAGCCATTCCTGATAGAAGCGGCCCCGGCGATACTCGTCGAAATTCACGAGATCCGGAATGTTGCGCACCTCGCCATAGCGAGGAAGCCGTGCGAGCGGATCGTATTGGGCGTAAGTCTCGGCATAGAGCTGGATGTAGTGCGGATCGACCCCGCAATAATAATGCGTCGCGCCTGATTTGCTGACCGGGTCCTTCGAAATCAGGCCGCAGGCCTGACTGCCGATGAACGCGTTAAGCATGACGACCACGTCGCCCCACAACTCAGGATGGAGACCGGCGTCATAGATGCTCTCGATCAGCTCGGAATGTTTTGGAGGTCGGGGCATCGGAAGAGCCAATGGTCAAACACGGAGATGGCGAAATGTTCTTCATGCCCGGCGGCATAGGTGAGTCATTCGCGGAAGCAAAAGGTTCAGCTCCGACCGCGATTTTACCTGTCAGTTGACGAGCGGATTTGAAAATCCAGCCGCTAGCTTGACGAGATCGGCCTGCCGGGACACGCCGGTCTTGGCGAAGACGCGGTGCAGATGCGTCTTCGCCGTCGTTTCCGCGATTCCCAGCGCTGCCGCCGTCTCCGGCACGCCACCAACTTCTACGATCGACAGGAACACGCGCAGCTCGGCCGGCGTCAGATCGAAGGTCCGCGCGATCAAGTCGCCATAGGACTGTCCGCCGAGCGACACCTTGCGCAGGAGCAGAGCCCCAACGGCATCCGCCGCCCGCTCACTGCCGTTCCGAAGCACGGAGGATAGCGGCAGGATATGCGCGACGTAACGCTCGTCGCCGGGTGAAAGCAGCGGAATCGCCCGATCTCTTGCCGCAAGAAGGGCAACGTCGCTGCGGGTCGCAAACGCTTCGCGCAGAGTCTGATTGGCCTCCGCGCTGCAGGTTACGAGCTGCCCGGCAACGGACCGGACCAAATCGTCGGCCGCCAGCAAGGCGTGCCCCGCGGAATTGGCGTGTACCAGGCGGCAGGACGCATCGAGCAGGAAGATGCCCGATGCCAGATTGTCCAGGACGTCGGCCAGCGCCGTCGCCAGCGTCAATTTCGAATCGATGGCGCGGTTGATCAGCAGCGCACGACTGGCGTGCGGGACAATCAGCGAGAGACGATGCTTCATCGCGGGATCGACCATGCGCCGGCCCGACAACACCGTCATCATCACCGGGCAGCTCGCATTCGACTTGTCGAGCACGACATTGGCCGCGTCGCTACACCCCTGCGGCCGCATCCATTCCTGGTAGAAGCGCCCGCGCCGATACTCATCGAAATTGACGAGCTCCGGAATGCTCACAATCTGGCCGTGTGGCGGCAGCACCGTCAGCGGATCGAACTTCGAGTGGGTGTCGGAATAGAGCTGGATGTAGTGCGGATCGGCCCCGCAGTAATAATGAGTGACGCCGAACTTGCTGATCGAATCCTTGGAAAACAACCCGCAGGCCTGTCCGCCGACGAAATCGCGGATGCCGGTGACGACGTCCTTCCATAGCGAAGGATCGAGCCCCGCATCATAGATGGACTCGACCAGTTCCGGCAGCTTTCGAGGACCGTGCATGGCTGTGAATGGCCTGAGTGATAATATCACCAAGCGTACCACAACCACCGCACGCGGCATCCTCCGATCGGAGGAGGCGCCGGCCGGGCGGATCGTGCCCGGCCGGCGGGCGTCGCGTTCAAGCCGCCAGGGCTGGGTGCCGGCTCAGAACGCGACGCGAACACCTCCCCTCGCTGTGCCGGTGCGGCTCTGGTCGGACATCATCATGCCCTCGACCGCGCCGAACACGGACACGTTCCTGATCGTGCGGTAGTCGAAGCCGAATCCGGCGACGGCGCCGACCGTGCTGCGGCTGCCGGGCGTCACGAAGGACAGGCTCTGGCCGAGCAGCACCGTGTTGATGGTGGTGTCGCCCACACGCTGAAGCGCGATGACACCGCCATGGATGTTGGCCTTGAGCTCGCCGCCGGCCAGACTCGTCACCCGGGAGAGATCGACCTCGCCGCGCTCCTCGAAGTCCTGGAGCGTGCGGGCGCCGACCGAGAGCCCCTGCGCCGAGCCGGTTTCGCTGTAGCCGTCGAACCGGCCGGCGACGTAGCGCAGCCGTGCCGTCGGCGTCAGCAGATAGCCGTTGCCGATCTCGAGCTTGGTGCCGTAGGCGACCTCCGGGCTGATGTACCAGCCGCTGTAGTTCGCACTCGCCGTCTCCATGCCACCGACCGCAGCATTGTTCAGCACAAGGCGGCGCGATCTGTTGTCGGCATTGCCGCCCTGGATCGTGAAGTCGAAGAACTGCGCGGCCCATTCGAACCGGCTGTAGGCGCCGACGAAGACATAATTCGTATCGACCGATTGCGAGTTGAGAGCCACCGAGAGACCACCCTGCCCGCCGCCGAGGAAAGCGCCGACCAGCCAGTTCGGCCGCACCTTGCGATCGACGCCGATGGCGCCGCCCCAGGCGGTCGAGCTCGCGCGCAGCGTTGACGTGGTTTCGTCCTGGATGCGCTGGCCGCCAAAGCTGTTGGCCCAGACCGTGATCGGCGCAGGATTGGTCCAGAGGCTGCGCGGCGCCTTGGTGAAGGGACCGGCCTGCGAGGTCTCGGGTGCGTACGCCATCGCCATCATGTTGCTGCCGGCTGGGCCGGCACCGCCGTTCAGGCGGCCCTGCACCAGAGAGGACACGCCGCCGGTGAAATCCATCAACGTGCGGTCGGTTTGCGCCAGCGCGGTGGGGTCGAGTGTTGCAAGTGTGAAGCCGGAGACGACCGACGGACCGTTGAAGCCGCCCCCCGACGTGATGGTGTTGATGGTGCCGTTGAAGTTGGCGAAGGTCGGCAGCGTCACACTCGTCAGCGACGATACCTTGCTGCTCGGCGCGAGATTGACGTTGACGACGTCGTTACCGGAGCCGAAATCGACCACGCCGTTGATCTTCGAGCCCGGCAACAGCGTCAGCGTGTCGGCCGCGTTCGACAGCTTGACCGCGGTGCCGCCGGTGCCGGTGATCGTACCGGAGTTCGTGATCGTCGCCGCATCGCCCGAGAAGATGCCGATGCCGCCGATGATCGCGCCGGCGTTGTAGATGTTGCCCCTGCCCACCGTGACGATGGCAGTTCCTGCGGTGGCCTGAATGAGACCGGTGTTATTCACGGTGGCCTGGTTTGCATTGATGCCTTGACTGAATCCGGTAATCGTTCCGGAATTGTTGACGGTCGCCGCGGCCGCGCTGATCGCCTGGATTCCGGTTATTGTCCCTGAATTGTCGAGATTGAGCGTGGTGGCGCCCACGCCGACACCGGAGATTGACGAAATCTGGCCCGCGTTGGTCAAGTTGAGCGTCGGGACGGAGATCCCGATGGACGTGCCATCGATCGTGCCGCTGTTGACAATGTTTGCGGTCAGGCCCGCGCGGATGCCATACGTGCCTCCGCCGATCATGCCGGCGTTGGTGATCGTCGCGGTGTCGTCGGCGAACACGCCGTCGACGGTGCCGGAAATCGTTCCGGAGTTCACCACAACGGCCATCCGACTGGATATGGCTACGCCATCAACGCCGGTAGCCTGGATGATCCCGCCGACGGTGTTGGTCACATTGGCGGAGTTCGCGCCCCGGATGCCGAATGCCGGTGCATCGATCAGGCCTGAGTTCGTGATGGTGACTGCGTCAGCGGACACGCCGACACCCCCAAGATTCATCGCGCGGATGGTGCCGTTGTTGGTGAGGGTCACGGAGTGGGCATCGATCCCGAAAAAGCCATTGCCTAGAATCGTGCCAAGATTCTCGACCGTGCCGAAGCTGAGAACCAGGCCGTCGTTGCTACCCGTCAACGAGGCGCCCTCACCTATCCTGTAGGTGTTGCGCATATCGTTCACGCTACCGTAGCCGTTGGTACCATTGGCATTCAGGGTGGCCCCCGTGCAGACGACGGTTGCATCGTTCACCGGTGCCGCCGGTGTGCATGCGGCTTCCGCGGGCCCGGTCATAATCCATGGCGCTATCATGAGCGCAGTCGCGAAGACCCGCAGCAGACGGTGGCCGACGGTCGCCAGAAGCCTTCGTTTCATTTTCGTCCCCCGGTCGAGGCCCTGGCCCAGTGGGCATGCAGACTTGTTGCGCCGACCTCCTCCGATTGGAGGAGGACGGCGCGGCGGCCTCTGAATCGCCAAACGCCAAGGTAGAAAGACACCCTTCATCCGACTTGGACTGATACGACCGGATCACGGCCCAGAACGAACCGAACGCGTTTCGCTGGGAAGTGGTGCTAAGTTGCGACACCACCCGCACTGCTCACACCTGGTCCCAGCCCGCCCTCTCCGTGCTTTCGGCCCACACCGCGGCGCGATAGATCTCGCGCCCGCTGTTGTCCCTGACGCGAATCCAGGCGTCGCGATCACGCAGATCGTCACGCCAGACGAACAGATGCCGCGCCATCTCGTCAGCAACGACGATGGTCGCCTTGGCATGTTCGAACACCATGCCGCCCGGGTCGATCTTCACGACATTGCCGACCAGGAGGTCGAAGAAGAAACGGCGCATTCAAGACTCCGGCTTCGAACGCCGGCGCCGCACGTCACGCTGCATCATGATCTACTCCGCGCGCCAGAAGACGTAATCGGCCGAATACGGCACGCTGCGATAGGCGCCTGCCTGCGAACACGATCCCCTCGCCATCCCGCCTTGCGTGTTGATCCGTTGGACGTGGGTCACGCCGTAGAACAGGCCGTTGCCGGTCTGGGTGACGGCGCCGAATTTGAGCCAGGGAAGATCGTCCTCCGTGCGGTCCGCGGCGCGCGCCACGATCCTGGCTTTGACCGAGCTGCCGTCCTTGTGCTCCCACACCAGCGTGCGTGCGTCGACCGTCTCCCAATGCAGCGCGGCATAGTGGCGCCCGACCGAATTGTCGCCATCCATCAGCGTGGCGGCAGGCTCGCGCGCCTGCCAGACGAGCTGGTTCGCGCCGTCGGGCAGGCACTCATAGATCTGCGCGCCCTCGGCGTGGAGCGCGGTGCCGGGAATTTCGCCGGCAACCCTGATCTCATCGGGCGTTGCCGCCAGGACGGACGATCCCTGCAGCAGGCTCGCGAGAACGAGACCGCGAACCCATGCCCGCGCAATGGTCACGACTTGTCGATCAAGGATCATGTCAAATCCCTTTCGCCTGGGTGAAATGGCAGTTGATTGGAATTCAGCCGGAGCCCGCTACAACGCCTCGCCGCTCCTGACATTGCTTGGCGTTGCACCATAGGCGCGCCGGAAGCAGCGGTTGAAATAAGAGAGATCGCCGAAGCCGACGTCGTAGGCGATCGAGCTCACCGGCCGCTCGGCGAAATCGGGCTCGCGCAGCATGCGATGGGCACGCTTGAGGCGCTGGTCGGTCAGGAAGGACGAGAAGGTCTTGCCGTCGGCCTCGAACAGACGCTGGAGATAGCGCGGGGTCACGCCGAGCTCATGGGCAACACTTGCCACTGAAATATCCTGCTGCCAGCAATTGTTGACGATGATGAATTTCGCCTTCTGGAGACGCGCCGCCTTGATACCGCGCCGTCCGGTCGATTCCCGGGCGTGATCCGTGGCGCCGAGAACGAGCGCCAGGAGATCGTGCAGATGTGCGACGCCGAGCTGCCGCATCGCAGGATTCGCCAACGCCTTCTCGTGCACCAGCGCCATCGCGTAATCAACGAGTAACCGAAGCCCGGTGGCGCGCGCCGGGATGACGCGCATCACCGCATCGTCGACATCGACGATCATCGGGGCCAGCACGCGTCTCGGCACGCGTAGTGAGAAACCACTTCCCAGCGAGAGACGCTCGAAGGTCGTGACGTCCTCCGCGCTCGTCAGGACCGCCTCTCCCGCCTGAAGCCTCAGATCGTGTCCTCGCTCGGATATCCCGAGAACGCCGGACCTGTTCACGATCAGGGCGAGACTGTCGTCGCCATCCGCAACCAGCTGCTTGGTGCGAATGACCCGCGCTCCGCATAATCCCCCGGCCAGCAACTGGGCTTCCGGCAAGACGTGGGACGTGAAGCTCGCCGCGGCCGGCTTTCCCTCCCTTGGCTCGACCTCCGCCTTCAGCACGCCGCGGCAGTAGAATTCGCGCAGGAGCGGCACGCGCTCGTCTTCGGGAATGTGGTCCGTTGAAACACTGAATATGGAAAATTCATCCTTGGCGCTCACTGCAATCTCTCTCCAACCAACGAGCAAGCCCGGCCATGCGCCATGGTCCCGTCACGCGCGCGTTCGCTACGCGTCGCGCGTTGTCTTCGTGGCGTGAACGGCCCTTCGCATTTCGGGTGTGGCGCATATACGAAAGTATCAAATGACACGCGTCATACGTTCGGAGGACGGACGGATCTTGCTCATCACAATGGATTGAGATTGCGCGGCGGCGGGTTTCGCGATGTGAACTGGATCACACCGCGTCGTTGCCGCCGCCGGTTCGCTGAACGAACGGCGCGGCAAAGCCGGCGGCGATCTTGACGAGATCGGCCTGCCTGCCGGCGCCGGTCTTTTCGAACAGCCGGCCGAGATGCGTCTTCACCGTCGTCTCGGCGATGCCGAGCTTGGCCGCAATGTCGGGAACGCCGCCGATCTCGACGATCGCCATCAGCACGCGCAATTCGGACGGCGTCAGCCGGAATGCTGCGGCGATCGCGTCGGGCACGAGCGATGAGACCATCGTAGCCCTTTGAACGAAGAGCACGGTAGCCGCAATATCCCGCGGCAGATTGCGTTCCCGCTTCAACGAAAAAGCGTGGAGCAGATAATGGTCACCGTAGGCCGACGTCACGAGCTCGATCCGGCGACGGCCGGTCGCATGAGCTCCTGTATCCGCGACGATTTCGAACAGGCTGCGGAATATTTTGTCGGCCTGGGTGTTACGGGCCACGATCCTGTCGCCGACCATTGCGAGAAGACTGGCGTCGGCGAAGAGCTGACGGCATGCGGCGTTGGCATGGACGACCCGCCCCTCCGCGTCGAGCAGGCAAATCGCCGTGCTCAGCCCGTCCAGAACATCGGCAAGATCGTCCACCGTGTGCGAGCGCGCCCTGATCTGACGTCCCATGATCCTGGAACGCTGGATGTGAGGCGCGAGCAGCCGCATGCGCTCGCGCATCGCCTCGTCGACGGCCCCGCGGGACCGATGCCGCAACACCTGCAGGATCGTGGTACGCGCGTTGGATCTCTCGAGCGCGACGGTTGCGAGATCAATCGCGCCCTGCGGTTCCAGCCAGTCGCGATAGAAACTGGTCGCCACGAAGTCCGCATGAGGCATGATGTCGGTCACGCCGACGGTCTGCTCCGTAGCGAAACCGAGATGGCGGTCGAGGAGCGGATCGAGCTCCACATACTTGTCGCGATAGAGCTGGAGGAATCGAGGGTCCGCGCCGACGTGCTGGTGGATCTCGAGCGAGAGCCTGGCTTCATCCCTGGACAGGATGGTCGCGGCGCATCCGCCGACGAAATTCGAAACCTGCTCCAGCGCCGCGCTTCGCAGCGCTGGATTGACCGCCGCATCGTAGATCTCGCCAACGACGGACGAAAAGCGGTTTGCCTGGAGGATCGTCATCGGCCGGACGAGGCGATCTGCGTGTTGCCCCGGGGACGGATGGCGCTCGCGATCCGGGAACTGTCGACGGCGACGGGCCGGTCAACCGTCGCCTTCGACGAGGAAAAAACGCAAAAGCGAAATGCTGGAATATCGAACATCGTCCTTGCGTAACGTCAACCGCAGGATGCGGCTTGGACGTTTTCGCCAAACACTAGGATAAATACGAACAGCGATCGGGCTGCGTGTCGTGGATCACGCGCGCTCGCCGCGGCGAGGTCTTATCGGTGCCAGATATTCCCGACCTCGCGGCGGGCGACAGCAATTTACTTCCGGTTCTCCTCGCAGAATTTCAGCGCGGCGAGCGCCTCGCCGGCGCGCGGGACCTGCATCTCGATGCTGTCGTCGTCATCATCCTCGAAATCGAGCGTCAGGCGCTTGGCCTTCGACAACCGGTCCATGATCGCCGGATCGAATTCGAAGATGCCTCGCACGGTGGTCTTGTCCATGACCTCCCACTTCGCCTTCTTCATGATGTCGGCGTCGTCGGTGCCGACATCGGCGCGGAGGATCTCACCGACATTGTCCCACTCCCAGCCGTCATAGATCATCACGATCACGATCGCCTTCTCGGAATAGGTGATGACGATGACGTAGTCGCGGTTCTCGTCGTCCTTGTCCTTGTAGCCGCGACTCGCATTGCAATGCGTATCCTGCGTGCGCTTCTCGATGGTCCAGTCGCCGACCTTGGATTGTTGCGCAAGCACGGGTCCGCTCAAGACGCCTGCGAGCATTCCGGCGACGAGAAGAAATCGTCTCATGTCAGCCTCCAGCGTGTTCCCCACGCCGAGATGACCACCTCCGCCGGCGGCCCGCAAGGGTTTCGGGCGCCGGGCAACGCCTATGGCGAACGGTCCGTGCTCTCCCCCCGCCGCGGCACGATCGCGATCGGAGTGAAGGTGTAAACCTCCTCGCCGTTCTGGTTGAACATCGTCCATTTCACCAGCGCGATGCCCTGCGGCTTCGACTTCGACGGCGTCAGGCTCATGACCTCACCGACCAGATGCAGGCGGTCATTGGGCCGCACCGGAATGGTCCAGCGCAGACCGTCGACGCCCGCGCCGATCAGCGGATGCGGACCGAACGGGCGGGTCTGGATCGCAAGGTTCATGGCAATCGCAGCGGTGTGCCATCCTGACGCGGCGAGCCCCTTGAACAAGGTCTCCTTGGCGGCCTCGTGATCCATGTGCATCGGCTGCGGATCGAACTCGGCCGCGAAGCGCTTGATGTCGGCCTCGGTGACCTCGACCTCAGGCGATTTGAACCGCATTCCGACGGTGAGATCGTCGAACCACTCGACCTGCGCCATGATTTTGCCTCGCAATGCGATTGCCGCCCGCCGGGAGCGCGCGGCGAAAGGGATGGATTGGACGGCGGATGTAGCGGCTTCGCGGTGCACAAACCAGCCCCCCGGGTTCCCGCGAAACCCGTTTCCCAGAACGACGAAACACGCTTGAAACAGATGGCCGTTTAAGTGGTTGTTAAAATAAATACAGGGACGGCCACCATGCAATTCCTCCTGGAACTGATCTACGAATATTCCTGCTGCCAAAATCTCGTCGCCCAGCCGGTACGGGAGACTGAGCTATGATCGAGCTGATCTCCGCCCTGCTCGTCCTTTGCAGCATCGGCGTCTTTGCGGCGCATGCGCTGGATGCCTATCGCACCACGCATTGGTGAGCACTTCGCCCCGCTAGAACGGCCGCCGGTAAAAATGCTCCGAATGCGTTGCCGGCGGAAAGCGGTTGGCAAGCGCGAGCGCGGCCTTTTCCTCCGTCTCGAGCGCGATCTTCTGCGCCAGCATCACGTCGCCCGGCACGAGAAATCCTGACGGGACGAAGCACCAACCCATCGTCGCGATCCCGGCATCGTCGATCTCGTGGACGTTGGCGGCGGTGCCATAGTGGATGCGATACCTCTTGCCGGTGTCGCAGCCGATCACATCGAAATACCTGTTCTGCTCGAACTGCGCGCGCTGCGCCGGTGACAACCATTCGGACAAAAGCCGGCGGCCGCGCGCATCCGGCGTATTCTCGCCGAAGAAGCGTCGGTAGAGTTCGCGCAGCGCATGCAAACGCGCACGCGCGGGCGCGCGGAACCACAGTGCCGCGAACATGAGCAGCTCAGATCAACCGCCGACCAGGCGGGGATAGAACAGCGTTTCCTGCGCGGTCGGGTCGAACGATTTGATACGGGTCACTTCGCCGGGCCCGGTGCGGAAGGCGGCGGTGAAGCCGGCTCCGGTCAGCTCCCGAAAACGCTGTTCGGCCCGCGCCAGCGCTTCGGCATTGCCAGGATCAAACTCGTGGCGGGTATCGCCAGTTTGGTCCATCACGATCTGGGTTGCCATAGTTGAGTCTCCTCATGCCCAGCCCTGAATCGATCAAAGCAAACCTCATGCCGTCGGTTCCTGATGGCAACAACTTTCTCGCACCGGCGCATCACGCCTTGCTGAACTCCTCAGCGCGACGCCGCCGCTCCGCCCTCATCGATCTGCCGCCCCATCAGCGCAATTGCCTTCTGGTACACGCCTGCCGCATTCCAGGCCTCGATGGCGGAGAAGTTCGGCTCGCCCGGCTGGTAACCGGCTCCCGCCTTCCAGCCATGGGCCCGCAGGAAATTCGCCGTCGAGTTCAGCGCATTGGCGGCAACCTCGAGATTGCCGGTGCCATAGGCCAGAATGTTCTTGGGCATGAACTGGGTCTGGCCGACCTCGCCATGCATGGAGCCGCGGGTCGCGCCTGACAGCGTGCCGCGGTCGATCAACTTCAGCGCGGCATAGAGCTGGTCGGTGAAGAATTCGGGACGGCGGCAATCATAGGCAAGGGTTGCAATGGACGAGAGCATGTTCTGGTTGCCGCGCTGGCTGCCGAAACCGGTCTCCATGCCCCAGATCGCAATCAGCGGACCGGGCGGGACGCCATAGCGCTGCTGGATCGAGGCGAACAAGGCGCCTTGCGAGTTCTTGAGCTGCCGCCCCTTGGCGACGATGGTGGTGGCACCGCGCTTGGCGAGGAACTGATCGAGCGACAGCTGGAAGCTGCGCTGGCCGCGGTCGGCCGCGATGGTGGCGCTGGCGTAGTTTGTCTGCATCAGGGCCGAGAGCGCGGTCTGGCCGATACCCTTCCCCTGCGCTTCCGCGCTGAACTCGCGCTTCCAGGCCTCGAAACCCGCCGGCGAGCTGCCGCATGTGGCGGCGTGGGCGGCGGGCGCCAGAGAGAGAAGCAGCGCAGCAGCGCCAATCATGGCCGTCGCAACGGTCCTGCCCTTGGTCATTCCTCGTTCCTCTCACTTGACGTGCGCGACCGGCTCGCGCGGGCGCATGATCCTACGTCGGCCCTGATGGCTCAAGCCCTACCAGCCGCTTTGGATGGCTTGACACCGGGAAGGTCGCCTACCCTTCACGGTCCGTTCCGAGCAGGAAATCGACCATGATGCTCTGGTGCTGCTGATACATGTCGGTGCCGGTCCCCGTGACACAGCCGAGCTTGCGGGCGGCTGCTATGAAGGGCGAGATTTCCGGCTTGGTGATGACGCAGCCGCAATAGGCCGACGGCGCGAGCCGCGTGACATCGACCGGCAGCGGGTCGCCGTCCCTCATCCCGGCGGGTGTGGCGTTGGCAACGAAATCGAAACCCGAGGGATCGGCGGAGCCGGCCAGCGCACGGCCCTTACCGAGCTTGTTCAGCTGCGCGATCAGAACGTCGCGGCGCTCCGTCGCTGCGTCGTGGATGGCTATCTCGCTGACACCGGTCTCGACCAGTTCGAGTGCAATGGCCGAGCCCGCGCCGCCCGCCCCGACCAGCAGCGCACGCATACCCTTGGGATCGATGCCCTTGGCGCGCGCGGCGCCAACGAAGCCTAGTCCGTCGACCATGTCGCCATGCCATGCGCCGTCGGCGCGCCGGCGCATCAGGTTCACGGTGCGCAGGAAATGTGCCCGCTCTGTCGCGCTGGCGCAGGCCTGGTAGCAGGCGAATTTGTGCGGGATGGTCACGACGATGCCTTCGAGGTTCTTCAGCCGCCCCGCCACCGAGAGGAAATCAGGCAAATCCACCGGTGCCACCTGAACGGGCACGAGAATGCCGTCGTGCCCCCGGGCGGCAAAGGCGGCCGATACGCCCGCAGGCGAGCGCACCTGCGCGATGGGATCGCCGACAATGACGTAGAGCCGCGTCGCGCCCGTTGGTGCCGGGATCATGCCGCTCAAGACGGGACCTCGGACGTCAATTCCAGTCCGTCCAGATTGCCCTCCTTGCGCCATTTGTCCAGCAGCCGCAGGAACGCCACCGGTCCGCGCCAGTACTGGCTGTTTCTCGCCGCGATCGGATCGAACACGCCTTCATTGTTGTAATAGCCGGGCGTGCATTCGGCGAGATAGGTCTGGCGGCCAATCGCGGCCTTGACGACCTCCTCGACCCAGGCGTTCTCGGCAGCGAGCGTCGGCTCGAGCGTTTTGGCGCCACGTTTGCGCGCCTCGGCGATCACATAGGCGATGTGCTGCGACTGCTCGTCGATGATGTGCGGAAAATTGGCGCTCTGGCCGGCCTGCACCGTGACGATCAGGAAGCAGTTCGGAAAGCCGCGGCTATAGAAGCCGTGCATCGTCTTGACGCCGCCCTGCCAGCGCTCGGACAGGCTCATGCCGTCGCGGCCATAGACCTCAAAGCCCATGCGGCGGGCGTAGTCGGTGCCGACCTCGAAGCCGCTGGCATAGATCAGGCAGTCGAGTTCATAGGCCTTGCCGTCGACGACGACAGCGTTCTCCGTGATGCGCTCGACGCCCTGCCCTTGGGTGTCGACGAGATGCACATTGGGGCGATTGAAGGTGTCGAGATATTCGTCGTGGAAGCACGGCCGCTTGCAGAACGCCTTGTACCATGGCTTGAGCGCCGCCGCGGCCGCCTCGTCCTTCACCACGGCGTCGACGCGCGCGCGGATCTCCTCCATCTTGCGGTAGTCGGCCTGCTCGATGACCTTCAACGCCTCCGCCATCGAGGTCACCGGCTGCGGTTGGCGACGCGGCGCCAGCAGGATCTCGCCGAGCAGGCCGGTCCAGCCGTCCTGTACCAGATCCTGCTCGAACGGCTCGCCCGAAATCACGGCGGTGAAATTGTCCATGCGCTCACGCTGCCAGCCGGGCTTGAGGCTCTCCGCCCAAGCCTGATCCGTCGGCCGGTCGTCGCGCACGCCGATCGCCGACGGCGTGCGCTGAAAGACATGGAGCTCTTTCGCCGAGCGGCCGAGATGCGGCACGCACTGCACGGCGGTGGCGCCGGTGCCGATGATGCCAACGCGCTTGTCGGCAAGACCGGTAAGACCTCCCTCGGCGGTGCCGCCGGTGTAGCCGTAATCCCAGCGGCTGGTATGGAAGCTGTGGCCCCTGAAACTTTCGATGCCGGGAATGCCCGGCAGCTTCGGGCGGCTCAGCGGTCCGCCGGCAAGAATGACGAAGCGTGCGCGGATGCGATCGCCGCGATCGGTCTCGACCAGCCAGCGCGCCTCCTGCTCCTGCCATTCCATCCGCGAGATGACGGTCTGAAACAGCGCGCGCTCGTAGAGACCGAAGTGACGACCGATGCGGCGGGAGTGCTCGTAGATTTCCGGTGCCCGCGCATATTTGCGCACCGGCATGTAGCCGGTCTCCTCCAGCAGCGGCAGATAGATGTAGCTCTCGGTATCGCAGGCAGCACCGGGGTAGCGATTCCAGTACCAGGTGCCGCCGAAATCGGCGGCCTTTTCCACGATACGAAAATCCTCGATGCCGGCCGCGCGCAGACGCGCTCCACAGAGCAGGCCGCCGAAGCCGCCGCCGACGATGAGCACTTCGGTCTCTTCGCTGACAGCAGCGCGGGTAAATCCGGGATCGGCCCAGGGATCGTCGAGGTAACGGCCGAAATCGCCGGCTACTTCCACATATTGCGCTTTGCCCTCGGCGCGCAGACGGCGATCGCGCTCGTCACGATAGCGCGCGCGGAGTGCGGAAATATCGACCGTAGATTCGCCTTCTGTGCGGGTCTTGTGTCTTTCCGCTGACATCCATTTCCTCCACGGCAGGCGCTGCTTCACCGGCAGCTCACCATACGTTAGCCCCGAAAAAGTGACGCGTGCAATCACATCCCGCGCTTTTTGCGTGAACGCCGCGTGACGTTCCGCTAACCTCGCGCGCAAATCACAAGCATACGCGACGCAACGACGTGGCGATCCGGAGGAAACGATGCAGGGATTGATGATGGACATGCCGCTCCTGATCAGCGGCCTGATCCAGTATGCCGCGGACTATCACGGCGAAGCCGAGATCGTCGCGCGCGAGATCGAGGGCGACGTCCATCGCTATACCTATGCGGATGCCCATCCGCGCATCAAGCGCATGGCGCTGGCGCTGAAACGGCTCGGCATGAAGCAAGGCGACCGCGTCGGCACACTGGCCTGGAATACCCACCGCCATTTCGAGATGTTCTATGCGGCGCCGGGCATGGGCTATGTGCTGCACACCGTCAACCCGCGACTGTTTCCCGAGCAGCTCGTCTACATCATCAACCACGCCGAAGACCGCCTGCTGTTCATCGACCGCGCCACGCTGCCGATCGTCGAGGCGATCGCGCCGCAACTGAAGACCGTCGAGGCTTACGTCGTGATGTCATCGCGCGAGCGGATGCCCGAGACCAGGCTCGCCAATGTGCATTGCTACGAGGAGCTTCTCGACGAGGAGAGCGACGCCGGCTTCACCTGGCCGGAGTTCGACGAAAAGTCCGCCTCCACCATCTGCTACACCTCGGGCACGACGGGCAATCCGAAGGGCGTGATCTATTCTCACCGCGCCGCGATCCTGCAGACCATGACCTGCTGCAATTTCGACTTCCTGCCTGGCCATGTCGAAGGCGTGCGCGAGGTGATGATGCCGATGGCGCCGCTGTTCCATGGCAATGGCTAGAACATGCCGTTCACCGCGCCCTATACCGGCTCGAAGCTGGTGCTGCCCGGCCGCAACTACGAGCCCGACAAGCTCTATGAATTGCTCGAAGGCGAGAAGGTGACGCTGTCGGCGGGCGTGCCGAGCTTCTGGCTGATCCTGCTCGACTGGCTCGACCGCACCGGCAATAAATTCACGACGCTGCGCGCAACGCTGTCGTCGGGTTCGGCCCCGCCGCGCGCGATGGTCGAGAAGCTCAAGCGCGAGTACAATGTCGACTACATCCAGGCCTGGGGCATGACCGAAGCCCTGGGCTGCTCGATGCCGGGCTTGCGACCGGGCTCAGAGCATCTCGGCGACAAGGAGAAGTTCGACCGGCGCCAGGTCTCGGGTCGCGCCTGTTTCGGCACCGCCTTGCGCATTGTCGACGATGCCGGCAATGAGCTGCCGCGCGACGGCAAGACTGTCGGCCATTTGCGCGCGCGTGGTCCTTGGGTCGCCTCCGGCTATATGAAGCTGGAGGAAGGCCTCGACCGCGACGGCTGGCTGATCACCGGCGACATGGCGGTGATCGACAGCCAGGGCCACGTCACCCTCACCGACCGCTCCAAGGACGTGATCAAGTCCGGCGGCGAATGGATCTCATCGATCCAGCTCGAGGATGTCGCGCTCTCCCATCCCGACGTCTTGCAAGCCGCCGTCGTCGCCATTTCACATGACAAGTGGCAGGAGCGTCCCCTGCTCCTCGTCGTCCGCAAGAAGGGCGCGACCGTCGACGGCAAGACCCTGCTCGACCACATGCGCCCGAAGATCGCGAACTGGTGGATGCCGGACGCGGTCGAATTTCTGGACGAATTCCCGATGACCGGCACCGGCAAGGTGCTCAAATCGGCGTTGCGCGACAAGTTCAGGGAGTATCGCGTCGCATAAGCCTCGACACAATCGCGCGCTGCGCTCAAGGAGACGAAAGATGCTCTACCCGATGTCGCCCAAGGTCGTCGACCTCAAGCGCAGGCTCGAAAGCTTCATGGATCGGCACATCTACCCGAACGAGGAGCGGTTCTATCGCGAGGCGGAAGAGCTCGGGCCCTGGAAAGTCTATCCCGTCGTCGAGGAGTTGAAGCCGCTGGCGCGCGCGGAGGGTCTCTGGAACCTGTTCCTGCCGGAATCGAGCCACGGCGCGGGTCTCACCAATCTCGAATATGCCCCGCTCTGCGAAGTAATGGGCCGCTCGCACCTTGCGCCCGAAGTGTTCAACTGCTCGGCGCCCGACACCGGCAATATGGAGGTGCTGGAGCGCTACGGCACGAAACAGGACAAGGAGCGCTGGCTGAAGCCGCTGCTCGCAGGTGAAATCCGCTCCTGCTTCGCCATGACCGAGCCTGCGGTGGCCTCATCCGATGCGACCAATATCGAAAGCTCGATCGTGCGCGACGGCGACCATTACGTCATCAACGGGCGCAAATGGTACACGACCAATGCGACCGATCCGCGCTGCAAGATCTGCATCTTCATGGGCAAGACCGATCCTGACAATCCGGACCGCCACAAGCAGCAATCCATGATCCTGGTGCCGATGGACACGCCGGGCATCGAGGTCAAACGCCCCCTGCCCGTGTTCGGCTTCTACGGCGTGCCCGACCGCGCCTCGGAAGTGATCTTCACCAATGTGCACGTACCCAAGGAGAACATGCTGCTCGGCGAAGGCCGCGGCTTCGAGATCGCGCAGGGCCGCCTCGGCCCCGGCCGCATCCACCACTGCATGCGCCTGATCGGCCTGTCCGAACGCACCCTCGAAAAGATGTGCCGCCGCGTCCGCAGCCGCGTCGCCTTCGGCAAGCCGGTCTCCGAGCAGACGGTGACGCAGGAGCGCATCGCGGAATCCCGCATCATGATCGAGCAGGCGCGGCTGCTGACGCTCAACGCTGCCTATGCGATGGACACGGTCGGCAACAAGGTCGCCAAAGCCGAAATCGCGATGATCAAGGTCGCCGTGCCCAACATGGCCTGCCAGATCATCGACTGGGCGATCCAGGCGCACGGCGGCGGCGGCACGTCGAACGATTTTGGTCTGACCCAGGCCTATGCGACGGCGCGGTTGCTGCGGCTCGCCGACGGACCGGACGAGGTGCACAGGAACCAGATCGCACGGTTCGAGCTGAAGAAATATTCGAACGCGTGACTACTGTGCGTGAGGCGCGCTGTTCCCTTCTCCCCTTGTGGGAGAAGGTGGCGCGAAGCGCCGGATGATGGGTATCTATCCGCGCGCACGAATTGAAACGATCATCCGCGGAGACATACCCCTCACCCAAGTGAGTATGTGTCTGCGAGCGGAGATGCCCTCTCCCACAAGGGGCGAGGGCGCAATCATGCGCAGTGCCCTCGCTCAGCCTAGTTCAACACCTCGACCGTCGCCGAACGCCCCGCAACCAGCGCAGTCCCATCGCGCACCGGATCCAGCGCGATCCGCACCGGGACACGCTGCGCCAGCCGCACCCAGCTGAAGGTCGGGTTGACGTTCGCCAGCATGCTGGCGCCCTCCGCACGATCGCGGTCCTCGATGCCGGCGGCGATGCTCTCGACACGGCCTGACAGCGTGACCTTCTCGCCCATCAGGCGGACCTGCACCTTGTCGCCGACACGGATGCGCGCCAGCTTCGTCTCCTCGAAATAGCCTTCCACATGCAGCGTGTCGGTATCGACCAGGGCCATCACGCCCTTCCCGGCGGTGACGTAGGCGCCGGGGCGCAAATCCATGTTGGTGATCACGCCGTTCACGGAGGCGTGGACCTCACTGCGGTCGAGATTGAGCTGGGCGACCGCGCGGTCGGCAACGGCGGCATCGAACGACGCCTTGGCCTGCAACTGTGTCGCCAGCACCTGCTCCTGCTTCTGCTGCGACACCGCGTCGGTCGTCAGCGCGCTGTAGCGCTTGAGATCGGCATTGGCCTGATCGAGGGTTGCCTGATGACCGGCGACCGACGCATCGGCCTGCCGCAGCGCCAGCGCGAAGCGCTCGCGGTCGATCCGGAACAGCACATCGCCGCGGCGGACTTTCTGGTTGTCCTTGACCAGTACCTCGGTGACGAAGCCGGAGACGTCAGGCGCGACCTGCACCACGTCGGCGCGCACACGACCGTCGCGGGTCCAGGGCGACTCCATATAGTAGACCCAGAGCTCGCGGCCCACGCCGAGCGCGGCGACGACGGCAAGGACGGTCAGCGCGAGGCGGGCGAACCAGGCAAAATTCCCCTTCATGAGAGATACTCCGAGAGATAGACGACGCCGCCGAGCAGGCAGACGAAAATGGCGAAATCGAACAGCGCGCGGTGCCAGACCAGCCGGTAGAGGTCGAAGCGCTGCATCAGCCGGCGCAGAAGCGCGCTGAGAACGTAGGCGACGATGATCCACAGCAGCAGCGCCGGCACGAGCACGCCATAGATGTCAATCACATATCTCATGCCGCAACACTCTCTGCGCGTGGCCGGTAAGCGGGCGCGTCTGGGAACAGGCCGCGCCTTATGCCGACGAGACCGATCAGAGCGTCTTCACGCGCGCTGTCGTTCGGATCCTTCACCGCATGGGCCAGCGCGCGGTCGATGCTTGCCAGCAACTCGATCGGCATGCCCTCCCCCGCATAGCTGCGGCAGGCGATGGCGAGCCGATCGAGCATGTCGTCGATGACGGCTATGGTGGATGCCGCCAGTCCATAGCGCGCGCGCCGCAGGTCGATGATGTTGATCCCGATACGCAGTTGCACGAGGCTGTCCGCGTCGCGGCGGTCGCTCTCCGAGAGAAACGCGATGCGCTGCACCAGAAGTCCGAGTCGGTGCAGCATCAGGCCCGCGAACTCCGCCCGGTCGCGCTTGCCGCGCCGTTCGGCAGCGATCGCGATCGTCTTCCAGCTCGACAGCACCAGGCGATTGGCGATCCACTCGGCACCCACCCCGCGCGCGATCCGCGTCACGATCTCGGCGATGAGGACGCCGACGAAGAAGGCGACGGCGGAATTGGCGTAGGACGCGAAATCCGCGCTGTAGGTGGATTGGATCGCGAGCAAAGTCGCGGTGTTGGCCGCGAGCGCCATACCGGTGCCCGCCGTGGCGGGACGGCCGATCAGGAAGCCATAGAGCAGGAAGGTCGGCGCCAGCGCGACGATCAGGACCTCGAGATGGGAGATCGCAGGTACCAGCGCGAACAGATAGACCGCGACGACGACGATGGCGACCAGCGACCACAATCCAAAACTGCGGATGAAGCGCGCGGGCTCGTCCTGGGCGGCGAAGAACGAGCAGGCAACCGCGGCCATCATGGGCGCCGATGCACCGTCCGGCCAGCCGGTGCCGATCCAGAACGCGCAGCAGATCAGGATGGCCGTGGCGGCGCCTGCCGCCGACCACAACGCAAGGCCGCGATCCCGGTGTCGCACGGGCGCGGCACCAGCTTCGGAATGGAACGCCAGCTCGAGTGCCGAGACGTTGCGGTTCTCGGCGATCGCCTCGGTCAGCTCTCGGCAATCGCGCGAGAGGTCGACCAGCTCGCGCAGCCGCGACAACAGGCTGGTGGTGATGATCCGCTCCCAATCGGCGCTGTCGTCGAGCACGGCCTGCCGCTCCGCGATCATGGCGCGGATTCGCTCGGCCGGCTGCCGTGCACTGACGTCGCTCGCGATCCATTGCGCGACGTCTTCCAGAAGACGTTTCAGCTCAGGTTGCCGTCGCAGGGCCTCCTCCCCCAGCGCCGCCAGCCGATCCTCGAGCGAGGCGATCACCGGCAGCAGCATCAACATGCGCAGCCGGATTTCGCCGAGGCCATTGACGGCATTGCGATCGGTCAGGCGGTCATAGGCGAGATGGGTGGAGAGCGTGTCGATCTCGACGATGTCGGTCGCAAGCTTGAGGCGTTTGCCGCGACGGGTGTCGCCAGTGCCCTCGCGCAGCAGCACGACCTGGCTGAGGCGGCGTGCATCCGCCAGCCAGGTGTCGACGCGGTGAGCGACCGCAGGCGCGACGCTGCGGGGAAATATGATGGTCGAGACCAGGCTGGCGCAGATGATGCCGAGCGAGATTTCCTCGAGCCTTGCCACCGCGGTGTCGAAGATGGCGCCAGGCTCGGACACCGAGGGAAAGCCGATCAGCGCCACCGTGTATCCTGCCAGCATGAAGACATAGCTGCGCGGCGTGCCGTCGAGCAGCGAGAGATAAAGACAAAGCCCGACCCAGAGCGCGATGGCGAGGCACAGCAGTTCCGGCGCGTCGATCAGGTTCGGCACCAGCGCAACCGTCATGGTGGCGCCAACCAGCGTGCCCATCACACGGAAGAACGCCTTCGAGCTGGTCGCGCCGGCCAGCGGCTGCGAGGTGATGTAGACGGTTGCCATCGCCCAATAGGGCCGCGGCAGGTCCATGGCGAGCGCGATGACAAGCGCCAGCATCGACGCGGCAAACGTCTTCAAAGCGAAAACGAGGTCCGCGTGGCGGACCAGGAACGGCTCTTCCGCACGCATGGCTACTTCGCCTCGGAAAGCGTCTTGGCTTCATGCAGGCGACTGGCCCGCTGCTCGATGCGCTGGAGCGTCTCGAAGGTTATCGCAAGTTCGTCCGCGCCGATATCCTTGAGCAGGCTTGCCCGCACCCGCCGCAGCACACGGTTGGTCTCCTCGACCTTGGCCTCGCCCGCCCTCGTCAGATGTAGCGTTTTGGCACGCCGGTCGGTCGGATCCTCGCGGCGCTCCACCAAGCCCTCGGCCTGAAGCAGGTCGACCAGCCGCACCAGCGACGGCCCCTCGATGCCGAGCTCGTCGGCGAGCACGCCCTGGCGCAAGTTCTCGCCCTGACGCGACAGCAGCAGCAGCGGAATCGCGGTCGCATAGGACAGGCCGTGATCGGACAGCGCCTGGTCCGCCTCGCGCCGCCAGACACGGGCCAGGCGCGCGATGAGCCGGCCGATTTCGCCGTGGATAAAGCCTTGCGAGGGTGCCATGCAATTTAGATAGGACACGAACTATTAGCCTGCAACTATATAAGCCGGCGTGATGCGATCGATCACGCAAATGCGAACGAGGATGACGCTGGATGGGCCCGGGTTCCGCGACGGAGGTACGACAGACGATAGCGCGCGAGAACGCGCTGGCGCTCGTCCCGACCTTCGTCGTCGTGGCGGTGGACGCCACGGGAATGGGAATCATCCTGCCGCTGCTGCCGTTCTATTCGCAGCGGCTCGGCGCCACACCGTTCCTGATCGGCGCGCTGATCTCCGCTTACGCCGTTTGCCAGCTCATCGCCGGCCCTATGGTCGGCATGCTCTCGGATCGCTACGGTCGAAGGAAGGTTTTGGTCGTCAGCCAGATCGGGACCTTCATCGGCTTCGTCCTGCTCGCGCTCGCAGGCAATCTGACGCTGGTGTTCCTGGCGCGCATCATCGACGGCCTGACATCGGGCAACATCTCGGTGGCACACGCTTATGCCGCCGAGCACAGCGCGCCGGCAACCCGCAAGCAGGCGCTCGGCATGACCAGCGGCGCGATCGGAACCGGGCTTCTGCTCGGCCCGGCCCTGTCGAGCTTTCTCGTCCACTACGGGCAGACTGCACCGGTCTGGGCCGCGGCCGCACTCTCCCTGATCAGCATTATCGCGACCATCGCCCTGCTCCCGCCCGATCACCCGGCCTCCGAGCCGCTCTACCAGCACCGCGTGCCGGAGCCGACGCTGACCCGCAGCCTGCTCGACATGCGCTACGCCTGGCGGCTGCTCGGCCTGCTCATCGTGTTCTTCTTCGTCAACTCGATGTTCCTGTCGCAGATCGGCCTGTTCCTGGCGGCGCGATTCTCCTTTGACGGTCATCCCTTCGGTGCGCGCGAGCTCGGCTGGATGTTCGCCTATGCCGGCTTCATCAACATGGTGGTGCAGGGTCTCCTGATCACCCGCGCGAACTTGATCGCCTCCGATCGCAGCATCGTGATGGCGGCGTTCGCCTGCATGGGTCTTGGATTTTCGGGGCTGGGATTTGCGGGATCAGCGGCCGGCAACAACATCAGCCTGCTCGCAATCGAGCTGACGCTGATCATCGTCAGCACCATGTTCGCCCGCAGCACGCTGACGGCGGAATTGTCGCGCTCGACCGCGATCAACCGCCAGGGCATGATCATGGGCCTCAACCAGTCGCTGATGTCGGGCGCGAATATCAGCGCCCCGCTGCTGAGCGGCGCGCTGATCGGTCATCGGCTGTTCGTCTCGTGGGCGCTTGTGATGGCCGCCATCGCCGCGATCGGCGCAGCGCTGGCGGGCCAGCTCCTCGACACGCCGCGGGCGCACTAACGCCCTCGCCTCAGTTCACCACATAGACCTCAGGATCGGCGCTGGAGCTCGGCCTCTTGAAGGCGTTGCGCAGGGCTGACGACATCGGGACGTTGTAATTGAGGCCGTTCGGCGGCGTCGGCGATTCCAGCCACTTCCTGTAGAGCACCTCGATCTCCGGGCTTGCGTAAAGCTCCGCGGTGGCGCGATCGGCCAGCGCCTTGAACGGCGCGTCTTCCCGCCGCAACATGATGCCGAAGGGCTCGGCTTTCGAGAACGTCTCTTCGCTGATCATGAACAGGGCCGGCTCCTTCGACCGTGCAATCGCCACTGCAAGCTGGACGTCGTCGAGCGCGTAGACCTGCGCGCGGTCGGTCTCAAGCAGCAGGAACGCTTCGGCCTGATCCACGGCCGGCATTATTTTGATGCCGAGATTACGCTCGGTATTGACCTTGGCGAGCTGGTTCAGGTTGACCGACCCCGCCACCGCCGTGACCGCCTTGCCCTTGAGATCGTCGATGGTGTTGATCTTGGCGGCCTTCTTGGCCGCAAACCGCGTCGCGCTGAGGAAATGCGTGTTGGTGAAGGCGACCTGCTTCTGGCGATCGGCATTGTTGGTGGTCGCCGAACAATGCAGATCGAGCGTGCCGTTGACCATCAGCGGAATGCGGTTCGACGAGGTCACGGCGAGATAATCGACGGCAATGTCGGGCATGCCGAGCTGCTTCTTCACGGCATCGACGATCTTGAGGCAGATGTCCATGGCAAAGCCGACCGGCTTCTGGTTGCCGTCAAGATAGCTGAAGGGGACCGAGGCCTCCTGGTAGCCCAACGTGATCTTCCTGGTCTCCTTGACCTTCTGGAGCGTGCCCGACAGGTCTTCGGCTGAAGCTGCGCCTGCAAGACATGTCAGGGCCAGGAGAACGGTGGGAAGACGCATTGAGGGCTCCTTGAGGGTTATCGGCGGCGCCGGCGCGCAGCCGCGCACGGTGTAGCCCAGGGCAGCACCAACCGCCAGACAAGGTTCCGCCTAACAGCTATCGCGGTTTTATATCGGCCGGAACAAAGGCGGCGTCGCGCCCTATTCGCAGGTGAGCTGCTGCTCGAACCAGCCGGATAGCCGCTCCGACACGGACGGCCACATCCGCTGAAAGCTTCCGAGCTTGCAGACGTTGGCGCGGTACATCGCCCGTAATTCCTGCTCGATCGCCGGCAGGTCAACGCCCACGCAGACCCCGTCCCTCGCGATGGTCTTGCCGGCGACGACGACCTCCTTCACCAGGGACGCATTGCCGCGCGCGAACAGCAGCGCCATGGGGTCGACGGGCATGATCCGGTCGCGATCGAGACGATCGAGATCGATCACGACGTAATCGGCGGGGTTGCCGGCGACGAGTTCACCGCTCCCTGGCGCGCCGGTGGCGCGACGCCCATTGCGGACAGCAAGAGCGAACATGTCGGCCGGCGTCCATGTCGCCTTGAACCCGACGCCGCCGTGGACCATCTGCACCAGCCGCATCTCGCGCAAGATGTCATCGTCTTCGTCGAGCGCCAGCCCGTCGACGCCGACCGTGATTGCGCAGCCGCATTGATGCGCGGCGGCGATCGGCGCGAGCCCCGAGCGCAGATGCATGTTCGAGCTGAAATTGGTGACGATGCGCGTGCCGGAGGCCGCGATCATTTCCAGCTCGTCCGGCCGCGCGTGGATGCAGTGCGCCAGCGTCAGCCGCTCTGAGAGGAAACCGATATCGCGCAGCCAGCGCACCATGTCCGGAAAATGCCGGTCAGCCCAGGCGCGCTGATACACGGTCTCCAGCAGGTGCATGTGAATGCGACGGCCGGTTTTCTCCGAGTTCTCGGCGACGGCCTCCAGCAGCGGCTTCGAGCACCATTGCACGCCGGCGGGCCCGAGCTGCACGTCGACCATCGGTCCGGCGATAGCAGAGGCAATCGCGTCGGTCAGCTCGATATACGCCTTCGGCGACATCGGCGCGCGGACGAAGAGGTCTTCGACGGTCTTGCGGTCGTCGCTGGGAAGTCCCGCGAGCATCGGCTCTGCATCGCCATAGACGATCGGATTCTGGTCGCGCACCGCGAGTGCAAAGGCCATGCGGATGCCGACATCGGAGGCGGCCCTCGCAATCGCCTTGGCCTCGTCGAGCAAAGGTATCGTTCCGCTCGGACGGGTGTAATGCACCATCATGGAAGCGCAGCCGGCCTTGGCCGAACGAGCCAGCGCTGAGGCTGCGGTCAGATAAGGATCGACCGGCGTGCCGAGCGCCGTCCGCAGGATCCAGCTTTCGAGTGGCATACCCATAGCGCCGAAGGACGACGCGGTGGCGCGGGCGTGGTCATGGGCGTTGACGAAGGCGGGAATGACGAAGGAGCGCGGGCCGCTGGCCGCCCCCGCTCCTTCCAAGACGTCGGTGATGACGCCTTCGTCGTGCCGCAGCATGACGTTGTCGCTGACACCGCGATCAGGGCCATGGAACAGGCTTGTTGCCGAAATCTCCGTGGCCATGACCGTCGCTCCAAACTCAGTTGGCGGTGTACACCAACTCCCGCTCCGCGCGCGGCGGCAGGAACTCGCGCGAGAACACCTCCGCCGGCGTCGGCGCGCGGGCGAGCTGATAGCCCTCGACCACGATGCCGATCGCACGCGTCATGCGGTCGTCCTTGATGTCGCCGATGCCGATCTCCTTCATCTCGGGCGAGACGATCAGCTTGTCGAAGGAATATTGCAGCCGGCGTTTCTCCACCGCGACGTCGATCAGATTGTCGTAGTTCAGCGCCGCCTTCATGCCGGCGTTCTGGTCCTTGGCGACCGCGATCGCACCCTTGTTAATGGCGCGCACGAGGCCCGCGACCGCCTTTGGGTTCGACGCGATCAGCTTCTTTGAGACCATCACGCCGTTGGAATAGAGATCGAGACCGTACTCGCCGAACGAGAACCATTTAAAATCCTTGTCCGGGTCCTGGCGGTTGAGCACCAGGTTGAAATAGCTGGTGATGTTGAAGACGAGAGCGGCGTCGATGTCGCCCTTGATCAGCATCGGCTCCTGGAGGTTCGGGGCCATATTGGAGATCTTGATCTTCTCGCCGTCGAGCCCGTTCTTGCGGGTGAACACCGGCAACAGCCGCGTCGTCGGCGTGCCCTGCGCGCCGCCGAGGATGTGGCCCTCAAAGTCCTTGATGGTGTTGATGCCGCTGGTCTTCTTGGCGACGATCGCAAACGGCGGCTGGTTCCACATCATGTAGACCATGACGGGTGCCTCCTGCGGCTTGGTCGAGGCGTTCTGGATGATGGCGTTGATGTCGCCGAAGCCGGCATCATAGGCACCGGACATCACGCGTGTGACGGTGGCGCCGGAGCCCTCGCCCTGGTCGATCACGACGTTGAGGCCTTCCTCCTTGAAGAAGCCGTTGTCCTTGGCATAGAAGAACGCGGCATCGCTGCCTTGCGTCTTCCAGCCCAGCGTGAACTTGATCGTCGTTTCCTCGGCCGTGGCGACGCCCGCGGACAGGGCCAATCCCAGCAGCGCGACAGTTACTTTTCTCAACATCGAGACCTCCTCAAGCTTCGTTGCGTGACGGTTCAAGAATTCAGGTGGCGATCACGTCGTTCTTGCGCGTGGCCCAGCCGGTGACGCGCCCTTCGATCAGCGAGAACACGACGTAGAGCGCGACGCCGAGTGCGGCGAGCACGAACAGGCTGGCGAACACCAGCGGCACGTTGAAATTGGAAGACGCAGTCATCATGACGTTGCCGAGGCCGCGGTTGGAGGCGACCGTCTCCGACAGCACCGCGCCGACGAAAGCGTAGGAGATTGCGACCTTCAGGGATGCGAAGAAGAACGGCATGGTCCTGGGCAGGCCGACATTCCAGAGGATGTCGAACTTGCTGGCGCCGAGCGCCTTCAGTACATCCTCAAGCTCGGGCTCGGTGGTGGCAAGGCCCGTGGCGATATTGACGACGATCGGAAAGAAGCAGATCGACAGCGCGGTCAGCACCGCCGGCACCGTGCCGGAGCCGAACCACAGCACGAAGATCGGCACCACAGCGACCTTGGGGATCGAAGAGAAGCCGATCAGTAGCGGATAGCAGGTGTCATAGGCCGTCTTCGAGACGCCGATGATCGCACCGAGGACAACACCGAGCGCGACGCCGAGCACGAAGCCGAGCATGGTGGTCCCGAGCGTCTGTAAGATATGCGGCCACAGCACCGGAAGGCGCTGGTACAAGGTCACGAACACTTGCGACGGCCGCGGCAGCACCAGATCGGACATGCCCGTCATCAGGCAGAACAGTTCCCAGGCGACGAAGAACAGCACGATCAGTCCAGCGGACCAGGCTTTCTGCCTGACGTTGACCCCGAACATCATGAGGCCGTCCCCTGCTGGGCTACGCTGCGCGCATCCTCGATGAAGGCGCGCAGCTTCTGGTTCAGCGCGACGAATTCCGGCTCGAACGTCATGGCCACCGTGCGCGGCCGCGCGAATTCGACGCGGCTGTCGTCGAGAATGCGGCCGGGGCGCGCGCTCATCACGCAGATGCGGCTGGCAAGGAAGCCGGCCTCGCGCAGATCGTGCGTCACCAGCAGCACCGTCGGCTTGTGCGTCATCCAGAGGTTCTGGAGGATCGCCCACAGCTCCTCGCGGGTGAACTGGTCGAGTGCGCCGAAGGGCTCGTCCAGCAGCAGCATGCGCGGCTCGTGGATCAGCGCGCGGCAGAGATTGGCACGCTGGAGCATGCCGCCGGAGAGCTGCCAGGGAAAATGGCTGCCAAATCCCTTGAGGCCGACCTGCTCCAGCAGCGCATTGGCCTTGTCGCGGTATTCGGTCTTGCGCAGCCTGCGAAAATTCGAGCGGAACGGCTCGACGATCTTGAGCGGCAACATGATGTTCCGCTCGATCGTCATCCACGGCAGCATGGTCGGATTCTGGAACGCCATGCCGACGCGCAGCGCCCGCGCCGCGACCTCGCGGCCGCCGACGATAACGACACCGCTGGTTGGCTGCACCAGACCGCTGACCAGACGCAAAATGGTCGATTTGCCGCATCCGGACGGGCCGACCAATGCGACAAACTCACCGTCGGCGATCCGCAAGCTGGTCGTCGACAGAGCGGGCACCGCCCGATCGCCGCGCCCGAAGGTCACCGACGCCTCGGACAACTCGATGGCGGTTGCGACTGCACCGTCGGGAACGGGCCGGCCGTCAAACTGATCATTGGGTTGCATGCGCATCACAGCCAAAGTGCATGCAAGCTGGATGCCAGCCTTCTACGTCCGCAAAATCGGTGATTTGGCCAAATGATCGGCCAGACGATCGGATTTCGAATTAGGCAACCTGGGCGCCAAACTGCATGCAATTGGAGCGCTGGATTGGCGCAGGCCTGTGCTAAAGAGAGCCTTCGACCCTCCCCTCAAGGATTCGCCGATGGCGGCGCGCCCCAAGACTTCTGAATCATCGGACAAGGTCAGCGTAATCTGCCGTGCCCTGCGGCGCGCGATCATCGAGCAGGCGCTGGAGCCCGGCGCAAAACTGCCCGAGGACTCGCTCGGCGAACGTTTCGGCGTCAGCCGCACCATTGCGCGCCACGCGCTGGGGCAGCTCGCGGCGGAAGGCCTGGTCGAGCTCCGCCGCAATCGCATCGCCGTGGTTGCGACGCCGAGCTGGCAGGAGGCGCGCGATGCCTTCGACATTCGCATCCAGCTTGAAGGCCTTGTCGTCCGCCAGCTCGCGGGCAAGCTGACCAAGGCGCAGATCGCCGAGCTGAACGCCCATGTCGATGCCGAGGACCGCGCGCGCGGCGGCACGGATCCGGTCTCGATCCGGCTTGCCACCGAATTCCACATCCTGCTCGCGCAGATGACGAACAGCCCGATTTTGGTGCGTTATGTCAGCGAGGTCGCCTATCGCTGCTGTCTGACGCTGTCGCTCTATAGCCGGCCGCATTCCACCGAATGCGCCATCAACGAGCACCGCGCCATCATCTCGGCGCTCGCCAAGGGCGACGAGACCAAGGTGATGGAATTGATGCACCATCACCTGGATTCCGTGGCCAATCGCGCGCTGGTGGCCCCCACTCCGCAGCGCGGACGCGATCTGCTCGATATCCTCGCGCCTTATGCCGACGAGGTGACGAGCGACCGCGTCGTCAAGCTGCCGAAAGTGGCTCGCAGAGGTTAGGCCTCAATGCCGCGCTGGACCAGAATGCGCTCGGCACTGTCGTTCCAGACGTCCATCTTCACGATCTGCCCGCCCCTGACGACGAAGCGATCGACATAGCGGTTGCCCTCGAACGGCGTGCCGTCCATCCACTCGCCATAGAGCGTGCCGACGCTGTAGACGACGGTCTCGTCCGCGCCCGGGCAGACGTCGAACCGGTCCATCTTCTTCTTGACCCAGCGATAGCGTTTTGCGTTGAAGCCGGTCGGCCCGCGCGGATGATCGAACTCGCGCCCGCCGGTGAACGTGATCGCCGTGCCCGGCTTCATATAGGCGGCCGCGGCGTCGGGATCGGGTATCATCGAGGCTGTGAGATACGCCTCCACGATCTCGGCGTCGGTCATCGGGCATTCGGCTTTGGCAGGAGCGGACATGGGTGGGTTCTCCGAGGTGCCGGCATTCTACAATTCACGCCTCAAACTGCATGCACATTTTTTGAACAATTTGGCGGCAGAACTGCACACAATCTGGAGCTGCCCGCTCCCGAAGCTTCCGCTAGGCTATCACAGCTGAATTCGATGCCATGACCCCCCAGAGCGCCCTCGACCTGATCTTCCGCAACGCGCTGTTGCGATCATCCGCCGCACCCGTCGACATCGGCGTGAAGGGCGGCCGCATCGCCGCGATCGAGCCCAAGCTCGCCTGCGAGGCCGTCGAGGTCGATCTCGGCGGCCATCTCGCCCTGCCCGGCTTCGTCGACACCCACATCCATCTCGACAAGGCCTGCCTGCTCGGACGCTGCGGGCACAATCACGGCAGCGTCTCGGAGGCGATCCGCGCCGTCGCCGGGATGAAGAAGGATTTTACCGTCGAGGACGTCTACGCGCGCGGATCCCGCGTGCTCGAACGCGCCATCGTGCACGGCACGACGCGGATGCGCACCCATGTGGAGATTGATCCGCGCATCGGCCTGCGCGGCTACGAGGCGGTGAAGTCGCTGAAGCACGACTACGCCTGGGCGATCGACCTGTCGCTCTGCGTCTTCCCGCAGGAAGGCCTGACCAACGATCCCGGCAGCGACGAGCTGCTGGTGCAGGCGCTGCGCGACGGCGGCGAGGCGATCGGCGGCTGTCCCTATATGGACACCGACCCGAACGCACATCTCGAGCGCATCTTCAATCTCGCCCAGGAATTCGACGTCGACGTCGATCTCCATCTCGACTTCGATCTCGATCCCTCCTGGTGGCATCTCGACGAGGTCTGCCGGCAGACCGAGCGGCGCAACTACGGGGGACGCGTCGCGATCGGCCATGCCACAAAACTGTCGGCATTGCCGCCGGAGCGGATGAAGGCGGCCACCGCGCAGCTGGCAAAGGCCGGCGTTGCGGTCACCGTACTGCCCGCGACCGATCTCTATCTGATGGGGCGCGAGGCCACCCACAATGCACCGCGCGGACTGACGCTCGCGCACAAGCTCGCAGGCGACGGCGTGCTGTGCTCGGTCGCGACCAACAATGTGCTCAATCCCTTCACGCCCTTTGGCGATGCCTCGCTGCTGCGGATGGCGAATTTCTATGCCAACGTCGCGCATGCCTCGGTCAGCGACTTCGATACCTGCCTCGATCTCGTCACCGAACTTCCGGCGCGGCTGATGAATCTCGGCGATTACGGCCTCAAGGTCGGCAATCCCGCCGATCTCATCGTGCTCGATACCAGGGACAGCCGTTTTGCCATCGCGGAACTGCCGGATATCCTGATGGGGTTCAAGAGCGGCCGTCAGACGTTTGAGCGACAGCGGCCCATGCTGTTCTCACCACGGAGCTGAGAGGCGCCGCCAATCGACCAACGGAGGAACCGGATGACCTTCGACACGATCTTCCTCAACGCGCGCTTCGACGGCGGGTCTCGACATCACATCGCGGTCAAGGGTGGTCGTATCGCCGCGATCACGTCCGTCGACGAACGCGCTGCCGCCAACGAGACAATCGATCTTAGTAACGCCCTCGTCGTTCCCGGTTTTGTCGAAGGCCATATCCATCTCGACACCAGCTTCTATGGCGATGCCTGGCGCCCGCACAAGCCGTGCACCAACGGATTCAACGTGCATGAGCGCGTCGCCTTCCAGGCGCAGAACATGGCC
Organism: Bradyrhizobium sp. GW821-FHT13H05; assembly: GCF_058804065.1. Lineage (NCBI taxonomy): Bacteria > Pseudomonadati > Pseudomonadota > Alphaproteobacteria > Hyphomicrobiales > Nitrobacteraceae > Bradyrhizobium > Bradyrhizobium sp. GW821-FHT13H05. The sequence goes on along the minus strand of NZ_JBXAPO010000019.1, from coordinate 20,666 downwards.
GAGGCCGCGCCGATGGATGTGCGTGCGCGCAACCAGCTCGATCTCTGCATCGCCCACGGCACCACGCAGATGCGCAGCCATGTCATGGTCGACGGCTCGGTCGGCCTGAAATCACTCGAGACGATTCTTCGCGTACGCGAAGAGTACAAGGGCCTGATCGACATCCAGCTCGTCGCCTTCCCCCAGAGCGGCATTCTGGCGAGCCCGGGCACGCCGCAATTGCTGGACGAGGCCGTCGGGCTCGGCGCCGACCTCGTCGGCGGGCTCGATCCCGCGAGCTTCGACCGTGATATCGAAAAGCATCTCGACGTCGTGTTCGGCGTCGCCAGCAAGCACGGCGTCGATGTCGACATCCACCTGCACGACATCGGCACGCTCGGCGCCTTCGAGATCGAGCAGATCGCGGCGCGGACCCGCGCGCTTGGCATGGAAGGCCGTGTCGCGGTCAGCCATGCCTACGGGCTCGGCGATATCCCGGCGGATTACCTCAAGACGATCGCGGACATCCTTGCCCGCTCCGGCGTCGCGATCATGACCAACGCACCGGGCGCGCGGCCGTTTCCGCCGATCCTCGCCTTGCGCAACGCCGGCGTCACCGTGTTCAGCGGCAACGACAACATCCGCGATTCCTGGTGGCCTTATGGCGACGGCGACATGCTGCGCCGGGCGACGACGCTTGGCTATCGCTCCGGCTTCAACATCGACGCGGAACTGCGCGTCGCCTTCGACGTCGTCACCGCATCAGGCGCCAAGGCGCTGCGGCTCGAGGGCTATGGCCTGCGTGTCGGCGCCAAGGCCGATTTCGTCACGCTGACTGCGGAACACGTGCCCGAAGCCGTCGTCGCGGTGCCGCAGGGGCGTTCCGTCTACAAGGACGGGCGGCTGGTCGCCGTGAACGGCAGGGTTGTGGGAAAGTCCGGCTGATATCGCTCACATCCGTTCGATTTTACCGCTCGTCGTTCCAAAAATCCGAATCCGGTACTAATCCGGATAGTAGATTGTCTCCGATTCCCGATAGGTGCGCGCATTGCAAGTCCCGCGGCGCCGGTCATAGTAGGACCCGCACTGATGTCTGCATTCAACGGGGAAGCATGGACGTGTTCAGCGCATTCAGTAGCATCGACTATCATTCCATTCGGGCCTCCACGCCTGCCGAGACAGCCGTCAAGCGATTGAGCGGCATCGGCGAAGTCCTGTCGGGCCTCGACATCTCGGCGATCCGCACCCAGGACGACATGGCCCGCGCGCTGTGGACGCTCGATACCGCCGACAAGTGCATCCGCATGATCCTCGTCGAGTTCCGCAGCGAGCGCACCACGGAAGTCGCCCGGGAAGCCAAAAGCCTGATCGACTTGATCGAACTCGCCCGCGACGAAATCTCGGGCTATCGCGACGGCAGCAGACTCCTGAGCTGAACGCGTTCAGCGTCAGCGCTTGACCTTCGCCAGGATACGGTCCGCCTCGATGCGCCAATCGGCGCTGCGGGCAAACTCCTTCGTTCCCTTCGGTCCAAACAGACCTTCATCGGCGAGATCCGCAACCCAGGCCTGACGCTCGGCCGTGCCCTGAGCCGACCACGGCGTCAGCCCCGCCTCGCGCACGGTCTCTGCGACCTCGCGCACCTCCTCGGCACGGCGGCGGCCGTGCTCGATCACACGCTGGAAGAAATAGGCGCCCTGCCTCTCCCAATTGATCGCAGGGAATGTCTCCGTGAGTGACGCCAGCACCGCGTCCTCCACACCATAGGCGCGTGCGGTGGTGAAGCTCTCGATGACCATGGCCTCGAGGCCCTTAATCATGATGCTGCGGCACATCTTGACGGCCGAGGACACGCCGAGCTTGTCGCTCGCGACTTTCGCGGCAAAGCCGATCGCGTTCAGCAGCGGCTCCAGCTCGCGCGCACCGGGGCCGCCGAGCAGCAGCGGCACCTTGATGCGATAAGGCGGCACCGAGGTCATGACCGCGCCCTCGACATAGCGCCCGGCAGCGCCGTCGATCAGCGCCGCCGCGCGCTGCTTGGCCCCTGGAGACGCCGAATTGAAATCGAGGAACCAGGTGCCCTGATTGATCGCGGCCGCGCAAGCCTTTGCCACCGGCACGGCCTGGCTCGCCGTGACCGCAGAGATGATGAAATCGGACTTCGCGGTCAGCTCGGCGTGAGAGGCCGCCAGCGCAACACCGAATTTCGCCGCATGCTCCTTCAGCGGAGCGCCCTGCTCGCCACCGAGCTTGATGTCGAAGGCTGCGACCTTGATGTCCTGCTGGCGCAGATCCTCAGCCAAAATCCTGCCGACCTCGCCATAGCCGACCAGCCCGATCTGCCAGCGCCTGGGATTATCAGCCATCAGTTCAATCCTCGTGTCGTCTCGTCGAAGAGCTCCTCGACCGCATAGCGGCGCGGGATCAGCGCCTGCTGGAACGCATAGTCGACGATCAACTCCAACGGCTTCCTGTTCGCCTCGATGCCGAACGGAATGAGGTCGGGCGTTGCAGCTGGCCCCATCTGCTCTTTGTTCCGCTTGAGCAGATCATAGACGCCTGCAACCACGTCGGGATGCGATTTCGCGAGTTGCTCGGTCACGACCACGAGATGATTGACCGGGACGACACCCCGGCGCGCGTACCACTTTGCGGCCTCCGCAGCGGGATCGGGGAACAGCGATTTCAGCTTGGGATCGTTCGAAGTCTCGCCGAGGACGGCGTCAACCTCCCCGTCGAGCAGCATCTGCAGGACTTTCTTGTCCTTCGGCGCACGCTCGGTGGTGTCGACATATTCGGCGACATGCGGGTCCTCGAACGTCACCCATTCGATCTTGTCGAGATTGACGCCGTAGTCGTTGGCGAGAGTGCCCCTGATCCAGGCGCCGGTCGTGGTCGTGAAGGAGCGGATGCCGACGCGCCTGCCTTCCAGATCGGAGGGCCCGAGCGTTCCATGCGCGGGATTGTACAGCGCATAGGAATGCTGGAAGCGGCCGAGCATGGTCGCCGGCAGCAGCACCAGCGGCTTGCCGTGCGCCTTTGCCATCAGATAGGTGACGATCGCCATCTCGCAGACGTCGAAGGCCTGCTCGCGCACCATCGGCTTGAATGCCGTGTTGGTCGGCGTGTACTCGATGAAGTCGAGATCGAAGCGGTCGGAACGGAGCTCGCCGCTCTTTACCGCCAGCACGTGAGGGTGACTGCCGAGCACGGTCTTCAGCTTCAGACGATCCATCCGCCCGCTCCGCTTCTCTTGTCCCGCTCAGACGTCCTCGGGATTATCGACATAGACGAGCCCGGCTTTCGCCAGCGCTTCGCGCATGCTGTACATGTCGAGGCCAAGTTCGCCCGAGCCCAGCCGCTTGCGCTTGCCGCCTTCATCCGCATTGCGCTTCTTCGCCTTCTCGGCGACCTCGGCCGCATGGCGCTTCGGCACCACCACGACGCCATCGTCGTCGGCCACGATGATGTCGCCGGGATCGACGTTGACACCGGCGCAGACCACGGGGATGTTGACCGAGCCGAGCGTCGCCTTGACCGTGCCCTTGGCCGAGACCGCGCGCGACCACACCGGAAAATTCATCTCGTGCAGCGCTTTGACGTCGCGGCAGCCGGCGTCGATGATCAGCCCCTGCACGCCGCGGGCCTGCAGCGAGGTCGCGAGCAGCTCGCCAAACATGCCGTCGGTGTTGTCGGTGGTGCAGCCGACGACGAGGATGTCGCCCTTCTTGCACTGCTCGACGGCGACATGGATCATCCAATTGTCGCCGGGCTGCGCCAGCACGGTGACGGCGGGACCGGCAATCGACGCCCCCGCCCAGACCGGGCGCAAATACGGCTTCATCAGGCCGAGGCGGCCATAGGCCTCGTGCACGGTCGAGACGCCGTACTCCGCCATGCCGGCGGGATCCGCACGCTTGATGTTGCGAACGACGACGGGCTTCATGCCAACTCCTCCGCAACCGTCGGGAACAGGCGCTGATAGGCCTCGCCATAAGTCATGGGCACGCCGGTGTTGCGGCTGCCCTGGATGCCGCGGTTCAGCGCAACGCGTTCGTAATAGCCCCACAGGTGTTTTTGCGCGGCGAGGATCTGGAACGCCTCGTACTTCTCCTTCCAGACCTCGTCGATCTTGAGGAGCAGGTCCGGCTTGTAATTGCATTGCTCCGGCTGGTGCGGCTCGAACAGGAACACCGGCGGCGCGGAATATTTGTACTGCGCGCCGGGCTTGTGGCCCATGGCCTGCGCGACCACACGCGTCTCCTGCGCGAAATGCGCCGCGTTCGGATGGTCGAAATTATAGGGGTCTTCCAGCGCATGCGTCAGCACGAAGCGCGGATTGAGCTCGCGGTAGATGTCGACCATCCGGTCGAAATGCGCTTCCGTCAGCTTGAGCGGATAGTCGCCGCAGTCGAAGAACTCGATCTCGGCACCGAGCAGCTTTGCGGCGCGCTCCGCCTCGTCCTTGCGGCCGGCCTTGACCGATTCCAGCGTCGCGCCCTTCTCCTTCCAGGCGAACTGGCTTTCACCGCGCTCACCGAAGGACATGCAGACGATCTTCATGCGATAGCCCTTCTTCGCATGCAGCGCGATGGCACCTCCAGCGCGCCAGACGAAGTCGCCGGGATGGGCGGTGACCACGAGACCTGTTTTCATGGGAGAACTCCCCTCTTTCGTTCGTCAACATCATAAGCCTCCCGCCTCATGCAGGAAGCCAATTCATCAGGTGGCGACGGGCGCTGGCTCCTCGCCGTCGAGCACGCACCTCAGGCGCTCACTGTCGAGCGCCCCTTCCCATTTGGCAATCGCGATGGTCGCAACCGCGTTCCCGATCAGATTGGTCGGCGTCAGGCCCTGCGACATCAGGCGGTGGATGCCGAGCACCAGCGCGACGCTCGTCACCGGAATGGAGCCTGTCGCCGACAACGTCGCCGCCAGCACGACAAAGGCCGCGCCCGCGATCCCCGCCGCGCCCTTGGAGGTCACGAGCAGGATCAGCAGCAGCTCGATCTGCTCGGCGAGTCCGAACGGCGTATTGGTTGCCTGCGCCAGGAACACCGAGGCGGCGGCCAGGTACAGGCAGGTGCCGTCGAGATTGAAGGAATAGCCGGTCGGGATCACCAGCCCGACGACGCTCTTCTCGCAGCCCGCCTTCTCCAGCTTGGTCAGCATCCGCGGCAGCACCGTCTCGGACGACGTCGTGGCGATGCAGATCAGCAGCTCTTCCCAGATGTAGCGGATCAGCTTGAGCAGCGAGAAGCCGCAGAGCCGCGCGACGGGGCCGAGCGCCACGATGATGAAGATCACGCAGGTCAGGTAAAAGCCGCCGAGCAGCTTGCCGAGCGAAGCCAGCGAGCCGACGCCGAACTTGCCGACCGTAAAGGCGATGGCCCCGAACGCGCCGATCGGCGCCGCCCACATCACGAAGCCGACGACGGCGAATACCATCTTGGCGGCGATGTCGATCAGGTGAACCAGCGGCGCGGCGCGCTCGCCGAGCTGCACCAATGCAAACCCGCACAGCACAGAGATGAACAGCACCTGGAGAATGTTGCCCTCGGCAAAGGCGCCAATGAAAGTGGCCGGCACGATATTCATCAGGAACGGCACGAAGCCGATGACGCTGGTCTGCTTGACGTAGGGCTCGATCGCGCTGGCATTGATGCTGGCGGGATCGATGTTCATGCCGACGCCGGGCTTGAGCAGGTTCACCGCAACGAGACCGATGATCAGCGCGATCGTGGTCATGATCTCGAAATAGACGATCGCCTTGACCGCGACACGCCCCACGCGTGCCATGTCGGCCATATGCGCGATGCCGTGCACGACGGTGCAGAAGATGATCGGCGCGATCAGCATCCGGATCGCCTTGATGAAGGCGTCCCCGAGCGGCTGCATCTTGGCGCCCGCCTCCGGGCTGACGATCCCAAGCGCGATGCCGGCCGCCATGGCGATGAGCACCTGGATCCAGAGCTCCTTCCACCAGGCACGCCCGCGCGGCTTGTCGATCGCGAGCGTCGTCATTGGTCGAACTCGAACAGGCGCGCGGGATTGTCGACGAGGATTTTTTGCTGGAGCTCCGGCTCCGGCGCGAACAGCGGGATCAGGTCGACGAGGTCGCCGTCATTCGGCATCGCCTTGACATTGGGATGCGGCCAGTCGGTGCCCCAGATGATGCGGTCGGGCGCGGTCTCGACGATTTTTCGCGCGAACGGCACCGCGTCGGTAAAGGGTGGTCCTGCCGAAGACACCCGCTCGGAGCCGCAGATCTTGACCCAGCATTTCTCGTCGCGCTGCATCAGCTCGATCAGGATCTTGAACGGCAACTGGTCAAGCCCCTCCGACGCCTTCACCCGGCCCATATGGTCGATGGTGTAGCTCAGCGGCAGCCTTGTCAGCATGTCGGCATATTCAGGCAGATCGATCGCGTCGAAATGCAGATCGATGTGCCAGCCGAGCGGCGCGACCATCGCGATGATTCGGTCGAACACGCGCTTGTCGGGAACACCGCCGAGATGGCGGACGAAGTTGAAACGGCAGCCGCGGAAGCCGCCCTCGTGCAGCACGCGAAGCTCACGCTCGGTGATGCTGTCGTCGATGTTCGCAACCGCGCGATAGGCGCCATTGCTTTGCGCAATGGCATCGAGCGCGACCGTGTTGTCGGTGCCGTGCACACTGGCATTGACGATGACCGCGCGCTCCACCCCAAGCTTGGCATGCAGGATACGGAAATCCTCCAGCGGCGCATCCGGCGGCGTGTAGGAACGGTCGGGCGCGTAAGGGTATTTCGCGCCGGGGCCGAAGATGTGGCAATGCGCGTCGCAGGACAGCTTTGGCAGCTTGAACTTCGGCATGCGCGTGTTCGGATCGGGCGGCGGAATGGTCGGCGTGTACATCATTGTCATCAGCTGAACTTGAACAGGCGTGCGGGATTGTCGACCAGCAGCTTCTGCTGGACCTTTGCGTCGGGCGCGTAGAGCGGGATCAGGTCGACGAGGTCGCCATCGTTCGGCATGATCTTGACGTTGGGGTGCGGCCAGTCGGTGCCCCAGATGACGCGATCGGGCGCGTTGTCGATCAGCGCCTTCGCGAACGGCACCGCGTCGTGGAACGGCTTGCCGGCCGCGGATGCCCGTTCGAGGCCCGTGATCTTGACCCAGCACTTCTCGTCCTTCTTCTGGAGGTCGAGCAGCGCGGTGAAGCCGGGATCATCGAGCCCCTTCCCGGCCTGAACCGTGCCCATGTGATCGATCACGTAGGGCGTCGGCAGCGCGGTGAGAACAGGCGCGAATTCGGCGATCGTGCCAGGCTCGAAATAGACGTCGATGTGCCAGCCGAGCTCGGCGACGCGGTGCACGATGCGCTGGAATTTTGTCATATCGCCGACGCCACCGAGGCGCTTGAGGAAGGCGAAACGGCAGCCGCAGATGCCGCCCTTGTCGAGCGCCGCAAGCTCCTTCTCGGTCATCTCGTCATTGACGTTGGCGATGCCCTTGTAGGCGCCCTCGCTCTGGGCGATGGCATCGGTGACGACGCGGTTGTCGGTCCCGTGCACGGTGGCATTGACGATGACGCAGCGCTCGACGCCGATCTTCTGATGCAGGCTGCGGAACGTCTCCAGCGGCGCATCGGCCGTATTGTAGGGGCGTTTTTCCGCGAAGGGATAACGCGACGCCGGCCCGAAAATGTGGGTGTGGGTGTCGCAGGACTTTGGCGGGAGCTTGAAGGACGGCGTCTTGGGATTGGGATCCGGCGGCTCGATCGTCGGAATCGCCTTGGATTCGGCTTTGGGCTCGGCCGATTGCGCGTATGCTTCGCTCGCGAGCGCGGCACCGGCCAATCCAGTCAAGAGATGCAAACACTCACGCCTGTTCATTTCCTCAACACCCTGTCACATGGTCCGCTTGCGAGCGAAAGCGCTGTTAGGCGCCTCCTCCCGGCGGTTTCTTTCAAGTCTTGCTGCTGACGACTGGCCGCCGCTTCGCCGGTGCGGCCTGATCGAGCGCCGGCGCCTGGAACGCGGCAACGGTCGCCTGCACCAATTGCTCGATGGCGCTGGCGGCATCGCTGCCATCGGCCTCGCCGCGCGACAGGCGCGAGACGCGGTCCGGTGTCACCAGCGAATAATAGAGTGCGCCGAGCAGGAAATGGCTGCGCCAGACGATGTCGGTGCGAGGGACATGCGGCAGGCTATCGTGAACCGCATCGATGAAGGCGTGACTGGTGTCGTCAAAGGTCTGCGCGATGATTTTTCGCGCGACCTCGTTGCCTTCGGCCGACATCACGGCACGCAGCCGCGTGAAGCGCGCCCCGCCGCCGGCGAGATCGCTGCCCGAAGTGAAGGCCGGCACCACATAGGCCCGCACGATCGCCTCCAGCCGATCCTGGAGATCGCGCACCCGCTTGGCGGCCGCGAGCAACTCGGAACGGCGCAGGTTCATCGGCCCGCAATGACGCTGGTAGATCTCCAGCAGCAGGCCGTCCTTGGTCTTGAAATGATAGGTGACGCTGCCGGGATTGGCGCCGGCCGCCTGTGCGATGTCGCGCACCGACACGGCATTGAAGCCGTTGGTGGCGAACAGCTCCTCGGCCGCAGCGAGGATTGCCTCGCGCATGTTCGGCTTACGAGCCGTTTCCTTGCTGGTGGGCTTGCGTACCATGTGATTTGTACTATCGTACAAAAGATCAGGTCTCGTCAACAAAAACCATGGGCGACGTCCGGGACGGCTCAGAGACCGCCGCAGCGACGGAAATGCCCTCAAGGAGTGCTGGGAAATGTTGGGTTTGAACACAATGATCGGCCGCCTCGCGGTCGGTGCAGGCTTGCTGCTGGCGGCGAACACCGCGCAGGCCGCTGACAACTATCCGAGCAAGCCGGTCCATATTCTTGTCCCCTATGCGGCCGGCGGTGCGGTCGACGTGCTCGCGCGCACGCTGGGCCAGGCGCTTGCGAAAACCTGGGGTCAGCAGCCAGTGATCGACAACCGCCCCGGCGCCGGCGGCATCGTCGCGTCGCAAGCACTGACGCAGGCCGCGCCCGACGGCTACACGCTGATCCTGGTCGCGAGCGGCCATCCGCTCAACCAGTTCATCTATCCGAGCGTGCCCTATGACACGTTCAAGGATTTCACCGCGATCACCGAAGTCGCCTCCTCGCCGCTCGCGATCGTGGTGGCCAAGGACAGCCCCTACAAGACGCTCGGCGATCTCCTGGCCGCCGCCAAGAAGGAGCCGGACAAGCTGTCCTACGGCATCTCCGGCAACGGCACCTCGGCGCACCTCGCGGGCGAGCTGCTGAAATACATGTCCGACACCAAGATCGTCGCGATCCCCTACAAGGGCGGCGCGCCCGCGCTGACCGCCGTGATCGCCGGCGAGATCCCGCTCAGCATCAACCCGCTCGCGGAAGCCATCGGCCAGCTCGAAGGTGGCCCGGTGCGCGCGCTCGCGGTCACTTCGGCCGAACGCTCCAAGGCCCTGCCTGATGTCCCGACCATCGCCGAGGCCGGCGTACCCGGCTACGACGTCTCGGTCTGGTGGGGCGTGCTCGGCCCGGCAAAAATGCCGCCGGAGATCGTGGCCAAGCTCGAGACCGACCTCAAGGCAGCATTGCAGGACCCGAACGTTCTCTCGACGCTCGGCAAGATCGGCGCAGCTCCGGTCGGCTCCTCCGCCAAGGATTTCGACGCCTACATGCACGCCGAGGCGACCAAATGGGAGCCGGTGCTGAAGGCCGCCAACATCCGCGCGCAGTGAGGCTCTCCACATGAGGACCTCTTCTGGACGCTTCACCCGCACCGCCCTGCTCGCGGTCGCAACCATCGGCCTGCTCGGCGCGCCCGCACGCGCCGATGGCGAAGCAAAGCTGCTGGCGCCGAGCGGCACCTTGCGCGTCGGCATCTATCCGGGCAGTCCGACTTCGATGGTGACAGATGCAGCCGGCAAGCCGCACGGCCTCGCCTACGATCTCGGCGGCGAGCTGGCAAAACGGCTCGGCGTTGGCATCGACTATGTCAGGTTCCAGCGCGTCGCCGACATCGTCACCGCGATCCACGACGGCCAGGTCGATTTCACCGTGACCAATGCGACGCCGGCCCGCGCGGGCGAGGTCACGTTCACCCAGCCTGTGCTGGCGATCGAGCTCGGTTTTCTCGTCCCGGCGAATTCGCCGATCGGCAAGATCGAGGATATCGACAAGCCAGGCGTGAAGATCGGCGTCACCAAGGGCTCGACCTCAGAACGGACGCTGCCCGCAAAATTCAGGAACGCGACCATCGTTCCCGCCGAAAGCGTCAAGGTCGCCATCGCCATGTTCGGCCGCGGCGAGATCGACCTTTACGCCACCAACAAGCCGACGCTGTTCGAAATGTCCGACCAGATGCCGGGCGCACGAATTCTCGACGGCAATTGGGGCGCCGAGCATATGGCGATCGCGATCCCCAGGGGGCGCGAGGACGCCCTTCCCCTGCTCAACCGCTTCGTGGCGGAGGAGCAGTCCTCCGGCGCGCTGGACACGATCCAGCAGCAGGCGGGCCTCCGCGGCGCGACCAAGGCGACACGCGAATAAGTCTCAATTCGCCGCCTGCTCCGCGGTCCGCCAGACGATGTCCGGCGGATCGCGGAAAGCGAAACGAACGAGATGCCGCTCGACAACGCCTTCGACCTGCGCGAGGAGGTCTGCATTCTCGGCCTCGGCCTTGAGCGTAAGCTTGTCACCCGCAGCCTCCAACCGGCACGTCCCCATCGAAAACGGGATCACGCCCTGTTCCGGCGTGAACTCCACCGCCAGCTTGTGCGCAAAGTGCTTGCAGAGCTGCTGGAGGTAGATGGTGGCCCGCTCGGTGGTGACCTCCGCCACTGAATGATTCATGGTGGCCCTTTCAGGCAATTTGGTTCGACACTCGTCTTGCCGGATCAGCCAGGCGGCCTGTATCTTTCCAGCAAGCTATTCGCAGCCAACGATGCCGTGAGAGATCGCCGAACGATGCTGCCGCCCGTTGACGTTACCACGCGCCCGGCTGAGCGGGCGGGCGCGCAACCGCGGTGCCCTCACCCGAGCTCGTCAGGACATTGGCGGGCACGGCGCCGTAGGCCTGCCGCGCGGACGCCTGCTTCGTCGTGGTCTTGGCCGCAACGCCCGCCTTGGTCTGGCCACTCTCGGCGAAAGCGGCGGGCGCTGCGAGCATCGCCGCCGCGGTCAGCGTCAAGGTCACATATCGCTTCAACATCGATCGTCTCCATCTTGGGCAAAGGACTTCCCGCTCGCGCGCTGGCCCACAGCGCGCGTCGGGTCCGTTTCACAAACTAGCCGGCCGGCGATTGCCGGTCATTTATCTTCCTAGAAAGATACATCGCAACTATCTTTCTGGCAAGACATCTGCGCATGAACTCTTCGTAAGGAGGCCCGTCCATGACCGAACCGCGCTATCCCGCGGACAAGCTCCTCGCCATCAAGAAAAAACATTGGCCGGAATCCGTCACCCCCGTCGGCGAGATGATGGTGCGGGTCTATCGCCTGAACAGCCTGATGCGCGACAGCGTGGCGGAGCGGATTGCCGCGCACGACCTGTCCCTCATGGAGTTCGAGGTGCTGATCACGCTCCGCGGCGTCGCCCCGCCCTACGAGATGATTCCGACCGAGCTTTATCCTGCGATCCTGATTTCCTCGGGCGGGCTGACCAAGGTGCTCCATTCCTTGCAGCAGCGTGGCCTGATCACGCGGGCGGAGGGCACGGCTGACAAGCGCAGCAAGCCGGTGCGGTTGACAGCCAAGGGGCGAACGCTCGCCGAACGCGTCATGGCGGAGGTTCTGGAGTCGGGCGAGGAGATGATTCTTGGCGGGCTTTCCGAAGCCGAGGTCGAACGCGCCACGCGGCTGCTGCACAAGCTGCTGGTGACACTTGAACCTGCGAACGACTAGCATTCGCTGGTATTGCTGCGATGCGCGTCAACTCCATTTGCTGCAAATCAACGCAACAACATGGAGAAAGCGTCATTTGTCTTCGGCGCCGTGTTGGGCAACCAAAGCGGCGCATCACCGGAGACCGAGAATGAGCAAGTCCGTCCTGTTGACATTGCATCGCTGGATCACGCTGGTGTTCGCCCTGCCCCTGCTCGCGATCATCGCCACCGGACTGATCCTGTCGTTCGAACCGCTGGTGCAAGTGAATGGCATCAACGGTCCGGCGATCGACGCCGGGCGCGTCGTCGAGCTGGTGAAGCGATATGATCCGGACGGCAAGGCGCGCGGGCTTTCGATCAATGCCGGCAGCAGCCGCATGACGCTGCAAGGCGCCGGCGCCCCGGCGATCGACCTCGCAACCGGCGAGCCCGCGGCTGCGGGCTCCAGCCTCTCCGATCTCTTCCTGTGGGCGCGTGTCACGCATGAACGGTTGCTCGGCCAGGCGTGGCTGGTGACGAGTTCGACCGTCGCCATGGTGCTGCTGATGGCGTTCGGCATCCTCATGGGACTGCCGCGGCTGCGCAACACGCTTTCCGGCTGGCACAAAGGGATTGCCTGGTTCGCGCTGCCGCTGATCCTGCTGAGTCCGATCACCGGCCTATGCATGGCGTTCGGCCTGACGTTTCAGAGCGCTCCTGCGCCTGCCGGCGGCGGACGGCCGGTCGCGCTGCCCGACGCCATTCGCATGGTCGCAGACTCGCACGAGTTGTCACACGCGATCTCGATCGGGGCGCGAGGCGGCCGCATGATGGCGCGGATCTACGAGGACGGCGAACTGCGCGCCTATGCTGTCAGTTCATCCGGCGTCGCGCCGCTGCCGCGCAACTGGCCGCGGCTGATCCATGAGGGAAACTGGTCGGCGATGATCGCATCGTCCTTGAATGTCGTGATCTCGATCGCGCTGCTCACCTTGCTCTCGACGGGCCTGCTGATCTGGGCGCGGCGCAAGCTGCGCAAGCCGCGCACCCGCCCCAATCGGCAGGCTGATGCCCCGATCGCCGGAACTGCGTAGTCGGACCAGACCCGTATTCAAGCTCAATTGCGCGCGTTCGCCCGCATTTTCTCCCGGGCGGCGGGACGCAGGACTTCGGTGTCGTCGCCGCCTCCTTGCGGGATCAGGATCGCACGCTCGCGCGGCAGCGCTTCCGGCATCGCATCGCGGATGAAGGCGATGAGCTTCTCACGCATCTCACAGCGCAGATCCCAGGATTGCGGCGCATTCCGTGCGCTGACCAGCGCGCGAAGCTCGATGGTCCGCGAATCCGCGTCGATCACCTGGAGATTGACGACCGTGCCGTCCCAAAGCTCGGACTCCTTCACCGCCCCTTCCAGCCAGCGCCGGATGCGCGGCACATCTGCGCGATAGTCGACGTGGAGCGCGATGACGCCGATCAGGGACGCGGTGTCGCGCGTCCAGTTCTGGAACGGCTTTTCGATGAAATAGGACAGCGGCACCACCATGCGCCGCCAGTCCCATAGCCGGATCACGACATAGGTCGCGGCGATGTCCTCGACCCAGCCCCATTCGTTCTCGATGATGACGGCATCCTCGATCCGGATCGGCTGGGTGATCGCGATCTGCACGCCCGCGATCAGATTGCTGAGCAGCGGTCGCGCCGCAAGACCGACGATGATACCGGCAGCACCGGCGGAAGCGAACAGGCTGACGCCATATTGCCTGACCGAGTCGAACGTCATCAGCGCGGTCGACACCGTGATGATGACGATGATGATGTCGGTGACGCGCTTGAACACCCGCACCTGGGTGACATGCTTGCGCGCGACGAAGTTTTCGGTGACATCGCGAAAGTTCTGGAGATAGCGCGCCGCGCTCATATCGACAATCCGGATCGAGATCCAGCCGATCAGCGCGATGAAGGCGACCACGAACAGGCTCGTCAGCGGCGTGCGGAACGCGCTGTCGAGCGGCGCAAGCGGGAGGACGAGCGCGACCGCGGCAAGACACAGCGCCAGCTGGGCCGGGCCGGACGTCCGCTCGATGAACACGCCCAGCAGCGGAAGCCGGGTTCCGAAGGCGCGGTTGAGCAACCAGGCCGCGAGGCGATAGAACGCCAAGGCAAGCAGGATCGCGCCCGCGACCAGGCTGAGCCCAACGAACCATGACGGTATCCACCCGAACATCCTGTCGATGTCGGCCATGACGGCCTGCCAATTCATTGAAGTCCCCGCATTTCCATTCGCGTCTCAACGCGCTGCGGCGGGCTTCGCTCCCCCGCTCGGTGCAATGCAGCATCCCTCTGGTGCAACCGTCGCCGAACTGCGCTATTCCTAGGCAATCATGACTCGCCGTACCGGCAGCGCCGATCTTCCACTCCACACCGGGCGGGTTCCACCCTGGCTCGCGAGCCGCATGGCCTCGTTAGGGGCGATCGTCACGCAGGCGATCGTCCACCATTACGGCCGCGATGCCTTCCTCCAGCGGCTGTCGCATCCATTCTGGTTCCAGTCGTTCGGTGCCGTGATGGGGATGGACTGGCACTCCTCGGGGATCACCACCTCCGTGATCGGCGCGCTGAAGCGTGGGCTCGGCCCGCTTCAGGACGAGCTCGGTATCTATGTCTGCGGCGGCCGCGGCCAGCATTCGCGCAAGACGCCGGACGAGCTGTTGCAGCTCGGCGACCGCGTCGGCTTCGACGGCGCAAAACTCACGCGCGCCAGCCGGCTGGTGGCGAAGGTCGACAGCGCCGCGGTCCAGGACGGTTTTGATCTCTATCTCCACGGCTTCTTCGTTACCGCCGACGCCAAATGGACGGTGGTGCAGCAGGGCATGAACGGCGACAAGCGCCAGGCGCGCCGCTATCATTGGCATTCGGAGTCGCTAAAGAGCTTTGTCGATGCGCCCCACAGCGCGATCGACGGCCCGCAGCAGGGCGAGATCGTCAATCTCACCGACCATCGCGCCGAAATCTCGCGCGCCGCGCAGCTCGAGCTCCTGACCGATCTCGGCCCCGATCGCATTCTCACCGAATTCGAGCGGCTCACCGGCACTGCGCCTGAGCCGGCACAGGCCATGCTGCCGCACCTGATCATGCCCGCGCACCACGACGTCCGACCGAAGGACGTGTTCGCGCGTCGCCTGCACGGCACCCTCGCGGCAGCCGCCGAGCGCGGCCCGGTCGACTTTCCGGAATTGTTGCTGACATCAGGCGTCGGCGCACGCACCGTGCGCTCGCTCGCGATGGTCGCCGAGGTCGTGCACGGCGCGCCCTATCGCTTCAACGATCCCGCGCGCTTCTCGCTCGCCCATGGCGGCAAGGACCGGCATCCCTACCCGGTCCCGATCAAGGTCTATGACGAGACCATCCGCGTGCTGAAGGGCGCGGTCCAGAACGCCAAGCTCGGGCGCGAGGAAGAGATGCAGGCGATCAAGCGTCTCGACGACCAGGCACGGCGGCTTGAGCGCAGCGCGCACGGTCCCTCCGTCGAGGCCTACATCGCCGGCGAGCGTGAAGCCTCGCCCGATCTCGACGGCCGATCCGCGTTCGGCTGGGAGCGCGACATCGTGGCGTCAAGGACGTCGACGGGCTGACTGTCCGCTGCCACGACAGGCAGTTTTGCGATGGCACGCATCCCCGGCCGCCTGCGCCAATGAACTTGCGCGGGATCGACGGCGAGACCGAGTTTCGGCCAGCGGGTCAACAGCGCTTCCAGTGCGCAAGCCGCTTCGATCCGCGCAAGCTGGTGGCCGAGGCAGAAATGGATTCCCGTTCCGAACGAGATGTGGCGGTTCGGCTTGCGTTCGAGATCGAGCCGCTCGGGCCGGTCGTGCACCGCCGGATCCATGTTCGCCGCAGCGAGCATGACCATGACACGGTCGCCTTTCTTCAGCCGCACGCCCGCAAGCTCGATGTCCCCCCGCACATAGCGCGGCTTGGAAAACTGCACCGATGACACGAAGCGCAGGAACTCCTCCACCGCGAGCCCGACGCGGCCCCAATCCTCCTCCAGCCAATCGCGCAAGCCCGGATTCCTGAGCAGCTCGTAGACCGAGCCGCTGATCAGATGCGTGGTGGTCTCCGATCCTGCCGCAAGCAACAGGAACACCATCGACACCATTTCGTCCGGCGTGATCTGGCCGCCCTCGCGCTCGACCTGGACCAGCTCGGCGATCAGGCCCTCACCGCCTTGCACACGCGCGATCTGCAGCTGCTGTTCGAGATAGGCGCGCATCTTGCGGAACGCGAGCAGCAGGCGGAAGAAGCTGACGACGTTCGTCAGCGACGACATCTTGTTGGCCCAGGCGATAAATCGCGGGCGATCGGCCGCGGGCAGGCCCAGCAATTCGCAGATCACCGACACCGGCAGGATGCGGGCGTAACGCTGGACGAGGTCGGCGGGACTGCCGTCGGCAAACAAATCGTCCGCCAAGCCGTCGGCAATGGCGCGAATGCGCGGCTCCATCGCCACGATCGCGCGGCGACGGAAGGCCTCGTCCACGATGCTGCGCAGCCTCGTGTGATCAGGCTCATCCATCGTCAGCATGTTCCTGGCGATGGTCGTGACGAGCTTCGGCATCCACCAGCGCAGGCCGGCAACTTCGCCATCCTCCTTGCGCAGCGTGAAGCTGGTGCCGTCCTTCAGGACCTGCGCCGTCGCGTCATGGGTCGTGGTGATCCAGACATCGCCGACCAGAGGAAATCGCGTCGCAACCACGGGGCCGGACGCGCGCAACGCCGCGATCGCCTTGGGCGGATCGCGGAAGAAAGCCTCGCTGGTGAAATCAAGGCGCGGCGTCATGGAATCACCGGAGTGGTTGGTGGCGCCTCAACCAGATGGTGCGCGCGCGGCGGCTCGCAAGAGCCGGAACCGGCGCGATGACAGGAGTGCCTATTCCCGCCCCGGCGGACGCGGGCCGGTCTTGCGCTGCTGCTGATTGGTATAGGCGTCCCAATGGCTCCAGCTGCCATTGCTGAGGCTTTGCAGGTCGGTGCCGAGCGGCCTGCGCGTGCGCTTGTCGTGGTCGGCAATCGCGCGCTCGGACTGCGCGATCTTGCGCTTGAGGTCCCCGAGCGCCTTCTGGGTCTGGCCGGTCCGCTTCGACGAGGCGATCTCGCCCATCGTGAAGCGCGCGGTCTCGAGCGCCTTCAACTCGGCGCGGTTCTTCTTCAACTGGACCCGGTGCCAGGCGATGTTGCTGTCGCTGTCCGCAACCATGTGGGAACTCCGCTGATTCGCTCCCACAGTGTATCGCGCGCCGAATCGGCGCCGCAACGCCCGCCGGGCGGCGAAACTACGGTCTTATTGCGCAGGATGTCCGGGCTCAGCGCTCGGCAAAGGCCTTTTCGACCACGAACTGGGCCGGCTCGCCGTGATTGCCCTCGACGAAGCCGCGCTCGCCCAGCAGCACGCGGGTGTCGGCGACCAGCGCCGGGCTGCCGCAGATCATGACGCGGTCATGGGCGGCTTCCAGCCCCGGCAGGCCGATATCGGCGAACAGCTTGCCCGAGGTGATGAGATCGGTGATGCGGCCGCGGTTGCGGAAGGGGTCGCGGGTCACGGTCGGGTAGTAGATCAGCTGGTTCTGGATGTACTCACCGAGCATCTCGTCCTTCGGCAGATGTTCGGTGATCATCTCGCCATAGGCGAGCTCCTTGACGTGACGGCAGCCGTGCAGCAGCACGACCTTCTCGAACCGCTCATAGGTCTCGGGGTCCTTGATCACGCTCAGGAACGGCGCGAGGCCCGTGCCGGTGCCGATGAGATAGAGGTTGCGCCCCTCCTCCAGATTGTCGATCACCAGCGTGCCGGTGGCCTTGCGGCTGACGATGATCTCGTCGCCTTCCTTCAAATGCTGGAGCCGCGAGGTGAGCGGGCCGTCCGGCACCTTGATCGAGAAGAATTCGAGGGTGTCCTCGTAGTTGGCGCTGGCGACGCTGTAGGCCCGCAGCAGGGGCTTCTCGCCGACCTTGAGCCCGATCATGGTGAATTCGCCGTTACGGAAACGGAAGGTCGGGCTGCGGGTGGTCTTGAAGCTGAACAGCGTGTCGGTCCAGTGGTGGACGCTCAGAACGCTTTCCTGATTGAAATTGCTCATCTCACGCTTCCTTGCGGTTCCGAGGCGGTCAGCTATGCGTCATTAGTACACAATCATTCGTACACAAATGAATAATCCGACTTGATCCCGCGGTCAAGGCTGCCCAAGATCGGAAGCGTTGCAGTTAAGGACAAGGACCCCCTTCCATGGCGCATGACGCACCCCAGGCCACCGGACCCTCGAAGCTCGTGATCCGCAATATCGGCCTGATCCTGTCCGGCGCGCTGGAAAAGCCGATCCTGGACGGCGACACCATCGTCGCCGAGAACGGCAAGATCACCGCGATCGGCCGCTTCAAGGACGTCAACACCGAGGGCGCGACCACCATCGTCGAGGCCAACGGCACCACCGTCGCGCCCGGCCTGATCGACAGCCACGTCCACCCCGTCGCCGGCGACTGGACGCCGCGGCAAAACCAGATCGGCTGGATCGACAGCAATCTGCATGGCGGCGTCACCACCATGATTTCCGCCGGCGAGGTGCACATGCCCGGCCGCCCGCGCGACGTCGTCGGCCTGAAAGCCATGGCGATCTTCGCCCAGCGCGCATTCTGGAATCTGCGGCCCGGCGGCGTGAAGGTTCATGCCGGCGCGCCCGTGATCGAATGCGAGATGGTCGAGGAAGACTTCAAGGAATTGGCCGCCGCCGGCGTCAAGCTGCTCGGCGAAGTTGGCCTCGGCGGCGTCAAGGACGGCCCCACCGCGCGAAAGATGGTCGGCTGGGCGCGCAAATACGGCATCCAGAGCACCATCCACACCGGCGGCCCCTCGATCCCCGGCTCCGGCCTGATCGACAAGGACGTGGTGCTGGAGGCCGACACCGACGTGGTCGGCCACATCAATGGCGGCCACACGGCGCTTCCCGACGACCAGATCCGCTGCATCTGCGAGGGCTGCAAGCGCGGCCTCGAGATCGTTCATAACGGCAATGAACGTTCGGCGCTGTTCACGCTGCGCATCGCGCGCGAAATGGGCGATCTGCACAGGGTGATCCTCGGCACCGATGCGCCCGCCGGCTCCGGCGTGCAGCCGCTCGGAATCTTGCGCATGGTCTCGATGCTGTCCTCGCTCGGCGACCTTCCGGCCGAGCTCGCCTTTTGTCTGGCCACCGGCAACACCGCGAGGATGCGGCAGCTCGATTGCGGCCTGATCGAAATCGGCCGTTCCGCCGATTTCGTCATCATGGACAAGGCGCAGCACTCACCCGGCAAGACCATCCTGGAGAGCGTGCAGCTCGGCGACCTCCCCGGCATCGGCATGACCATCATCGACGGCATCGTGCGCACCCAGCGCAGCCGCAATACGCCGCCTGCGGGGAAAGTGCCGGAAATCGTGGCGAAGTGACGCAGCTTTGGAGGCTTTGAACAAGTCTGCTGCCTGCTGCGTCTAACGCAGGCAGCCCTCGGCGGCGGCAGTTCATTGCTGGACCATCGAGGGAGTCATGAGGAACTCTACGCGGATAGCCGTCGGCGTTGCTGGCGCGGTCGCGGGTTATGTCGCGACCTTTGTGCTGTTCTCCCTGCTCGATTTCGACAACCGCGCGGACCCGATCACATCGGGTCTGTTGGGGCTGTTCTTCTACTCCCCCATCGGCGCGATCGCCGGCGCCATGCTCGCCAGCTGGCTGGTGACGCGTTCGGGCAAGGACGCAGGCCATGGGGGCGTCGCGCGCAACAGCCTGAAATCGCTCGGCGTCGTCGTCCTGCTCTGCGCCGCCGGTATCGGCATCTACATGGCCTACGCCTATGCAACCGCGACACCCCTGGCTCAATCCGAACGCCAGCAATCCCCTGCTCGTGTTCGAGGTGCGTTTCCCGTCCGGCGTAACGGTGCCGACGTCAGCGCAAGGCATCACCGTCGAATTGCAGACCGACCTCAACATCATGCCGGGCGAGCTGACACCGGTCCCCTTCCATCGCGATGGCGATCAGCCGGTCATCGCCGGCGAAGTCGAACTCGCCTTTCGGACCTCGCACCGGCAGCTCGCCGTCAACATTCAGGGCCAGCCGAGCCGGATCTATCCAATCGAATTGACGGCGCGGGCGCCGCATACACCGGAGTTAGGAACGTGGCAGCGGCTCGGCGACGGCAGCGAAATCCGCTACCGGGCCAAATGGCCGGGCAAGACGTAAGGGATCAGCGCTGCTTGGCGATCTCACAACGCACATAGGTCTGGCGCTTGGCCTGGCCCACCGGGCCGTTATCCATCACCAGCCTGCCGTCCGCAGCGATGGACACCCGAGGGCTAGAGCGAAACTTCTCGCCCTCGCCTTCGCAGGCAAGCTTCATCTTCCAACCGAGCTTCCCATCCGCAGTGATCTCACTGGCGCGGCACCGCGTTTCGTACCAATAGAGACGATTGCCGCCTTCGATGCTCATGCGGTTGGCGCTGTCCTGATCGCGGCAATCCTTTTTGGTCGACGCCCAGAAGCCTTCATAGGGCTGCGCGGCCCAGGCAGAAACGCATTGGCCCGCGAGCGCCGCACTGAGACTCAAAACCATCGCAAAGCACGATGCTGCTCTCATGACGAAAAACCTCGATGATGTCCTCATCGAGGTTAGTCGCCAATCCCCGCAGCTTGTTCAACTGCCGTAGGGCGGGCAAAGGCGCGAAGCGCCGTGCTCACGATCTTTTCCTGATTGAGGAAAAATGGTGGGCACGCTTCGCTTT
>NZ_JBXAPO010000018.1:80600-160734 GCF_058804065.1 Bradyrhizobium sp. GW821-FHT13H05 | reverse complement strand
TGCTGCGCAGAGCCGGGACCAGAAGGCGAAACGAATTGCTCGGAGAGATGGGCCCCGGACGCAGCGCACCGCTGAAGAAGCGCTGCGCTGCGTCCGGGGCACGAGACCACTCAGGTCGCCCTACTCGCCATCCCTCAAGCGCCGGTACAATGCGCCAAGGATGTTGGAATAGTCGTCCGTCCAGACCCGAACCCGGTCGTCGGCTTCGGTCTGCTCCCAGACCTTGGACGACGCGAGCTTGCCGACATCGGCGTCCTCGCGCGCGGAGATGACGACGTCGGTCGAGAAGATGTAGTCGGAATCGCGGCCCGAATCCTCGTTGTAGACCCAGCTTTTGAGATCGTTGGCGTCGGCGATGCCGACCACGACGGTCTCGAGATCAAGGTGCCGGTTGGAGACGTGCATCACCACGGCACCATGGGGCGCGAGCTTGTCCTTGTAGATCTTCATCGCCTCTTCGGTCGCAAGATGGATCGGAATCGCATCCGACGAATAGGCGTCGACGATGATGAGGTCATAGACGCCGTCAGGCTCTTTCGCGAAAGTGAGACGGGCATCGCCGATCACCGGCTTCAGGCCGGGCATGCAGCTCGAGATGTAACGAAAATTCTTCGGGTCGCTCGCCGCATCGACCATGGACTGGTCGATCTCGAAGAAGGTCCAGTTCTCGCCGGGCTCGGCGGCACAGGCAAGCGTGCC
Organism: Bradyrhizobium sp. GW821-FHT13H05; assembly: GCF_058804065.1. Classification (NCBI taxonomy): domain Bacteria; kingdom Pseudomonadati; phylum Pseudomonadota; class Alphaproteobacteria; order Hyphomicrobiales; family Nitrobacteraceae; genus Bradyrhizobium; species Bradyrhizobium sp. GW821-FHT13H05. Next base: position 160,035 of record NZ_JBXAPO010000018.1, on the reverse strand, counting down.
GGAGCCGACACCGATCGCGGCGACCTTGAGCGGCGCGCCCTTGCGCTCGCGGATCGCGGTGATGGCCTGACCGATGCCACCGTCCTTGTGGTAGTAGGTGATCGCCTCGGGCCGGCCGGTGACCGGCGTGCCGTCATTGTTGCGGAAGCGCTCGGCGCCATGGATCGTGGTGCCGTGCATCAGCACGTGGAAATAACCGCCCGGCGTCTCCACGATCTTGTGCACGCCGAAGAAGCTGCGCACGGTGGTGACGCGCCCCTCGTCCGCCGGATAGATCCGGATCAACGCCAGCGCCAGCGCGACGGTGGCAAAAATCTTCCAGCGGCCGGCATTGAGCGCCAACGTCACCAGCGCGGCGAGCACGCCGACCGAGCCGGCAACCCAGACGCGGTGATCCTCGAACCAGGTCGAGAGGCCACCCGTGGTGTAAGACGGCGCAACCAGCGCCACAGCGAGCGCGGCAAGCGCCAGCCAGTACCATTTGACGATGCCGGCGAGACGCTCGTTGGCGGACGGGCGGCACAGCGCCGCGAGCGCGACCAGGATCGGATATTCGGCGATCCAGGAGAAGGTGAAGGGCGCGACCAGACCTGCAAACAGGCCGCCGACCATGCCGCCGAACGACAGCGCGACATAGAAGCCGGTGAGATATTTGGCGGCCGGACGGGTGCGCGCCAATTCGCCGTGGCAGGCCATGGCGATGACGAAGAAGCACAATTGATGACCGCCCAGCGTCAGCAGCAGGTTCTGCTCACCGCCGAAGGCCAGCAGCACGACCACGCCTGCGATCGCCACCGGCTGGAGCATCAGCATCCATTTGTGCGGCAACAGCGGCCGCGACTGGAACACCACCACCCAGGTGAGCAGATACAGCGACAGCGGCAGCACCCACAAAAGCGGCGCCGCCGCGACGTCGGTCGAGATGTGCGCGGTGACGGCGATGAGCAGGCCTGATGGCACCGCGGCGAGGAAGATCCAGCGCAGCCGCGTCACGAGACCGGGCGCCGGCGCATTGATCTCCTCGGTTCGCGCATCGACCACCGCGAGCTTCGGCGAGCGCAGCAGCAGCACGCCGCAGGCGGCGATCAGGAGAATCAGCAGGCCATAGCCGCCGGTCCACAACCGGTTCTGCGTGTGCAGCGTGAACATCGGCTCCAACAGGAACGGATAGGACAACAGCGCGAGAAAGCTGCCGATGTTGGAGGACGCATAGAGGAAATAGGGATCGTGCCCGGCGGGATGGCCGGTGCGGACGAACCAGGCTTGCAGCAGCGGATTGTTGGCGGCGAGCGCGAAGAACGGCAGCCCGATCGAGACCAGGAACAGACCCAGCAGCCAGAACGCATAGCCCGAAGCAGGCGGCTCGCCATAGGCAACGGCGACGCCGAGCGGCAGCGTGGCGAAGGCCAGCGCCAGCAGCACGAGGTGCACCACCACCGGAACGATCCGGTTCCGGATCTGCATCAGCAGGTGCGCGTAGGCGTAACCGGCCAGCAGCAGCGACTGGAAGAACACCATCGCCACCGACCACACCGCCGGCGAGCCGCCGAGCCGCGGCAGCACCATCTTCGTGAACAGCGGCTGCACCGAGAACAGCAGCAGCGCGCTGACGAAGATCGCAGCGGTGTAGACCGTCAGCAGCAGCCGGTTGCGCGACGACGAGGGCTGCACCGTGGCGGCGGGTTGCACGATCGAATCCATGAAAGCTCCGGCCAAACTCCGGCGGGCGCCGGACCGCTGCAATGGAGCACACGGCGCCTGAACGGGCAATAAAGGCTCGCGTGATGTTGCAGCGAGGAATGGCTGATATACAGATGTCATTCCGGGGCGATGCGAAGCATCGAACCCGGAACCTCGAGATTCCGGGTTCGCGCTACGCGCGCCCCGGAATGACGCCAGGGACACCATGACCGAAACCGACGTCGTCATCATCGGCGCTGGCCATAACGGCCTCACCTGCGCGGCTTATCTCGCGATGGCAGGCCTGCGCGTGCGCGTGGTCGAGCGCCGCAAGGTGGTCGGCGGTGCGGCGGTCACGGAAGAATTTCATCCCGGGTTCAGGAATTCGGTCGCCGCCTACACGGTGAGCCTGCTCAATCCGCAGGTGATCCACGACCTCAAGCTCACTGAACAGGGCCTGCGAATCGTCGAGCGGCGCGCGCAAAATTTCCTGCCGGCGCCCGACGGCAGCTATCTCCTCACCGGCGAGGGACGAACGAAAGCGTCCGTCGCGCGGCTCAGCGCGCATGATGCGGAGGCGCTCGACGGCTTTTCGCGCGAGCTCGGAGACATCGCCGACGTGCTCAGGCAATTCGTGCTGCGCGCGCCGCCGAACCTCGTCGACGGTTTTGGCACCGCCGCAATCCGCGAGGGTGTCAACGCGTGGAAGACAGCCAACATCCTGCGCGGCCTCGCCCTGGAGCAGAGCCGCAGCCTGCTCGATCTCTTCACCCGCTCGGCCGGCGAGATGCTGGAGGAGCGTTTCGAGCACGACCTGGTCAAGGCACTGTTCGGCTTCGATGCCATCGTCGGCAATTACGCCAGTCCTTACGCCGCCGGTTCGGCCTATGTGATGCTGCACCATGCCTTCGGCGAGGTGAACGGCAAGAAGGGCGTCTGGGGCCATGCCATCGGCGGCATGGGCGCGATCACGCAAGCGATGGCGCGCGCCGCCAGGGACCGGGGCGTCGTGATCGACACCGATGCCGGCGTGCGCGAGGTGATCGTCGAGCGCGACCGCGCCGTCGGCGTGGTGCTGGAGAACGGCGAGACCATCCGCGCCAAATATGTCGCGGCCAACGTCAATCCAAAGCTGCTCTACACGCGGCTGGTCGCGGCCGACGCCCTGCCCCAGGATTTCCTCGCCCGCATCCGCAATTGGAAAAACGGCTCCGGCACGTTCCGGATGAACGTGGCGCTGGACCGCCTGCCTTCTTTCACCGCGCTGCCCGGCGACGGCGATCATCTCTCCTCCGGCATCATCCTGGCGCCCAGCCTCGGCTACATGGACCGCGCCTGGCTCGATGCACGGGCGCAAGGCTGGAGCCGAGAGCCCGTGGTGGAGATGCTGATCCCCTCCACGCTCGACGACACGCTGGCGCCCGCGGGCAAGCACGTCGCGAGCCTGTTCTGCCAGCATGTCGCGCCCGAGCTTCCCGATGGAAAGTCATGGGATGACCATCGCGACGAGGTCGCCGATCTCATGATCGCAACGGTGGATAATTACGCCCCAGGCTTTGCTGCCAGCGTGCTCGGCCGCCAGATCCTCTCGCCACTCGATCTCGAGCGGCAGTTCGGCCTCCTCGGCGGCGACATCTTCCACGGCGCGCTGACGCTGAACCAGCTGTTCTCGGCGCGGCCGATGCTGGGCCATGCCGATTATCGCGGCCCTCTGAAGGGCCTCTATCACTGCGGCTCCGGCACCCACCCCGGCGGCGGCGTCACCGGCGCCCCCGGCCACAACGCGGCGCAGGCGATCCTGAGGGATCACCGCTCGCTGTTCGGAAGCCGTGGATAGGTCTGTGGATGGGCTGTGGACTGGCCTGTTGGCAGATCTGTGAGAGGGCGGTGAGAACCGGCCGCAACAGGCCCGGCCAAGCCGGGTACAAGCCGGTGGAAAAGCTGGGGATGAGCGGCGGGATAGACACTGGATAGCAGGTGGAAATCGAGTGGACAGGCTGTGGGCAATTCTTGAGAGCCCAAAGACCACCTCGCCCGCCAGGGGCAATTCCCCCAGCGGGCGATCATCAGGAAACTGTCTATGAAGAAAGTTGCCCCGCTCGAAAATGGGGGGCGGAAATTACTTCAAGGAGCTGCTAATCGAACCGAACTTCTCGTTCATCGTGCCGCCCAGGCTGTTCACCACAGTGATGATCGCCAGCGCGATACCGGCTGCGATCAGGCCGTATTCGATCGCGGTCGCACCAGATTCGTCGGACCAGAACTTCGAAACCATGCGCTTCAAGACCAAGCCTCCATTTCCATTCCAAGATGTGTTGGTCGGTTCCAACACCCGCAAATCTACGGAAATACAACTTGCAGTTGGATTAATCCCGGAATTGCAAGTTATGCGGAAAATTGGGAACAAAAGTTCCAAAAATTGAACCCGACGGAACCCTGATGCAGCCTTCTCCCACCCATCGCGCCAGCTTTTCGCTTCCGACCGAGGCCGCTGCCAGGCGCGTCGTCGACATGCTCACTGAAGTCTTCTTTGACGGAGACGCAGCGGTCGCCGCGTTCGAGCAGCCAGGCGGACAATGGGACGTCACGCTGCATTTCGCCGAAGCGCCGGACCAGGAATTGCTACGCGAACTCGTTGCAACTTCAGCAGGAAACGACATCGCCGAGACGCTTGCCTTCGACACGGTCGAGGCCAAGGACTGGGTCAAGGCGAGCCTGGAAGATCTCATTCCGGTGCCCGCCGGCCGCTTCGTCGTCCACGGCAGCCATGATCGCGACCGCGTCGCGCCGAACAAGCTCAAGATCGAGATCGAGGCTGCGCTCGCCTTCGGGACTGGTCACCACGGCACCACCCGCGGCTGTTTACTGCTGCTTGACCATGTCCTGAAGAGCTCCCGCCCGAGGAACCTGCTCGACCTCGGCACCGGGACCGGCGTGCTGGCCATCGCCGCGGCGAAGGCGCTGCATCGCACGGTGCTGGCCTCCGACATCGACCCGCCCTCGGTGCGGGTGGCGGCCGAGAACGCGGCGCTGAACGAAACTGGGAACTATGTGCGGGTGATCCGCGCCACCGGCTTCGCCGCGCCGGATTTTGCCAAATGCGGCCCGTTCGACCTGGTGCTGGCCAACATCCTTGCCAATCCGCTGCGGCAATTGGCGGGCCCGATGGCGCGGCACCTTGCGCCAGGCGCCCGCGTCATCCTCTCCGGCCTGTTGACGCACCAGGCCCCCGCCGTGATCGCCGCCTATCGCGCGCGCGGCCTCGTGCCGTTGCGGCATCTGCGGATTGAAGGGTGGAGCAGCTTGTTGCTGAGGAAGTTATCGTAGGGTGGATTAGCGCAGCGTAATCCACCTCTTTCATTTCTGCGGTGACAGACGTGGTGGGTTACGCCTTCGGCTAACCCACCCTAGGAAGTCGTCACGATGTGGGCTACTTCACCGGCTTCTCGCCAGTGCGCGCCGATGCGCGCAAGGCACGTCTCGCGCGACGCTCGGCGAGACGGTCGATCATCTGGCTGATGAGGCCGCGCGGCTTCTTGGGTAGCGTTGCGGCCGGAGCGCGGCGCACCGGCGGCGAAATCTTCTCAAACGTGAACGCTGGCATCGTGTGTCCCCTCGCCGTTGAGATGAACCACTTGCTCGAATTTCCCTGTTATCCGGACGAAGCGCAACTGCCGCATCCTTTAACTCCACTCAATTCGAATGGAACTATTTCAAGCACAGTCCGTGCCAGATGCGACCTCAAATGCGTCTACATTGCGGACTGATCCCCATGATCCTAAAGTAGTCCACCATGTTCGAAGCACACTTCCAGACATTCGAAGAGCCCGAGGCCGGCGTCGCATTGACGGCGCGGCTTGCCGCGCTCCGCGAAGAACTCGCCCGCCGCAAGCTGACCGGCTTCGTCATTCCGCGCGCCGACCAGCAGCAGAATGAATATGTGGCGCCCTCGGAAGAGCGGCTCGCCTGGCTGACCGGCTTCACCGGATCGGCGGGATTGGCGGTGGTGCTGACCCGCGAAGCCGCCTTGTTCGTCGACGGCCGCTATACGATTCAGGCCGCCAAGCAGGTCGACGCCAAAGCCTGGGCGGTGGAATCGCTGATCGACCCGCCGCCGGAGAGCTGGGTGTCGGCGCATCTCAAATCCGGTGATCGCCTCGGATTTGATCCATGGCTGCACACTTTTGCGGCAGCCGAACGTCTGGCCGCTGCCTGCACCAAGGCTGGCGCAGAGCTGGTCGCGGTCGACAGCAATCCGGTCGATGCGATCTGGCAGGACCGGCCGCAGCCGCCGGTCGCCCCCGTCGCCGTGCACAGCCTGCAAAATGCCGGGGTCACCGAGGCCGACAAGCTGGTGCAGATCAGAAACGAGATCGGGAAGCTCGGCGCGGATGCGCTGGTGCTGTCGGACAGCCATGCGGTGGCGTGGACCTTCAACATCCGCGGCGCCGACGTCGCGCACACCCCGCTGCCGCTGTCTTACGCGCTGGTGCCGAAGGATGGCCGTCCCACCATCTTCATCGACCACCGCAAACTCTCCAACCTCTCGCGCGACCATCTCGAGCAGTCCGCCGACGTGCGCGAGCCCGATGCGATGGCGCCGACGCTGATGGCGCTGGCTAGAAGCGGCGCAGCAATCGCGCTCGACAATGCCACCGCGGCCGATGCGCTCAGCCGGCTGATTGCCGGCGCCGGCGGCAAGCCGCTGCGCGGCAGCGATCCGATCGCGCTGCTCAAGGCGGTCAAGAATCCGACCGAGATCAAGGGCACGCAGACGGCGCACCGGCGCGATGCCGTGGCGCTGGCGCGGTTTCTCGCGTGGGTCGATCGCGAGGCCCCAAGCGGCAAGCTCACCGAGATCGACGCGGTCGAGGCGCTGGAAACGTTCCGCCGCGACACCGGCGCGCTGAAAGACGTGTCGTTCCCGACCATCTCGGGCACCGGCCCGAACGGCGCCATCGTGCACTACCGCGTCACCCGCAAGAGCAACCGGCGGATCGCGCCCGGCGATCTGCTGCTGATCGATTCCGGCGCGCAATATGAAGACGGCACCACCGACGTCACCCGCACCATGGCGGTGGGCGAGCCGACGGACGAGATGCGTGATCGCTTCACCCGCGTCCTGCGCGGCCATATTGCGATTGCGCGCGCGGTGTTTCCCGACGGCACCAATGGCGCGCAGCTCGATACGCTGGCGCGGCAATATCTCTGGGCCGCGGGCGTCGATTTCGAGCACGGCACCGGCCACGGCGTCGGCAGCTATCTCAGCGTCCACGAAGGGCCGGCGCGAATCTCGAAACTCGGCACCGCGCCGCTGAAGCGCGGCATGATCCTCTCCAACGAGCCCGGCTACTACAAGGCCGACGGTTTCGGCATCCGCATCGAAAACCTCGAGCTGGTGATCGCCGCCGACATCAAGGGCGCCGAGAAGCCGATGAACGCATTCGAGACGCTGACGCTGGCGCCGATCGACCGCCGGCTGATCGATGTGGCGATGCTGAACCGCGACGAGCTCGACTGGCTCAATGCCTACCACGCCCGCGTACGGGCCGAGGTGGGGCCGGCGCTGGACGAGGCGACCAAGGCCTGGCTCGATCAGGCGACGGCGGAGCTGAAGGCGTAGCGCGCGCCGGAGCGCAACGCATAGCACTACGCGATTTGCGCAACGCTCTTTCCCCACCACCGCTGTCATGCCCCGCGAAAGCGGGGCATCCAGTATTCCAGAGACAGCAAACGCATGCGGAGAAGCCGCGGCGTACTGGATTCCCCGCTTTCGCGGGGAATGACATCTCATTTGTGGAACGAGACGCGCGCCCAATCGGTCGCCATCGTGCCCGCATCATAACCGTCCCAAAATCCGAATAGCCGCATTCCGAAATGCCGATATCCGTCTTGCGTGAGCACGCTACAGTCGATTCGAATTCGAAAGACGGACACCTATGCACGGCATGATCAGCAGGCCGCCGGACGCGGCCATGAAAAACCTCGCGACCTCGCGCGTGGTGCTGCTGCTGCTCGTCGTCATGACCGGGATTGCGCCGATCTCGCTCTACATGCTGGTTCCGGCGCTGCCGGTGCTGGCGACCACGTTCGGCAGCGACATCTCGATCGCGCAGATGACGGTGTCGCTCTTCATGGTCGGCATCGCGCTGTCGCAGCTGATCATGGGGCCGCTGTCGGACAAGTTCGGGCGGCGTCCGGTGCTGCTCGGCGGGCTGACGCTGATGGTCGTGGCCAGCGTCGCCTGCATCTTCGCGCAAAGCTTGCCGCAGCTGATCGCCGCGCGTTTTTTCCAGGCGCTGGGCGGCGCCACCGGCATGGTGGTCAGCCGCGCCATCATCCGCGACATCTACGAGCGCGATCGCGTCGCCTCGATGATCAGCCTCGTGGTCGCGGCCCTGATGATCGGGCAGATGATCTCCCCACTCACCGGCGGCCTGATCGAGACCGCGTTCGGCTGGCGCGCGATCTTCTACGCCATCGCGATCGGGGCCATCATTGTCGCCGTCGGTATCGCATTCGCGCTGCCGGAGACGCGCCGCAGCCGCGCTGCCGGCAGCGGCTTTCGCGGCGACATCGGCATGTTGATCCGAAGCCGCGCCTTCGTCGGTTACGTCATGTGCCAGGTGCTGGCCTCGCAGATCATCTTCACCTTCGCCGGCGGCGGCCCCTACATCGTGGTGACGCAGATGGGCCGCAGCAGCGCCGAATACGGCGCCTGGTTTGCGACCTCAGGCTTTGCGTATCTCGTCGGCAATCTGCTCTGCGTGCGCTTTGCGCCGCGCCACTCGCTGGAAAAGCTGATCTGGTTCGGGCTCGGCCTTCAGCTCAGTGGCAGCCTTCTCAACCTGCTCTGGAGTTTCGCCGGCTGGAACGAGGCGCCCGCCTGGCTATTCGGCACGCAGATGATCGTGATGGTCGGCAATGCCTTCGTGATGGCCAATTCCGCCGCCGGCGCCATCAGCATCCGCCCTGAAGCAGCCGGCACTGCGTCAGGCGCGATGGGTTTCCTCCAGCAGGGCATCGGCGCGCTGATGTCGCAGTTCGGCGCCTATCTCGGCGGCCATTCCACGACGACGCTGCCGCTGACCTCCGCGGTGCTCGCCATCTCGCTGCTCTGCGCCTGCATGATGATCTTCGTCGTGCCGCGACGGGAGGTGGTGGTGAGCGAGGAGTTGATCGAGCAGGCGGAAGAGGAAGAGTCGGGGATGATGTGAGGGCGGGACGCTTTCTTCCTTCTCCCCTTGTGGGAGAAGGTGGCGCGCGCAGCGCGCCGGATGAGGGGTCTCTCTCCACGCGTCCCCTCTCAAAGTTTGACCTCGAGGATAGAACCCCTCATCCGGCGCTACGCGCCACCTTCTCCCACAAGGGGAGAAGGGAAAGCCTCACTCCCCGATCAGCGCCAGCCACTCATCCTCGGTCAGCACCTTGACGCCGTGCTTGTTGGCCTCGGCGAGCTTCGAGCCCGCGCCGGGACCCGCGACCACGAGATCGGTCTTCTTCGAGACCGAGCCCGAGACCTTGGCGCCGAGCCGCTCCGCGGTGGCCTTGGCCTCGTCGCGCGTCATCTTTTCCAGCGAGCCCGTGAACACGACCGTCTTGCCGGCGACGGCCGAGTTGCTCTTCGGCTTCTCGGCGTCGACGATCTCATCGAGCTCTTTGACCAGCCTCTCGACGATACCGCGATTGTGGCTCTCGCCGAAATAATCGGCGATGCTCTTGATCACGGTGTCGCCGATCTGGTCGAGCGCATCCATCTCGGCGATCGCCTCCTCGTCGCCCTTGGCGACCTTGAGGCAGGCATCGTGAAAGGCCTCCCAGGAGCCATAGCCGCGCGCCAGCGCCAAGGCCGTGGTCTCACCGACATGGCGCATGCCGAGCGCGTAGACGAAACGCTCCAGCGCGATTTTGCGCCGGCTCTCGATGGCACCGAACAGATTGCGCACCGAGGTTTCGCCATAGCCCTCGATCTCCTCGAGCTTGAGCTTCGAATTGCGCTTCTCCAGCGTGAAGATGTCGGCGGGCTCCTTCACCCATCCTTCGTCAAAGAAATACTGGAGCTGCTTCTCGCCGAGACCGTCGATGTCGAAGGCGCGCCGCGAAACGAACAGCTTGAGGTGCTCGATCTTCTGATAGGGACAGGCGAACTCGCCGGTGCAGCGGGCGCGTGCTTCCTCTTCGCCGGCGGCCGTCTCCCCGCGCACGACGTCGGTGTGCAGCGGGCACGGGCACTTCTTCGGGAAGTGGAATTCCTTGGCGCCCTTCGGCCGCTTGTCGAGGACGACGTCGACGACCTGCGGAATGACATCGCCGGCGCGCTGGATCACGACCGTGTCGCCGATCCGGATGTCACGCCCCTCGCGCAGTACCTCGCCCTTGTTGCCGATGCCCTTGATGTAGTCCTCGTTGTGCAGCGTGACGTTCTGCACGATCACGCCGCCAACGCCGATCGGCTCGAGCTTGCCGACGGGGGTGAACGAGCCGGTGCGGCCGACCTGGATCTCGATGTCGCGCAGCACGGTCATGGCCTGCTCGGCCGGGAATTTGTGGGCAATGCCCCAGCGCGGCGTGCGCGAGACGAAGCCGAGGCGCTCCTGCCAGTCGATCCGGTCGACCTTGTAGACGACACCGTCGATGTCGTAGTCGAGTTTTGCGCGCTCTTCCTCGATCTTCTGGTGGAACGCGATCAGCTCCTCGACCGAGTGACACAGCTTCGTCAGCGGATTGGTCTTGAAGCCGCAGCGCTCGAACCAGTGGATCATGCCGCTCTGGGTTTCTTCCGGCATCGCGCTCATCTCGCCCCAGGCATAAGCGAAGAAGCCGAGCGGGCGCGAGGCGGTGATGGTCGGGTCCTTCTGCCGGAGCGAGCCCGCGGCCGAGTTACGCGGATTGGCGAAAGGCGCCTCACCCGCCTCGACCTGCTTCTTGTTGAGCGCGAGAAAGGCCTTCTTGGTCATGTAGACTTCGCCGCGCACCTCGCAGATGTCGGGGACGTTGCGGCCCTTCAGCTTTTGCGGCACGTCTTCGAGCGTGCGGATGTTGGCGGTGACGTCCTCGCCGACCGCACCGTCACCGCGTGTCGCCGCGGTAACGAGTTCGCCGCCCTCATAGCGCAGCGACATCGAGAGGCCGTCGATCTTCGGCTCGGCTGAGAAATTTATCTTGTCGTCGTCGAGCTTCAGGAAGCGCACGATGCGGCCGACGAAGTCGCGCACATCCTCTTCGGCAAAGGCGTTGTCGAGTGACAGCATCGGAACGGAATGCCGCACCTTCTTGAATCGCCCTGACGGCGCCGCGCCGACCTTCTGCGACGGCGAGTCCGCGCTGACGAATTCCGGAAAGCGCTTTTCGATCGCATTGAAGCGCTGGCGCAACGCGTCGTATTCGGCGTCGGTGACCGTCGGCGCGTCGTCCTGATAATAGCGCTCGTTGTGCCCCTCGATCTCGAGCGACAGCCGCATGTGCTCGACCTTGGCCTGCGCCTTGGTGAGGTCGGCGACGTCGCGGAGTGGTTTGGATTTTGCTGCTCTTGCCATTATACTTAAAGTTGTGTCTCGTCGTTCCGGGGTGGTCCGAAGGACCAGACCCGGAACCTCGAGCTTCCGGGTTCGCACTTCGTACGCCCGGAATGACGGTGGGAAGGGGTCATGGCGTACTACGTTTATATCCTAGCAAGCCGGCGCGACGGGGCAATCTATGTTGGCGTCACCAACGACCTCATACGCCGCACCTACGAGCATCGAATCAAGGCCGTGCCGGGCTTCACGACCAAATACAACATCACGAATCTGGTTTGGTTCGAGACCTATGACGATCCGGTTTCGGCGATATCTCGCGAGAAAGAACTCAAGAAGTGGAAGCGGGCCTGGAAGACCCAGTTGATCGAGAAGGACAATCCGAACTGGGATGATCTGTACGACTCGATCTGCAATTGAAAGAGTCATTCCGGGATGGTCAGAAGGACCAGACCCGGAATTTCGGGATTCCGGGTTCGCACTTCGTGCGCCCCGGAATGACGGTGGCAATCAAACCTAACTCGCCGCCTTGAGCAGCCGGTCCGCGGCCGCCCTCGCCTCGGCCGTGATCTCGGCACCCGCCAGCATCCGCGCGATTTCCTCGCGGCGGTGGTCGGCGGCGAGCGCATTGACGCGGGTGGCGACGCGCTTGCCCTTGTCGAGGGCGTCCTTGGAGATCAAGAGATGCTGGTCGGCCCGGGCGGCGACCTGCGGGGCATGGGTCACAGCCATCACCTGGACCTTGCCGGCAAGCCGCGCCAGGCGCGCGCCGATAGCGTCTGCGACTGCGCCGCCGACGCCGGTATCAATCTCGTCGAACACGAGCGTCGGCGCCGAGCCGCGGTCGGACAGCACGACCTTCAGCGCCAGCAGGAAGCGCGAAAGCTCGCCGCCGGAGGCGACCTTCATCATCGGCCCCGGCTTGGTGCCCGGATTGGTCTGCACCCAGAACTCGACGCGGTCGAACCCTTGCGGGCCCGGCGTCGCCTCGTCGGTCGCGACCTGGGTCATGAACTTGGCGCGTTCCAGCTTGAGCGGGGCAAGCTCGGCATTGACCGCCTTGTTGAGCTTCTCCGACGATTTCTGCCGCGCCAGCGACAGCTTCTTGGCGGAAGCGGCATAGCGCGCATCTGCCTCGATCGCGGCCTGCTCCAGCTTCTTCAACCGTGAGGCGCCGGCATCGATCAGGACGACGTCGGCGGCGTATTGGGCGGCAAGCGCCGCGAGCCCGTCGACCGGCGTGGAGTATTTGCGCGAGGCGGCGCGCAGGGCAAACAGCCGCTCCTCGATGCGCTCGAGCTCGGCCGGGTCGAAATCGGTCGCGGCGAGCGCAGCGAGGAGATGCTGGTCGGCTTCCTCCAGCGCATTGATCGCGATGTCGATCGCCTTGACGGCGGGCTCGACCAGCGCCGGCGAATTGACGCCGCGGCGCTCCAGCCGGCGCACCGCGGCCGAGAGGGCCGCGACCGGCGAGTTGTGGCCGCCGACGACCTCCTGCGCCTCGCGCAAATCGGAGGCGATCTTCTCGCCTTGCATCATGGTGGTGCGACGGGACGCCAGCGAGGTCTCCTCGCCGTCCTTGGGAGCGAGCTGCTTCAGCTCGTCGGAGGCGTGGCGCAGATAGTCGGCCTCGCGTGCGGCGCGCTCCATGCCGACGCGATGCTCTTCCAGCGCGGTGTTGGCAGTGCGGCGCGCGTCCCAGAGCGCTTCGACGGCCACGACATCCTTTTCCAGGCCGGAGAAGGCATCGAGCAGGCGGCGGTGGGTGGCGGCATCGACCAGCGCGCGCTCGTCATGCTGGCCGTGGATCTCGACCAGGGCGGCGCCGACCGCCTTCAGCGTCTGCACGCTGATCGACTGGTCGTTGATGAAGGCGCGGGTGCGACCGTCGGCGAGCTGCACCCGGCGGAGAATCATCTCACCGGTGTCGTCCAGCCCGTTCTCGGCGAGGATTTTCGCTGCGGGGTGATTTTTGGGGATATCGAACACGGCAGTGACCTGCCCCTGCTCCGCGCCGTGGCGCACGAGGCCGGCGTCGCCGCGGCCGCCGAGCGCCAGCGCAAAGGCATCGAGCAGGATGGATTTGCCCGCACCGGTCTCGCCGGTCAAGACCGCAAGGCCGGTGGCGAATTCGATATCGAGCCGTTCGATCAGGACGATGTCACGGATCGACAGACGCGCCAGCATGGAACCAAATTTCCTAGCCGAGACCTAGAGGCCTATCTTCTTGAAGGCCCTGCTTATCCAGGAACCCTGATTCTCGCTCGGCTCGAGACCGCCCGATTTTACTAGATTATAGGCGTCCTTGTACCACCGGCTGTCAGGAAAATTGTGCCCGAGCACGGCGGCCGCGGTCTGGGCCTCGCCGACGATGCCGATCGCCATATAGGACTCGGTCAGACGGAACAGCGCCTCCTCGACATGGCGCGTGGTCTGGTACTGGGTGACGACCGTCTTGTAGCGGTTGATCGCCGCCGTGAAGTCGCGCTTCTGCGCGTAATAGCGGCCGACATTCATTTCCTTGCCGGCGAGCTGGTCGCGCGCGCCCTCGATCTTGGCCTTGGCCGAGGTCGCATATTCGGACGTCGGATATTTGCGCACCACCTCTTCCAGCGAGGCGATCGCCTTCTCGGTGCGGCTCTGGTCGCGGCTGATGTCCGGGATCTGGTCGTAATGCGAGGCCGCGATCAGGTACTGCGCATAGGCCGCATCAGGGCTGCCGGGGTGCAGCGTGACATAGCGGGTGGCGGCGCCGATGCAGCCGTCATAGTCGCCGCCCTGGTAGGAGGCGTAGGCCGACATCAGCAGCGATTTGCGAGCCCAGTCGGAATAAGGATGCTGGCGGTCGACCTCTTCGAACTTCTTGTTCGCCGCCTTCATGTCCTTCTTCTCGTTCATGAGGTACAGGCCCTCATTGTAGATCTTGTCGGCGGGCTCCTCGACGAAGGTGTCGTCCTTGGCGGTGAACTTGTCCCAGAGCGCGCCGGTGCCGCAGCCGGCCAGCGGCAGCGCGAGCATGATGAAGGTGGCGGCGTGAAGCAGCCCACGGACTCCAGACGAGACCGAGAGATATCCGCGCGTCATACGCTGTGCCGACATGAGTTTTGCCCTGACGCCCTATGATGCGGTGTCCGCCAGCCCATGAACCCCGCCATGGGCGCGAAATGGTGCCGTGGTGCCTGCCATGCGACCACGCCGATGTATCCGAAAAACGATAGTTAACCAACCGTATGGGCAGGCATTTCGCCCGGATTAAGGCGAACCTGCCGCAATGCTAGTCGATCATGGTTACCAGGAGTTTCCCGGAGGAAAGTCGCCGCCGGATACAAGCGGTCACAGGTCTCTCAGGACACGTCCGGTCCGTAGGCTGCAGCGACCCGGCCACCGACGATGCCGCGACCGGTTTCGGCCACGGGACGGGAGGTGCGGCGGACGGCCTCGCCCTCGACCACCCGCCAGGCGGTACGGTCGGCCAGCAGCGCGGTCAGGACGGCGTGGTTGAGCTTGTGGCCGCCACGCACCGAACGGTAGGCGCCGAGCAGCGGCAGACCGGCCAAAGCGAGGTCGCCAATCACGTCCAGCACCTTGTGGCGGGCGCATTCGTCGGCGTAGCGCAGGCCCTCGGTGTTGAGCAGCCGCTCGTCGTCGAACACGACGGTATTGTCGAAGGAGGCGCCGAGCGCGTAGCCCGCGCTCCAGAGCCGGGCCACGTCGCCCATCAGGCCGAAGGTCCGGGCGCGGCCGACTTCGCGGCGGAAACGTTCCGCGCTGAGCTCGAAGCTGTAGCTCTGTTGGCCGATGACAGGATTGGTGAAGTCGATCTCGACCTCGGCACGGAACCCGTTGGCATATGGCCGGATCTCGCCGAAGGAGTCGCCGATCTTGACCGAGATCGGCTTCAAAACCTGGATGAAGCGACGCTGCGCCGGCTGGGTGACGATGCCGGCCTGGTCGATCGCCGCAATGAAGGCCGCGGCGCTGCCGTCCATGATCGGCACTTCCGGCCCGTCGATCTCGATGGTGGCGTTGTCCACGCCCATGCCCCGCAGTGCAGCAAGCACGTGCTCGGCGGTGGAGACCAGCGGCCCGTTGCGATCGCCGAGAACGGTGGCGAGGTCGGTTGCAATCACCTGATCGGCGATCGCCTGAACTTCGCGGTCACATCCCTCAAGTCCGGTGCGGACAAAAATAAAACCTGCGTCGACAGGCGCAGGCCCAAGGGTGAGAGTGACGGGAAGACCGGAATGAACGCCGACGCCGGCCACAGTGGCTTGCGCACGAAGCGTTGTTTGCCGGCTAAATTTCATCAGGAACCCGCCCCACTACGACCAACTGCGACTTATACTCACCCGAACCGAGCGGCCAAGGCCGCCGTCCGAATCCGTATCCCCAAGTCACGGCAAACCATAGTCACTGCCTCAAACAGCGCCAACTCACGCTTTTTTACCGATTGTTACCCCAAACCTGCCGTATTCGCGCCAAGGCTTAACCAAATTGCGCCGGAGTTTGGGACCGTTATCGGCAGTTTTACTGAACCATCGAATACGTAATTAATGATTTAAAATCAGTTGCTTGAGCACGCATTCGTGACATGCACGGGACAAAAGGAAAGGCCCCGGCAAGCTTGCTGCCGGGGCCTTTTTGCGTCTGCCTTATTGTAACAATCCTCAGGTCGCCTGACGCCGCAGGAAGGCCGGGATATCAAGATGGTCGTCACCCTGTGGCGCTGGCGCAACAGGCGCGGAACGGCCGTGCATGTCGAGGCCCTGGGGCGCGGGACGACGAGCATACTCCGATACCGGCTCGCTGGCTGCGATCTGCTGCGCCACGGTCTTCTGCGGGCGACGATCGGGCAGCGGCGGCATCGCGGGACCGGTGGTGCGGGCGGCCACCGGCGCCTCGGTCTCCTCGTCGCGGCGGCCGAGGCCGACATTGGCGAGACGCTGGAGCAGCGACAGGCGGCTCTTCTGCGGGGTCTCCTCCTCAACCTCGCCGCGGGCCTGGCGAAGCTCGGCCTGGGCCGGCATCGGCAGTTCCTCGATGCGGGGCATCCGCGGCGCACGAACCGGCGCACGCTCGGCCTGTGGCGGGATGAAGGTTTCCGGCGTCATCGGCTCATGCATGGCCATCGGCGCCTGCTCAGGCTCCGGGAACAGCGTGGGCTTCTGCGCGATCGGGCGCACGGTGACGTCGCCGTAGGTCTGCGTCGGCGCGGGCGCCTGCGGGACGTCCGAAACGGCAGCCGCGATGGCGGCGAGCGCTGCGCGCTCGACATTGGCACGCGGCGCGACGGGCGCGGCGGCCGGGACCTGCGATTCCAGCTTCTGGGCACGCTCGGCAAGGCGCTGGTTGTCGGCGCGCAGGCGCGCGGTCAGGTCGGCGAGGCGGCTTTCGGCAACCGCGGCCGGAGCAGCGGGAGCCTGCTGCACCTGGGGCGCCGCGTTCGCAACCGGCGCGCTGGTGGCCTGGCTGTTGCGGGCAATCGCGGCCTGCTCGATGCCAGTGGCAACGACCGAGACGCGGATCAGGCCGTCGAGCGCTTCGTCGAAGGTGGCGCCGACGATGATGTTGGCGTCCTGGTCGACTTCCTCGCGGATGCGGGTCGCGGCTTCGTCGACCTCGAACAGAGTGAGGTCCTTGCCGCCGGTGATGGAGATGAGGAGGCCCTTGGCGCCCTTCATCGACGAATCGTCGATCAGCGGGTTGGCGATCGCGGCTTCAGCGGCGGTCAGCGCGCGCTTGTCGCCGGAGGCTTCGCCCGTGCCCATCATCGCCTTGCCCATCTCGCGCATGACGGCGCGGACGTCGGCGAAGTCGAGGTTGATCAGGCCTTCCTTGACCATCAGATCGGTGATGCAGGCGACGCCCGAATAGAGCACCTGGTCGGCCATCGCGAAGGCGTCGGCGAAAGTGGTCTTCTCGTTGGCGACCCGGAACAGGTTCTGGTTCGGGATGATCAGCAGCGTGTCGACGACCTTGTGCAGCTCGGCGATGCCGGCTTCCGCGGTGCGCATGCGGCGGCCGCCCTCGAAGTGGAACGGCTTGGTCACGACGCCGACGGTGAGGATGCCCATCTCGCGCGCGATCTTGGCGATCACGGGAGCAGCACCGGTGCCGGTGCCGCCGCCCATGCCGGCGGTGACGAACACCATGTTGGCGCCGGAGAGATGGTCGCGAAGCTCATCCATGACCTCTTCCGCCGCCGCCGCGCCGACGACCGGCTGCGAGCCTGCGCCCAGGCCTTGCGTGGCGGCCGTGCCCATCTGCACGATGCGCTGTGCCTTCGACATCGTCAGCGCCTGCGCGTCGGTGTTGGCGACCACGAAGTCGACGCCCTGAAGGCCCGCCGTGATCATGTTGTTGACGGCGTTGCCACCGGCGCCGCCGACGCCGAACACGGTGATCCGGGGCTTCAGTTCGTGAATATCAGGAACATTGATGCTGATGGTCATGTTTGCCTCTCGATCACGTGCGCGTGGGTTCGCCCCGGCCGTCGGCCGCGGGAGTTGGTGAAAGTCGGGAATTGCGGAAGTCGGTCATCAGAAGCCCTCGCGTAGCCATCGTCCGACCTTTCCGAAATAACCGCCGGTCCCTGTTCTGACCTGCTGCCGCGTATGCCGCGGTTCGACATGTTCCTGGTGAACATATTGCGGGTAGACGAGGAGGCCGGCCGGCACCGCGAACGCGGCGTTCTTCGCCTCGTTGGGCAGCCGGCCGAAGCCGAGCGGACGACCGACCCGCACAGGCCGGCCGAGAATCTGGGTTCCGAGTTCGACGAGGCCGGTGAGCTGCGAGGCGCCGCCGGAGAGCACGACGCGGCCGTTCGGCTCTGAGGCGAAGGGCGAATCCTTCAGCTTGTCCCGAACCATTTCGAAGACTTCCTCGGCACGGTGCTTGACGATGTTGGCGATGGTGGCGCGGGAGACGATCTGCGGCAGATCCTGCTCGTCACCGGCTGTCGGCACAGACATCAGCTCACGCGAGTCCGATCCGCCGGTGATGACGGTCCCGTATAACGTCTTGATTCGCTCGGCATCGGCAATGGTCGCGGAGAGTCCGCGCGCGAGATCCATCGTGATGTGTTGCCCGCCGACCGCAAAACCGGCCGCATGCACGAAACGGCCGCCGGAATAGACCGCGATCGTGGTGGTCCCCGCGCCCATCTCGACGACGGCCGCGCCGAGATCGGCCTCGTCGTCGGTGAGCACCGAGAGGCCGGCCACATAGGCGCTCGCCGCCATGGCTTCGACATTGATGTGGCAGCGCTCCACCGCCAGCATCAGGTTCCGCGCCACGGTGGCGTCACAGGTGACGACGTTCATGTCGACGCCGAACTGATGGGCGACCATGCCGCGGGGATCGCGGATGCCCTTGACGCCGTCGAGCGTGTAGCCGACCGGCAGCGCGTGCAGCACGGTGCGGCCCTCGCCGGTGGCGTGACGCATGCCGGTGGAGGTGACGCGGCTGACATCGGCCTGCGTCACGGCGCCGCCGCGGATGTCGGCGGCGGCCTCGACCAGCTGGCCGGACAACCGGCCACCGGAGACCGACAGCAGCACGGACTCGACCCGCACCTTGGCCATTTTCTCCGCAAGCCCGACGGCCTGGCGCACCGCCTGCTCGCATTCGCCGAGATCGACCACCGCGCCGGCCTTCATGCCGCGCGACTGGATCTGGCTGTAACCGATCAATTCCACCGCGTGGGTGCGGCCGCGCAGCGCATCGCTCGGCGCCGACGGCTTCAGCCGCGCGATCATGCAGGCGATCTTGCTGGTGCCGATGTCGAGGCAGGCGACGAGGCCGCCGCGCTTGTGCGGCATCTGGCGCGTCTTCGGCGTCTGGGTGCGATCAAGACCGGTCATGCGGCGTCCCCGGCCTTCTTTTTCTTCTTGTCCTTGAACTGATCGTCGCGCGCCTTGGCGGCGTCGTCGGACAGCTGCACCACCAGGCGATCGGGCAGGCGCATGTCGACGGCGACGATGTCACGGGAGAACAGCCTGTCCTCCTTGTCGAGCCTGGACAGCATCGCAAGCGCGTTGCCGACATCCTGCTCGGGCAGGCGGATGTCGAGGCCGTCCTTGAGCCTCAGGTTCCAGCGTCGCTCGCCGACATAGATCGCGGCCTTGGTCAGCGCATTGACCTGCGGATAGCGCGCCAGCAGCGCGAGGAAATCGCGGGCCTGGGTGTCGGCGCCCTTGCCCACCACGAGCGGCAGCGACAGGAACCGGCGCGAGACGTAGGGTTCGAGCACGGCGCCGTCGTCGGCGATGACAGAGAGGCGGCCGGCCTCCTGCCACAGCGCGAAGGCCTGGCGCTCGGTGATGTCGATCATCAGCCGGCCCGGATAGAGCTTCAGCACGGTCGCGTCCGCGATCCAGGGATTGGCCTTGAGCTTGTCACGGACAACGTCGGCGTCGAGGAACAGCAACGAGGAACGGCCGCTGACGCCGCCGATGGCAAGGATCTCGTCCTGGCTGAGCTGCTTGCGGCCGTTGATCGCGACGGAGGTGATGCGGAAGCCGGCGGAATTGGCCATCGCGTTGCGGGCATCGCTGACCGCCGTGATGAAATCCTGGAGGTGGCCGCCCTTGACGATACCGAAGCCGCAGCTTCCGATCAGGAGCAGCACCGTCATGGTGATCCCGACCCGGCGCGGCAGATAGCGCTCGACCAGCGCGACCACGCGCGGCGGCGGCTCCCGCTCGATGACAGGCTTGGCTTTGGATTTGACCTTGTGCCTGGCGGCAGCGCGCTTCTGGTCGCGTCTGGCGTCGAGCTTCTCCTGGACCCACTCGCGCAGAAGCACGACCGCTCCGATAGCGGCCGCCTTCAGGTCAGCTTGGGGCCTCAGCGATCTGAAAAGCGACCGGGTGAGGCTTCCTGCACCATCCATTGCACGAGCTCGTCAACAGTTTGCCCGCGACATCGCGCGGGTCCTGGCGAACATGACGTCTCGGACTTGCCGGGCCGGGTACTGGTCTTCAGCAGATGAAGCCTCTCCCGTTCAAAGCGTTCGCTGGAGGTGACATCACCCAAAACAGCTCACGCGCCGGCAGCCAAAACGCCATATGCGCCGCCAGCGTTAACCTTCGGATGTCCTGGTAAACAAAAGGTAAAGTTCGTTAACGCCGAATGCTTTTTGCCCAACCAAGTGAGGCATTTATGCCGCGATGTCCGGCATTTTACCGGATTTGGGCCCCAAAGCGGGCCGTTTCGGCCGTTTGGCCGTTAACCAGTCCTAACTATTTCCGCACCCCGGGCACGGCGAGCTCGACCAGGCCGCGCAGGAAGTCGACGAAGTCGATGCCTTCGGCCTTCAGCGCCTTGGGGTAGAGTGAGGACTTGGTCAGCCCGGGCAGCGTGTTGGTCTCGAGATAGACGAGGCCCTTGGCCGAGACGATGAAGTCCGACCGGGAATAGCCGGTGCAGGACATCGCCCGGTGCGCCAGCATCGCCTGCTCCTTCAGCGCGGCGGTGATCTCGGGGGCGAAACGTCCGGGGCAGATCTCCTGGGTCGATTTCAGAAGATATTTTGCGGCGTAGTCGAAACTGCCCTCGCCCGGAATGATCTCGATCGGCGGCAGCGAGATGATCGAGCCATCGGTGCGCTCCAGCACGCCGCAGGTCGCCTCAACGCCGGCGATGTAGGGCTCGATGACATATTCCTCGTGCTTCGCCGCGTTGCGGACAGCGACGAGATCCTGCCTGGCATTGACGAAGATCAGGCCATAGCTCGACCCGTCCCGCGCCGGCTTTGCGATCAGCCTTCCATATTCGGCGAAGGCCTCGTCGATGTTATCAAGCGCGACGTTGGCCGGCGGCGTGACGCCGCCGAGCGCAGCAAACCGCTTGGCTGCGATCTTGTCGAAGGCGAGATGCGAGGAGGCCGAGCCCGATCCGGTGAAAGGCACACCGCGCGCCTCGCACATCACCTGCAATTCGCCGTTCTCGGCGCGACCGCCATGCAGGCCGAGCACCAGCACGCGGTCCTCAGCCTTGGCCTGGTCGAGCGCCTGCGCCAGCGGAATGCCCGACGTGCCGGGCTTGAACTCGTCCTCGAACGGACGGGCATGCTCGAGCAGCTGCCTGGACTGCACCACATGCACCTTGTCCTCGACGTCCCACCACCAGAGATCGGCCTCGGGCAGCGCCTGATACAGCGCCTGGGCCGAGGCGACCGAAACCAGACGTTCGCGATTGGAGCCGCCGAAGAGGATGGTGATGCGCATGTTCTCTCGTCGCCTCTATCTTCTTGTCATTCCGGGGCGATGCGGAGCATCGAACCCGGAATCTCGAGGTTCCGGGTTCGCGCTTCGCGAGCCCCGGAACGACAATTACGCGGAAATCCCGATCCGCTTGATTTCCCAGTGCAGCTCGATTCCGGAATTCGCCTTCACGCGCTCGCGCACGGTCTCGCCGAGCGTCTCGATGTCGTGCGCGGTGGCGTCCCCGGTGTTGATCAGGAAATTGCAGTGCATCTCGGAGACCTGCGCACCGCCGACGCGCAAGCCGCGGCAGCCGGCAGCGTCGACCAGCTTCCAGGCGGAATGGCCGGGCGGATTCTTGAAGGTCGAGCCGCCGGTCTTTTCGCGGATCGGCTGCGCGGTCTCGCGGTGGTTTTGCACGTCCGCCATGCGCGCGCGGATCGCCTCCGCATCCTTGATCTCGCCGCGAAAGCGCGCAGAGGTGAAGATGATGGAGGGGTCGACGCCGCTGTTGCGATAGACGAATTTCATGTCGGCGTTGGAGAAAACGTGCTTCTTGCCGTCGCGCCCGACGCCGCGCGCCTCGATCAGCACGTCCTTGGTCTCGCCGCCATTGGCGCCGGCATTCATGCGCAGCGCACCGCCGATGGTGCCGGGAATGCCGAAATAGAATTCGAGCCCGCCGATATTGGCCGAGGCCGCAACCTCCGCCACGCGCTTGTCGAGCGCAGCCGCGCCTGCCGTCACGATGTCACCGCTCGCACTCGCTTCGCCAAAGGCGCGCGGCGCAAGGCGGATCACCACGCCGGCAATGCCGCCGTCGCGCACGATCAGGTTGGAGCCGACGCCGACGACATAGACGGGAATGTCGGAAGCAAGATGCGCGAGGAAATAAGCGAGATCGTCCTCATCCGCCGGCGTGAACAGCACCTGCGCCGGACCACCGACACGAAACCAGGTGAGCTCGGCGAGCGACTGGTTCGCCAGCAGCCGGCCGCGGAGTTGCGGCATCGCGGCTTTGAGCGAGGGCGTGATGTCGGGAAATCCCACCGCCCTACCCCAGCGCCTTCAATTCGCCGGGTAAGGCATACGCCCACTGCGTGATGTTACCGGCGCCAAGACACACGACGAGATCGCCCGACTTCGCGAGCCCCTTGACGATGCCTGCGAGCTCCGACGCCGCCGGCAGCGGGACCACTTCGCGGTGGCCATGGGCGCGCAAGCCCGCGACGAAATGATCGCGGTCGATGCCTTCGATTGGCGACTCGCCTGCCGCATAGACGTCGGCGACAACAACTGCATCCGCGTCGTTGAAGCAGGTACAGAACTCCTCGAACAGCGATTGCAGGCGGGTGTAGCGATGCGGCTGCACCACGGCGACGATCCTGCCGTTGGTGGATTCCCGCGCCGCTTTCAGCACCGCTGCGATCTCGACCGGGTGATGGCCGTAATCATCGATCACAGTGACGCCGTTCCACTCACCTGTTTTGGTGAAGCGGCGCTTGACGCCGCCGAAGCCGGCGATCGCCTTGCGGATCGCCTCGTCGGAGACGCCGAGCTCGCGCGCGACCGCAATCGCCGCCGTCGCGTTGGACGCGTTGTGGCGTCCCGGCATCGGCAGCATCAGATCAGGAATCTCGTGCACCGCGCCGGTCTTGCGGTCGCGGAACGCGACCTTGAACTTCGATCCCCCGCCCATCGGCGTGAGATCGACGAAGCGCACATCTGCCTGCGGGTTCTCGCCGTAAGTAATGATGCGGCGATCCTCGATCTTGCCGACGAGGCTCTGCACGACGGGATGATCGATGCACATCACGGCAAAGCCGTAGAACGGCAAATTCTCGACGAAGCTTCGGAACGCGTCCTGCACGGCCTCGAACGTCTTGAAGTGGTCGAGATGCTCGGGGTCGACATTGGTGACGATGGCGACATCGGTCGGCAGCTTCAGGAATGTGCCGTCGCTCTCGTCGGCTTCCACTACCATCCAGTCGCCGGCGCCCAGCCGCGCGTTGGAGCCGTAGGCGTTGATGATGCCGCCGTTGATGACGGTGGGATCGAGCCCACCGGCATCGAGCAGCGTCGCGACCATCGTGGTCGTCGTGGTCTTGCCGTGGGTGCCGGCGATGGCGACGCAGCTCTTGAGCCGCATCAGCTCGGCCAGCATCTCGGCGCGGCGCACCACGGGAATGCGCCGTTCGCGCGCCGCCATCAGCTCGGGATTGTCGCGCTTGATCGCGGTGGAGACGACGACCACCTCGGCACCGTCGACATTCTCGGCCTTGTGGCCGACCGAGACTTTCGCGCCCTTCTTGCGCAGACGGTCGAGATTGTAATTGTCGGAGGCGTCCGAACCCTGCACGGCATAGCCGAGATTGACCAGCACCTCGGCGATCCCGCTCATGCCGATCCCGCCAATCCCGACGAAGTGGATGGGTCCGATCTCGCGCGGCAGTCTCATGCTCTGTTCCCTGACCTTGCCGCCGGAAAGGCGGCATCTGGCGAAGGTCACGGCCAAATCAGCCGCGCGCCCTTTCCTACTGGATGCCTCGCTTTAGAAGGCGAAGACAAGGGCTTTTTCGCGTCAGAGTCCCGCGACCTTGACCACCAGATCCGCCAGCCGCTCGGCGGCATCGAGCCGCCCTGCCCCCTTCGCGGCCGCAGCCATGGCGGCGAGGCGCGCAGGCTCGGCAGCGAAGGCGGAGATCTCGGACGCCAGCCGGTCCGGAGTGAACTCGGTCTGCGGAATGCGGATCGCGCCGTCGACCTTGGCCAGCACGCCGGCATTGGCAAACTGATCCTGGTCGATCGCGCCCGGCAGCGGCACCAGGATCGAGGGTCGTCCGATCGCAGCAAGCTCGGCGACGGTGCCGGCGCCGGAGCGCGACACGATCAGGTGGCAGGAAGCAAGCCGCGCCGGCAGGTCGGTGAAGAACGGCGCGAGCTCGGCCTTGATCTTGAGCTTGTCGTAGACCGCGCGGACGCGCGCCATGTCCTCGTCGCGCACCTGCTGGGTCAGGACGAGCCGGCTCCACAGCGCAGGCTCGAGCCGCTCGATCGTATCAGGCACGATGTCGGCCATGATGCGCGCGCCCTGGCTGCCGCCGACGACGAGCAACCGCAGCGGACCGTTCACTTCAGGCGCAGCGTATGGCACGGCCGCCGCAGCAAGCACCGCCGGACGCATCGGCGTGCCGACCGTCGTGGTCTTGCCTGATAGCGCCGGGTCGCGGTCGAGCACGCCGGGCAACGACGTCGCGATGGCGCGGACGCGGCTCGACAGGAACCGGTTGGCGCGACCGAGCACAGCGTTGGCGTCGTGGATGATGCCGGGTACGCCGGCGAATTTTGCCGCGACCAGCGGCGGCAGCGTCGGGTAGCCGCCGAAGCCGACGACGGCGACCGGCTTCAGCCGCTTGATCAGGCCGTAGGCGGACAGCGTGCCGGTGGCGAGCGTGAGGCCGGCATAGGCAAGCTGCAACGGATTGCGGCCGCGCGCGGTTTCGCTCGCGACGACGTCGATCATGTCCTTGCTGAACAGCCCGCTGTAGCGCAGCGCGCGCTCGTCCGTGACGAGACGGACGCGAAAACCGCGCCGGATCAATTCGACGCCGAGCGCCTCGGCCGGAAACAGATGACCGCCGGTGCCGCCCGCAGCGAGAAGAATCAAGGGGGAAGTGTCCATGGACGCCCTTTTACAAGGCCTCCGCCGTCATTGCGAGCGCAGCGAAGCGTTCGTAGCCCGGATGGAGCGTAAGCGTAATCCGGGGCGGTCTATCCGCGGTGAGACTTTCCCGGATTGCGCTTCGCTCCATCCGGGCTACGCGTCCACATTGACGACTACGCGTAACTCCGCATCGCCTCGGCGTGGCCGCTGGCTTCGACCTCGGTGCGCGGGCGCAGCCGCGTCAGCGCCAGCATCATGCCGACGCCATAGGCCAGCGACACGATCGAGGAGCCACCGTAAGAGATGAACGGCAGCGTCATGCCCTTGGCGGGGATGAGCTGGAGGTTGACCGACATGTTGATCGCCGCCTGCACGCCGAACAGGATCGCAAGGCCGGAAGCCGCAAAGCGCGAGAACATGTCCTCGTTGGCGTAGGCGCGCGACAGCGTGCGGATGACGACGAAGGCGAACAGCGCCAGCATCGCAAGGCACAATATGATGCCGAACTCTTCGGCGGCGACCGCGAACACGAAGTCGGTGTGGCTGTCCGGCAGGCTGCGCTTGGCAATGCCCTCGCCCGGCCCAAGCCCGAACCAGCCGCCGTTGTAGAAGGCTTCCATGGCGGTATCGACCTGGAAGGTGTCGCCCGAGGCCGGGTTCATGAAGCGCTTGATGCGTCCAGCCACGTGAGGAACAAAGAGATAGGCGCTGAACAGGCCGGCGGCGGCGGCGCCCGCAAGGCCAAACACCCAGATCATGCGCATGCCCGCGATGAAGAACAGCGAGCCCCACACCATCAGGATCAGCATGGTCTGGCCGAAGTCCGGCTCCATCACCAGCAGCGACACCAGCATCAACAGCAGCACCAGCGCCATCGTGGTCGCCGGCATCTCAGGCCGCCTGGTCGATTCCGCAAACAGCCAGGCGGCGATCACGACGAACGAAGGTTTTGCGATTTCGGAGGCCTGGATGTTGAGGCCGAGCAGCGTGATCCAGCGCCGCGAGCCCTTCACTTCAGGGCCGATCGCGAGCGTCAGCACGATCAGGATGATGCTGGCCGCGAAGATGATCAGGGCCGAGCGACGGATCGCGCGGGGCGACAGGAAGGACACGCCGAGCAGCACCATGAACGACGGCGCCAGGAACATCACGTGGCGGCTGAAGAAGTGGAACGGATCGAGCCCGATGCGGGTCGCAACCGGCGGGCTTGCCGCCAGCGACAGGATCACGCCGGTCAGCATCAACACCAGGATCGCGCCGAACAGCGGCTTGTCGACGGTCCACCACCACTCGGAAAAGGGGGTGCGTTCTTCACGGGAGAGCATGGGCGGCCGCTTTCGGACAGAGATAGTCCATTGGTCGCCGAGGTTGGTTACCGGGGGGTTAAGGAAACGTTCAAGTTTTGAAGAGTCTCGTGCCCCGGACGCAGCGCAGCGCGCCGCCTCTTCGCGACGTGGTGCGCTGCTGAGCCGGGGCCCAGCGGCATTCTGGGTCCCGGCTCTGCGGAGCGTCACTGCGTGCCGCACCGCGTCCGGGACACGAGGGCCCTATTCGTAGCTGATTGCAACATCACCCGCGCGCTGATCGTGCTTGTAGATCTGGTCAGGCCCGGGAATGAAACCGATCCGGACCGCCCGCTCACTGCTCCAGGCGACGACAGGATCAAGATGCCCGCGCACGCTGACGAAGGTCGGCGTACTCTCTGGCGAGAAGGTCCGGCCGCGCGCCACGATGCTGGCTTGCGTGCTGTCCGGTACCGTCGCTCCGCACGACTTCCAGACCACGACGACCAATTGACTACCGCTTGGGGAGGCGAACGCACGCTGGCGAACGACGCGGCATGCGCCGAATCCGTTCATGACGTTATCAATGAAGACAACACAGAAGAAACCCGCAGCGACCGAAACAGCAATGACGGCGGCGACCAAACCGATCCAGCGTCGCCGCGACATCCTCACACCACCGGCTTCACACCCGGCAGCGCCTGCACCAGCTCGCGGAATTTTGCGCCGCGGATTTCGAAGTTGCGGTACTGGTCGAAGGAGGCGCAGGCCGGCGACAACAGCACGACCGCATCGGTGAGGCCGGATGCTTCCGCATCACGCGCCGCGTGCTCGACGGCGACATCGAGGGTCTGGCTGATCTCGTGCGCGACTTGCGTGCCCAGCGTACCCGAAAACTCCTGCGCCGCTTCGCCGATCAGATAGGCCTTGCGGATGCGCGGGAAGTAGCCGGTCAGGCCAGTGATGCCGCCCGCCTTCGGCTTGCCGCCGGCGATCCAGAAGATATCGGCAAAGGACGACAGCGCATGCGCGGTGGCATCCGCGTTGGTACCCTTGGAATCGTTGACGAACAGCACGTTGTCGCGGCGACCGACCTGCTCCATGCGGTGCGCAAGGCCAGGAAAGCTGCGCAGGCCGTTCTGGAGCACATCGAGGTTGATGCCCATTGCGAGCGCCGCAGCGGCAGCGCAGGCCGCGTTCTGCGCATTGTGCTGGCCGCGCAGCGAACCGATGCCGCCAAGCTTTGCGACCTCGCTCCTCGCGCCGCCCGCGGTGCGCACGATGGTGCCGTGCTCGACATGGATGCCGCTGGCCAGCGAATTCTTCACGGAAATGCGCACCACGTTCTTGCCGGCGCGGTCGAGCCGGTCGGCAATGTCACGGCAAAAACCGTCATCGACGCCGACGATCGAGGTGCCGCCCACTTGCACGCCCGCAACGAGGCGCTCCTTCACCGCGGCATAATGTTCGATGGTGCCGTGGCGATCGATGTGATCCTCGCTGACATTGAGCAAAATGCCGACGGAGGGATCGAGCGAGGGCGTGAGGTCGATCTGGTAGGACGACATCTCGATGACGTGGACGCGGCCCGTGCCTGGCTGCTCCAGCGACAGGATCGCGGTGCCGATATTGCCGCCCATCTGGGTGTCGTAGCCGGCGACTTTCGTCAGATGCGCGATCAGCGCCGTCGTGGTCGACTTGCCGTTGGTGCCGGTGATGGCGACGAACGGCGCATCAGGTGCATGCCGCCGCCGCTCGCGGCAGAACAGCTCGATATCGCCGATCACTTCGACACCCGCCTCGCGCGCCTTCAAGACACTCCAGTGCGGCACCGGATGAGTGAGCGGCACGCCGGGCGCGAGCACGAGGGCTGCGAAACTCACCCAGGAGACGTTGCGCAGATCCGCGGTGATGAAGCCGGCTTGCGCCGCCTTGGCGACGTTCTCGGCATTGTCGTCGGCAGCGATCACCTCGGCGCCGCCGGCCTTCAAGGCGTGGCAGGAGGCGAGCCCCGAGCCGCCGAGGCCGAACACCGCGACCGTCTTGCCGGCGAAGGAGGTGACGGGAATCATCAGCGCAGCTTCAGCGTCGACAGGCCGGCCAGCGCCAGCATCACCGAGATGATCCAGAACCGGATCACGATCTGCGGCTCGGTCCAGCCGAGCTGCTCGAAATGGTGATGGATCGGCGCCATCCGGAAGATGCGCTTGCCGGTGAGCTTGAACGACACCACCTGCACGATGACGGAGACTGCTTCGAGCACGAACAAGCCGCCGATCACTGCGAGCACGATCTCGTGCTTCACCGCGACCGCGATCGCGCCCAGCATGCCGCCGAGCGCGAGCGAGCCGGTGTCGCCCATGAAGATCGAGGCCGGCGGCGCGTTGAACCAGAGGAAGCCGAGGCCGGCGCCCAATAGCGCGCCGCAGAGCACCGCGAGCTCGCCGGTACCGGCGACATATTTGATCTGGAGGTAATCCGCGAACACCGCATTGCCGGCGAGATAGGCGATCATCGCAAAGCTCGCGGTCGCGATCATCACGGGAACGATGGCGAGGCCGTCGAGACCGTCGGTGAGGTTCACCGCATTGCCGGCGCCGACGATGACGAAGGCGCCGAACACGACGAAGAACCAGCCGAAATGCAGCACCGTGTCCTTCAGGAACGGGATCGTCAGCGCGGTCGACGCGGGATCGCGGTTCAGCCGCACCAGCGCGTAGCAGGCGACCAGCGCGATCGCCGCCTCGATCAGCAGGCGAAGCTTGCCGCCGAACCCGCTCGTGGTCTGCTTGGTCACCTTCAGGTAATCGTCATAGAAGCCGACGAAGCCGAAGCCGAGCGTCACGGCGAGCACGATCCAGACATAAGGATTGAGCGGATTGGCCCACAGCACGGTGCCGACCGTGAGGCCGGACAGGATCATCAGCCCGCCCATGGTGGGCGTGCCCTTCTTGGCGAGATGCGATTGCGGACCGTCGGTGCGGATCGGCTGGCCCTTGCCCTGGCGGATGCGCAAATGATCGATGATCCAGGGCCCGAACAGGAACACGAACAGCGCGCCGGTGACCACCGCGCCGCCGGTGCGGAAGGTGATGTAACGGAAGACGTTCAGGAGGGTGCGGAACGCACCCAGGCTCGGAAATGTGTTGGAGAGCTCGATTAGCCAGTAAAACATTCAGACGGTCCTATGGCGCCTTTCGCACGCGGTCTTCTCGGCCCTGGTTCTTGGCCCTTGTTGTAGGCCCTCGGCCTCGACGCGCGTCATGCGCATT
This sequence comes from Bradyrhizobium sp. GW821-FHT13H05, assembly GCF_058804065.1. NCBI lineage: Bacteria > Pseudomonadati > Pseudomonadota > Alphaproteobacteria > Hyphomicrobiales > Nitrobacteraceae > Bradyrhizobium > Bradyrhizobium sp. GW821-FHT13H05. The sequence continues at coordinate 130,416 of NZ_JBXAPO010000018.1, read as the reverse complement.
CACTGGTCTTCATCATGGGGTCGGGCGACCTCTGGGAAAACGCTTCGCGCCGCAAAAGGTGGGATTCGGGGAACAGCGCCTTCCAAGCAGTTTACGCCTTTGCCTGCAAGGCGGCCACTAGGCCCGGCACAAACTTGTTGACCCAGAACATCTTCTTGCTGCCCTTGACAACCACCACATCGCCTGCCTTCAGCAGATTTGCGACCTCGCCCGGCTTCAGCGTGGCGGGATCGTCGTGCCAGCCGAGGCCCTTGCCTGATGGCAGGACGTCATAGAGATGATGCATCAGGGGGCCGACGCAATAGACGCCGTCGATGCCTTCGAGATGCTTGGCAAGGCCGGTGTGATAGCCGGGCGCGGCATCGCCCAGTTCCAGCATGTCGCCGAGCACCGCAATGCGGCGACCACCGCTCACAGGGCGCGCCTGCAGGCTTTGCAGCGCAGCAGCCACGCTGGCCGGATTACCGTTGAAGCTGTCGTCGATCACGGTGACGCCGCCGATCGCCTGCTCGACACCGCGGCCGGTCATGATGCCGACGCGGTCGAGCTTGATCGCCAGTGTCGATGCATCGAGGTTCGCGGCGCGGATCGAGGCGAGCGCGGCGAGCGCGTTCTGGACGCGATGCGGCGCGCCCGGCGTCAGGCTGAAGGCGATCTCCTTCTTGCCGATCGCGGCCAGGACCTGCCAGCCATCGCCATGCGGCGCGTGCTTGACCTCGTGCACCTCGGCCTTCTCGCCGAAGCGCACCACCTTGCCCTTCCACTCGGACGCCTTGAGCCCGGCGGGCAGCACCAGCACGCCATCCTCGGGCAGGCCGAGTGCGATCGACACCTTCTCGCGGCGGATGGCTTCGAGCGAGCCGAGCTTTTCCAGATGCACCGGCTGGACGTTGACGACGAGCGCAACCGTCGGCCGCGTCAATTCGCTGAGCCGCGCGATTTCGCCGGTCTGGTTCATGCCCATCTCGACGACCCAGAGACTGGCATCGGGCCGCGCATTGCACAGCGTCAGCGGCACGCCCCAGAAATTGTTGAAGCTCGATGGGCTCGCATAGGCGTTGGGATAGGCGGCGAGGAATTCCTTGGTGCTGGTCTTGCCGGCGCTGCCGGTGAGCCCGATCACCGGGCCTTTGAAGCGCGCGCGCGCGGCACGCGCGAGGCCCCAGAGGCCGTCGATCAGCGTGTCCTTCACGACGATCTGGGGAATGCGGATGCCTGCGATCTCATGCGGGACGATCATCGCCACTGCGCCAGAGGCTTCCGCCTTGTCCGCGAACTCCCAGCCGTCGCGCGCGCTGGCGAAGGCCGAGATGAAGCCGCCGCTCGGCGTGCCGCTCAGCGCAACGAACAGGCTGCCCGGCTTCACCAGCCGGCTGTCCTGCGTCACGAAGTCGATCGGCGTGTCCGGAAACGATCCGGCGGCACCAAGTGCGCGCGCCACTTCGGCAACCGTCCATATCGGCCCGCTCATGCAACCCTCGACGCTAATGCGGCGGCGACCGCCTCGTGATCACTGAAGGGCAGCACTTCGCGGCCGACGATCTGCCCGGTCTCATGGCCCTTGCCGGCGACGAGCAACGCATCGCCCTCTTCAAGTTCCTCGATCGCAGCGCGGATCGCCGCGGCACGGTCGCCGATTTCGCGGGCGCCCTTTGCTGTGGCGAGGATTGCGGCACGGATCGCCTCCGGCTTCTCGCTGCGTGGGTTGTCGTCGGTGATGATGATGCCGTCGGCATTCTCGGCTGCGATCTCGCCCATGATCGGACGTTTGCCGGCATCGCGATCACCACCGGCGCCGAACACGACGACCAGCCTGCGCTTCGCATAAGGACGCAGCGCCTGGAGCGCCTTCGCCAACGCGTCGGGCTTGTGCGCGTAGTCGACAAAGATCGGCGCGCCGTTGCGCTCGCCGACGCGCTCGAGCCGCCCCTTGGCGCCTTCGAGATGTTCGAGGCTCGCGAACACGTTGGCGGCATCACTGCCAGTGCCGATCGCAAGACCGGCGGACACCAGCGCGTTCTCAATCTGGAATTCGCCGACCAGCGGCAGCCGGATCGAGTAGCCCTTGCCGCGATGTTCGAGGCTGAGCTTTTGCGAGAACCCCTCGATCACGGCCTCGGTGAGACGGATGCCCTCGCCTGCCCCGTCGCCGTTGCGACCGACCGCCATCACGCGCAAACCGCGCGACTTGGCCGCGTCGATCACTTCGGGCGAGCAATCATGATCCGCCGAGATCACTGCCGCTCCGTCAGGCGCAACCAGCTCGCGGAACAGCCGGAGTTTTGCCGCAAGGTAATGCGCGACGGTCGGATGATAATCCATATGGTCACGCGAGAGATTGGTGAAGCCGCCCGCGGAGACGCGTACGCCGTCGAGGCGATATTGGTCGAGCCCGTGCGAGGAGGCCTCGAACGCAAGATGCGTGACGCCCTCGCGCGCGATCTCGTCGATCTGCCGGTGCAGCGCGATCGGATCCGGCGTCGTCAGCGAGCCATATACCGTGCGCTTGGGCGAGACGAGGCCGATCGTGCCGATGCTGGCCGAGGCATGCCCAAGCCGCTCCCAGATCTGCCGCGTGAACGCCGCGACCGAGGTCTTGCCGCTGGTGCCGGTCACCGCGGCAATCGTGGCGGGCTGCGCAGGGAAGAATTTTGCCGCGGCCAGCGCCACCGCGCGGCGCGGATTCGCGACCGCGACGAACGGCACCTTGCAGCCATCAGGCGCATGGTCGCCGACGACCGCCACCGCGCCTGCGGCAACCGCGGCATCGATGAAACGGGCGCCGTCAGTCTTGCTGCCCGCGAGCGCGAAGAAGAGGTCGCCCGGCTTGACCGCGCGGCTGTCGAGCGCAACGCCTGTGACGTCGAGCGCCGCGACAGCGGGCTCGATCGCGGCATCATTGCCCAAAACGTTCTGGCCTAGGAGGTCGCGCAGCTTCATGGTCTTCCAGTCGACATGCCCTGCCGGAAAGCCGAATCTTCGGAAAAACCCCGACTCAGCGCGGCAACGGCTTACCCAATTGATTACTGGGTTGTCCTGGATGCTGCAAGAATAAGGCGCTCGGACGGCGGCAGGTCAAACCGCGGCTCGACGCCCAGAAGCGGCGCGATCCGCTCGATCACCTTGCCGCCGGTCGGCACCGCGTTAAAGCCCGAGGTGATGAAACCATGCGTTTCGGGCAGCGCCTGCGGCTCGTCCAGCATGACGAGAATCTGATATTTCGGATCGTCGGACGGCATGATCGCAGTGAAGGAGTTGAGCACCCGCTTCTTGGCATAGCGGCCGTTGATGACCTTCTCGGAGGTGCCAGTCTTGCCGCCGACATAGTAGCCGTTCACATTAGCGGACTTGGCGGTGCCGATTTCGGCATTGAGCCGCATCAGATACCGCATCTTGTCGCTGGTCTCCGGCTTGATCACGCGCTTGGCCATCGCGCGCGCTTCTTCTTCGCTGCGTTTCATGAATGTCGGCGGAATCAAATAGCCGCCGTTCATCAGGGCGTTGATGCCCATCACCGCCTGGAGCGGCGCGACCGACAGGCCCTGGCCGAACGCGATGGTGACCGTGTTCAGCTCACCCCAGCGGCGCGGCACGAGCGGAGCCGCGCTCTCCGGCAACTCGGTACGCAGCCGCGTCAATTGTCCCATCTTGGCCAAGAACGCCTTATGCGCCTCGACGCCCTGGCCGAGCGCGATCCGCGCCGCGCCGATATTGGACGAGAAAGTGAACACTTCCTTGGTGTTGATGAAACGTCCGAGCGAATGGCTGTCATGGATGGTGAACTTGCCGTAGTGGAGGTTTCCCCGTGCATCCCACATCGAATTCAGGTTGATCTTGCCGGAATCAAGCGCCATCGCCAGCGTGAACGCCTTGAACGTCGATCCCATCTCGTAGACGCCGGTGGTCAGGCGGTTGATGCGATCGGGATCGTGGGCTTCCTTCGGATTGTTGGGATCGAAGTCCGGCAGCGAGACCATTGCCACGATCTCGCCGGTCTTGACGTTCGAGATGATGCCGGAAGCCGCCTTGGCGTGGAATTTTTCCTTGGCCTTCGAAAGCTCGTCGCGCAGCGCGTGCTCGACGCGCAAATCGACGGACAGCTCGATCGGCTTCTGCAGCCGGTCGGTGGCAAAGCCGGCGCGGTGGAGATCGGCGAGGCCTTGATTGTCGAGCCACTTCTCCATGCCGGCGATGCCCTGGTTGTCGATGTTGACCAGACCGATGAGGTGGGCGACCTCGTTGCCGGTCGGATAGACGCGCTTGTTCTCGCGCAGGAAGCCGATGCCGGGAATGCCGAGCTTGTGGATGTCCTGCTGCTGCTTCGCCGTAACCTCACGCTTGAGCCAGACGAAACCCTTGCGTCCCGACAGACGCTCGCGCACTTCGGCTTCGTCGAGATCGGGCACGGTCGCGGTCAGCAGCTCGATCGCCTCGTCCTTGTCGATGATGCGGCGCGGCTCGCCGAACAGGCTCGCCGCCTTGACGTCGGTGGCAAGGATGGCGCCGTTGCGATCGACGATGTCGGGCCGCGCGGTCGCAACCACCTCCTGCGACGCCGCACGGCGCGCGCCGTGAGCATCGGCGCCGATCGCGAACATCACGAGCCGGCCGCCGATCAGGGCGTAGACCGAGGCGAAGGCGAGCATAGCCAGTCCAACGCGCGCACGCGCCTTCGCGGCGCGGTCGACATTGCGCCCGTAGAGCAGGCTGCGGATCAGCCGTTGCCGCCAGGGCTCGGTCGGTTTGGCCGGGGTCACAGCGCTCATTGCTTGTCCTCGGGCTGAGGCACGGAGCCCGTTACGGTGTCAGGATCGCTCGCGGCTTCGATGGTTTTGAGCATGGCCCCGATCGGATCCGGCTCGCCGGGCCTGAACATCCGCGGCGGACGCTCGGGCAAATTCTTCAGCGAGTCATATTGCGTGGCGTTGACCGGCTTGAGCGGCAGATGCCGATCGGACAGGCCTTGCAGGCGCAAGGGCGCATCGAGCTTGGCCCATTCGGAGCGCAGCGATGCGATCGCATCGCGCTGCTCGCGGATCTCCGCATGCAGCCGCAACACCTTCTCGGTGCGCGCCGTGGAATCCATCTTGATCCGGTAGACATAGGCCGCCGCGAAGATCAGCGCGCCAATGACGAGGAGGTGGATGAAGCGCATGCGCTAGCCTCCCCTCATCACGTCGGAGAGTTTTGGCCAAGACGACGGCTCGCCGTCGTCATGCGCAGGCGCGTCGGTGCGCTCTGCAGCGCGCAGCTTTGCGGAGCGCGCACGCGGATTACGCGCGACCTCCTCTTCGCCGGCGACGACAGGCCGCCGCGTCAGGAGCTGGAAGCTCGGCGCGGTTTGCGCCACTTCCGGCAGATGCCGCGAGCCGCCGCCGGTCTTGGAACGCTCGCCAAGGAAATTCTTCACGATGCGGTCTTCCAGCGAATGGAACGAGACCACCACGAGCCGTCCGCCGGGCTTGAGCACGCGCTCGGCAGCCGTGAGCGCGGTCTGGAGTTCATCCAGCTCTTCGTTGACGAAGATGCGCAGCGCCTGGAACGTGCGCGTCGCCGGGTGAATGTCGCCGGGCTTGGAGCGAACCACCCGGCCGATGAGGTCGGCGAGCGCGCGCGTGGTCGTGAACGGCGTCTCCTGCCGGTCCGCAACGATGGCGCGGGCGACGCGGCGCGAATGCCGCTCTTCGCCGAGGAGATAGATGATGTCGGCGAGATCGCCTTCGGAGGCGCGGGCGACCACGTCGGCCGCCGTCGGTCCCGTCTGCCCCATCCGCATGTCGAGCGGACCGTCGAGGCGGAAGGAAAAGCCGCGGCCGGCCTGGTCGAGCTGCATCGAGGACACCCCGACATCCATCACGACGCCGTCAACGGCCTCGACGCCCTGCGCCGCACAGACTTCGGCGAGATTGGAGAAGCGGTCTTCGACCAGTGTCAGCCTACCGGCGGAGCGTTCGACCAGCTCGGCGCCGCCTGCGATCGCAGTGCGGTCGCGGTCGATCGCGATCAGGCGGGTTCCCGGCACGTCGAGAATCGCGCGGCTGTAGCCGCCGGCGCCGAAGGTGGCATCGACATAAATACCGCCCTCGCGCGGGGCGAGGTGGTCGACGGCCTCGCGGCCAAGAACGGGAATGTGCGGAACCGAGCTCATGCGGAACGTCTGCCTGACGCCCATGCGGGATCGGGGACGAGCAAGCCCATAACGCCTCGAATTATTCCGCGTCGCGGCGGTTCCACGACCCAACCCTTGTCCAACATGGTTACCGAGCCCGGTCGTCCCGGGCCGCCAACCCAGTATTCCCCTTGGAATTTGTCGGGCAGCCATGGGATTTCGAGCCAAAATACGCTTTGGCCGCCTCAGGACGCGGGTCGGCTCTTCATCCCTCAGTAACGGCCCTTAGCGTTAAGAAAGCGTTGATCGGCTGGTTACAAGTCGAAAAGGTGACGGGCCGGTGATGCCCCATCCACACACCCGCCCAAAATGCATCCGTTAACCGCGACGCGCGATTGCGCACAGCGGAGGGTAAAGGAATAGTAAAGAGAAGGGCTTGGCCCACTCTCCTGTACCGACTTGAGCTGTCTATGTCGTCCGGTTCGTCCACGCCATCAGGATCTGATTCGAAGCGTCAGCGCGTTCTCCCGGTTCCCAAGGCCGCGGCGAACATGCGGACGTTCGAGCCGGATTCCTCGATCGTCTCCGACATCATTCCTTCGCCGAACCATGGCGAGCGCAACAAGGGGCGGCAGCCGGACATGATCGTGCTGCACTACACCGGCATGCCCGATGTCGAGGGCGCGCTGGCGCGGCTGTGCACGGCGGGGACGGAAGTCTCGGCGCATTATGTCGTGCTCGAGGACGGCCGCATCGTGCAGTGCGTGTCCGAGGCCAGGCGCGCCTGGCATGCCGGCGTCTCGACCTGGGCCGGCGAGGACGACATCAACTCCTGCTCGATCGGCATCGAGATCATCAATCGCGGTCATGACTGGGGCTACCCGGAATATCCGCTGCGCCAGATCGCCGCCGTGATCGCGCTATGCCGCGGCATCATGCTCCGCCGCAAGGTGCCGGCGCATCGGGTGCTCGGCCATTCCGACGTCGCGCCTGCGCGCAAGAAGGATCCCGGCGAAAAATTTCCGTGGCACTCGCTGGCCAATTCCGGCGTCGGCCACTGGGTCACACCGGCGCCGGTCGTGCGCGGCGAGAGCCTGATGCTCGGCACCATCAGCGACGAGGTGCTGAGCCTGCAGCAGGCGCTCGCAAGGTACGGCTATGGCGTGCCGCTATCAGGCAAATACGACGCCGCCACGATGGAAGTCGTCACTGCCTTCCAGCGCCACTTCCGCCCGGCGCGGCTGGATGGTGTCGCGGACCATTCGACACTCTCGACCTTGCAGGCGCTGCTGGCAAGCCTGCCGGCGGATGCGCCGGCCGTCGCGTCGAAGTGACGGCAGAAACCGCACACGCCGTCATTGCGAGCGCAGCGAAGCAATCCAGACTGTCACCGCGGAAACAGTCTGGATTGCTTCGTCGCTTCGCTCCTCGCAATGACGGAGTATGTGGCAGCTATTCCATCTCCCTCAATCTTCGCTCATACAATCTCCGCAATGGCTCCAGCTGCGTCGCCTCCGTCGCAGCGCGATAGGCCGCGCGCGCCTCATCCTTCCGCCCCAACCTCCGCAGCAGATCCGCGCGCACCGCGGGCAACAGCTCATAGCCGTCAAGCCCGCCGCGCGCAGTGATCGCATCGACGAGATCGAGTGCGCGCGCGGGGCCATCGACCATCGACACCGCAGCGGCGTGATTGAGCTCGATCACCGGCGAGGGGGTGATGCGCAGCAGCACCTCGTAGAGCCCTGCAATCTGCGGCCAATCAGTTTGCTCATAGCTCGGCGCACGCGCGTGCAGCGCTGCGATCGCGGCCTGCACCGCATAGGGCTGCGGCCGCCCGGGCATGCGCAGCGCGTCGTCCACCGAACGCAGGCCCTCCTCGATCTGCGCACGATCCCACAGCGACCGATCCTGCTCTTCCAGCAGCACGATGTCGCCGGCCGACGTCTCGCGGCCGGCGCGACGCGCATCGTGCAGCAGCATCAAGGCCAGCAGGCCCTTGATCGCGGCGCGATCGGGCATCAGACGGTCGAGCAAGCGGCCGAGCCTGACGGCCTCGGCCGCAAGATCCGGCCGCATCAGGTCTGCGCCTGCGGTTGCGACATAGCCTTCGGTGAAGACGAGATAGATCACGGCGAGCACACCGTCGAGCCGCGCCACCAGCGTGTCGCGCTCGGGCACTTCATAGGGGATGCCGGCAAGCCTGATCTTCTGCTTGGCGCGGACCAGCCGCTGCGCCATCGCGTCTTCGCTGACAAGGAAGGCGCGCGCGACCTGCGCGGTGGACAGTCCGCAGACGGTGCGCAGTGTCAGCGCGACCCGGACTTCGGGCGCGAACGCGGGATGGCAACAGGTGAAGATCAGCCGCAGCATGTCATCGTCGAGCATCGCCGGCGGCTCGTCGGGTGCTTGCGCATTCAGCTCGAGCTCGTGCACCAGCGCCTGCTGCTTGCCGCGGAAGGCAATCTGGCGACGGACGCGATCGATCGCCTTGTGCTTGGCGACATTGACGAGCCAGGCGCGCGGATTGTCCGGCGGCTCGCAGGCCGGCCAGCGCTCCAGCGCGACGGCAAAGGCGTCCTGCAGCGCATCCTCGGCGAGATCGAAATCGCCGACGAGGCGGATCAGCGTGGCCAGCGCCCGCCCCGCCTCGTCACGAAATATCCTGTCGATCTCGCCCGGATTCATGCGTCGATGTACGGCTCGTCCGTCACTTGTCGTAAACCCAGATCGGCCGCACCTCGATCGACCCGATGCGTGCACTCGGAATGCGCGCGGCAATCTCGATCGCGGCGTTGAGATCCTTGGCCTCGATCAGATAATAGCCGCCGAGCTGCTCGCGCGTTTCCGCGAAGGGGCCGTCGGTCGCCAGCACTTTGCCGTCACGCACACGGACCGTCGTCGCCGTCGCGGTCGGCTGCAAGCGGTCGCCGGCCTTGAAGTTGCCGCTCTGGACGATGCCTTGCGTGAAGGACTGGTATTCGGCCAGCATGTTCTGGCTGGTCGCTGCGTCGTTCTTCGCGTACTCGGCTTCGTTCTGGTAGATCATCAGCAAATACTGCATCGCTTAACTCCTGTTGCGCGGGGATCGCCGACATCCAGTCGAACGGGGCACGCTCCCAACGACATCTTCAGGATAAATTATTTCGGGCGAAGCGTGCGCGGCGATATCCGCTTGACGAAACCGTCACAAATGCCCCATGCCTGCCCCGTCAGTCGGCCGGACGGCCGCTCCGGCAGGTGCCGAAAGGCCGCCGGGGAGGAAAGTCCGGGCTCCCTTGACATACGGTGCCGGATAACGTCCGGCGGGGGCGACCCCAGGGAAAGTGCCACAGAGAACGAACCGCTCCCTCCTCGGAGGAAGTAAGGGTGAAAAGGTGCGGTAAGAGCGCACCGCGGATCCGGCAACGGAGCCGGCATGGTAAACCCCACCGGGAGCAAAACCGAATAGGGACGGCGTAGCGGGCTGTTCGCGCAAGCGATAACGCCGCGGGGCGATGTCAGGCCCGCCGTCCGGGTAGGTTGCTCGAGGCCATGTGCAAACATGGTCCCAGAGGAATGGCCGTCACGTATCGTTCGCGCAAGCGGACGGTGCCTTACAGAACCCGGCTTACAGGCCGGCTGATATCTTGCGACGGGGGGCCCGGTGTTAGCGCATCGGGCCCCTCACCATTTTTGGCCTCGTCATTCCGGGGCTCGCGAAGCGAGACCATCGGGCGGCGGGGAATGTGGAGGAATGGATTGCGGGTTCGTGCTGCGCACGCCCCGGAATGACGACCGTGGGTCAGTCGACGATCTTCTCCAGCACACCCATCAAAGCCTCGGGCGCGGTCACATTCGGCGCGTGGCTCGCATCGAGCTCGAAAGTGCGCCAGCCATCTTCGCTCTTCGTGCGCTTCGCAAACTGCCCGAACACATCGCCCGGTGGAATGCGCTTGCAATAGATATAACTGCGCGGCATCGCCGGCTCGCCATGTTCAAGCTTCAATCTCGTCTCGAAGCATTTGACCGGCATGTTGATGCGGCGCGCATTGAGCCAGTCGAGATCGGCCTGCGGCGTGTCCGGCGGCGGCGGGTTCGGCGGGATGCGGTAGCCATCACCCGCGGCAGCCGCCTTGCGCATCGGCTCGCGCCCTCCCTCATTGAGATCGAACAGCGACTGGCCGTCGCGCGGCACGAAGGCATCGAGATAGATCAACTGCGTCACGCGCTCGCGCGCACGATCGGCAACACCGGTCGCGACCATGCCGCCATAGCTGTGGCCGAGCAGCACGATGTCGTTGAGATCCTCGAACGTGATGACGTTGAGGATATCCTGGATATGCGTCTCCAGATCGATTGCGGGATTTGCCAGATGCGAACGTTCGCCGAGCCCGGTGTAGGTCGGCGCGATCAGGCGGTGGCCGGCCTGCGCCATCAGCGGATGCATCTTCTTCCAGGCCCATCCGCCGGACCACGCGCCATGACAGAGCAGAAAAGTCTTCGCGCGTGCGGCCATCGGCGTTTCCATCGTTCTTGTTTGATACGATGGAGTGTAGCGGCCGAGCGCGCGAAGTAAACGCTGCCGCTCAGGCCGCGTGCGTGTCCGCCTTCACGAAGACGGGTGCGAGCTGACCAGCTTCGCGCCGGAGCTTGCCCGCCTCAAAGCCGTGCATGCCGATCTGCCATTGCAGGCCGACGATGGCGCCCTTGGTCGGTTGCAGCAGCGCGAGCGAAGCAAACAGCGTCACCGGCAGCCACACCGCCAGTTGCAGCCAGACCGGCGGCGCATAGGCGGTCTCGACCGCAAGAATGGCCGGCACCACGAGATGACCGACCACGACCATGACGAGATAGGCCGGGAAGTCATCGGCGCGCTGGTGAAACAGCTCCTCGCCGCAATGATCGCAGGCATCGGCGACTTTCAGGAAACGGCCGAACATATGTCCTTCGCCGCAGTTCGGGCACTTGCCCAGGAAGCCGCGCCACATCGCCTTCGAGAGAGAGACTGAACCGATTGCCATGACAGCACCTCTTCCTTTTCGCTGATCCATACAATAATATATTGTATCCATACATTCAAAGGATATGGGCCTAAATTGCATGGATTGGACCCCTACAATCTCGGAGCTGAGCGGGCCGCGCTACCAGCGCATCGTCGAGGCCATGGAGGCCGACATCGCCGCCGGCCGGCTGGTGCGCGGGCAGCAATTGCCGACGCAGCGCGCACTGGCAAAAGCGCTCGGCCTCGACCTCACCACGGTGACGCGCGCCTACAGCGAGGCGCGGCGCCGCGGCATCATGGAGGCCCGGGTCGGACAGGGCTCCTTCGTGTCGGAAAGCAGCGCGCGCCGCGCGGTCGACCTGCCGCATCCCGTCACGATCGACCTCTCGATGAACGTGCCGCCGCATCCGCTGGAAGCGCAGCTCGACGAGCGCATCATCGCAGGGTTCGAAGCCCTCCGCGTTCAATCGGGGCTGACCGCGTTCCTGAACTACCAGCCGCCGGGCGGCAGCGCGCATGAGCGCGAGGTCGCCGCGCGCTGGATGCGTGCACGCGTCCCGCATGCGCAGGCCGACAGGCTCGTGATCTTTCCCGGCGCGCAGACCATTCTGTTCAACCTGCTCGCTCATCTCGCGCGGCCCGGCGACATCGTGCTCACCGAGGCCCTCACCTTCCCCGGCATCAAGGCCGCCGCCGCGCGGCTCGGCATCAAGCTCGTCGGCGTCGCCATGGACGACGGCGGCATCCTGCCCGATGCGCTGGCGAAGGCCTGCCGCGCGCACAGGCCGAAGGCCGTGTATCTCATTCCGACGCTGCACAATCCGACCACCGCGACGCTTCTCCCGGAGCGGCGCAGCGCCATCGCGAAGATCATTCGCGATGCCGGCACGATTCTGATCGAGGACGACGCCTACGGGCTGCTCGATCGCGCGGCGTCGCCGATCGCGAACCTCATTCCGGAGCGGACATATCTGGCGACCACGCTGTCAAAATGCATCGCGCCGGCGCTGCGCGTCGCTTATCTCGTGACACCCGACACTGGCGCGCAGCAGGAGATGCGCGGCTATTTACAGGCCACCGTGCAGATGCCGGCACCGCTGATGGTCGCTCTGGTGACGCATTGGATCGAGACCGGCATCGCCGACCGCATCATCACCGCCATCCGCAACGAGGCGGTCGGTCGCCAGCAACTCGCGCAGCGCACGCTGAAAGGCTTTCAGTTCCTGGCCAAGCCAGCCGCTCATCATCTCTGGTTGCGGCTGCCGGAGGGCCGCCCCGACGTCGCGGCTCATCTGCTGCGAAATGGTCTCGCGGTCGTGGCCGGAGATGCCTTTGCCGTTGACGGCGCACCGCCGCATGCGGCGCGGGTTTCGCTTGGCGCAGCGCGCAACAGGGCGGAATTGACGGAAGCGCTCCGCATCCTGGTCGGCGCGCTGCATCAGCCCGCCGACACCAGGCAGATCGTCTAGCCTCTTCTTACTGGTGATGACGACGATGGCGCGGGCGAACGGCCGGCGTCACGACTGACGGATAGGCCGCATAAGCCTCGCTCGGTGCCACCGTTTCACCGCGGGCCGCGCGCCCCGCCGGTGTGAGCTGGCCGCCATTGAGCACATCGCGGTCGGGATGGGCGGCCTGATAGGCCGCGGGCTCGGAAAACTGCGCCTGCGCCAAGGTCGGCATCAGGGCGGCCGCCGACAACAGCGCGGCCGCAACGGCAATATTCATGCGGGTCATGATCATGCTCCATCATCTCATCCGGGACGGCGCTGCGATTTCCGGCAGGCCCCAAATTGAAGTATTGGCGTCATGTAGTCGCGTCTTCCGCGAACGCCCGCCCCCGGGGATCACGCTTGCGTGCGGTTTTGAAATTGACCGTCCCGGCCGCAGCCGTGCTATGCGGGCGGGAGCGATCAACAGCTGGGGATCGCCCCTTGCGACAAGGACAATCGGTTGGAAACGCTCACTTACGCGCTGCTGCCGCTCGGCGCATTGGCCGGCGGCTTCGTCTCGGGGCTCGCCGGGTTCGGCACGGCGCTGATGGCGCTGGGAATCTGGCTCTACGTGCTGCCGCCCTCGCTCGCGGTGCCGCTGGTGCTGATCTGCTCGGTGATCGCACAGACCTCGACGCTGCCGTCGATGTGGAAGAGTTTTGATCTCTCGCTGGTCTGGCCGTTCCTGATCGGGGGACTGATCGGGGTTCCGCTCGGGACCATGATGGTGGCCTCGGCCGATCCCAAAGTGTTCAAGCTGAGCGTCGGCGTGCTGCTGCTGATCTTTTCGAGCGCGCTCTATCTGAACAAGAAGCCGCTCGCCATCACGTTCGGCGGCCGGATCGCCGACGGCGCGATCGGTTTTGCCGGCGGCATTCTTGGCGGCCTCGCCGGGTTGTCGGGACCGCTGCCGATCCTGTGGGCCAACATCCGCGGCTGGAACAAGCATGAGCGGCGCGGCATCTTCCAGCTCTTCAATTTCACCGTGCTCGCCACCGCGCTGGTGCTGCAGACGGCATCGGGCCTCGTTGCGTTCAAGGTGGTCTGGCTCGCAGCTGTCGCCTTTCCCGGCACGCTGATCGGCGCATGGGCCGGCGCGCGCGTCTATCACGCGCTGAGCGACAAGCACTTTGGCGATGTCGTGCTCGGCCTGTTGTTCCTGTCCGGCGCCACCCTCGTCTGGAACAGCATCGGCGCGCTTTAGCCTTGTTCAGCCTTGTTCAACCTTGGGCCTTCTTCGCGGCGAGCGCCATGCCGCCGGCGACGCCGACACCGAGCACATAGATCCAGCCCGAGGTGAAATCGAACAGGTGCGTGTTCAGCAGCGAGGACAGCATGTTCTGCGCCACGACCAGCAGGCCGATCCAGCAGGCCAGCCCCTCGCCGCGAAACATCGACAGATGCGCAATCCACAGCGCGTAGAGCACCAGGACGCCAACGACGCCCCACTGCACGGCAACAGCGAGGGTCTGATTGTGCGGATTTTTGACGATCTCGCCGCGCAAGGGATCTGCGTCCACATCGCCAGCCACACTTTCGAACAGGCCGCGGATCGAGCCGGTGCCGTGGCCAAGCACCGGCGCATCCGCGATGAATTGCGCGGACTTGCGCCAATATTCCAGGCGCGAGCCCATGCCGCTGACGTCGTTGCCGACGATGCTGGCCTCGTAGTCGCCGCTGAACTTGGCGACCGTCTGGCGCAGATGCGGCGAGACGTTCCACAACAGCACCGCCAATATCCCCATCGCGCCGGCGGCGGCGAGGGCCGCACGCCAGCGCAGATGCAGCAGCGCAAACACCACGACCAGGACCGGAAGCGTTACCAGCGCGGTGCGTGAGACCACGACGAACATCATGTTGGCGAGAAAACCGACCGCCAGCACGGCGAGCAGCGCCGCGATGCGAACGCGGCCCTGGCGGAACAGCGCCACGATTGGATAGACCAATGCGAGCGCACAGAGCGCGAACTCCTGGCTCTGGTCGATATAGTTGCGCACGGCAATGCCGCTTTCGACCTTGTAGGGCCCGCGCGAGAGGTAAAGCTTCAGCGAAACATCGGGATCGATCGCAACGGCGAAGGAGTAGAGCATCAGCAGCGCACAGGACGCCAGGAACGCCGAAAACACCCAGTGGCCGTAGGGCCAGCGCTCGAACTGGTAGATCAGCAGCGGGATCACCAGCAGCTTTGCCGTCGGCCCGATCGCATGGATCCGCTCCGGCCAGGGGGCATTCGACCAGAGCGTGCCGACAGCGGCGAGGATGACCAGCGCGATCGGCAGGAGGCAGATCGGGCGGAGCAGCGAACGCGGAAATTCGCGGAGATCGACGAACGCGAAGGCGATCAGCCAGGGTATGAGCGCGAAGGTCAGCCCCGTCGTCGTCCACGGCAGCAGCAACGCGATCAGCGCGACGAAGCGGGCCGGCGTGCGATAGCGCGCCGCCCAGATCGCCGAGAGCATGGACGCCGGCCGCTGCTCGTCCAACAATTCGGTCATCACATCCCCGGCAGATTCGAAAAGCCAACCCCACGGCGCGGCAAACTAGCCGGAGCCGTGGTTGGAGGACAAGCGCGTGCCCCGCTCGATCTGTCGCTACGCGGGCTCGCTGACGGGAGGCACAACCGGCGCGGGGCTTGCTGCCTCCGCAACCCTCTCCTGCGGCGGCCGCGGAAGGCGCTTGTCGAACTCGCGGCGCAACAACCAGACGCTCAGGGCGGCTTGCAACGTTGTCGTCGCGATCGACAAATACCATACGTGCTCCATCCGGAAGCCGGGCCACGTCGAGAGCCAGATCGACGGCAAGGAATAGGTCAGGACCCGCGTTGCCGAGGTCCACAACACCGGTTTGGTGTTGCCGAGCCCCTGGAACATGCTGGAGCAGGTAAAGATCAACCCCTGCGCCACCATGTTGAGCGAGATAATCCGCAGAAAGAGCGACGCGACCGCCATCGTCTCTCGATCATTCGAGAAGCCGGCAAGCAACAGGCCCGGTGCGAGCTGCGCGAGGATCAGGAGAATGACCATCACGGCAGTCGCGATGAGCGCCGCCTTGACGAAAGTCTCCCGCACCCGCGCGCCATTGCCGGCGCCGAAATTCTGGCCGGCGATCGGCCCTGCAGCGAGCGCGACGGCAAGCGCCGGCATCTGGATCAGGCCGAGGAGACGCGTCCCGATGCCAAATCCGGCCTGCGCCGCCGCGCCGAAAATGCTCAGCACGTAGTAGCCCACGGCCATGATGATGAAGACCATCACGAACTCACCGCCCGCGGGCAGGCCGACATTGAGGATCCGCTTCCATTGCCGAAGCTGCGGCCGCCATTGCGCGGGATGAAAGGCGACGTAGCGCTCTCGCCTGAGGAAATACCCGAGCAGCATCAGCATGCCGATGAACACGGCGATCGAGCTGGCAAGGCCGGCTCCGGCAACACCGAGCGCATGCCCGGTGCCCCAGCCCGAAATCAGCACCGGCGCCAGCGCGATGTTGATGGCCACGGCGAGCGCCTGCACCAGCATGCTCGGCCGAACAATGCCGGTTGCCCGCAATGCGGACGCCATCACTTGCGTCGCGAATTGCAGCGCCAGCGCCGGCATGAACCAGAGCAGATAGACGGCGCCGGCTTCGACCGTGGCCTCGTCAGCCGCGACCGCGCGCATGTAAGGGCGCGACAGCACCAGGCCGGCGATCAGGGTCAGCAACCCGAACAGCACGGACAGGACGACCGACTGGTTGAAGACGAGATTGGCGTCGCCGCGGTCCTTGCGTCCCACGGCGTGCGCCATCAACGCCACCGTGCCGACGCCGAGCACCTGCATCAGCGCGTTGACGAGAAAGCCGGCATTGCCGGCCGCCGCGACACCGGCGATGGCCCCCTCGCCGAGTCCCGAGACGAAGTACAGGTCGACCAGCTGGCAGATCATGATCGTGATCATGCCGACCACGATCGGAGGTGCCATGCTCAGGATGTGGCTCACGATGGAGCCGCTCGTCAGGTCCTTCATCTCATTCCATTTCCGGCGACGCGGCTTTCGGATCGTCGTCCGTCAGCCACGCGCCTCACTCCGCTGCTGCGATCCGCCCGAGCTCCACCACCTGGCGCTCGAACAGGCTGCGATAGATGCCGCCTTGTTTGCCCGCGAGCATGGCATGGGTGCCTTGCTCGACGATCTCGCCGCGGTCGAACACCAGGATCCGATCGAGGCTCCGTACCGTCGACAGCCGGTGCGCGATCACGATCGAGGTCCGACCCTTCATCAGCCGCTCCATCGCCTGCTGGATCAGCGCCTCCGATTCCGAATCGAGGCTCGACGTTGCCTCGTCCAGGATCAGCACCGGCGCATCCGCCAGGAACGCGCGCGCCAGCGCCACGCGCTGCCGCTCGCCGCCGGACAATTTCACGCCGCGCTCGCCGACCAGGGTGCCGTAACCCTTCGGCAGGCGCAGGATGAAGTCGTGCGCGTTCGCCAGCCGCGCGGCCTGCTCGATCGCCTCGAGGCTGGCGCCGGGCCGGCCATAGGCGATGTTCTCCGCAAGCGTACGGTGGAACAGGATCGGCTCCTGCTGCACGATCGCGATCTGGCTGCGCAGCGATTGCTGCGTGGCCAGCGCGATGTCCTGCCCGTCGATCAGCACGCGTCCATCGGAGACGTCGTAGAGCCGCTGCACCAGCTTGACGAAGGTTGTCTTGCCGGAGCCGGAGCGGCCGACGAGGCCCACGCGCTCGCCGGCGTGGATCGTCAGCGACAGCCCGTCGTACAGCGGCGCGCGATGGCCGCCATAGTGGAACGTGACGTCGTCGAACACGATCTGGCCGCCCTCGATCGCGATCGGCCGCGCGTCGACCGCATCGGCAATGCCGATCGGCTCGTCATGGATCGCCACCAGCTCCTCCATGTCGTTGACCGAACGCTGGAGGTTGTTGATGTGCATGCCGACGTCACGCAGATAAGCGTGGATGACGTAGTAGCTGGTCAGTACATAGGTGACGTCGCCGGGCGTCGCGTGCCCGTACATCCACAACAGCACCGAGCCGCCGATCACGGACCCACGCAGGCACAGCAGCAACGAGAGCTGCGCCATGGCGGTGTAGTTGTAGCGGAACCAGGTGCGACGCACGCGCGTGCGCCAGCGGTTGATGACGCGGGCGAGCCGCGCATCTTCCCGCGCTTCGGCGCCGAAGGACTTCACCACCGCGTTGCAGGTCAACGCATCGGCCAGCGTGCCGCCGACCTTGGTGTCCCAGGCATTGGAGATTCGCGCGGCCGGCGCGATGTAGCGGGTCGAGAACAGCACCGTCATCGTGACATAGAAAAGCGCCCCGAGCGCGATCACCGCGCCGAGCGAGGCCCAGTGCACGCCGAGCAGGATCATCGACCCGATCAGCACGACTAGCGATGGCAGCAGCGCCAGCAGGAGGGTGTCGTTCAGCAGGTCGAGCGCCCACATGCCGCGCGTGACCTTGCGCACGGTAGAGCCGGCGAAGGAGTTGGCGTGCCAGTCGGTCGAGAATCGCTGCACGCGCATGAACGCGTCCTGCGCCACCTCCGACATGATCTTCAGCGTGAACGGCACGATCACCTGCAGGCCTGCCAGCCTCAGCACCATCGAGGCCGCGCCGAGCGCCACGATGGCGCCGAACGCGACCAATGCGGCGTGACGCGCGTCGGTATCGGACGGTCCGCGCGTCAGCGCGTCGATCAGGTGCCCGGAGAAGACCGGCATGAAGAGGTCAGCGGCGGTCGCGCCCAGTAGGCCAATGACGATGGCGAGCGTGCGCCCCGGCTGCTTCAACCAGTGCCGGAACACGAAGGGCAGCACCACGCGTATCGCCGCGGGCTTTTTTGACAGAGCGGTCATGGCATCATCCGGCCGCTTGGGCGCGCGCCGGCTCCATCGATGGACGCAGGCCGGCCGCAAGGGCCGAGACGGCGTCAGCTAAAATTGGCTTTGACTTGGGAAGTTGGGCGATCGGGACCTGGTGCCCAATCGAAGCTGGCTGAAATGACCTCTAGGAGGTCGAGCACACACCGAGCCAGAACATCATCGAGCACGGGCGCGCGATCTGCGAAAGCGACGAAATCATGCAAATCTCTCCCCGGTTCGAATGAATGAGGTGCGCTTTATAGATGTACCGTTTGCGGTTTGCAACGGGGGTCCTGCGAGATCACGGACGAGTGTTGCAATTTGGTGCGGGGTGCCGCCTAGCCCTCCGCCATCATGCCCCGCGAAGGCGGGGCATCCAGTTCGCCGCGGCTTCCCGGTTCTAGCCGCGCCGTCTCGGCGTACTGGGTCGCCCGGTCAAGCCGGGCGACGACACCGAATATATGGCTCGTTCAGTGCGCGTCGCCGCCGCCGGCCATCGACGCCGGCTTTTTCAGCAGCGTCACCAGCAGGCTAAGGCCGAGATAGAACAGCGTCAGCATGAAGAAGGCATCACCATAGCTCATCACCGCGGCCTGGCGGTGCACCAGCTGCGAGAGCTGCTTCATCGCCATCAGCGTGGAATCGCCGAGCCCCTGGAATTTCTGCGCGAGCATGGTCAGGGTTTCGGTCGCGGTGGCGTTGCCCCAGGTCACACGCTCCTGAAGGCGGGTGATGTGCAGGTCCGTGCGGTCGTTGAGCACGGTGTTGATGACGGCCAGGCCCACGGCGCCGCCGAGATTGCGCATCAGGTTGAACAGCCCCGAGGCGTTCTTCACCCGGTCAGGCGCCAGCGTGCCGAGCGCGATGTTGTTGGTCGGCACCATCGCGAACATCATGCCGATGCCGCGCAGGATCTGCGGCACCAGCAGCTCGTAGAAATCGTAGTCGCGCGTGATCCAGGTCATCTGGTAGGAGCCGATCGCGAACACGATGAGGCCGAACGCGATCATGTAGCGCATGTCGAGCTTGACCATGAGACGGCCGACCAGCGGCGCGACCAGGAACATGGTGATGCCGGAGACGAACATGGTCTCGCCGATCATCAGCGCGCTGTAGCCGCGCACTTCGGCGAGGTAACGCGGATAGATGTAGGTCAGGCCGTAGAGGCCGATGCCGATGCAGAATTGCAAGAGGCAGCCGATCGCGAAATTGCGGTTGGAGAAGGTGCGCAAATTGACGATGGGCTCGGCCGCCGTGAAGACGCGCCAGAAGAAGGCGATCGCCGAGATGCCGCAGATCCAGGCGCAGATCGCGACCGAGGGATCCTGCATCCATTCATATTGCGGGCCTTCCTCCAGCACATATTCGAGCGTGCCGAGGAAGCCGGCCATGAAGATCAGGCCCCACCAGTCGAAGCGGTCGAGCAGCTCGAAATGCGGCTCGTCGAAATCGACCAGCGCCAGCACGCCGAGGGTGATGGCGATGCCGGGCACGACGTTGATGAAGAACAACCAGTTCCACGACATCAGATCGGTGATGTAGCCGCCGACCGTCGGCCCGATCGTCGGCGCCAGCGTCGCGACGAGCCCGATGATGGGACCGACGATGTGGAATTTGGAGCGCGGGAAGACCGTATAGGCCGAAGCGAACACCGTCGGGATCATGCCGGCGCCGAGAAAGCCCTGCAGCGCGCGCCAGAGGATCATCTCCTCGATGGTGGTGGCAAAGCCGCAGAGCAGGCTCGACACGGTGAAGCCGGCGGCCGAGATCGCAAACAGCAGCCGCGTGCCGAAGGCGCGCGACAGGAAGCCCGACAGCGGGATCGCGATGACTTCGGCAATCAGATAGGCGGTCTGGACCCAGGAGACTTCGCTGGAGCTCGCCGACAGTCCGGCCTGGATTTCGCTGAGGGAGGCCGAGACGATCTGGATGTCCAGGATCGACATGAACATCCCGAACACCATGATGATGAAAGCGAACAGCCGCTTCGGCGCGATGCGCTCCGAAGCGGGGTTCGCCATCATGGCAGGTGGAGCAGTCGTGGCGTTCGCCATGGTCTGACCTCGCAGCGCTCAGAGAGCGCGTTTATTGCGGATGGACCATGGTGGGATCGTCGAGATCGACCTCGCTGTCGGCGTCGGCCGCGCCCTTGTTGGTGTCGACGGTCGCATAGATCGACATGCCGGCGCGGAGCAGGTTCTGCTTCGCCACCGATTTCGGCACGCGGATGCGGACCGGCACGCGCTGCACGATCTTGGTGAAGTTGCCGGTGGCATTGTCGGGCGGCAGCAGCGTGAACACCGAGCCGGAGCCCGCCGCGATGCTGTCGACGACGCCAGAGAACTTGCGCATGCCGTAGGCATCGACCTTGATCGTCACCGGCTGGCCGGGACGGATGCGCTTGAGCTGCGTTTCCTTGAAATTGGCATCGATATAGACGTCGTCGAGCGGCACGACATTGCCGAGGCGCTGGCCGACCGCGATGAAATCGCCGGCGTTGACGAGACGGTTCGAGAACGTGCCGTCGACCGGTGCGCGCACCGCGGTGAAGGCGAGATCGCGTTCAGCCTTGGCGAGCGAGGTCTTGAGCTCGGCGAGCTGGGCCTGCGCTTCGGCCTGCTGGGCCTTGGTGACGTCGACATTGCTGACGGCGACGTCGTAGGCAGCCTGTGCGGCCTTGACCGCGGCGGCGCCCTGGTCGCGCCCGGCTTCCGAACTCTCGAACGTGGCGCGCGAGGCAAAGCCCTTGCTGCTCAGCGCCTGCTGGCGCTCATAGTCGAGATCGGCGCGCTTGAGGCCGGCTTCGGCCGAGACCAGCTGCGCCTTGGCCTGTGCGACCTGGCTCTCGAGCGCCGCGATCTGGCGGCCAATGCGATCGATCGTGGCCTGCTGGGTCGCGATCCGGGTCGCGGCGGCATCGACCGCGATCTTGTAATCGCCGTCGTCGATGCGGAAGATGATGTCGCCGGCGCGCACGGTGGTGTTGTCACCGGCGAGGATCGAGGCGATGTGGCCGGCGACGCGCGCACCCAGCATGGTGTTGTTGGCGCGCACATAGGCGTCGTCGGTCGAGACATAGAAGCGGCCGACCAGCGTGTAATAACCGGCGTAGCTCGCTGCCGCGAGCGCCAGCACGAGGCCGACGCCCATCATGACGAATTTGCGCTTGCCGGATTTTGGCGCGGCAGCAGCGGGGGCGGTCGGGGCCGGCTTGTCCGTCACGGGCTTCTCCGGCACCTCGCCGGTGCGGCGCTTGGTTTCCTCGGCCACATGGGAGCGCAACTGCTCGGCGAGGGCTGCGGGCGCCTCGGCCGCCGCTTCGCCGTTCGCCGGAATCGTCTCTACCGCTTCCTGGCGAAGGACGCGCGCTACCTGGTCTCTCGATACGGCCATAAAGGCCTCCCCAAAAAAAGTGCGATCAAGGGCGGCCGCCCTGCGGCCCGCTCCTCTCGCTGATCCCAAATATCATTGACCGAACGGTTCGGTCAATATACATAATATTCCCAGGCAGGACCGTACTGGCCCGAATCCTTTATTTGCGTTTCATAGTTCGGCACCTCTCCAGAAACCTTCCGAGACCCTGAACCAATGGTTGTAGCTGCCAGCGAACATCTGCACGTCCTCCAAGAGGAGGACAGCTCCAAGCGCCGCCAGATCCTCGACGGTGCCCGTAAGGTGTTCATGGATCTGGGTTTTGACGGCGCCAGCATGGGCGAGATCGCGCGCGCGGCGCAGGTCTCCAAGGGCACGCTCTACGTTTACTTCGCCGACAAATGCGCGCTGTTCGAAGCCATCCTCGAGCAGGAAGCGCTCCAGCACGGCCAGGTCGTGTTCAATTTTGATCCCGCCCGCGATGTCGAGACCACGCTGAACGAGTTCGGCCAGGCCTATATCCACCTGCTTTGCCGGCCCGGCGGCGGGTCGGCGATCCGCACCGTGATGGCGATCGCCGAGCGCATGCCCGATGTCGGCCGCCGCTACTATGCGCGGGTGCTGGACAAGACCATCAACCGCCTCACCGATTATCTCAAAGCCCATGTCGCGTCCGGCGATCTCGCGATCGGCGATTGCGACCTTGCGGCGTCGCAGTTCATGGAACTGTGCAAGGCTTCGCTCTTCCTGCCCTTCGTGTTCCAGGCCGCGCCCGCGCCGTCGGAAGAGCGCATGACCGAGGTGGTCGACAGCGCGACGCGGATGTTTCTGGCGGCGTACCGGGCCAAGTAACAGCAAGCGGCCGCGCGTTGCGCAGGCCGGCCCCCGGCGTTATTTTTGGGCCATGTCTCGTGATCTTCGCCCGCCCGTCGATATCCTCCATTATGAGATCGTCCAGGAACAGGCCTCGGCGCTTGGACGGATGGGCCGCGCCCTCGAACAGGCGCTGGCGCGCTTGCGCGAGTTCGACGCCGCGCACGCTGCCTCTGAACTGCCGGCATCGATGCAGCCGGCCCGGCGCAAGCTGGTGCTGGAGGCCGGCCAGGCGCTCTGGATGCTCGTGGTGCAACGTGAGGCGTCCGGCTTGCGCGACAGCCGCCATATCATGCGGACCTACAACGTCCCCGGCGAGGTGCAGCTGTGCATGGGGCTGGTCCCCGCGCCGTCGAAGCCGACCTCGACATAATTCCTTAAAGCGACGCCCCGGTCTCTTCCATCTTGCGCCACCCATGCAGAACATGGCGCCCATCCCGCGCGAAGGTGAAGATATGGCCGCCGCCGGCCGGCTGATCATAGGCGCGATCGATGGGGTGGCCGGCATAATGGCAGAGCAGCAGCGTGCCGACCGCGCCGTGGCCGACGAAGAGAACTTCGCCGGGACGATTGCGCGCCAGCACCGCTTCGGCCTCGCGCACGATGCGCGCCTGCGCATCCACTGCACGCTCCCAGCCGCGGACGCTGAGATGCGGCTGTGCGAAGAATTGATTGGCGACCGCCTCGAATTCGGCCGGCTTCAGGAAGCCGGTCGCCGAGCGATCGTTCTCATGCATGGCCTCGCGGATCTCGATCATGATGCCGAGCAGGCGTGCGATGATCTCGGCTGTCTCGATCGCCTTGCGTTCGCCGCTGGAGATCACTTGCGTGGTGTTCGCGAGCCAGCTTGCATTCGCCACGGTCTCGGTGCGCGCGCGACCGACTGGGCTCAGGCCCCATTGCGGCACCGGCACATCGGGATCGATCTGTACCTGCGGGTGGGTGAGATAGCGGACGATGTCGGTGGGCATCTTAGTCGTCGGCGTACTCGTCTTCTTCCTGCTTGCGCGTCATGCTCTTGCGCGCACCGAGCGAACCGGTCACCGACGGATCGCGCGCATTCGCATAGGGATTGCGCGACTGCGCACGCGCGGCGACCTCTTCGCCGGAGACCGCGGCGGGCTGGCAGATCAGCCGGCGGCTGGCGCGGCGCATCAGATCCACGTGGATGTGATCGTAGTGATAGACGTTAGAGCCCGGCGCGAGCACCGTGGTGAAATGCGCGCAGGCGCCCGACTGCACGTCGCGCAAAAAGCCCTGCTCTTCCGGCATGCCGCGCCAGCCGTCCTTGACGGAGACGCGGCGGCCATCGGCGAGCACGAAGGCGGCGAT
Organism: Bradyrhizobium sp. GW821-FHT13H05; assembly: GCF_058804065.1. Taxonomy (NCBI): domain Bacteria; kingdom Pseudomonadati; phylum Pseudomonadota; class Alphaproteobacteria; order Hyphomicrobiales; family Nitrobacteraceae; genus Bradyrhizobium; species Bradyrhizobium sp. GW821-FHT13H05. The sequence goes on along the minus strand of NZ_JBXAPO010000018.1, from coordinate 106,397 downwards.
GTCGAGCGCATTACCGAAGGCATGCTCGGAGATGTGGGCATGCGAGTTGCCGTTCATGCCGCGGCAGGAATAGGCGGAGATCTGCTTGATCTCGACGACGCGGGCGCCGAACCAGCGCATCGCCGACGGCTGCACGGTGTCGGCGAACCAGCGGTCGAGCTCGGACACGATCGGACAGGCGAGCGTCGCGACCGGCTTCACCGCGACCGGGCCGACGGCGGTGACGGGACTGCCCTGCGCGGGCCCGAGCCGCGGCAGCGGTTGCTGCGCCGGCGGCTGCGAGTATGGCGCCGCCGACCGGGCCGGATAGCTCGGCGCATTCATGTAGCGCGCAGCGCCCGCGGCATCGGTGCCATCGGGCGGCAGGTCGATCTCGTCCTCCTGCGGCGCCACGCCGGGTGCATTCAGCGGCATCGGGCCGGGCGAGGCGCCATAGCCGGCAGGCTGGCGCACCGCGCTCTCGGGATAGTTGGGCCGTTGCGGATAGGACGACGCTGGATAGGTCTGATTCTGCGGATAGTTCGAGCGCGGCTGCGTCACCGGCCAGCGCGGCTGGCCACCGACGCTCCCGGGCGGGCGCAGTTCCTCATCGGCAAAGCCGTAGCTGCCGGAGGGCTCGCCAATGGCGGCAACCTTCAGCGGATACTCGGCGCCGCACATGCCCGGGCCGGAGATCGGCTCGATGCGAACGATGTCGGCACTTTCCTTGACCGCACCCGATTTCAGGCACGCAGCCTCGGCCTCGGCCCGCCACGGTTCACGTTCGGCCTGGAAAAAGCCGCGTCCGCAACCCGCAAGCGAAACAAGGACGATGGAGCCGACGAGATACAAACGAACTCCGCGCGTCATGCACGCACGTTCGGTGAATTTACTTAAAGACTCTTCAACACGTTGATTTCAGTGTTCTTTAACCATACCGGGCGCGGCAACGCCGGGCACTGCGAAAGATGAGCGACAGCAAGGCTGACTTTTTCGAAAGCAGACATTCTGTTAACCATGAGGCTGCGCGCAAAGCGGCGCGCATGGAGGGAGCGACCTCATGACGTTCGCCGGGAGACTGAGCGTAGTCACCGCGTACCTCGCCATGGCCTTTGTCGGCGCCATCGTGCTCGGCATGATCTAGAGATTTTACGACGGCAGCGCGGGCCTGACCGGCGCCGGACCGGGAGGCGCTACGACCTTGCGCCCCACTGGCGCGACGTCGAGAACACCTGCGCATGCGGCTCCTCGACGCGAATCCAGTCGTTGCCGGAGCACCAGAAGCGGCCGAGCGCGCAGGCTTCGACGTAGAGCTTGCCGGAGGCCGTCAACGTCATCCTCCCGTAATAGGTGCTGCCGCTGGAGCGGCTGTAGATGCTGCCGGTCCAGACGTCGTGCGTCTTCGGCTTCATGTTGACGAGCACGCTCTCGCCCCTGTTCGACGCTTCGGTGAGCGCGAAGCCGCATAATGCCGGGCCACAGCGTTCGATGCGAACCGTGCCCTTGGCGCCGGTGCTCTCCCATTCGCCGAGCGGCGAATAGGCCGGCTCCTCGTCGCTACGCTGTGCAATCGGTGCGGCTTGCTTGATCTCGGGCTTGGGGCCAATGGCCGACTGCTCCAGGCGCGGCGGATCGAGCGCAACAATCTTCGGCGGATCTACGCGTTGCAGGTCAACCCGCGGCGGATTGGCGCTCAGCGCGTCACTCCTTGGCGTCTCGAGTTTTGGCGCCGGCGGCGGCACGACGGGTTGTGACGTCGTGGCAGCAAGGACGGGGACCGGAGATGCCGGCGGCGGGGCCACGACCGCTGCTTGCGCTGGCCGCGCCGGAGCAGCCGGATAAACCGGCTGTGGCGCCTGGACCACTGGCGCAGGCGGCGGGACTGGTGCCGTGCTGACATCGTCCGTCGCGCGAAAGCTGCGGCTGGACACCGAAACGCAGGAGGTGGACCGGCAATTCCTGGGCGCCTCGATATGGAACCGGTGGCCGCCGATCGCGAAGGAGTAGGAACCGGCCTGCGCCGCGGGCGCCACCGCCGTCAGTGCGATCACGATGCCAAGCGAAGTCACAAGCCGCGTCATCGGCGCCTCCCTCTATGTCGCGACGAGATTACGCGGAATGCACGGCGGCTGAATGTGCGCTGGCTCACCCAAGCCTCGATGAGCGGGCTGCACCTCCTTGTGATGTCCGTCACGGAAGGCGCGACCGGCCCGCCGTAGGGTCGAACCACGCTTCATCCACCAGCGACTTCAGTCCATCTCGGGACCGCACATTTTTCGGAGGTTGTCATGAACAAGCTCACCATCGCCGCCACCGCGCTCTTCCTCGCTTCGACCGCCGTTGCCCATGCCGGCAACGCGATCTCCTTCCAGATCGAAGGCCAGCACATCCGCATCGAGACGCCGCGCAATTGCGCCTCGCTCGACTGCGTGACCATCGTCGCGCCGGGCCTGTCGAACAAGCCGATCAAGCTGAACAACATCAACCTCAAGGGCCTCGGCTCCAAGGACGACGACGCCGACACCACGCCGGCTCCAGCCACCACCACCGCGCAGCCCGCGCCGGCTCCGGTGCTGCCGCAGCCCGTGCAGCCCGCGCCGATGCAGGCGACCGCGCCGGCAGCTCCCGTTGTTGCCCCCGCCGCTCCGGCGACCACAATTGCCGCCGCGCCGTCCGTCGATACGACGACGCAGCCCGCGCCGGTTGCGGCGCCGGCCCCGGTCGCAGCAGCTCCGGCCTATGCGCCCGCTCCGGCGCCGGTTGCCGCCGCGCCGGTGCAGGCCGCCAACACGCCGATCGGCATCTGGGCGACCGAAGAGAACAAGGGCAATGTCCGCGTCGAGCAGTGCGGCACCAATCTCTGCGGCTATGCCGAGAAGACCAACGAGCGCATCCTGATCAACATGAAGCCCGATGGCGCCAAGTGGAGCGGCCGCATCCACGATCCCGACTCCGGCCGCAACTACGACTCGACGATCGCGATGAAGGGCCCGAACGCGATGCGCGTGCAGGGTTGCGCCTTCGGCGGCATGTTCTGCGGCGGCCAGACCTGGAAGCGCGTGAGCTGAGGCCAAACGTATCGCGGCTGACAAGCCTTCTTGTTCTTATGATGGCGCCACGTCCCTGACACCGGGACGTGGCGTTTGAACGTTCATCCCGTCCATGCGACAGATGTTCATCCGCCGTTCAGCCATGTCAGGCTGAAATCGGCGGACCTCGCCTCGCGCTCTCACCGGGACCTCATTCGTGGCTTTGATAGTGGCTTGGCGCCGCTTCGTGTTTGCTGTTCCGCTGCTGGCTCTGTCGCTGGCCGGCGCGAGCGCTGCATCCGCCTCCGAGACCATCGAGCTTGCGCAGGCCCAGCCTCAGGCACAGCCGGTGCCCGCGCCCTCCCCGACACCATCAGCCTCGCCGACACCCGCCACAGACGCGCAGCCGGCCGCCGTCGAGCCGATCGGCAACGTCGCAACCGTCACGGGGATCGCGACCGTGATCCGCGACAAGAACTCGTATCCACTCAAGGTGCGCGACGACATCTATCTCAACGACGTCGTTCAGACCTCGTCGAATTCCGCGCTCGGCATCACCTTCAACGACGCCACCACGTTCAACCTCTCGGCCAGCGCGAAGATCACCATCGACAATTACATCTATGAGGACGGCGGCAAGCAGAATTCGGCGATCTTCGACATCGGCAAGGGCACCGTCGCCTTCGTCGCCGCAGCCGTGGCGAAGACCGGCGACATGAAGATCGCGACGCCGACCGCGACGCTCGGCATCCGCGGCACCACCGGCGTCGTCGACGTGCCCGAGAACGCTACTGCGAACACTGCGAATAACGTCAACATCAAGCTCTATCCCGACGCCGACGGCCGGGTCGGCCACATCGAGGTCAACGACCGCAGCAGCGGCACGCGGCTCGGCGCGCTGACGCAGGCCGCAAGCGGTTTTGCGATCCGCCCGGGCGCCGGCGGCACAGGCGGCATGCGCTTTGCCGCGGTGCCGATCACGATCGCTCCGCAGCAGATCGCGCGCGACCGCGGCTTCGTCAGCCAGGTGCATCTGGCGCAGACCGCGGGACGGCAGATCGTCACCGAGCAGCGCGACTTCCGCCGCGCCAATCCGGCCGCGATCAGTCGCATTCCGCGGCCGGCGCAGCCCCCGCAACAGCAGCAATTGCGGCCGAACAATGCGCCGGGCCAGCAGCCGCAGCGGCCAAACGGCCAGCCCGGTCAGAACAACCGTCCGGGTCAGCAGCAGCCGGGCCGCCAAGGCAGCCAGCCGCCGCAGCGGCAGGGCCAGGGACAACAAGGACAAGGCGGCGCCGTGCAGCCGGGCACGCCGCGCGCGGGTCAAGGTCAGCGGCAACAAGGTCAGCAGCAACCTGCGCAGCAAGGCGCAGGTCAGCCGGCAGGCACACCGCGCACCGGACCAGGTACGCAACCGGGCGGAGCGCCGCAGACGCAGCCGGGTGCAACACCGCAGCCGCAAACGCCGCGCACCGGATTGCAGCCGGGCCAGCCGCCCGCGGCTCAACAGCCAGGCATGCAGCGACCCAGCGGCTTCCAGCAGCGCCTGCCCGGCGCACAACGCCCCGCAGCGCCGCGCAAGCCGGCGCCGGCTCCGAAGGAAAAGAAGGAGCGGCGGTGACGGTGTCCGCCTCTCACCCTGAGGGACGTTGCGCGCGCCGCCCCTCCTCCGTCATTGCGAGCGTAGCGAAGCAATCCAGAATCATTCCGCGGAGGGACTCTGGATTGCTTCGCTGCGCTCGCAATGACGACTTGGAGGCAGGGCACGATGACGGCTCACGCCTCGCCGCGCAGCCAGGCCTTCACCTTTTGCAACAAGCCATGCCGCAGCTCATCAACCGAGGCAGCTTCGGCCGGCGTCAACGTTTGCAACGCTGCATCGACGTCGTCGGTTGCCGGTGGTAGCGGCGCCTCGGGTGCGGGCGCTTCCGACAGCCCCGAAGCCGCAAGCGCGATCGGACCCACCTGAACCAGGAACGCGCGCTCATATTCGCGCGACAGGCGCGCGATCGCGTCATCCAGGGACAGCCAGTCGACCGCCTTGATGTCGTTCATCAGCTTGCGGACCGGCCCGCCCGTGGCCTCCATGCGCCAGAAATGCACGGCCTTGGAGCGGCCGCCGGACTGGTAGACCAGTGTCCCCAGGAATTCGTGGATGGCGACCTCGTGGCCGGTCTCCTCCAGCACCTCGCGGTGCGCGGCCTGTTTCGGCGTCTCGCCGTCGTCGAGCTTGCCCTTGGGCAAGACCCATTCATTGCGCTTGCGCTGGCGCACCACTGCAACCAGCGGCGGCGCGCCACGCCGCAGCACAATACCCCCCGCCGCCAGTACCGGCGCCCGCGCCATCGAAAATCTCGCCGTGTCGAACCGTCCCCGCGAACGATATAGGCGGACCGCACGGCGGAATGAAGACTAGTTTTTTCTCAGCAGCGCTTGACCGGCGCGGATACGCGTGCCCTCGGCGATACCATCGCAAAACGCAAAATCGCCGGGCGCGAGGATGATGATGGTCGAGCCGTGCTCGAACCAGCCGAGCTCCTCGCCCTTGGTCACGTCGACATCGCAGGGAAAGTTGACCGGGCCGCGTGTCTGCGCATTCAGCACCATGTCGAGGAAATGCAGGCGGATGCTCGCGACCAGGATCGCGGCGACCGGCACCAGCGTCACGGCTTCGCCTGAACTGAGATGCGTCCGGATCACCGCGCGCTCGTTCTTGCAGAACAGACGCTCGACCCGCTTCAGCGCGATCGGATTGACGTTCCAGACGTCGCCATGGATCAGCGTCACGCGCTCGATATGCGCGTCGTAAGGCGCGTGGAAGCGGTGATACATGCTCGAGGTCAGGCGCAGCGTGACGAAGCTTCCGTTGCGGTGCTGATCGACCAGCGCGGAATCGCCGAGCAGGTCGAGCAGCGAATAGGGCGCGCCCTTGACCTGGAACAGCTCGGTGTCGGCGATCCTTCCATGGGCACCGACGATGCCGTCCGAGGGGCTGGCGACAATGGATGGGTCCGGATCAAACGGCCGCAGGCCGGGCTTCAGCTCCCGGGTGAAGCAGTCGTGCAGGCTCTTGAAATGGGTCTTGCGTGCCTCCGACAGATCGAGGTCGGAGAACAGCTTCCACAGCGCGATCGAGCCGTCCCGCACGAGCGGATTCTCGATCTTGGAGAACCAGCCCATGAACCGGGTCAGCGCGGCGCGGGGGATGCGGTTGGTCAACAGGAAGTTGAGGTCTTCCTGCTGGGTGAAAGAGGCGATGAGGGCTTTGACTGTCATGAATCTGTCAGCTCGCAGTATTAGCGCTTGTTGTCATGGAAACGACACTCCCGATTCTCTCATTTTCCGTGGCCGCCGCAGCGTCCGCTGCCGCCGCCTTCCCGAAGCTCAAGGCGCGGATCGAACTCTCCCGTGCCAAGCACCGCTCGCTCGCCGGACACTCCAAGATGTCGCGCCGGGTGGCCAAGCTGCTCCCGTTCTACGAGTTCGAGGGTGACAAATATTTCGGCTGCGACGGCGCGCCCGCGAACATCGTGGCCCAGCGCAAGGACGCCTTCTTCCGCCTCGCGCGCCTCTACGGCGAGCGCTACCCCAAGGGCCGCGCGATGACGAAGGAAGCGGCGGAAAAGATTTCCGACCTGCACTTCACCGAGACCTACCGCGTGCCGTTCCAGTTCTCGCGTCTCGTCCGCGAGCATCTGGGCACCTCGACCTTCATGGAATCGTCGAGCGGCGTCACCGTCACAGATGTCGACGGCAACACCTCCTACGACCTCACCGGGTCCTACGGCGTCAACATCTTCGGCAACGACTTCTACAAGGAGTGCATCGAGGGCTCCGAGAAGCGCGCGCATGCGCTCGGTCCCGTGCTCGGCCCCTACCATCCCGTCATCATCGAGAACGTGCAGCGGCTCTGCCAGATCTCCGGCCTCGACGAAGTCTCGTTCCACATGTCCGGCACTGAAGCCGTCATGCAGGCGGTGCGGCTGGCGCGCTACCACACCAAGCGCACGCATCTGGTTCGTTTCGCCGGTGCCTATCACGGCTGGTGGGGCGACGTGCAGCCCGGCGTCGGCAATCCCATTCCCGCGCACGAGACCTACACCCTCGCCGAGATGTCGGAGAAGACGCTGCATGTGTTGCGCACGCGCAAGGACATCGCCTGCGTGCTGGTCAATCCGCTGCAAGGCCTGCATCCGAACGGTAACGCGCCCGGCGATTCCTCGCTGGTCGACTCGTCCCGCGGCGGCAATTTTGACCGCGCGGCCTATACCGAATGGCTCAAGAAGCTGCGCGAGGTCTGCACCGAGCGCGGCATCGTGCTGATCTTCGACGAGGTGTTCGTCGGCTTCCGTCTCGCGGCCGGCGGCGCCCAGGACTACTTTGGCGTGCGCGCCGACATGGTGACTTACGGCAAGAGCCTCGCCGGCGGCCTGCCGGTCGGCGTGGTCTGCGGCAAGCGCGAGCTGATGCGCCGCTTCAACGACGACCGCCCCGCTGACATCTGCTTTGCCCGCGGCACCTTCAACTCGCATCCCTACGTCATGACGGCGATGGACGAGTTCCTGAGCCGGCTCGCCAGCCCGAACTTCCGTGCCATCTATGACGGGCTGGACGCCACCTGGAACGGTCGCGCCCAAAAGCTCAATCAGATGATGACGGACGCCGGCCTGCCGGTGCGTTTCGCCAACTTCTCGTCGATCTGGACGGTGAAATATACCACGCCGTCCCGCTACAACTGGATGCTGCAATATTATCTGCGCGCCGAAGGCCTGTCGCTGAGCTGGGTCGGCACCGGACGGCTGATCTTCAGCCTGAACTACACCGACGCCGACTTCACCGAAGTCGCCGAGCGCTTCGTTCGCGCGGCGGAGAAGATGAAGGCCGACGGCTTCTGGTGGCACGACGGCGTGCTCACCAACAAGACCATCAAGCGGCAGATCCTGAAAGAGATGCTGGCCAAGCGTTTTGGACGCTAAGGCCTTTCCGCACTTCTCCACAAACACCGCCCTCTCCTCCCCCTCTCCCCGCCTGCGGGGAGAGGGTTGGGGTGAGGGGGGCTCTCCGCGCGCGCGGTGAGAGTTGGCGGACAATCCGGAAGCAGCGCCCCCGCGGAGGGCCCCCCTCACCCGAATTTGCGCTTCGCGCAAATTCGACCTCTCCCCGCACGCGGGGAGAGGTGAAGAGAGCGCCGCGTGCGCAGCCCCCAAGACGTGGATGCCCGGGACAAGCCCGGGCATGACGCAACCAATGGACATCGGAGGGTTCGATATGCGCGGCGCGCTCAGGCGTGCTGCTCTTCGAGCGTGGGCTCGGAGATGAGGCCCAGCGTGTGCTCGGGGTTGAGATGCAGGCCCGGATCCATCAGCTCGCCGCGCATCAGCGCCATCGGCGCAGTGCGATAGAGCATCAAATCGTGGAAGGGATCGGTCAAGATCTTGGTCATCCAGACGAGGCCGGTCTCGACGTCGCGGATGAAGAACAGGTGCACGGTGCGGAACAAGAGACCGCCGCCGCCGATCACGAGCCAGATCTTGGCGACCTGCCGCATGAAATCGGTCGCACTCGCCCAGGGCGTGAACAGGCCGAACAGTGTCGGATCGACGAACAGCACCAGCGGCGATGCCGCCCAGATCGCCATCAGCACCACCTTGCGCTGAAGGTTGTAGCCGACCTTGATGTCTTCCTTGTACTCGTGCGTCGCCTGGTTGATGTGGTCGTAATCGTGTGGCTCGAAGAAGAAGTGACCGGCCTGGCGCGAGGTCATCGAGACCAGCCAGCCGACCAGCGCAGAGATCATGGGATCGACGAACAGCCAGACATAGGCGAAGAGAAAGCTCAGCGCGCTGACGAAGTGCAGGCTCTGGTTGATGCGGCTGTGGTGATAGTAGCGATGGTCGTCCCAGCGCTGGATCCGCAGCTGCTCGAGATAATTCTTGATCATGCTCTCCCCCAAAATGCTTTCGGGTTCTGGATTTACAGGGATTCGATGTACGCCATGTGACATCATCATTTTGTCATGTGACGATGTGCAGCGGCGCGATGACGCACGCGTTACGCTCTATCCCCTCATCCTGAGGAGCGCGGAACGCCCGTCTCGAAGGATGAAGGCCGAGGTGCATCAGCACGGGCCTTCATGGTTCGAGACGGCGCTTGCGCGCCTCCTCACCATGAGGAGCAACAGCAGTGCTAGGCCGCCTTGGCGACGTCGACCTTGCGGAAGCGCACCAGCGAGAAGTGACCGAGCGGCGGAATCAGGCGACGCTCGGCAAGCTCGATGCCGTTGGCGCCGGCCAGCCACTTGGCATAACGCGACCAGGCGAACTCGGCGGTGCGGAAGCCGAGCGGACGCACCACCGGCTGGAGCTTCTGCTCGATGAAGCGGCGCATGCCAGTGTCGGCGCTGACGCGGGTCAGGATGATCAGCTCACCGCCCGGGCGCAGCACGCGAGCGAATTCGTCGAGCGCCACTTCCGGATTCGGCACGGCGGTGACGACATATTGCGCCATCACGACGTCAAAGGAATTATCGGGGAATTCGAGCTTCTCGGCATCCATCACCGCGAGACCCTCGACGTTCTTCAGTTGGCCCTCGGCCACGCGCTGGCGCGCCTTGTCGAGCATCGCTTCTGAAATGTCGGTACCGAAGATACGCAGATGCGGCGCGTAGAGCGGCAGCGAGATGCCGGTGCCGACACCGACCTCGAGCACACGGCCGCCGATCTTGTTGGTGGCCGCGATCGCGGCCTGCCGGCCCTTGGCGAACACGCCGCCGAACACGAGATCGTAGACCGGCGCCCAGCGGTCGTAAGCCTGCTCAACCGTGCCACGGGTGAGGTCGAGCTGCTGGGTGCCGTCAAGGTTCATGATCTTAGCCATCGATGAGGTTCTCGCTGTGGGTCAAAGTAAAGATCAACCGCGCACCGGCCGCCGCGCCATGACGGGCGAGGCGCGCAAGGCACGGCTGGGCTGAAGTGAGGTGAGGTTTCCGACGAACTGGCGCGCGCTGTTTTCCCAGGAGCGCTCTAGCGCGAAGTTGCGGCAGGTCTCGCGCGACATCGTGAGTGCGCGCAGGCACGCGGTACGCAGATCATGGTCGATCGCGCCGATCGGATGATCGGCGATGACGTCCTTGGGACCCGTCACCGGAAACGCCGCAACCGGCGTGCCGCAGGCGAGGGCCTCGAGCTGAACGACGCCAAAGGTGTCGGTAAGGCTCGGAAAGACGAACACGTCGGCGGCGGCGAGATGTGCGGTGAGATCCGCGCCCTTCTTCTCACCGAGGAAAACGACATCAGGATATTTCTTTTCGAGCGCCGCCTTTTGCGGGCCGTCGCCGACGACGACCTTGGTGCCAGGCAAATCGAGCGAGAGGAACGCTTCGAGATTCTTCTCCACCGCGACGCGGCCCATGGTCATGAAGATCGGGCCCGGCAGGTCGAGCTTGGCGGGACTATTGGGGTGGAACAGCTCGGTGTTGACGCCGCGCGTCCAGAACCCCAGCCGCTTGAAGCCGCGCTCGGAGAGCTCCTGCCGCAGCGAGGGCGTCGCTACCATCGTCATCGCGGCGGCGTCGTGGAAGTGGCGCAGCACCGCATAGCCGACGGCCGCGGGGATGCCGGTCCGCACCGAGACGTATTCCGGAAAGCGCGTGGTGTAGGAGGTGGTGAAGGCGAGCCGGTTGCGGCGGCAATAGGCCCGCGCGGCCCAGCCGATCGGGCCCTCGGTCGCGATGTGCAGCGCTTCCGGCGCGGCCTTCTCGATCCGCCGCGCGATTTCCTTAGCGCTCGGCAGCGCGATGCGCAGGCCCGGATAGGTCGGCAGCGGCCAGGACGGGAAGCCGTCCGGGGTCAGAAAGTCGATCTCGACATCCAGGGCCTTGGCGGCAGCAGCCAGCGAGGTCAGCGTCCGGACCACACCGTTGACCTGCGGATGCCAGGCGTCAGTCGCGATTAATACCCGCATGGGAAAATCCCGAGAGTTTGATGATTCTCGGCTTTCGACCATCAACCATGGATATTTCAGGCGTGTGACGTCACAGAAATGTCGGCCCGCTGTTTTGTTCGTTAACGCGTCGGCGGCGCCACGAAACCGTCATGAAACAATCCTTGCCGCCATGAAACCGTTTTCGGTTTTCCGCGCAAACGTCCCGAAACTTATTGTCGTTAGTGATTTAGGCAACGGAGCACCGAAACGGTGCCGGGGTGACCAAGAAACACCTAAGCAAACAGGGGCGACCAATGTTCAATCTGGACACGTTCAAGACGTATTCGCGCGCCGTTGCTCTCGGTGCGGTGGCTGTTACCGCAATCGCATTCGCCGGTCCGGCCAAGGCCGCTCCCGTGCAGCTCTTCCCCTTCTTCCAACCGCTGCCGCCGATGGCCGCGCCGCAGCCGATCCAGCCCTATCAGCCCTACCAGGCGGCGCCGTCCCAGGCTGCACCGTCGGAGGACCAGGACGCCGTCGAGACGCCGGCCCGCTTCCGCCGCCAGACCGTCTCCTACGCGACGCGTGAAGCGCCGGGCACCATCATCATCGATACACCCAATACCTATCTCTATTACGTGCTGGGTAACGGCCAGGCCGTTCGCTACGGCATCGGCGTCGGCCGCGACGGCTTCACCTGGTCCGGCGTCCAGTCGGTGACCAAGAAGGCCGAGTGGCCGGATTGGACCCCGCCGCCGGAGATGATCGCCCGCCAGCCCTATCTGCCGCGCCACATGGCCGGCGGCCCCGGCAACCCGCTGGGCGCCCGCGCCATGTATCTCGGCGGCACCGTCTACCGCATCCACGGCACCAACGCCCCCGACACGATCGGCAAGCACGTCTCGTCCGGCTGCATCCGCCTGACCAATGAGGACGTCTCCGACCTCTACTCCCGCGTCAACGTCGGCACCAAGGTGATCGTGCTGCCGATGACCGAGCGCCGCGCCGACCTCGGCGCCGCGACGCGCTAAAGCGACAGGACATTGTGACGAAAACGGCCCCGGAACCTGCCGGGGCCGTTTTCGTTTGCGCCGGTGATCGCGGCCCATCCTTCGAGACGCCCGCCTTCGGCCGGCCCTCAGGGTGAGGGCTGAGTGCGCGGCATCTTGCTCTATGTTTCGTATCTCCGCTCGACGTGGAACGATTTCGCCGTAATCAGCCAGCTGCCGTCGATGCAGTGATAGGCCAGATAATCAACGTACTGGAGCACGTCGATCCGGACTCTGACCTTCACCAGGGCTTGCGCGGGCGACGCCAGATCGATCAGCAAAATCTCCTGGAGGCGTGGGGCATTCTTCGATTTGGGCGACGCGGTCGAGGCCAGCATCGTCCTGTAGTCGCGAACGGGCAGGATCCGCAATTCGGCGTCGCGAAATCCGTGGAGCTGCGCAGTCGGTGCAAAGACGCGGTCGAACTGCGAAACATCATTGTCGTACATCAGCGTGAAGTAACGTTCGACGGCCTCCAGCAGAGGCGCAAGGTTCGGGCTCTCGGTCATGGCTCACTCCATCAGCAATGTCGGAGCAATCCATCCCACGGAAAGCCGAGGCATGTCCTTGCGAACTAGGCTAATCTCGAAGCCTCCGGCGCAACATTGCGCCCTTCTTGATCCCACAGGATGCGGTTCATGCCAAAATGCGAGCTGGATGCGATCGACCGGCGCATCGTCACTCAACTCCAGGCCAATGCACGATTGAGCAACATCGAGCTGGCGGACAAGGTCGGATTGTCGCCGTCGCCCTGCCTGCGGCGGGTGCGGCGGCTGGAGCGGGACGGCTACATCGACGGCTACCGCGCCTCGTTGCGACGCGGCCGCCTCGGACTCGGCTTCTCGGCCTTCCTCGGCGTCAAGATCAACGGCCATGCCAACGACCAGGCACTGAGCTTCGAAAGGACCGTCGTTGCCATGCCCGAGGTCGTTGCCTGCCACCTCGTCTCCGGTGAAGCCGACTACCTCCTCGAAATCGTCGTGCCCGAGCTCGAGGATTACCAGCGCTTCCTCGTCGACAAGCTGCTCAACCTGTCGATCGTGCGGGAGGTTCGCAGCAGCATCGCCCTCCAGACGCTCAAGGCCGGCGCACCCCTGCCGCTGGCACATTTGGCATCGCCGTGATCAGACTACTCACACCCGCCGACGCGGCTCTCTACCGCGCGATCAGGCTCGAAGCACTCGCGGCCAATCCCGAAGCTTTCACCAGCTCATTCGAACGCGAGCAGGAAAAACCCCTCGCATGGTTCGAGGAGCGCCTCACGACATCGGACGTGTTCGGTGCGTTCATCGCGGGCGAGCTCATGGGCACCGCCGGCTTCCGCCGGGAGGACGGCGCGAAGACGGCGCACAAGGGGGTTCTCTGGGGCATGTATGTGCGGCCGCAGGCGCGCAAGTCCGGCACGGGGCGGCTCCTCGTCGACGCGGTGGCAGCGCACGCTGCACAACGCGTCGAGCAGCTTCATCTCGTCGTCGTCAGCGAGAACGAGGCCGCGTTGAGGCTCTACACGGCCGCAGGATTTGTCGAATACGGCCGCGGCGTGAAGGCGCTGAAATGGGGCGGCCGATATTACGACGAGACGCTGATGGCCATGTTCTTCGACGGAAGCAACGCGTCGCGGCCACGGTGATGTGGCGGCCGTCTTAACGGCCGACCGCCCGTCGCCGCTCCGCCATCAGCTTCAGCCACGCTGCCGAATGAAACGCGCTCATCAGCAAATACATCGGCACCATCCCGCCGAGCACAGACCCCTGCCCGGCGGCACACAGCATGTCCGCTGGGCCGCCGCCGATCATGGCCGTCAGTGCGGCCATGATCGCGAAGGTCGGCGTCGCCGCTAAGGCCAGCCATCGGACGAGGTGGCGCGCGGCCTCCACGCCATCGCGGCTGGCGCCGGTGGCGGGACTTGTCGCGGTCACGCGCCCGCCTCGCGCAGTGCCTTCTCGCCGGCGGTCGACACCTCGACCCACCTCTTGTCAGGCGCGGCGCCCTCGACATAGCTGTCGTGCCAGTTCCACCATTTGTAGGTCGGCGTCTGCGGATAGCCTTTTGGCGAATCCTCCCAGACCTCCTGCCGGCCGAGCGGGGTGATATCGAGATAGTTCCAGGTGCCGCCCATCTGCTCGTCGCCGCGGCTCTTGATGAAATAGGTCCGGAAGATTTGATTGCCGTCGCGGTAGAACACGTTGGTGCCGTGCCATTCGTCGACGCCGAAATCCTTGTCAAAGCTGTCGGTGACGGTGACCCACGGAATCTCCCAGCCCATCCGCTTCTTCAGCCTGATGATATCCGCCTGCGGCGCGCGCGAGGCAAACACGAGCGTGGTGCCGCGGGCGTTCAGATGCGAGACATGGGCGACCTGGTCGGCGACCATCGAGCAGCCGCGGCAGGCATGATCGGGCCAGCCGAACACGCCCGGCTCGAAGAAGGCGCGGTAGACGATCAGCTGCCGCCGGCCCTGGAACAGGTCGAGCAGGCTGACCTTGCCGCCGGGCCCCTCGAACGCATAGGTTTTGTCGACGAGCATCCACGGCATGCGCCGGCGCTCGGCGGCCAGCGCGTCGCGGGCGCGGGTCTGCGCCTTTTCCTTCATGAGCAGTTGCTGACGGGCTGCCTCCCAGTCCTGCGGCGACACCACCGGCGGTGTTTGCATGGCGGTCTGTCCGTTAGTTCCTGCGTTGTCTGCTGATGTCATCGTGACTCTCCAAACCTCTTGCTTGACGTCCTGCCAACGATTTCTGGCACCAAGCGGTTGCGCGGTGGGAGTAACAAGTGTGGCGGGATTGACATGGAGTCGCTGATCACGGCCGCAGCGCGCGCGCTCGAGGCCGGCGATCCACTCGGCGCGCTGAACCGTGTTGCGCTGCGCAACGACGCCCCGTCGCTGGCGCTGCGCGGCATCGCGATGGCGCAGCTCGGCGATCTCGCCAAGGCCAAGACGCTGCTGCGCAGCGCCGCACGGGCCTTCGGTCCGAAAGAGGCGGTGGCGCGCGCCAGATGCGTGGTGGCGGAGGCCGAGATCGCGCTGGTCTCGCGCGACCTGAACTGGCCGGTGAAAGCGCTCGCGGCGGCGCGCGCGACGCTTGAACGGCACGGCGATCTCGCCAACGCCGCCCATGCGGGCCATATCGAGGCACGTCGTCTGCTCCTCGTCGGACGCCCCGACGAGGCCGAGCGCATACTGGCCGAGCTTGGCGCGGCCCCGCTTCCGCCAGCATCGCAAGTCGTCCGCGAGCTCGTGGTCGCCGGCATCGCCATCCGGCGTGTCAGGACGAAGGATGCGCGCACGGCGCTCGACCGCGCGGCCCACGCAGCGCAGCTGGCGAAAATCCCGGCGCTCGCGGCCGAGGTCGATAGCGCCAAGCTTATTCTCGACACGCCGGCAGCGCGCCTGATCGCGCGCGGCAGCGAACATCCGTTGCTGCTCGGAGAGGTCGAACGACTGGCGACCTCGACAGCGCTCGTCGTCGACACCTTCCATCATTCCGTGCGCAGACAAGGCATTGCCGTGTCGCTCGGAACGCGGCCGGTGCTGTTCGCGCTCGCCCGCCTTCTGGCGCAGGCATGGCCCGCGGATGTCTCGCGCGAGACGCTGATATCAGGCGCGTTTCGCGCGAAGCACGCCGATGAATCGCATCGCGCGCGGTTGCGCGTCGAGATCGGGCGGCTCCGCACCCAGCTCAAGCCGCTGGCCGACATCAATGCGACGAAGCAGGGTTTTGTGCTGGCGCCGCGCAGGACGCGCGACGTCCTCGTGCTGGCGCGGCCCGTCGAGGAGAAGCGCGCCGCAATCCTCGCCTTCCTCTCCGACGGCGAGCCGTGGTCGAGCTCGGCGCTGGCGCTGGCGCTTGGGACCAGCGCGCGCACGGTGCAGCGGGCGCTCGACGAGCTCGCACGATCGAACAAGGTGCAGTCGTTCGGACACGGCCGCGCGCGGCGCTGGATGACTCCGCCCGTCCCGGGTTTCCCGACAGGCTTGTTACTCCCCGGACCGCTCCTGAAGAACTAAGGTGGGTCACTTCACAGGGATCAAGCACATGAAGCGTTCAGCCGCCGAGATCGTCAGGGAGTACGGGCCGTTTGCGGGCGTCGAGGCCGTGCATGGCGTCACCTATGACGGCACCCATGTCTGGTTCGCATCCGGCAACAGATTGAATGCGGTCGACCCTGATAGCGGCAAGATCGCGCGCTCCATCGACGTCGCCGCGCATGCGGGAACGGCGTTCGACGGCCGGCACCTGTTCCAGATCGCCGAGGACCGCATCCAGAAGATCGACGCCGCAACAGGCAAGGTGATCGCCACCATCCCCGCACCCGGCGGCGGCGGCGATTCCGGCCTCGCCTGGGCGGAAGGCTCGCTCTGGGTCGGCCAATACCGCGAACGCAAGATCCACCAGATCGATCCGGAAACCGGAAAGGTTCTCCGCACCATCGAGAGCAAGCGCTTCGTGACCGGTGTCACCTGGGTCGACGGCGAGCTCTGGCACGGTACCTGGGAAGGCGAGGACAGCGACATCAGGCGGATCGATCCTGAGACCGGCAAGGTGCTGGAGCAGCTCGACCTGCCCGCGGGCACGATGGTCTCGGGCCTGGAATCCGATGGCGGCGATCGCTTGTTCTGCGGCGGCGGAAGCACGGGCAAGGTGAGAGCGGTCCGCCGCCCCCGGCGCGGCTAGTTTCGCGATGAGGGCCTGAAGACGGCAATGGCGCGTTCGCAACCATTAACCTGTTCGCCCCAATTCCACCCCATCGGTGCGCTCTAGCGCCCTCCTCGTCCGCCCTGTAAAATCCCCGTCGGGCGGCCTGGGGGATTGATGCGACTCACGTTGAACTTGAAGACTATCCTGATCGCCGTCGCGGTGCTCGCGGTGTCGTTTGTCGTCAGCCTGAAGGCGATGGACTGGCTGTCGCCGCGCGCGACGAATTCGGCCCCGCCGGTCGCGCAATTGCCGCCGCTGCCGCCGGCCGCGAAGAGCTCGATCGTGATCGCACCGGTCGCCATCGCGATATCGGCGATCCGGGAGCAGGCCGAGAAGGCCGCGCCGCGCAATTTCGCCGGCAAGGCCGAGAACCCGATCTCGCAGATCCTGCAGGACGCCGACATCGGCTGGTCCGCCGTGCGCGGGCCGATGGCGGCAAGTGGCGACAAGGACGTGCTGACGATCTCGACGCCGCTCAGCGGCAAGCTGAACGTGACGGGATCGCTGTCCTCGAAAGCCACCGGCGCGCTCGGCGACGCGCTCAGTGGCGTGCTCGGCGGCGATGCGGCGAAACGGATCGGCGCGGTCAACATCAAGAATTTGAACGCCAGCGCCGAGATCAAGGGCAACGTGGTCGTCACCTCGCGCCCGAAGCTCGCCGCCAATTGGCATCTCGAGCCCAATCTCGGCGCCCAGGTCAATCTCGGCGACACCAACCTTGCGGTCGCCGGCGCCAAGGTCAACGTGCCGGCGCAGGTCAAGCCGCTGATCGACAAGAATGTCGGCGAGCAGATCAACATCGTCTCCGAGCGTATCCGCAACGATCCGTCGCTACGCGAGAACGCGAAGCTGCAATGGGCCAAGGCCTGCCGCTCGATCCCGCTGCAAGGCTCGGGCTCCTCCGCCGCGCTGCCGCCGCTCTGGCTCGAGATGAAGCCGACCCGCGCCATCGCGGCGCAGCCGCGCGTCGACGCGCAGAACGTGACGCTGCTGCTTGGCCTCGAGCTCGAAACGCGCGTGACCTCGACGCCGTCCAAGCCGGACTGTCCGTTTCCCGACAAGATCTCGATCGTGCCGCCGACCGGCACCGGCGTGAATATCGGCGTGCCGATCGACGTGCCCTTCACCGAGATCAACAAGCTGATCGCGGCGCAGATGGTCGGCCACACCTATCCCGAGGACGGCTCGGGTCCGGTCGACGTCACCGTGAAGAGCGTGGACGTGGTCCCCTCGGGCGAGCGGCTGCTGATCTCGCTGCTGGTGCGCGCCAAGGAAAAGAAGAGCTGGCTCGGTCTCGGTGCCGAGGCGACCGTGCACATCTGGGGCCGGCCGATGCTCGACCAGGCGCAGCAGACGCTGCGGCTCGCCGACATCCAGCTCGCGGTGGAATCCGAGGCCGCCTTCGGCCTGCTCGGCGCCGCCGCGCGCGCGGTGGTGCCGCAGATGCAGCAGGCGCTGGTGCAGAAGGCGACGCTCGACCTGAAGCCGATCGCCGCCAATGCGCGCGAGAAGATCGCCGCCGCGATCGCTGACTACCAGAAGAGCGAGGACGGCCTCAAGGTCGACGCCAAGATCGACAGCCTGACGCTCGCGGACATCGCCTTCGATTCCAAGACGCTGCGCATTGTCGCGGAGGCCGGAGGTTCGGTGAATGTGTTCGTGACGAAGCTGTCGGGGATGTAGCGCTCCCACGCGCCGGACGCGCGCTTGCCCCCTCGTCGGAGGATGCTAAGCTGCTCCTTGCGACCTCGAACGAGGTCGCAACAGCATTGGCGCTGACGACGCGAGGACAATATGGAAGCCGGCATGGTCGA
Source organism: Bradyrhizobium sp. GW821-FHT13H05 (assembly GCF_058804065.1). Lineage (NCBI taxonomy): Bacteria > Pseudomonadati > Pseudomonadota > Alphaproteobacteria > Hyphomicrobiales > Nitrobacteraceae > Bradyrhizobium > Bradyrhizobium sp. GW821-FHT13H05. Next base: position 87,903 of record NZ_JBXAPO010000018.1, on the reverse strand, counting down.
GCCTGCGCCGGCACTGGTGCGCTTTTCCGGCATCCAGAAGACCTATGATGGCGAGCACCTCGTGGTGAAGAACCTCGATCTCGACATCAGGAAGGGCGAGTTCATCACCCTGCTCGGCCCGTCGGGCTCGGGCAAGACGACCACGCTGATGATGCTGGCCGGCTTCGAGGTTCCGACCCAGGGCGAGATCTACCTCTCGGAACGGCCGATCAAGAACGTGCCGCCACACAAGCGCGACATCGGCATGGTGTTCCAGAACTATGCCTTGTTCCCACACCTGACGATCGCGGAGAACATCGCCTTCCCGCTCTCCGTTCGCAACACCAACAAGGCGGACACGCAGGAGCGCGTCAACGCGGCGCTGCGCATGATCAAGATGGAGACCCTGGCGCAGCGGCGGCCAGGGCAGCTGTCAGGCGGTCAGCAGCAGCGCGTCGCGCTGGCCCGGGCGCTGGTTTTCAATCCGCAACTCGTGCTGATGGACGAGCCCCTGGGCGCCCTGGACAAGCGCCTGCGCGAGCAGATGCAGCTGGAGATCAAGCAGCTGCACGAGACGATGGGCATCACCATCGTCTACGTGACCCACGACCAGAGCGAAGCGCTCACCATGTCGGACCGCATCGCCGTGTTCAACGACGGCATCGTGCAGCAGATCGACAGGCCCGACGCGCTGTATGAGCATCCGGTCAACAGCTTCGTCGCTCACTTCATCGGCGAGAACAATGTGCTCACCGGCACCGTCGAGACGGTGGACAGGGACTATTGCCGCGTCGCGCTGGCCGGCGGCGGCACCGTGACCGCGCGGGCGGTCAACGTATCAGGCGCCGGCACATCGACCTCCCTGTCGGTGCGGCCGGAGCGGATCGCCATCATCCCCGATGGCACCTCCAGCGATGGACCGAACCGGCTGCCGGCCAAGGTGCAGAACACCATCTATCTCGGCGACCACGCACTGGCTGTGCTCGATGTCTCAGGGAATGCCGAGTTCATGGTCAAGCTTCAGCTGGGGGCGCATCGCAGTCTCGCACCCGGCGAAGGCGTGTTCATCACTTTCCGTCCCGAGGACTGCCTGGCCCTCGATCCCGTCTGATCCGGATCTGTATCGATCAACCTCAACGCAACACACGTGAAGAAGGAACAAGAACCATGCTGAAGCGCAAGACAGGCAAGATTGCTCTGGGTTTCGCCGCGGCGCTCACCGCCAGCGCTGCACTGGCCACGGTCGCACAGGCGCGTGACCTCACAATCGTGTCGTGGGGCGGCGCGTATCAGGACGCGCAGAAGAAGGTCTATTTCGAGCCGTTCAAGAAGGCAGCCGGCGTTGCGATGAACGACGAGTCCTGGGACGGCGGCGTCGGCGTGTTGCGCGCCAAGGTGCAGGGCGGTGCCGCCACCTGGGACGTCGTCCAGGTCGAGAGCGACGAACTCGCGGTCGGCTGCGAGGAAGGCCTGTTCGAGAAGTTGGATTATTCCAAGATCGGCGGCGAGGCCGCCTATATCCCGCCGTCGGTCAACGCTTGCGGCGTCGGTGCCATCCTCTACGATTTCGTTCTCGGCTACGACAAGGACAAGCTGAAGCAGGCCCCGAATGGCTGGGCCGACTTCTTCGACACCAAGAAAATCCCGGGCAAGCGCGCTTTGCGCCAGGGCCCGAAGACCACGCTGGAGATCGCCCTCATGGCCGACGGCGTCGCACCGAAGGACGTCTACAAGGTGCTGGCGACCGACGAGGGCATCGAGCGCGCATTCAAGAAGCTGGACACCATCAAGGGCGACATCGTCTGGTGGAAGGCCGGCGCCCAGCCGCCGCAATTGCTCGCCTCCGGCGAGGTCGCGATGACCTCGGTTTACAATGGCCGCATCGACACCGCGAACAAGAACGACAAGAAGAATTTCGGCATGGTGTGGGACGGAGCGCTCTTCACCCTCGACAGCTGGGTCATCCTGAAGGGCAGCCCGAACAAGGACGCGGCCTACAAGTTCCTGGATTTCGCCGGCAAGGCGGAGAACCAGTCCAAACTGTCGGAGAACATTGCCTATGGCACCTCGAACAAGGACGCCGCCGCTCTGCTCGCGCCGGCCGTTCTGAAGGACCTGCCGACAGCGCCTGACAACATCAAGAACGCGGTCGAGATCAACGTTGCCTTCTGGCTCGAGAACATCGACCGCCTGACCGAGCGCTTCAACAAATGGGCCACGAAATAGCGCGTGACTCGACCGGCGTGCGACGCGCATTGAAAGCGGTGACGTTGCGGCCATCCTTCGAGACGCCCGCCTTCGGCGGGCTCCTCAGGATGGGGACGGAGTCTGTGGTAGCGACATTGCAGGCCCTGATGTCGTTGAGCCTCATCCTGAGGAGACCGCGAAGCGGTCGTCTCGAAGGACGAGGCGCTTGCTCAGGCCGCGCCAAGAGACTGCTCCCATGACGGCAGCCTCCGCCCATGCATCGACCGAAGTGCCGCTCAAGCGCCGCTTGAAGCGGGCGGAGCGCGCGCGCCAGCTCAAGGCGCTGGCACTGATCCTGCCGCTTTTGCTGTTTCTGCTCTTCACCTTCGCGGGGCCCATCGCCGGCATGCTCTGGCGCGCCGTCGATGACCGGGAGGTGCGCCAGGTTCTACCTCAAACCGTCGCGGCGCTCGCCGACTGGAACGGCAAGGACCTGCCGGACGAAAAGGCTTACGCAGCGCTGGCGAACGACATTCTGGCCGCGCGCGCCGCCGGCACGATGGCGATTGCGGCCAAGCGGCTCAACTACGCAATGAACGGCTTCCGCACGATCCTCACCAGCACGGCACGCAATCTGAAGGCGGTGCCGGAGCCCGGCACGGCCAGTGAGACGCGCTGGGCAAGATCAATCCGGCCTGGCGCGAACGCACCACCTGGACCACGATCAAGGACGCCAGTGGCCCAACGACCGGCTTCTACCTTCTGGCGGCGCTCGACCTGACGCGGAACGCGGATGGTGCGATCATCGCGGCCTCGCCCGATCAGGCCATCTACCGCGACGTGTTCGCCCGCACCTTCCTCATCAGCCTCAGCGTCACGATACTCTGCCTGATCCTCGGCTTTCCGGTCGCCTACCTCCTGGCGACGCTGCCGCCGGGGCGGTCGAACCTGCTGATGATCTTCGTCCTGCTGCCGTTCTGGACCTCGCTTCTGGTCCGCACCTGCGCCTGGATCGTCTTGTTGCAGAGCAAGGGCGTCGTGAACGACAGCCTGCACTGGCTTGGCATCATCGACGAGCCGTTGCGGCTGATCTACAACCGCTTCGGTGTCTGCGTGGCCATGACCCACGTTCTGCTGCCGTTCATGATCCTGCCGCTGTACAGCAGCATGAAGGCGATCTCGCCTGCCTACATGCGGGCCGCCGCCTCGCTCGGTGCGCCACCCCTCACTGCCTTCCTGCGGATCTATCTGCCTCAGACGCTGCCCGGCATCGGCGCGGGAAGCCTGCTCGTCTTCATCCTGGCGCTCGGCTACTACATCACGCCGGCCCTCGTCGGAGGCGCCGCCGACCAGATGATCAGCTACTTCATCGCGCTCTACACGACCGAGACGGCCAATTGGGGCCTCGCTTCGGCGCTGGGTGCGGTGCTGCTGCTGGCCACGATCCTGCTCGCTCTCGTCTACGGCAGACTGGTGCAGGGACAGCAGGTCACGGGAGGAATGAAGAATTGAGCGATCATTCTTCCATTCGCACGCCCAGCCAGCGCATCGCGTGGACCGCGACCATCGTCATCTCGACGCTGGTATTCATCTTCCTGATCGCGCCGATCCTTGCGATCATGCCGCTGTCGTTCAGCTCCGGCTCGTACCTCACCTATCCGCTGCCGGGCTTCTCCTTGCGCTGGTACGACGATTTCATCAATTCGCCGCGCTGGATGAATGCACTGAAGAACAGCATGATCATCGGGGTTGCCTCGACCCTGCTGTCGATGGTGCTCGGCACGCTGGCCGCGCTGGGGCTCGCGCAATGGAAAAGCCGGCTCAAGCCGCTCGTGCTGGCTTTCGTGCTGTCGCCGGTCGTCGTGCCCGGCGTCATCACCGCGGTCGGCCTTTATTTCTTCTTCGCACCGATCGGGCTAACCGGCAGTTATCTCGGCTTGATCCTGGCCCACACCGCGCTGGCGACGCCCTTTGTAGTGATCACGGTCGGCGCGACGCTGCAGAGCTTCGATACCAATCTGGCACGTGCCGCCGCCTCGCTCGGCGCCTCGCCGCTTCAAGCGTTCCGCCGCGTGATCCTGCCGTTGATCCTGCCGGGCCTCGCATCAGGTGCGCTGTTCGCCTTCGCGACCAGCTTCGACGAGGTGGTGATCGTGCTGTTCATGGCAGGTCCCGAGCAGCGCACCCTGCCGCGCGAGATGTTCAGCGGCATCCGCGAGAATATCAGCCCGACCATCACGGCGGCGGCGGTGATTTTGACGACGGTGTCGGTCATCCTGCTTGCAACGCTGGAAGGCTTGCGCCGACGCAACGAACGGCTGAAGGGCGGCAGCGTGTGACGGGCAGCATCCTTTTTCCCCTTGCTTGCGGAAGAAGGGCAAATTGATCGAAGACTGTGCAGCGTTTCCAGGCGGGTAAGGGAGCGGCCGTGAACTATCCCACAAACTCGCACAGATATTTATGCTAGCTTGGCGGGATGTAGCATGTTGCGCGGCCCGATTGGCGAAAGCAGATGCCCACCCGATCTTCCATTGTTCGCGGTCTGTGCACCGTCTTGATCGTTGCTGGCCTTGCGCTGTTTTTGTGGAACACGCTCGCCGCCCAACAGAACTCGGACACTCTGCAAGACTCCAGAGGGGCCTGCTTGCAGCTGCGCAGCTTGCAACACCGCAAAGCCAGACTTGAAGTCGAAAAGCTTCGCGTTGAGCTTAGTAAGCTCAAGCTGGAGGTCGATAGCAGGTGGACCCCAACAATTGTTTCGCTCGTTGGCGGCATGTTCTTCGCCATTGCCGGTGCCTGTGTCGGTATTTATACCGCAACGAGACATGCTCGCAGTGCTATGGACGTAGCTCAGAAGAACGCTGACGAGGCTGCGAAGGCTGCTCGGCAGAAGACTATCGATGATATAGAGGCAGCTAATCGGGATGGTCTCGCCGCTATGGAGGCGGCTTATCAAAAGCAGATCGCGGACATTGACCAGGCCACTCACGAAAGGAGACTGGAAAGCTATCCGGAGCTTTTTGGGCTTACCTCGCCATTGGCGATTCACTTCCCAACGCAATTACTCGATCCGCGGACTTGCGAAGACATCGGCCGCGCAATTTCGGAATGGTATTTTGTTTCGGGCCTGCTCTTGAGTATGGAGGCTCGTGATGCCTACTTTCTTTTTGCGCGTGCCCTAACACGTGCATCCTCCGTGGACGACCTGTGTCTTCCCAAGTCCCCCGATGACATCAAGAAACTATCCCAGAAAAGCATCGACGGTTACCGTAAACGTTTCCACATGGAGCAGCCCGACAAGGACCTGGTCGAGATGTGGTACTTTGGAGAACCATCAGCGGCGATGCGCTCTCTAGCGCCATTTGATCGGGAATATGAATTCAAAGACTATGCGTTCCTGCAGACGTTGGGCAGTCGGCTTCGAACTTCGCTTACAGAGGATATTGGCAGCCGCCGCCGACCGGGTCACAAACAACCCGTCAGTTCGCCTGGATCCTGAAACGACGGCGAGACGGAGTTTTGGCTCACTCGCTCCGTTGCTTGACTGCCCATAGCCGATAGGCCTGGTCTTCGTAGGGATCGTCACACCGGTCGGCGGCGGGATCAGCTTCGTGCCCTCCACGCGGAAGTGGTCGAGGCGGGAGAGGGTTAGAGCACCGCCACCCCCTACTTATTTCGCACCCCTCCTCGCGCATCCCGGGCTTTGCCCCCGCGACCGTTTGTCGCTACAACAGTCCCCGCAACAAAACCCAAACAACAATGCTGAGGGAGAAACATATGCAAAAACTCATCGCCGCGGTTGCGGCCGGTCTCGCGCTCGCCGCGACATCAGGCGCCGCGCAGGCGCAGATTTCCGACGATGTCGTCAAGATCGGCGTGCTCACGGACATGTCGAGCCTCTATGCGGACGCGACCGGCAAGGGCTCGCTCGCCGCCGTCGAGATGGCGGTCGCCGATTACGGCGCCAAGGTCGCCGGCAAGCCCGTGCAGGTGGTCGCCGCCGATCACCAGAACAAGCCTGATGTCGGCGTCAACATCGCCCGCAACTGGTACGACAACGACAAGGTCGACGCGATCTTCGACGTGCCGACGTCCTCGGTGGCGCTGCCTATCTCGGCACTGACGCGCGAGAAGAACAGGATCAACATCAATTCCGGCGGCGGCTCATCCGACATCACCGGTGTCGCCTGCTCGCCCAACACCGTGCACTGGACCTACGACACCTACGCGCTGTCGAACGTCGCCGGCAAGGCGATGGTGAAGCGCGGCGAGGACACCTGGTTCTTCGTCACCGCCGACTATGCCTTCGGCATGGCGCTGCAGCGCGACGCCGCCAACGTGGTCAAGGAAAGCGGCGGCAAGGTGCTCGGCGAGGTCCGCCATCCGCTCAATTCGTCGGACTTCTCCTCCTTCCTGCTCCAGGCCCAGGCCTCCAAGGCCAAGGTGGTCGCGCTGGCGAATGCCGGCGGCGACACCACCAACGCGCTGAAGCAGGCCGCCGAGTTCGGCCTCGTGCAGGGCGGCCAGAAGATGATCGCGCTGCTCCAGGAGATCACCGACACGCATTCGCTCGGCATTAAGGCGACGCAGGGCCTGATCGTCACCGACGCGTTCTACTGGGACATGAACGAGGAGACGCGCGCCTTCTCGAAACGCTTCAACGACAAGGTCGGCCACATGCCGACCATGATCCAGGCCGGGCTCTATTCGGCAACCATGCATTATCTGAAGGCGATCGAGGCCATCAAGACCGACGAGGCGCCGAAGGTGATGGCGCAGATGCGCGCCACGCCAGTCAACGACTTCTTCGCCAAGAACGGCAAGATCCGCATCGACGGCCGCATGGTCCACGACATGTATCTGTTCGAGGTCAAGAAGCCCGAGGAATCCAAGGGCGAGTGGGACCTCTACAAGCTGATCGCCACCGTACCCGGCGACGAGGCATTCCGTCCGCTCGACAAGGGCGGCTGTCCGCTGGTGACGCACTGAGCAAACATCCTCCGTCATTGCGAGCGAAGCGAAGCAATCCAGAAATGCCCCCGCGGCAACAGACTGGATTGCTTCGTCGCTTCGCTCCTCGCAATGACGGGAAGACACGACAGCGGGGCCGGTGGAAAACAGGCGAGCTTCGCATCCC
>NZ_JBXAPO010000018.1:0-80593 GCF_058804065.1 Bradyrhizobium sp. GW821-FHT13H05 | reverse complement strand
CACCCCCCCCCCCCCCCCCCCCCCCCCCCCCCCCCCCCCCCCCCCCCCCCCCCCCCCCCGCTTCGCATCAAGCCGTCACGTGGTCCGCATTACTCCGAGTACTTGAACTCGGGCATGTTCTTCAGCTCGTCCTTGCTCGCATTGAACACGGCATGGTCCGGGTACCACTTCGAGCCCGACGTCGCGGTCGTGGTGGTCGTGGTCTTCTCGGTGCCGGTCGCAGCGCCGGTCGTCGTGGTCGCGGCCGGCTTGGCGCCCGGGTTGGTGCCGGTGCCGGTATAGGCCACCGCCTCGTTGACGAACTTCAGCTTCTCGTAGGGCACGGCGACCAGATGCTCGCCCATGCCGAGGAAGCCACCGACGCCGATCACGGCGATCTTGACGTTGCCGCTCTTGTCCATCAGCAGATCATTGATCGAGCCGATGTTCTCGTTGGCATCGTTGTAGATCTTCAGGCCCGCCATCTTCGAGGCGCGCCATTCACCCGACGCCGTGGTCGTTGTCGTCGTCGTGGTGGCCGCAGTCGGCGCCCTGTCGGTGGTGGCGGTCGGCGATTGCGCAAACGCAACGGTCGCAAGAAGTGCGGTGCCGGCAAGACCGGCGGCGATCGATTTCATCAACATTGTTGTCCTCTCCTTCAGCAGAAAACTCGTGGGGAGAGAACAGCGCTGATCGCGCGCAGTTCCTAAGATGCGGCAATTTCGTCGCGCAATAATGGCGCTGCATTGCGACGAAAGTTCCTGCGCGCTGGAACGTTCCAGATGCACGTTCCCCGCCGACGATCGTGCGCCCTGGGTGAAGCACGAGCGTGGCGGGGAACGCGCCGACCTGCGTCGCCAGGTCAGCTACAAAAGTCAGCTGCTAAAGTCAGCTCTTGTAGTCGATCAGAAGTGCGGAGAAGGACGAGCTGCTCGACGAGCTACCGTTGGCGCCGTAGGACGCGCTCGACGATTGTGACTGCTGGAGTGCCTCCAGGAACTGCTTGAGAATATCGGCCGTGGTGGAATCGCTCGACGTGCTGCTGGTCTGGTCCGTGGACGACGACGAATCCGAAGAGCTGTCGTCCGGCGGCGGGCCGGGCGGAGGACCGCCGGCGCCACCGGGGCCGCCCGTCCCACCGGGACCATTCGCAAAGGCGGACTGAAACACGCCCTTGAGCTCGTCGGCCTGGTCCGAGGTCAGCGTCCCGTTCGACACCTCGCTCGAGATGAGGTCGTCGATCTTCGACTTCATGTCGTCCTTGGACGGCTTGGTGCCGCTCGACTGGTCGCTCGACCGGCTCTGCTGGAGCGCCGTGTCGATGTCGGTCAGCGCCGTCGAGAGCGCCGACTGGTCCGACGACGAGATCGTGCCGGCCGAAACTTCCGATTGCAATTCTTGCTGCAGTCGCTGCAGGGGCGACTGGTAGTTACCTGCGGACGCCGCTGAGATTGCGGTCATGATCGCTCCGTGGTTTTTGTGGGGTTTCGCAATTGACCGCACCACGGTATGGTTAACGGCCTTAACGAGACCTTGCCGTTCCACTACCCAGGCGTGTCCCTGTGTTGCGGAATTGGCTTCAGAAACAATACGAAACAAAAATAATCGCCATTTGGCCCGAATCTTGGACAAACAAAGCACATGGCCATTCCCAATCCCAACATCCTGGTCGTCGAGGACGACCGCGAAACCCGGACGTTGATTGCGAAGTACCTGCGCAACAACGCCTGCAACGTCACCGCCGTCAGCGATGGCCGCGAGATGTCGCGCGCCATGGCCGACCATCGCGTGGACCTCATCATTCTCGACGTCATGCTGCCCGGCGAGGACGGCTTGAGCCTCTGCCGCAAGGTGCGCTCGGAGACGCAGACGCCGATCATCATGCTGACCGCGCGCGGCGAGGACGTCGACCGCATCGTCGGCCTCGAGATGGGCGCGGACGACTATCTGCCCAAGCCCTTCAACCCGCGCGAGCTGCTCGCGCGCATCAACGCGGTGCTGCGCCGCCAGGCTGCAGCGCAGGCGGCAAGCTCGATCGAGGGCGCGAGCACGCTGGCCTTCGAGGGCTGGCGCATCGATTTGCGCCTGCGCGAGCTGCGCAATCCGGAAGGCGCCCGCGTCGCGGTGACCAGCGCCGAGTTCGATCTGCTTCGGACCTTCTGCGAGCGGCCTGGCCGCGTGCTGTCGCGCGACAGCCTGCTCGACCTCACGCAGGGGCGCAACACCGGCTCGTTCGAACGCTCCATCGACGTGCTGGTCAGCCGTATCCGCCGCAAGATCGAGCCCAATCCGGCCGACCCGACCATCATCAAGACGGTACGCTCCGGCGGTTATTTGTTCACGCCCAGAACGGAAGCGGTCGCGGCGTCCCTGAGCAGCTGACGGACGCCGACGATGAGGCCGTTCGGGTTCTTCCACCTCAAGGGTATCGGCGGGCAGATCGCCGCGCTGGTGCTGGCTTCCACTGTCGCGCTGCATCTCGTCGTCACCGCTGCCTTCCTGATCAGCCGGCCGGACCGCCCGGACACGCCGCCGGACGGCGCGCCGCAATTGGCGGATGCCGCGGTGCTGCTCGGCTCGGTCGAGCCGGCCGAGCGGCCGCGCCTCATCGCAGATCTCGCGCGCGCCTTCCCGAAGCTCAATATCGAGACGTTTGCGCCCGACACCGCAAATGTCGTCGAAGACAGCGAAAGCCAACATCTGCACGGGATCCGCCGCCACCTCGGCCGCGGCTACAAGGTGGTGCAGCTTGCCCCCGAAGGCGGCGAGCACCGCATCGGCGTGCAACTGCCCGACGGCAGTGTGATATCAGGCCATGTCGATGGCGGCCCGCGGCCGTGGTTCTGGGGCGCACCGTGGCTGATGACGCTGATGACCACCTTCATCTGCGTCACCGTGCTCGGCCTGTGGGCGGCGCGCGCGCTGGCCGCGCCGCTGTCGTCCTTCGCCAAGGCCGCCGAGAATTTCAGCCTGGACGGCGAGGCAGAACCCTTGCCCGAGCGCGGCCCGGAGGAGATCCGCTCGGTCGCGCGCGCGCTCAACCGCATGCATGAGCGGATCGCGCGGCTGATGTCGGATCGCACAAGGATGCTGGCGGCGATCAGCCACGATCTGCGCACCCCGATCACGCGGCTGCGCCTGCGCGCCGAGTTCATCGAGGACGAGGGCAACCGCAGGCGCATGCTGATCGATCTCGACCAGATGCGCTCGATGCTGGAATCCGTGCTGTCGCTGCTGCGCAACGACCGCAAGATCGAGGCCGTGACGCTGGTGGACATCGCCAGCACGCTGCAGCTCGTCGCCGACCAGTTCGGCGACATGGGCCATGTCGTGCACTATGAAGGCCCCGCTTCGGCAACCGCCGCCGCGCGTCCCGACGATCTGCATCGCGGCGTCACCAACCTCGTCGAGAACGCGGTCCGCTTCGGCGCCGAGGTGACGATCCGCCTCGACGTATCAGGCACGAAGCTCGTCATCGACGTCGAGGACGATGGCCCCGGCATTTCGGATGCGCGCAAGCAGGAGATGCTGGAGCCGTTCGTGCGCGGCGACGACGCGCGCACCATGGACGATTCCACCGGCTTCGGCCTCGGCCTGTCGATCGCGCGCGCGATCGCGCTCGCCCATGGCGGCGAGCTGTCGCTGCACGACCGCGAGCCGCACGGCTTGATCGTGCGGATGCAATTGCCGGTGTGGCAGGAGCCGCGGCTGGCCGCCTAACTTCAAGCCGCGAGCGGCGGATGCGCGATGGGCATCTCGTCGAAGATCGCCACCGCCTCGAAGCGATAGTCGCAGGCGCGGCAGGTCCAGAGATAGGAGACACGCCCCTCGCCCGGCTCGATCCAGTCGGGCCGCGCGATCGGCGCGCCGCACTGCGCACAGGGATTTTGCCTGGGGACGTCGGTCTGGGCATTGACCATGGTTGTTTTTGTCATGGCACCTCTCCCGATTCGCTGGCCGTACATACTCGCTTTCGCGCGCCCGTGCGAATAGACAGGCGTGCTGTCGCGAGCGGGGTCTCGACCTTAGCGGAACCGTTACGCCGGCATTGAGTCGTAACAGCGGCTCGGCGCTGCGAAATCGTTAACGGCGGCGTTTGGTCACATCATCGCCGCCTTCGGGAGGCCTAACGGCAGCCGGGCGCAGATCGCTTAGAGACATCGCACTCAGGATCGCTGGGATATCTCATGAAAATTTTACGCGTTGCCGCGCTGCTCGCGGCCGGACTGATGTCGTCGCAGGCTGCGTTCGCGGGCGAAGCCGAGTATGCCGAGATGGTCGCGGCCCATGCGCGCGCCAACGGCGTGCCGGAAGCACTGGTGCATCGCGTCATCATGCGCGAGAGCCGCTATCAGCCCGGCCTCGTCGGCCATGGCGGCACCATCGGGCTGATGCAGATCAAGCTCGCGACCGCCCGCGGGCTCGGCTACACCGGCGATGCCGCCGGCTTGCGCGACCCCAACACCAACCTCACCTACGCGGTCAAATATCTCGCCGGTGCCTATCGCGCCGCCAATGGCGACCACAGCCGAGCCGTGCGTTATTTCGCGGGCGGCTATTACTACGTTGCAAAGCGGCAGCGTCAGGAGATGGTGCGAGAGGCCAGCAACGAGAGCTGGCTGGAGCCGAACGGCAATCCGCAGCCGATGTTCGGCGCAGCGCCGCACAGGAAGCTCGCCCAGCACGTGCGCAACGCCCGGGCGCAGGTTCCCGGGAACATGCGTTGACTCCACGCCCCACTGGCCTACATTAGAGCCGTTCCGAGGGGTGCTCCGAGGAGGAGCTGAGATACCGCTAAATGGGCGATCCCGCCCAGGACCGCGGTGACCCTTTGAACCTGATCCGGGTCATGCCGGCGAAGGGACAGGGATGTTGCAGACGACCAAGCGACCGGATTCCCCGGTATCCATCATCGGCGCAGGCATTGCCGGCGCCTGGCAGGCGCTGTTGTTCGCGCAGGCCGGCCATACCGTCACGCTACACGAGCGCAGTGACGCCGCCATGACCGATGCCACCAGCCATTGGGCCGGCGGGATGCTCGCGCCCTATTGCGAGGCGGAGGTCGCCGAACCCATCATCTCCAGGCTCGGCCTGCGCTCGCTCGACATCTGGCGGCGCGAGCTACCGGATACCCCCTTCAACGGCTCGCTCGTCGTCGCCCATCCGCGCGAGCGCAACGACTTCGAGCGCTTTGCCCGGATGACCGAAGGCCACCGCCGGCTCGATGCCGCAGCGTTGGCCGAACTCGAGCCGTCGCTGGAAGGCCGTTTTCGCGACGCGCTGTTCTTCCCGACCGAAGGCCATGTCGAGCCGCGCCGCGTGCTGCCGAAGCTGCACGAGCGCATCAAAGCTGCCGGCGGCACCATCAAGTTCGACAGCGACGTCTCCGCGAAAGATCTCGACGGCATCGTGATCGACTGCCGCGGCCTCGGCGCGCGCGACGAGCAACCTGAGCTGCGCGGCGTCAAGGGCGAGATGATTTTGATCGAGACCGGCGAGGTGCAGCTGGCGCGCCCCGTGCGACTGATCCATCCGCGCTGGCCGCTCTACGTCATCCCGCGCGAGCAAGGCCTGTTCATGCTCGGCGCGACCTCGATCGAGGCCGAAGACACCGGCGTCAGCGTCCGCTCCGCGCTGGAGCTCTTGGGCGCGGCCTACGCCGTGCACCCGGCGTTCGGCGAAGCCCGCATCGTCGAATTCGGCTCCGGCCTGCGCCCAGCCTATCCCGACAATTTGCCGCGCATCGGCATTCACGGCGACAAGATCGCCGTCAACGGGCTCTACCGCCACGGCTTCCTGATCGCGCCGGCGCTTGCCGAGCTGACGCTGCAATATGTCCAGCGCGGCCAGATCGACAATGAGGTGATGCAATGCGCGTGATCGTGAACGGCGAGCAACGCGAGATCAATGCGGCCAGCGTCGATGCGCTGCTCAGCGAGCTCGATTACGAGGGCACCCATTTCGCCATCGCGCTCAACTACGACGTCGTGCCGAAGAGCCGCTGGGCCGAGACGAGCTTGAAAGCCGGCGACGAGATCGAGATCATCACGCCGCGGCAGGGAGGGTGATGGTGATGATTTCTCCAAACACTCCACTGTCATCGCCCGGCTCGACCGGGCGATCCAGTACGCCGCGGCTTCACGGTTCTAGCCGCCCTGCCGCGGCGTACTGGATCCCCGCTTTCGCGGGGACGACTGCTGCGATTGAGGAGACACCTCCCACATGGTGACCTTCTACGGCAAAACCTTCGCCTCGCGCCTGCTGATCGGCAGCGCGCTCTATCCCTCGCCCGCGATCATGCAGGCGGCGATCCGCGCCTCGGGCTCGAACATCGTCACGGTGTCGCTGCGCCGCGAATCCGCCGGCGGCAAGACCGGCGATGCGTTCTGGAATCTGATCCGCGAGTTAGAGGTCACCGTGCTGCCGAACACGGCCGGCTGCCGCACCGTGCGCGAGGCGGTGACGACGGCAAAACTCGCGCGCGAATTGTTCGGCACGTCCTGGATCAAGCTGGAAGTCATCGCCGACAACGACACGCTGCAGCCCGACGTGGTCGGCCTGGTCGAAGCCGCCGCCATCCTGATCAAGGACGGTTTCGAAGTGTTCCCCTACTGCACCGAGGATCTCTCGGTCGCGAACCGCCTGGTCGATGCCGGCTGCAAGGTGGTGATGCCGTGGGCCGCGCCCATCGGCAGCGCCAAGGGCATCACCAACCGCGACGCGCTCAAGCTGCTGCGCGAGCGCCTGCCCGACATCACGCTGGTGGTCGACGCCGGCATCGGCGCGCCCTCGCATGCCGCCGCAGCACTGGAGCTCGGCTACGACGCCGTGCTGCTCAACACCGCCATCGCCAAAGCCGCCGATCCCGTCGCGATGGCCAATGCCTTCCGCCTCGGCTGTGAGGCCGGCCGCACCGCATACGAAGCCGGGCTGATGAACGCTCGCGACTTCGCCTCCCCTTCCACCCCTGTCGTTGGGACCCCGTTCTGGCATGCCGTATCCTGATCGCAACGCGTATCCTGATCGCTTCTATCCCGTCGTCGACAGCCTCAAATGGGTCGAGCGCCTGACCAAGCTTGGCGTCGGCACCATCCAGCTGCGCGCGAAAGAGCTGAACGATGCCGACGCGCTGCAGATCGTCACCGACGCGCTGGCGATCACGCAGGGCACGCAGGCCAAGCTGGTCGTGAACGACTATTGGCGCGCGGCGGTCGTCGCGGGTGCAAAATATCTGCATCTCGGCCAGGAGGATCTCGCCGACGCGGACCTCAAGGCGATCCGCGAGGCCGGCCTGTCGCTCGGCGTCTCCACCCACGACGACGCGGAGCTTGAAACCGCGCTCGCGGCCAAGCCCGACTACGTCGCGCTCGGCCCGATCTTCTTCACCACGCTGAAATCGATGCGCTTCGAACCGCAGGGCATTCCGAAGATCACGGAATGGAAGAAGCGCATCGGCACCATCCCGCTGGTCGCGATCGGCGGCATCAAGTTCGAGCACGCCGCGGAGATCTTTGCCGCGGGCGCCGATTCCATCGCCGTCGTCAGCGACGTCACGCAAAATGCGGACCCCGATGCGCGGGTGCGGCAATGGCTCGGCCAGTCAGCGGAGGCGGCGTGATGCACACGCGCTCTCCACACCGTCATTGCGAGGAGCGAAGCGACGAAGCAATCCAGACTGCTTCCGCGGGAGCATTTCTGGATTGCTTCGCTTCGCTCGCAATGACGGAGCAAACCTCTTTAACCCGTCACCCTGAGGTGGCCGCTTCTTCAGCGGCCCTCGAAGGGCGACGGCCCGGCTCGTTCATCCTTCGAGGCTCGCCCAGCGTCGCGTTCGCGCCGCAGGCCTCGCACCTCAGGATGACGAGATCAAACATTGCACACCAGAATTAAACCGGAGGATCCCATGAACATCCGCTCCAACCCCGAAAAAACCGTCCCCGCCGTCACCACCGGCCCGCTGCCCTCCTCGCGAAAGATCTTCGCCTCGCCCGACGCCGCGCCCGACCTGCGCGTGCCCTTGCGCGAGATCATCCTCTCCGAAGGCGCCGGCGAGCCGAACCTGCCGGTGTACGACACCTCCGGCCCCTACACCGATCCGTCCGTGACCATCGACGTCAACGCCGGCCTGCCCCGCGGCCGCAAGGCCTGGGTGATCGAGCGCGGCGGCGTCGAGGAATATGCGGGCCGCCAGGTCAAGCCGGAGGACAACGGCAACCTCTCCACCGACAAGGCCGCGCGCGCCTTCTCGGCCTATCACCAGCCGCTGCGCGGCCTCGACGGCCACAAGATCACGCAGCTCGAATTCGCCCGCGCCGGCATCATCACCAAGGAGATGATCTACGTCGCGGAGCGCGAAAATCTCGGCCGCAAGGAGCAGCTCGAACGCGCCGAAGCCGCCCTCGCCGATGGCGAAAGCTTTGGCGCGTCGGTCCCCGCCTTCATCACCCCGGAGTTCGTGCGCTCCGAGATCGCGCGCGGCCGCGCCATCATTCCCTGCAACATCAACCACTCAGAACTCGAGCCGATGATCATCGGCCGCAACTTCCTCACCAAGATCAACGCCAATATCGGCAACTCGGCGGTGACGTCATCCGTCGAGGAAGAGGTCGAGAAGATGGTGTGGGCGATCCGCTGGGGCGCCGACACCGTGATGGACCTCTCCACCGGCCGCAACATCCACACCACCCGCGAATGGATCTTGCGCAATTCGCCGGTGCCGATCGGCACCGTTCCGATCTATCAGGCGCTGGAGAAGTGCAACGGCGATCCGGTCAAGCTGACCTGGGAGCTCTACAAGGACACGCTGATCGAGCAGTGCGAGCAGGGCGTCGACTATTTCACCATCCACGCCGGCGTGCGGCTGTCCTACATCCACCTCACCGCCAGCCGCGTCACCGGCATCGTCTCGCGCGGCGGCTCGATCATGGCGAAGTGGTGCCTGGCGCATCACAAGGAAAGCTTCCTCTATACGCATTTCGACGAGATCTGCGACCTCATGCGCAAATATGACGTCTCGTTCTCGCTCGGCGACGGCCTGCGCCCGGGCTCGATCGCGGACGCGAACGACCGCGCCCAGTTCGCGGAGCTGGAGACGCTCGGCGAGCTGACGAAAATCGCGTGGGACAAGGGCTGCCAGGTCATGATCGAAGGCCCCGGCCACGTGCCGATGCACAAGATCAAGATCAACATGGACAAGCAGCTTAGGGAGTGCGGCGAGGCGCCGTTCTACACCCTCGGGCCCCTGACCACCGACATCGCGCCGGGCTATGACCACATCACCTCGGGCATTGGCGCCGCCATGATCGGCTGGTTCGGCTGCGCCATGCTCTGCTATGTCACGCCGAAGGAGCATCTCGGCCTGCCCGATCGCAATGACGTCAAGGTCGGCGTCATCACCTACAAGATCGCCGCCCACGCCTCCGATCTCGCCAAGGGCCACCCGGCCGCCCAGCTCCGCGACGACGCCCTCTCCCGCGCCCGCTTCGACTTCCGCTGGAGCGACCAGTTCAACCTCGGCCTCGACCCCGAGACCGCGAAAAACTTCCACGACGAGACCCTGCCGAAGGAAGCCCACAAGGTCGCCCATTTTTGCTCGATGTGCGGGCCGAAGTTCTGTTCGATGAAGATCACGCAGGACGTCCGCGACTATGCGGCGACGCTGAATGATCCGAACAGCATCGGCATGTCGATGAGCGGGACTGCCGAGGACGGCATGAAGCATATGAGCGCGAAGTTCAAGGAGATGGGGAGCAGCGTTTATCTGGATGCGGAGAAGGTGAAGGAGAGTAATCGGGTGCTGTAGACGGGCATCCGAACAAGACGGACCCAGACGCACGTCGGAAATAAAGGCCGGGCACTTGCCCGGCCTTTTTGTCTTAGCTGTATTTTATATTTAAATCATCTCAAGGTAGTATTGTCATTTTACTCTAATCAACTGACCGCACTTTTTATGGAGGGATTGATATGACAAATCAGACATTGAGAATGAGACTCGTTGGCGCCGGTGCCGCGGTTATAATCATCCTGCTTCTCTCTCTCGCTGAATATCTAACAAGAGATCCCAATAGTAAATCGACGTTCGTTGGAAGTAACGCCACTCTAATCGCGCTACTCTTCGCTGCTTACCTAACGTACGTATTCCAGCAACGAGGGAAATTTGTCGATGAACTTCGTGGCTGGTGGTGCGAAATAGTCGAAGCTAAGTCGTCATTTTTTGTGTACTGCGATAAGCAAAGCCCTACAGAGGAGGACTATCTTAAAGGGTTTTACGCTCTCTCCACGTCAATGGACACGCTACGCCTCATTTATTGTAATGTACGACGCAACGCGGATAACCCAAAGGGATACTATCCCTTTGAGCAAGTCCGCGACATCATCGACGTTGCGCGGTCAGTTGCCCCCTCTGAAATGCCCACCTCCACAGACCGAACTGCTGCCAAAGAAGCGATAAATCTCATCTTTCAATCTCTACGCCACGCGATTCAATCTGAAGCGAACGCATCAGTGCCTGACAATCCCACAACGTTCGATAGCGCTTATCGCGAGAAGTATATCGACGAAATAAAAGTCGGAATCGGACTTGATCTCCAAATGATCAGAAAGGCCAACCAAAAGAGGACCTACTTTTCTCGACGAGAGAAGACAACATGAATGAGGGGCTAGGCAGCGTAGCCTGACGGGCAAAGCGATATCCGAATTGACAGCGTCCCCGCATATCTTTGACTTAAATGAGGTTTACAACTCTGCTTCTGGCGCGCGATCCATGAAGCCGGGACCACGCCGCGGCGGTATCAGCCGGGTGAGTCGCCGCGCTGATCGATCTCGGGGTCTGGTTCACTGATCTCTCTAGGACGGACGTCTCGACAAATTCGTCCTTCACTCCTATTCTAACGGCATGAACATCATTCGCCGCACGCTGGATATCGACGCCGACACCGACGCGCGTTTGCGCGCAATGGCCGACGAGCGCGGGCAGGATGTCGCCGCCGTGCTCGCGGAAGCCGTGGCGCTGCTCGATTCCGTGGTCGATATCGCCGGCCCCGACATTGCCGAGGATCGCCGGCGGCTGGATGACTTCCGACAGAGCCGCGCCGCCGTACCGCTCAATGAGGTGAAGGACTGGGTCGCGAGCTGGGGGTCGGCGAAGGAGCTGCCACGGCCGGCAGCGCGCACGATCGGATGATCCTGCTTTCGCCCGACGCTGTCGAGGACGTCGAGCGATTGCGCCTGTTTCTCGATCAGCACAGCCCGGCCGCCGCGCAGCGCGCTCTCGCGTCGATCTGGCGAGCGATCGAAAAATTGGAAGAGTTTCCCGATCTTGGAATGCAGACCGAAGATGCCGAGCTCCGCCAGATCGTGGTCCGCTTCGGCGCGTCCGGCTACATCGTTCGGTATGCCGTGTTGGCGGAGGCGCAAGACATCCTGATCACGCGGATATGGCATGGCCGCGAAGCCCGCAAGACGGACGAGTGAGCGTAGCGACGGACGATTGACTTGCTTGAAACCCACCGCCTCCCCGACCAGCTCCGTCCCAACCTCCGCCTCGTCTTCGTCGGCACCGCCGCCTCGACGCGTTCGGCCGAGCTCGGGCACTACTACGCCCATCCCGGCAACCGCTTCTGGCGCGCGATCCATGAGGCCGGCATCACGCCGCGGCGCTATCAGCCGGGCGAGTTCGCATCGCTGATCGAGCTCGGAATCGGCTTCACCGATCTCTCCAAGTCGGGCGCCGGGATGGATCATCAGATCGCGGCGGAGACGATCGACATGCCCGGCTTCAGGGCCAAGATGGAGAAGTACCGGCCGGGGACGATTGCGTTCACGAGCAAGAAGGCGGCGAGCTTGTTTTATGGCCGGCCGTCGAGCGGGATTGCGCTGGGGCGGCAGCCGCGCGATAAGAGTTTGCCGGAGATTTTCGTGCTGCCGTCGCCGTCGGGTGCCGCGTCCGGGCACTGGACGATTGAGCCGTGGCGCGAGCTTGCGGCGTGGATCAGATCGTAGGGTGGATTAGCGCAGCGTAATCCACCGCGGTCTGTCCCCGCGGAGACAGAAGTGGTGGGTTACGCTGCGCTAACTCACCCTACGGCACGACAAGAGCCTGCGCCCTACAGATCGAAATTGGTCGGCAGCATCACCACGTCTCGAATGGTCATGCCGCGCGGCCGCGTCAGCATGAACATCACCACGGCAGCGACTTCACTGGCCTCCAGCAGGCTGCCGGAGTCCCTGGCTTCCTTCAGCTTCTCGGGCGGCCAGTCCGCCAGCAGCGCGCTGACGACCGGACCGGGCGAGATCGAGCCGACGCGAATGCCGTGCTTGAAGACCTGGCGCCGCACCGTCTGGACAAAGCAGTTGACCGCCCATTTGGACGATGCATAGACCGGCTCCCATGGCGTCGGAAAATGCGCCGCCAGCGAGCTCGTGACGATGATGTCGCCGGTCCGGCGCGCGATCATGTGCGGCAGCACGTCGTGCACGTTCTTCATCACGACATTGACATTCAGGTTCAGCATCCGGTCGATCGCCATGGTATCGGCATCGACCAGGTCGCCGCCAACATACGTGCCTGCGTTGGCATGCAGGATGTCGAGTTGGCCGGCCTTCTCCAGAACCCGCGGCAGCAGCGTCGCGCAGTCACTGGGATCGAGCAGGTCGATCACCAGCGGAACCACCGCGTCGCCATGCTTGTTGCAGAGCGCCGTCAGCGCAGCCTCGTCGCGATCGACCATCACCACGCGCGCGCCCGCGGCCAGCATCGCCTCGGTGCTCGCCAATCCGATGCCGGACGCGGCCCCGGTCACGGCGGCAACCTTGCCTTCCAATTCGTTTCCCATGGGCTCACCATCCTGCTGGAATTGGCAGTATAGCGATCCGGAGCGCCCCGGCGAAGCGGCAGGTCACTTCGTAGCCGGGGATGCCGCGCAGCGTCGAACAGGGGATGCCGCGCGTCCTGCGATCGAACGAGGTCGCACAGAATGCGCCGGACTGTTGCAAGCGCGTCACGGCGGGGATACCACTTGCGGTGGAACAGCCCGATATCGACCGGTGCGCGTCATTTGCAGGAAACGCCATGAGCGACGATCTCACCGGGGTCTGGGACGGCACCTACATTCAGCCGGGCACGGGAATGGTCACATTCACCGCGACGCTGGTCGAGACCGCAGGCGTGCTCGGCGGGACCATCAGCGAGCCCTGCTCGAACCCGCGCTGCCCGGTGCGAACGCACAACGCCTTGATCACGGGCCGTCGCGCCGGCAGCGCCGTCTCGTTCGTCAAGCGCTACGAACCATCAGGCTTCGGCTTCGACACCGTGCCTTACGAAGGTGTGCTGAATGCGGAAGCGACCGAGATCGACGGGCGCTGGCAGCTGCCGCGCTATTCGGGATCGTTCCTGATGATCCGCGCGACCAGGCCCGCGCAGGCGGTCACCACCGGCACACAGGCCGACGAGCCGCCGCGCTAGAGAGAGCGAGCAACCATGCTGACCCTCTATTCCTACCC
This sequence comes from Bradyrhizobium sp. GW821-FHT13H05, assembly GCF_058804065.1. Classification (NCBI taxonomy): domain Bacteria; kingdom Pseudomonadati; phylum Pseudomonadota; class Alphaproteobacteria; order Hyphomicrobiales; family Nitrobacteraceae; genus Bradyrhizobium; species Bradyrhizobium sp. GW821-FHT13H05. The sequence continues at coordinate 67,114 of NZ_JBXAPO010000018.1, read as the reverse complement.
GGACCTGTTCGGCGTCGCCGACAACAACGGCTACGGCCTCAAGGTCTACGCCTTCCTGAAGCTCGCGGGCGTGCCGTTCGTGCACGAGCATGTGTTCGATGCCTCCGCCGCGCCGCGCGGGCAGCTGCCTTACGTCGTCGACGACGGCGAGACCATCGGCGACAGCGAGACCATCATCGCGCATGCGATCGCCAAATATCGCCTCACCATCGATGCCGCGCTGTCAGCCGAGCAGCGCCGGACCGATCATTTCGTCACCCGCATGCTGGATGATCTCTACTGGGTGATGTCGTATTCGCGCTGGAAGGACGAGCGCTTCTATCCCGCCTTCCGCGACGGCTTCATCGCGCAGCATCCGCAGATCGACGCGGCCGGATTCGAGAAGGCCAAGGCCTACAATGCGCAGCGCTATCATTACCAGGGCATCGGCCGCTACACGCCCGACCAGGCTTACGCGCGCGGCCTTGCCGATCTGCAGGTGCTGGCCGAGATCGTCCCCGCGGCAGGCTTCGTGCACGGCGCTGCACCGACCAGCTGTGATGCCGGCATCTACGGTTTTGTCGCGAATATCTATTACGTCCCGATCCCGACGCCGCTGAAGGCCTTCGTCGATGCGCACACAAACCTCGTGGCACATTGCGAGCGGGTTCATGCGCTGGTGCGTTAGACCGTAGGGTGGGTTAGCGCAGCGTAACCCACCACTGTTCGTCTCCGCGGAAACCAAAGAGGTGGGTTACGCCCAGCGGACTGCGCTTCGCACATCCGCAAGGCTAACCCACCCTGCGCGATCCTACCGCATCGTGATCGCAAGCCCGCTCAGATCCGCATTCGCCATCAAACCGACCTGCGTGCCGCTCAGCTCCAGCACCGCGCCCTTCTGGTTGGTCAGCACGATGGCGCGGGCGCCGCGGCCCACCGCAATGCCGGCACCAGCAGCGCCATAGACGCCGGCAACATCGGAGGGGCGGTTGATGTTGGAGACGCGGCCGCGCAGCACGGTCTTGGAACCGCCGAAGACGAGGCCGTAATCGAGACCGCCGGTGGACAACGAATAGGAGCGGCCGCGGAAGTTGAGCACGCCCGAGCCGCCGGAACCACCGATGATCCAGCCCGCCTTGTAGATCGTCAGCACCACGGTGCCGCCGTCGGCCAGCGCCGAGGTCGTGAGGCCGGCGAGCGCAGCAAGGCCGACCAGCGCGGCGCGAAGGGTGGATACGATCTTCATGAACAGTCTCCGGGGGCTATTGTCTTGGGAAGGAAACGAATCAGACGCGGTCAATCTATCCGATGGATCGCGGCGGCAACATGATGGGTTGGAGTTTCCGCAAGTACGGTGGCGGCTCAACGCGCGGAAGGTTCTCGTTCTCCGTCATTGCGAGCGCAGCGAAGCAATCCAGAATCTTTCCACGGAGACAGTCTGGATTGCTTCGCTGCGCTCGCAATGACGAGGAGGACGGATTCCGGCCTCTCCTGCCAGGGGGCATTGCGCGGGAAGAGGCGAAACTGCACTCGCGGCCATCATGCCATTCTGCCCCTGTTTTGCCCGACGGCGCAAGCGAAATATTTCGTTTTTTACGAACAAGAGAAAACATCAATGATTTCTGCTTGATGTCTACTGTGCATGGGGTTGTTTTCGCATTTTTTGTTTCCGCCCCCTCTGCCTCATGCCGATTGCAACGCCCCCGCATGCCGCTACGCTCATGCTTCCGCCCCTGGTCCGAGGTGATCCCATGCCGATCCAGCATTTCGCGCCCCCACCGCACGTCAAGGCGCCGCCGCTGTCCTTTGCGACGCGCGTCGGCGACCTGCTGTTCGTCTCCGGCATTCCCGGCTTCGACGCAGCCGGCGCGCTGCCTGACGGCTTCGAGGCGCAGTTCGCCAATGTCGTCGTCAACATCCGCCGCGTGCTGGACGAGGCCGGCGCAACTGTCCGCGACCTCGCCAAGGTCAACGTGCTCTTGACCCGCGCCTCCGACGTTGCCGCCATGAACGCGCTCTATGCCGGCGCCTTCGGCCCGCCGCCCTACCCTGCACGTACAACTTGCGTGGTGCAGGCGCTGCCCGATCCGAGGATGCTGATCGAGATCGAGGCGGTGGCCTCGCTGGCGAAGTGATCGACGCCTGGCCCGTGTGTCTTCCCGTGTGTCTTGCAGGGCACGCGACCAAACCAATTGCGCGCGCCGGTCTGACATATCCGTGAACGGCCGCTCCCCGGCTTGCAAAGGGCCTGCTTTTACCGCACGAATTTTCAAGTCACACTTCCCCACAAGGAGATACTTCATGCGTCGCGTTCTCGCCCTCTGTGCCGTTGCCGGCATCGCTAGTTCCGTGCTTGCCATGCCCGCCTCCGCGGCGCCCGGCTATTACGTGATCCGCTGGGACAACACCGGCATCTGCCAGGTCTGGAACGAGGAGCTGAAGTACAAGCCGTTCCAGTGGGGGGTCTCGACCTACAAGGTCGTCAGCAAGCCGCTCCCGACCTTCACCGCCGCCTCCGACCTCCAGATCAAGCTGCGCGCAGAGCGCCGCTGCACGCTCTAGGCCTCAAGCGACGAAACGGATTCTGAGGGCGGGTCGCGCAAGCGATCCGCCCTTCTTATTTGTGGCGGGCAGCCCCTCGTTCTCCAGCCGAAGGCCTGCATTTCCGGCACACGCCGTTTGAACCTCGTCAGCAGGCGGAACTACTCACATCTTGTCCGGGGCGCGCTCCCCCAAAGCGTCCCGCACCACCCCTCCCCTCATTGTCGGGAGGCGCATCCAACTTTCATTTGAGGAGCTGATCATGCGTCGTATTTCCGTGCTGTGCGCTGCCGCCGGTCTTGCCATTGCGGCTTTCGCCGCCACCAGCCAGGCCGAAGCCGGCTATCATCTGATCCGCTGGCAGAACGGCGGCTTCTGTCAGATCTGGGACGAGAGCATCCCGACCACGCCGTGGCCTTCCGACTACACCCGCGTCAGCGCCACCGTGCCGACCTTTGTCGACGCGCTCATGCTGAAGGACCACGCATTGAAGGACGGCCACTGCTCCTGGTAGGATTCGATCGGCGGACGACAAGGACCGGGCAAGGATGCGATGCTAGCATCCTTGCCCGGTCGCGTTTCCATCCAGTCCCTGTGGGGTCCATCGATGCGCACGCTCACGACGACGGCAGCCATCTTCTTCACTGTATCGCTCGCGCTCGTCTCCGCGGCGCCCGCGCAAGCGCCGCAATCCTTCCGCGTGATCTCGCCGATCTTCGGCCAGCTCGTCAGCTTCGCGATGTCGTCGAACTTCGTCGCGGTGTTCGAGGACACCAAGGACGGGCACTACATGCGCGAAGCCGTGCTGAAGGGCGAGACGCTTGAGCTTTGGACGCAGATGATCACGGTCACGGGCGAGAAGGGCATGACGCTGACGCCAGGCGCCTCGCCGGAGAAATTCGCGGGCGCCATCGCCGGCGGCTTCAAATCGGCCTGTCCTGACAGCTTTGCGGCAAGACCGTTCGGCGCCATGCATTTCGGCCGCTTCGAGGGGTTCGTCGCGGTGATCGGTTGCGGCCGCATCGACAGCGGCCCGACCCGGCACAGCGAGACCGCGCTCCTGATCACGCTGAAGGGCACGGCCGACTACTACACCATCCAATGGGCCGAACGCGGCCCCGAGAGCGACGAGCCGCCGGTCAATGACGAGCGCTGGCAGGCGCGCCTGCTGGAGCTCAGCCCGATCGAGCTCTGCCCGATCGTCGCAGGCGAAGCGGCGCCCTATTCGAGCTGCGTGAACAAGAGCTGAGCGCTCTCACGCGTCCTTGTGCGCGCCGGGATGAATCAGAATGTCACGCGCGGCGGCGAGGTCGATGAAGGCTTCCGCACTGCCGCCGTGGTCGGGATGCATGCCCTTGGCGGCGCGGCGATAGGCCTGGTTGATGTCCTCGCAGGTGAGCTGCACTGCGAGCGGCAGGCCGAGCATCTTGCGGGCCCGATCCTCGCTCGACAGCTTCTTCGGCATGGCGTTGCGGCGACCGAAGCGCGGCGCGGTGAGATCGTGAACGACGTCGAGGACCACGCCGATCCGGCGCCGGGCCGCCAGCGTGACGCTTTGATCGTCATTGTCAGCGGCCTGGCGCAGCACCGGAAGCGCCTGCTCGGCCGCCTGCCGCAGCACGGTATCGGTGCTCATCCGCACGATCTCGGCCACGAGCCGGCCTGCTTCGGCCCAATTGGCAGACTCCGCCGATCGCAGGCGCTCAAGCGCCAATTTCCAGGATTCCAGCCGTTCCATCATGCGCGCAACGTTTAGCAATGAAGCGCAGTATGCCAAGCCGGCCGTTTCCGACCCCTTAATTTCGAGTTAGCCTTTCATGAAACTTCGAAACGAAATCGGGAGGAAATTGTCATGGCATTGCTCGCAAACCACATCGCCGTCGTCACGGGCGCCGGTTCCGGCATCGGCCGGGCCATTGCGACCGGCTATGCGCGCGAAGGCGCGCAAATCGTGCTGCTCGACGTCAACGCCGATACGGTCGCGGAGGCCGCGAAGGAGATCCGCAACGCCGGCGGCAAGGCCGAGAGCTTTGCGCTCGACGTGACCAAACGCGACGACTGCTTTGCGCTGGCCAAGCAGGTGGCCGACAAGGTTGGGCAGGTCTCGATCCTGGTGAACAATGCCGGCATCACCCGCCGCAACGCCTTCACCGCGGACACTGAGACGGTGGCGAAGGACTGGAACGACATCATCTCGCTCAACCTCAACGGCGTCTTCAACGTGACGCAGGCCTTCCTTGGCCCGCTTCGCGCAACCAAGGGCCGCATCGTCAATATCGGCTCGATCCAGTCCTTCGTGCACCTGCGCACGCCGAGCTCGGCGGCCTACACCACCTCGAAGCATGGCGTGCTCGGCTTCACCAAGGCGCTCGCGGTCGAGCTCGGCAAGGAAGGCGTCCGCGTCAACGCGATCGGGCCGGGCTTCATCGAGACCAACATCAACGCCAATGTGCGCGCCACCAATCCGGCGCTGGTGCAGGCCTTCGTCGATCACGCCCCGCTCGCGCGCACCGGCAAGCCCGAGGACATCGTCGGACCCGCGATCTTCCTTGCCTCGGATCTGTCGGCCTATGTCACCGGAACGATCGTGATGGTGGACGGCGGATATCGGACGGTGTGAGGCGCGAGATACGTCCGCATCGCTATGCATCTCGTGCCAATCGCGGCGCGATCGCGGCATTCCCAAGGTCAATTGGTGCGATCGCGCGGAATTAACTTTTCATTAACCAAACCCGCCCACCGTAGATCTACGGCCTGGGGGTCGTTTGTTCTCGATCCGCTTCCAGCGAAGGAAGCGGGCGTTGATCGGGGTGTGTTGATGACCACTGTTCATGTCGCGGCGCCGCAGGACGCACAATTCCTCGCTCCGAACCAGATCGTTCCGCTGCTGATCGGCGCAACCGTCGACGAGGTCGAGCGCGAGCTCGTGCTCCAGACGCTTGCTCGCTGCGACGGCAACCGCACGCGTGCATCGCGCGTGCTCGGCCTGTCGGTGCGCACGCTGCGCAACAAGATCAGGATCTATGCCGCCTCCGGCATCGACGTGCCCGCCTATCACGACTAGCGCGTGACGACGCGACCGACCAGTCCGCCGGCGAGAACCGCAAGCGCGAGGATCGCGACGGCCGCCGCGATCAGCTCGATGGTGCGGAGCACGAAGGCCGTCATGACAGCCCATGACGACTGCGGCTCCTCGGCAAAGGCGACCGGCACGACGTCAGGCACGAGCAGATGAGCAAGCCCGACTGCGACTGCAAGGATGACTGCCGACAGGCAGAAGATTGTCCACGCGGCTCGCATTGGTCGCTCCTCGCAAGGTTGTGGCCGTGCGCAATTCAATGACACGGCGTCCCGGGCCGCCGATTGATGTTGATCAAGCTTGTCGCGATGCGCGAGCGGAATTGCTGCTGTCGTCAAACGCCGCTAAGTAGCTTGCTTCCGCGAGAGGGAGCAGTGGCGTGGCAGACGATCAGGGACGGCAGGGACCTCCGGGTCCGCGTGGGCGGCAGGGCGAGCCGGGACGACCGGGACCGCAAGGTCATCCTGGCAAACGGGGCCCCGACGGCACGCGCGGCAAGCCAGGACCGCAGGGCAAGCCGGGTCCGGTCGGCAAGGCCGGGCCATTGGGCAAGGCCGGCCCGCAAGGCAAGCCGGGCGAGGCCGGTCCGCGTGGAGCCGCCGGCGCGCAGGGACCTGCCGGACCGCAAGGGCCCGCGGGTCCGCAAGGCCCGCGTGGCGAGGCGGGACCGCCCGGCCAGCTGCCATCGATCGAGCAGGTCCTGCCGTGGCTTGAACAGCTCTTCGACGCCTGGGACGAGCGCCGCCGCCAGCGCGAGCGTGAGGCCGCCGAGCGCGAGGCGCTGGAGGCCGCCGTGCAGGAGACCGACGAGCCGATCGTCGATGACGAGAGCGACGACAGCGAAGGCGACGATCACAAGAAAAAGAAGAAAAAGAAGAAGCACGGCCACAAGGACGATTAGCGGCTACTTCGACTGGTCGTCGCGTCGCGGCAGCATCCCCATGCGCTCGAACTGCCAGCGCATGGCGCGATACCAGAGATAGCCGACCGCAGCGCCGCACAGCGCCAGGATGACGACGTTGGCGCTCGAGAACGAGCCGCTCCACCACATCATCCACGCCGTCCACAGCAGCGTGAAGACGATGGCACCTGCTTTCAGCGGAAGAAGGGGGCGGCTCATGGTCGTGCTCCGGGCTGTCAAAACCCCGGCAGACATCATGGCAAATTGAGGCGCTCCATACCGTGAGCCAGATCACGGAACGGGTCGCTGGCACCGCTAGCCAAAGCGCAACCGCGAGCGTTCCTTTGCCTTCTCGGCCTCGACCTCACGGTCGCGCGCCGGCGCATGGGTGTGCAGCGAGGTCAGAAGCCGGCGCGCCGCTTCCGACACCTCCGCTACCGCGCGGTCGAACGCCGCCTCATTGGCCTGCGACGGCCTGTTGAAGCCGGACAGTTTTCGCACGAACTGGAGCGCGCTGGCGTGGATCTCATCCTCCGTCGCCGGCGGTTCGAAGTTGAACAGCGTCTTGATGTTGCGGCACATGCGGTCTCTCCGGTGTTTCCCTCTAAGACGATTTGCGGAGCCAAAATCCTACATCCTTCTCCACGGTTCTGCTAAGTTCCGACCAACGCGGCCACCGATGACGAGCCGCAACGGGGAGAGAAACATGAAGGCATCCTGCGCCGCGCTGTCGGCCGTTCTGCTGTTCATTTCAACGTCAGTCATGGCCGCCGACTATCCGGCACCCAGGCAGGGCGACTGGATCGCCAAAGACTTCAAGTTCCACACCGGCGAGACCATGCCGGAGCTGAAGCTGCATTACACCACCGTCGGCGAGCCCTCAGGCCAGCCGGTGCTGGTGCTGCACGGCTCCGGCGGTTCGGCCGCGAGCATGCTGACACCGAGCTTTGCCGGCGAGCTGTTCGGCGCGGGACAGCCGCTCGACGCTTCCAAATATTACATCATCATTCCCGATAGCATCGGCCATGGCAAATCGTCGAAACCGTCCGACGGCATGAAGACCAGCTTCCCGAAATACGACTATGACGACATGGTCGAGGCGCAATATCGTCTCGTGACGGAAGGGCTCGGCGTCAAGCATCTGCGGCTCGTCATCGGCAATTCGATGGGTGGCATGCACACCTGGCTGTGGGGCGAGAAATATCCGAAGGCGATGGACGCGCTGATCCCGATGGCCTCGCAGCCGACCGAGATGGCCTCGCGCAACTGGATGCTGCGGCGGATCATGCTCGACACCATCCGGAGCGATCCTGATTACAACAACGGCAACTACACCAGCCAGCCGCGCATGATGAAATACGCCATCACCGCCTACGGCATCGCCAGCATCGGCGGCACGCTGGCTTATCAGTCGCAGGCACCGACGGCGGCCAAGGCCGACAAGATCGTCGACGAACGCCTTGCCACACCGATCACGGCGGATGCCAATGACTTCGTCTACCAGTGGGAGGCCTCGCACGACTACAATGCCGGCGAGAGGCTGGAGACAATCGAAGCCTCGCTGCTGCTGATCAACTCCGCCGACGACGAGCGCAACCCGCCGGAGACCGGCATCACGGACGCTGCGATGAAGCGCGTCAAGAACGGCCGCCTCTACCTGATCCCTGCCAGCACCGAGACCCGCGGGCACGGCACCACCGGCAACGCAAAATTCTACAGCGAGCAGATCAGGCAATTGCTGCAAACCGCACCGCAGCGGACGATGTGAGACGGCGGACAGCACGTCCTGATATCGCAATGCATCATATGCAGCGCCTCTCACGCCGCATATTATTTGAGCATGCAATGCGCTGACAGCTCGGGCTTAATCGCATCAACGATACGAATCGACGCGTGGGACAATCGCGCGTCGCAGGCTCGACACGCGATGAGGAGGATCGCATGCGCAGGCTCGCGCTGTGCGTCTGGCTGGCTGCGATGACGGCGCTGACAAGCGCCGCGTTCGCGTTCGACAACGGGCAGTACGACCACGTCTCGCCCGACATCCGCGCATGGTTCAAGAGCGTGATCGCGCCGAACGGCGTGCCCTGCTGCGACATTTCCGACGGTCATCGCACCGACTATGACGTGCGCAGCGGCACCTATTGGGTGCCGATCGAGGGACAGTGGATGGAGGTGCCCGAGCGCGCCATCATCCGCGATCGCGGCAACCCGGTCGGCCAGGCCGTGGTATGGTACGTCCACCATCGCGGCGCCATCATCATCAGCTGCTTCGTGCCGGCGGATGCGGTGTAGAACCACTCAGGCCTTGAGGTCTCGCTTGGGCGAGGCCTCGACATATTCGATGTCATCGCCGAAATCGTCGAGCGCGGCGCGAATGGATTTTGCGTCGGCCTCAGCGACGGTGAAGATCGCGGCGAGGGCTTGCCGCTTCTGTCCCGGAAACAGGCTCTCGGCGACATAGCCGGCATCGCCGAGCGTTCTGATGATCATGCGCCGCCGACGCTGATCGACATGATCGTGGAATTTGAACTGCACGGACATGCTGAGAAGCTAGCCGTTCGCGGCACCCGATCAAGCGCGCAGAATCTATTTTTGTCGCTTTCTCGTCTTGGCGGCCTTCTTGCCTGTTATCCTACCCGCCTTTACGCGGCCGAGCGCAGCGGCAATATCCAGAAGGCCGGCGCCGTATTCCGGCGTAAAGTCCTTGCCCCGCATCGCCGGCAATTTGGTCGCAGTCGCGATCAGGCGCCTGGCAACCGCAAGCCCGGCCGTTCTGGATTTCGGCTTGTCGATGTAGACAAGTGCAGCGGCGCCCGTCACATGCGGTGTTGCCATCGACGTCCCGGGCCAGGAATCGTAGCTGACATGATCGGCGAAGCTTGCCTTCACCCTGGGCACCGTCGACAGGATATTGACACCCGGCGCGACCAGCTTGATGTGTTTCCCCGTATTGGAGAACGAGGCGCGCCGATGCGACTCGTCGACGGCGCCAACTCCGATCGTGTCCGCGTATCCCGCCGGATACTCCTTCGGATTGCCGTCCTCGAACTCGTTACCCATCGCGGTTGAGATGACGACGCCGGCATCGATCAGCTGGGCGAAGATCGTCGCTTCGGCCTTGGAATGGTCCTCACCGCCAATGCTGAGGTTGATCACCTTGATGTTGGAATCGAGCGCGGCCGCGAGCGCCTTGCTGTAGAACTCGAAGTTGAAGTTCTCGTCGTCGCCTGCGCGCTTGGGATCGTCGAACACCTTCCAGCAATGCAGCCGGCAATTGGCAAGGCCCGCGATACCGACCGAATTGTTGACGGCGGCCGCGATCGTGCCGCTGACGTGTGTGCCATGGCCGAGAAAATCGCGCGTCCCGTTGCCGTCGTGCCTGTAATCCTCGATCGCTGCTGCGAGATCGGGATGTCGGGCGTCGACACCGCTATCGAGCACGGCGACATGAACCCTCCCCGCTCCCGGTCGCGGTCGATCGAACCATCTGATGGCGCGAAGGCCCCACTGCCGAATCTTCATCGGATCGGCGGCGGCACTGAGCCACCGGTTGGGAACGGGTTCGACCAGATCCATCGCCTTGGATGCACTCAGCCGCTTCAGGGCTCCTGCATCTATCTTCCTGTCCTTCACCTGCACGATCTGAAATCCGGCCAGCGCCTCTCGCGGTGTCTGCGTTGCGGAGCGCGCTATCGAGCGATGCACCGCGGCCAAAGCCATCGCCTGCGGCTGCGCGGGTGCACCACCGCCGTCGACCACGAACAGCGGCCTCATCGACTGAAGCCCGAAATTGTCGTGCAGGAAATCGAGCGGCCCCCTGACGTCATCGGGCATCGCAGCCGCCAGCGCGCGCGGCGTTGTCGCCTGAAGCGAGATCGCCGCGATCTGCCGGGCGAGGGCTGGCTTCAGCCGAATGATGAACTGTCCCGGAACATGCTTGCGACGGCGCGGCCGATCGCCCGCGACCCGCATTGCCTGCGTTGCGGCCATGACGAATTCCTTCCTTGAAAAACGATAAAGTACACCACCCGTTATAAGCGAAATGATTGATCTACGCCACCTGTGCCATCCGGATCGCGCCTGCTCCCGATCGCTGCGTCATGCCGTGGCGACGCCGGGCCGCACATGCTATTTCGGGGATAGCGACCGAGCCGGAGAGTGCTATCCTGTGCCCCTCAATCAGGGAGACCTTCGTGACCGACCTTTGCGCCGAAGACCTCGCCACCATCTATGCCAAACCGAGCCCACGCGTGATCGCGAAAGCACGTCCCGCGATCGACGCGCATGCGCAGAAGTTCATCGAGATGTCGCCGTTCTGCGTGCTCGCGACATCCGGCACTGACGGCAGCGTCGACGCCTCGCCCCGCGGCGGCGGCATTGGCTTCGTCCGCGTCGCGGGCCCCAACCAGTTGCTGATGCCCGACCGCTCCGGCAACAACCGGATCGACAGCTTTCGCAATGTCGTCGAAGGCTCGGGCTTCGTGCACATGTTGTTCTTCGTGCCCGGGATCGACGAGACGCTGCGCGTCGGCGGCCGCGGCACGCTGTCGGCCGATCCGGATCTGCTCGCCTCGATGGTGGAGTTCGGCAAGCCGCCGCGCGCAGTGCTGAACGTCGCCGTCAGCGAAGTCTATTTCCACTGCGGCAAGGCGCTGATGCGCTCAAAACTGTGGTCGCCGGAGAAGGTGCAGCGCTCGGTGATGCCAAGCATCGGCCAGGTCATTCACGACCAGACGGGCCTGGGCGAACCGGAGAGCCAGGAGATCGTGGAGGAGCGCTACAAGACGCAGCTGTAGCTGGCGCGTTCGCGGCTCAGACAAACCGTCATGCCCGGGCTTGTCCCGGGCATGACGAATGGAAAGAAGCGAGCCGGAGCTTAATGCCCCTCGCCCTCGAGCCCGCCGACGTGCTTCTGGGTGTAGAGCTCGAGGCCGATGCGGCCGATCAAATCGAGCTGGGTTTCGAGGAAGTCGATGTGGTGCTCTTCGTCGCTCATCAGCTTCTCGAACAGGTCACGCGTGACGTAGTCCTTGGCGCTGTTGCAATAGCCGGCCGCCTCTTGGTAGAGCGCCCGCGCGCTCATCTCGGCGGCGAGATCGCACTCGATGATCTCCTTGACGTTCTGGCCGATGCGCAAGGGATCGAGCACCTGCATGTTCGGGAAGCCGTCGAAGAACAGGATCCGCTCGGTGAGCTTGTCGGCGTGCTCCATCTCCTCGATGGACTCCTTGCGCCAGACCTTGGCCATGTCCCGCAGGCCCCAATTGTCGAGGAAGCGGTAGTGCAGCCAGTACTGGTTGATCGCAGTCAGCTCGTGACGCAGTGCCTTGTTGAGATAGTCGATGACTTTTGCGTCGCCCTGCATGGTTCACTCCAGCTCTTGCAGTCCAAATCGGCCCTAAAGCCGAATTTAGAACGCTTCTAAATCAGTTTACTAATGAGGGCAACCGGCTACGGGGACGCAGCCGGGGAAAAGCCGACGATGGGGAAATTCTCAGCAGGCCGCGAGAGCGAACTGGGCGGGCTCGGCCGTCTCGTCATTGGCGGCCACGGTGTGGCTGTGGGGACAGCCGGAGCAGCAGGACTTCGCGCAGGGGCCAAGCGCTTCGTCGATGATGGTCTTGATGGTGCGGGCGCAGCGGCCGCACTCGGCGCTGCAGCCGAGGCATCCATAGACCTGCTTGGCATGACGCACCGCATCGTCGGACTCGGCGACGGCGGCGCGGATGTCGTCATCGCTCAGCACGTTACAGGAACAAACGATCATGGAAGCGGTAGGCCCTTCGGTGATGCGCCATCATCGATATTTAAGGGGCCGTCCGGATGCAAAGGGAAAAACCGGTATTTGAAGCTATTCCAAACTGGCCGGAAACAGCCTAGAACGGCTCTAAAATAGGGTGTTGCGCTGGATCAAGATGGCAGCGGACCTAGTCGCCGCCGCCTCCTCCACCGTCGCCACCGCCCCCACAATCTCCACCGCCTCCGCCGCCATCGCTGCTGGAACAGGCGTCGGTCGAGTTCCCCGAGCTATCGCTGGAGAACCAGCTGCCTAGCGAGAAGCCCTCGCTGCTCCCCGAATAGCTGTCGCCTCCCCCATCGCCTCCGGTCGCAGCGCGCGAGCGCCGGCCGCGGTTCTGGAGATGAGTGAACCAGCCATAGCCGATCGCAGAGACGATCCCGGCGGCGATCAAGGCATTTATCATCGCATTGCCCATCGTCCCCTCCCTAGCGAAGCCCGATCCATATCAATTGGTCGCGCCCGGCAAAGATGCCGTTCATTGATCATTCAAACGAAATATGGAACTCTGGTTCCCAAACAGTTCCGCGTTTGAGAGGACAGCCAATGAAGAGATCGCTCCTGGCAGTTGCTGCCGTCACCATTCTGGCTCTGACGGCCGGAACACCGGCCCATGCGCAACGCGGCGTTGCCGCGGGCGTGGCCGCCGGCATCATCGGCGGTGCCATTGTCGGTGGCGCGCTGGCGTCTCCGTATTATTACGGACCCGGCCCCGGTTATGGTCCGGGCTATGGCCCCGGCTACTACCCGCCCCGCTACTATGCTCCGGGTCCGGGCTATGTCGCCGACGACTATTACGGCGACGGCTGCGTCTGGCAGAAGCAGCGCTTCTGGGACGGCTATGCCTGGCGCATTCGCCGCATCCGAGTCTGCGGCTGAGACGCCTTCAACCAAGCCGGTTCACGACGGTTGCGCCGTTCATCTCCGGGCCTGAAAAAGACCGCTTTTTCTCGTCACAGCTCTGTGTGCGTTTACTGTGGATTGACCATTTGCGCGCTTCCTAGCTGCAAGGCCAATTCCATCAGAGTCTGCGTGAACCTTTGAACCCCGGGCGCTTCTAACAAGGAGCGTCCATCTCTCAGGAGAGCCAAGAGCATGAAGAAGACTTTAGTTGCCGCCCTCACGGTTGCGACGATCGCCGGTTCGCTGGTGACCGCCACTCCGTCAGCCCAGGCCCATGACGGCGTCGGCGTCGGCATCGCCGCCGGCCTGCTCGGCGGCGCCATCGTCGGCGGCGCCATCGCATCGAGCCGCCCCGCCTATGGCGGCCCGGTTTACGTCGCTGAGCCCGGCCCGCCGCCCCCGCCCTGCTACTGGCAGCGCCAGCGTTATTGGGATGGTTACGGCTGGGTCGTGCGCCCGGTTCGCGTTTGCTACTGATCTGATCGCACGGCGCTCATCAGCGCCGCGATCAAAGCCCGGCCGAGACCATCGGCCGGGCTTTTTTCTTTTGAAAGGCTTGTTCAGCGCGCCGCCTGGATCGAACGCAGCACCTCTTCGCTCGGCCAGCAATCGACCTTGAGCCCTGCCGACTTCTGATAGGCGCCGAGCGCGGCGCGCGTCTGCATGCCGGCCTTGCCGTCGATCTTGTCCTTGTAGAGCCCGACGCGCGTGAGACCGCGCTGCATGGTCTCGACGTCCTTGGTGCGCAATTGCTTCGAGGCCGACCATGCCGTCGCGAACGGCAGCGGGCTCGTCATGCGGTCGCTGAGATGGCCGACGAACAGCACGTAGAGGTCGGAGAAATTGTACTCCTTGATGACGAAGTAGTTCTTCGTCGTGAGGAACGCCGGACCGTAAATGCCCTCCGGCTGGAGCAGCGATGCCGGCTGCGCCTGCTCGGTAGCGCTGAGCTTTTGCCCGCGCACCGGCACAAATCCGTCGCGCAGCCACTGGCCGATCGGCTTGGTCACTTCAGGCACGCCGGTGGTGCAATCGACCTTCGCCGGCGCCTGCACCTCGTAGGCCCAGCGCACGCCGCTCTGCCAGCCCTTGTTGACGAGCTGCTGTGCGGCCGAGGCCAGCGCATCCGGCACCGAGTGCCAGATGTCGATGCGGCCGTCGCCGTCGAAATCGACGCCGTGCTTGTAATATTCTGACGGCAGGAACTGCGTGAGCCCGGTGGCGCCCGCCCAGGACGAGCGCATGTCCTTGCGCGTCACCACGCCTTCGCCGAGGATTTTCAGCGAGAGGATGAACTCGTTGCGATAGGTGTCCTTGCGGCGGCCGACATAGGCTTGCGTGGCCAACACGCGGACCAAATCATAAGGCAGCGTGTAGCGACCGTAATCGGTCTCACGGCCCCAAATCGCAAGCATCACGGTCGCCGGCACGCCGGAGCTCTTCTCGATCTCGGTCAGCGCGGTGCGATATTTCTGCAGCAGCCGCTGCCCCTCGCCGGCAAGGCGCGCGATCGAGGCGTCCTTGACGTAGTCCGCCGGCACCTGCACGAACTCGGCCTGCGACGGCGCGCCGATCGCGGGCCGTCCGGGCAGGATCAGATCCGGCAGCTTATAATCAGGCTCGAGCCCGCGCGTCTGTTGGTCGAACGTCGCGCGCGACACGCCGGCGGCCTGCGCCTCCGGCCAGAGCGAGGCGATGAATTGCGTGAAGGCCGCGTCAGCAGCGCGGGCGGGTGACCATCCGCAGGTGACCACAATCACCGCAGCGATGAGCGCCCGCCGCATCATGCCGCCATCACCGCGTCAGCTTCTTGTACTTCACGCGGTGCGGAATGATGCTGTCCTGGCCGAGCCGGCGCATCTTGTCCTTTTCGTAGTCCTGGAAGTTGCCTTCGAACCATTCGACATGGCTCTCGCCCTCGAAGGCGAGGATGTGGGTCGCGATGCGGTCGAGGAACCAGCGGTCATGGCTGATGATGACGGCGCAGCCGGCAAAATCCTCCAGCGCCTCTTCGAGCGCACGGAGCGTGTCGACATCGAGGTCGTTGGTCGGCTCGTCGAGCAGCAGGACGTTGGCGCCGGACTTCAGCATCTTGGCCAGATGCACGCGGTTGCGTTCACCGCCGGAGAGCGCACCGACCTTCTTCTGCTGGTCCGCGCCCTTGAAGTTGAACGACGAGCAATAGCCGCGCGAGTTCACTTCCTTCTTGCCGAGCAGGATCAGCTCGTTGCCGCCGGAGATCTCCTCCCACACGTTCTTGTTGCCGTCGAGCGCATCGCGCGACTGGTCGACATAGCCGAGATGCACGGTCTCGCCGACCGTGATGGTGCCCTTGTCTGGCTTCTCCTGCCCCGTGATCATCTTGAACAGCGTGGTCTTGCCGGCGCCGTTGGCGCCGATCACGCCAACGATGCCGCCGGGCGGCAGCTTGAAGGTGAGATCGTCGATCAGGAGACGATCGCCATAGCCTTTGCTGAGCGCTTCGAAATCGACCACGTTGGCGCCGAGCCGCTCGGCGACGGGGATGATGATCTGCGCGGTCTGGGTCTGCTTCTCGCTCGCCTGCTTGAGCAGGTCCTCATAGCGCTGGTAGCGCGCCTTGGACTTGGCCTGGCGTGCCTTCGGCGACGAGGCGACCCATTCCTGCTCGCGCGCAATCGTCTTCTGGTGCGCGGCGTCCTCGCGTCCCTCCTGCTCCAGCCGCTTCTGCTTCTGCACCAGCCAGGACGAGTAGTTGCCCTCGTAGGGAATGCCTTTGCCGCGATCGAGCTCGAGGATCCAGCTGGTGACGTTGTCGAGGAAGTAGCGATCATGGGTGACGATCAGGATCGCGCCGGGATAGTTGCGCAGATGGCCCTCGAGCCACGACACCGACTCGGCGTCGAGATGGTTGGTCGGTTCGTCGAGCAGCAGCAGCTCGGGCTGGTCGAGCAGCAGCTTGCACAGCGCGACGCGGCGGCGCTCACCGCCGGAGAGTTTCGTGACATCGGCATCGTCGGGCGGGCAGCGCAGCGCGTCCATGGCCTGGTCGACCTTGCTGTCGAGATCCCAGAGGCCCTGGGCCTCGATCTCGTCCTGCAGCTTGGTCATCTCGTCGGCGGTTTCCTCGGAGTAGTTCATCGCCAGCTCGTTGTAGCGATCGAGGATGGCCTTCTGCTTGGCGACGCCCAGCATGACGTTCTCGCGCACGGAGAGCGCCGGATCGAGATGCGGTTCCTGCTCGAGATAGCCGACGCGGGCGCCCTGGGCGACCCAGGCCTCGCCGTTATACTCCTTGTCGAGGCCGGCCATGATCTTGAGCAGCGTCGACTTGCCCGAGCCGTTGACGCCGAGCACGCCGATCTTGGCGTCCGGGTAGAAGCTCAGATGGATGTTATCGAGCACCTTCCGGGTCGGGTAGCTCTTGGTCAGGCCCTGCATGAAATAGATGAACTGGCGCGCCATCGGTCCCGTGAAACCTTCGATTTGAGGAGATTTGCTTAGCCAGCGATGTAGCGATCCCGCCCCCAAAGGGCAATGTTTTCCCTCCGTTCACCACGGATGAATACGGGACGGACACCATCCGGACCCCGATCCGGACAATTGAAACCATCTTTTAATAAATCAGGCCAAAGCTCGGTTTCGCGCGGAAACAGCGCCACCCGCTCAGAACGAACGGGGAGCACAGCGAGGCCCATCATGGCTCTGACCGAGACCCATTCTCTCCCTGTTCCGGCAGAAGCCGGCAGCCCCTCCGCGCTCGTCTCGGAGATCAAGGGCTTCTGGAAGCGCTTCTTCGCCACCGCCTTCAACCCCTACCGGCCCGAGCTGCACTACATGCGCGGCCCCGGCCCTGCCTGGCGCGCCAAGCACGGCATGGATGCGCCGTTCCGGCTGAAGCCCCGCGACCTCTGAGCCGCCCTCTCCTATCGGATTTTTGAAGACCCAAGCGGCTTGCGCGCGGTCTGATTGCGCGCAACCATGGCCCGGTTCCGACGACGGCGCCCTCGCCTGGCGCTATCACCTCTCGCCATGGATGAACGCTGATGAGCCGGCTGCGCTGTGCAATTCTCGACGACTATTTTGACCTCGCCCTCAACCTTGCCGACTGGCCGAAACTGTCCGACCGTGTCGACGTCACCGTGTTCAGCCATCCCTTCGCTTCCGAGCAGGCCGCGGCCAGCGCATTGGCGGATTTCGAGATCATCTGCGCGATGCGCGAGCGCACGGCGTTCCCCAAGAGCCTGTTCGAGCGCCTGCCGAAGCTGAAGCTGCTCTTGACCTCAGGCATGCGCAACGCCTCCATCGACATGGAGGCCGCGAAGGCGAAAGGCGTTGTCATCGGCGGCACGCAATATTCGCGCGATCCGACCGCGCCCCTCACCATGGGCCTGATCCTGGAACTGACCCGCGGCATCGGCCGCGAGAACGCGCGCATGCATGCCGGCGAGCCCTGGCAGACCTTTGCTGGTGTCGAGATCGAGGGCCTGACGCTCGGCGTTGTCGGGCTCGGCAAGCTCGGCAGCAAGATGGCAGGCATCGCCAAGGCGTTCGGCATGAACGTGATCGCCTGGAGCCCGAACCTGACGCCGGAGAAGTGCGCGGCGGCCGGTGTCGGCTATGCGACCAAGGAGGAGCTGTTCGCCAAGGCCGACATCATCACCATCCACGTCGTGCTGAGCGAGCGTTCGCGTGGCCTCGTAGGCCGTGACGACCTCGCGCGGATGAAGCCGACCGCCTTCCTCGTCAACACCGCGCGCGGGCCGATCGTGGACGAGCAGGCGCTGCTGGAGGCCCTGCAACAGCGCAAGATCGCGGGCGCCGGCATCGACGTGTTCTCGGTCGAGCCGCTGCCGGTCGACCATCCCTTCCGCAAGCTCGACAATCTCGTGCTGACGCCGCATCTGGGCTACGCGACCGAGGACGGCTTGCGCATCCATTACGGCCAGATGGTCGAGGCGATCGACGCCTTCACCAAGGGCGGCGAGCTGCCGCGCAAGCTCGCCTGAAACGACGAAGGGCGTGCCACCGGCACGCCCTTCCGCAATCTGAATTGTCAGGAAGCGCTTAGCGCACCGTCACCGGCGCGGGCAGCGGCGGAACCACGGTCGGCTGAGTACCAGGAACGGGGCCAGCCTGGGCGGCCATCGGAGCCGGGCCGGGCGTGGGCGCAGCGGAAGCCGTCGCCGTTCCCGGCGCCGGACCACCCGGCATCACCACCACGCGGGTGCCGACCTTGGTGCGCGCGAACAGATCGGAGACGTCATCATTCAGCATGCCGATGCAGCCGGAGGAGACGAACTTACCGATCGTCGAGGGCTGGTTGGTGCCGTGGATGCGGTACACGGTCGAGCCGAGATACATCGCGCGGGCGCCGAGCGGATTGCCTTCACCGCCGGCCATGAAGCGCGGCAGATAGGGCTGGCGCTCGATCATTTCCGCCGGCGGATGCCAATCCGGCCACTCCGCCTTGCGGGTGATCTTCTGCACGCCGGTCCAGGTGAAACCGTCGCGGCCGACGCGGACGCCGTAGCGGATCGCACGGCCGTTGCCGAGGACGTAATAGAGGTAGGTGTTCGGGGTATCGACGATGATCGTCCCGGCCGGCTCCTTGGTCGCGAGCGAGACTTCCTGACGGCGCAGGTTCGGCGGCAACTGCGCCGGTGCCGCGTCAGGCTGCTCCTCGGGCGGCAACGAGGCGATTGCCATCGGGCGGCCATCAGCGCCAACGGGGGGCTGTCCGGCCTGGACCGCGCCGGTCGAGGCGGGACCGCCGACGGCTTCCGGCGGACGCATGCCGTCATTGGCGGGCGCCTGGACATATCCTTGGCCCGAACGATCGCCATAGATCACCGCCGGCGGACCGGCGGGACGGCCATAGCGGGGATCGTCGGGCGACATCACGGGACCCTGCGGCGGCGCAGCCGAGTAGACGGGAGCACCGGCGGGACGGCCATAACGGGGATCATCCGGCGACATCACCGGGCCCTGCGGCGGGGCGGCCGAATAGACGGGCGGGCCAACGGGGCGGCCATAGCGCGGATCGTTGGGCGGGATCGGGCCGGGCGGCGGCAGCGACGCCTGCGGCATCGCATCGTCATCATCTTCCAGCGCGTCGAAATTCGGCGCGCGGTCGCCGGGGCGATATTCGGCCGGCGCGCCATAGCTCGGCGCCTGCTGGACCGGATAGCTCTGGGCCTGTGCGAGCGAGGTTCCCGCCGCAGCGACTGTTGCGGCAGCGCATATCGTCAGAAAATGTTTGATCATCATCGCTCTTGTATAGTCCCCAGGCCCGATCGGACCGTTAACGGCCAGATGACCGAAGATAGCGGCACATTCAAGACATTACAGGCTGATTTGTGCCCGATTTAGCGATTTGTGATGCGAGCGCACACCGTTGCTCCGTTGCATCACGGGGATGGAAATCGCTTCGCGCCGTAGATTGCCGGAGTCTTCAGCCCCGGATTTTACGGAACGGCGCAGAATCGTTGCGGTATGTTCGAATCAGCCTGATTCGCCGCCGCTTTGAACTCCGATTCCGCGTGGCGAACGCGGCAACCAGTACCGTCACCGCGTTCAGATGGCTCATGGGCCCTGGCTACCCACGCCGCCGGGGCGGAAATTCGTAACCTGTCCGATGCTTCCCGGCTTTCGCTTTCTGTTTGCCGCGATCCTGCTGTCAACCTCCATCCTGGTGTTCGGCCTAGGCGCCGCCGCGCTGCTGCGGGCGAGCCATGAGCAGTATGTCAGCAATCCCTCCTGGCGGGATGGCCCGCAGGAGCAGGTGTTCGCGCAAGCGCCCGAGCCGGCGCAGCCAGTGCTCGCGGTCCTGCGCACCGAGCCGGAGGTGGCCGCCGAGCCGGCGCCGTCGCTGCGCGACCAGGTGCCGACCATTGCGCTGCCAATGAGCGAGCCCGAGCAAGTTGCCGCAGTGACGACCGAGGCCGAAGCTCCGCAGCGGACTGAGGCCACCGAACCGGCCAAGGCCGAGGCCACGACGGACGCCGCAGCTCCCGCCGACACGCTGACCCAGGCCGACACCACCGCATCGATCTCCGAGGCCAAGCCTGCCGCGACCGTCCCCGAAGCACCGCGAACCGCGGCCCCGGTGCTGGCATCGCGCGTGGCGGACATTGCGCTCGCCAGGATGGCTGCGCTGAACGACCTCGCGCCGGCCAAGACCAAGGCCGACAGCAACGCGGCCAAGCCCCGTGCGAACAAGCCGAAGAAGCGTCACCGCATCGTGCGGCGCCCGCCGCCTCCGGTTCAGCAGCTCGATCCGTTCGGACAGCCGCAGCAGCAGCAGCAGCAGCAGACTTTCGCGACGACGACGACGCGCCCGCGGTGATCGTTCACCTCTCCCCGCTTGCGGGGAGAGGTCGGATCGCTCTTGCGATCCGGGTGAGGGGGACTCTCCACGCGTCTCACTCTCACCGCCCCCACGGAGACTCCCCCTCACCCCAACCCTCTCCCCGCAAGCGGGGCGAGGGAGCACACCGTCGTCGCCGCTCTACGCCGGCCCGGTCGCGATCGGCGGGCCTTTTTCCTGGCCCCATTCCGACCATGAGCCGTCGTAGAGCGCGGTGTCGGTGACGCCAAGGCGATACAGCGCGAGCGTCAGCACGCCGGCGGACACGCCGGAGCCACAGCTCGTCACGATCGGCGCGTCGAGCTTGACGCCGGCGCCGGTGAAGGCGGCACGCAGGTCCTCGAGCGGCTTCATGGTGCCGGTCGCGGCATCGAACAGCTGATTGTAGGGCACGTTGCGGGCGCCGGGGATGTGGCCGGAGCGGATGCCCGCGCGCGGCTCGGGTGCGCGGCCTTCGAAACGCTCGGCGGCGCGCGCGTCGATGACCTGCTCCTTGCTGCTTTCGACGTTGGCGACGAGTTGCTGCATGCTGCGCACGCGGTTTGAATCGTAACTCGCCTTGAAGGTTTGTGGCTTCGGCTTCACCTCGCCGCTTTCGACCGGACGGCCCTCAGCGCGCCACTTCTTCAGGCCGCCATTGAGGATGCGCACATTGCCGTGGCCGAAGGCCAGGAACATCCACCATGCGCGGGGCGCTGCGACCCAGCCGCCGGCATCGTAGAGCACGACGGTGTCGCTATTTCCGATGCCGAGATTGCCGACATCACGACCGAATTGCTCGGCGCTCGGATACATGTGCGGCAGCGGATTGGAGTGGTCCGACACCGCATCGACGTCGAAGAACGCCGCCCCCGGCAGGTGCGCGGCGAGATAGTCGTCCTTCGGCAGCGGCAGCACACCCGGCAGCTTGAAGCTGGCGTCGAGGACTTTGACGTTGGCGTCGTTGATGTGGGCGGCGAGCCATTCGGTGGAGACGAGGGGATCGGTGGTCATGCGGCTTGTTCCTTGTCATTCCGGGGCGTGCGCAGCACGAACCCGGAATCTATCGCGCGGCAGTGTTGGTGGATGAATGGATTCCGGGTTCACGCTTCGCGTGCCCCGGAATGACGGGTGGAGAGAGCGAAGACCGCGCCCCTCACCCCTTCTTCTTCGGCTCCCACTGCTCCACCGGACCGCCGGCGTCGCGCCAGGCGGCGTAGCCGCCGGCGATGTGGGCGACGGGCTTCAAGCCCATGTCCTGCGCGGTCTTGGCGGCGAGTGCGGAGCGCAGGCCGCCGGCGCAATGGAAGACGAACTTCTTGTCCTCCTGGAACACAGGCTTGGCGTAGGGGCTCTGCGGATCGATCCAGAATTCCAGCATGCCGCGGGTGCAGGCGAACGCACCGGGGATGCGGCCGTCGCGCTCGATCTCGCGGGGATCGCGGATGTCGACGATGACGACGTCGCCGTTCTTGGAGATCTCGATGGCGTCCTTGGCGGTGAGCGTCTCGATCTCGGCATTGGCCTCGTCGATCAGCGCCTTGATACCGCGGGTGATGGTCTGGGGCATGGGTCTTCCCTTCTTCTCTTCCGTCGTTCCGGGGCGATCGCGAAGCGAGCGAACCCGGAACCTCGATCGGCATCAACAACTGCGAGATTCCGGGTTCGCGCTACGCGCGCCCCGGAATGACAGCAGTGCTAGTGCGTCAATTCCTTCATCGCACCTTCCAGCCCCTCGATGGTGATCGGGTACATGCGGTTGGCGAAGATGCGTTTGATGATGGTGGTCGATTCCGAATAGTCCCAGTGCTTCTGCGCGACCGGGTTGAGCCACACCGTATGCGGATAGGTGCGGATGATGCGGTCGAGCCAGACCGAGCCCGGCTCCTCGTTGACGTGCTCGACCGAGCCGCCGGGCACCATGATCTCGTAAGGCGACATCGAGGCGTCGCCGACGAACACGACCTTGTAGTCGTGCGGGTATTTATGCAGCACGTCCCAGGTCGGCGTGCGGTCGGTAAAGCGGCGCTTGTTCTGCTTCCACACGCCTTCATAGAGGCAGTTGTGGAAGTAGAAATACTCCATGTGCTTGAACTCGCTCTTCGCCGCCGAGAACAGCTCCTCGACCTGCTCGATATGCGAATCCATGGAGCCGCCGATGTCGAAGAACACCAGCAGCTTCACCGCGTTGCGCCGCTCAGGGCGCATGTGGACGTCGAGATAACCGTGATTGGCGGTCTCGCGGATGGTGGTGTCGAGATCGAGCTCGTCGGGCGCGCCGGTGCGGGCGAATTTGCGCAGGCGGCGCAGCGCCACCTTGATGTTGCGGATGCCGAGCTCGACATTGCCGTCGAGGTCCTTGAACTCGCGCTTGTCCCACACCTTCACGGCGCGGTTGTTGCGGTTCTTCTCCTGGCCGATGCGGACGCCTTCGGGATTGTAGCCGTGCGCCCCGAACGGCGAGGTGCCGGCGGTGCCGATCCACTTCGAGCCGCCCTGGTGCCGCCCCTTCTGCTCCTCGAGCCGCTTCTTCAGCGTCTCCATGAGCTTGTCCCAGCCCATGGCCTCGATCTGCTTCTTCTCTTCCTCGCTGAGGTACTTTTCGGCGAGCTTCTTCAGCCACTCCTCGGGGATCTCCGCCTTCTCCATGGCATCGAGCAGGCTTTCCAGCCCCTTGAACACCGTGCCGAAGACGCGGTCGAACTTGTCGAGGTTGCGCTCGTCCTTCACCAGCGAGGTGCGCGACAGATAGTAGAAATTCTCGACCGAGTAGTCCGACAGATCAGCGTCGAGCGCCTCCATCAGCGTGAGGTATTCGCGCAGCGTCACGGGGACCTGCGCATCGCGCAGAGAGGTGAAGAATTGCAGGAACATGGGTGACAGATTGCCCGTCGGGTGGCGAACGTCAAGGGGCGGTCCACCTCTCCCATAGGGAGAGGTGAAGCGAAATCGCGAGCGCGGGTAGACCCAACGCCTTTTTGCTCTAGAATTGGGCGCACCACGAGGTTGTTTTGGGGACGTTTGCAATGGGAATTCTCGCAGCACTCATCATCGGCGCGATCGCCGGCTGGCTTGCCGGCAAGATTGTCCACGGGGCGGGATTTGGCCTGCTCGGCAACATGGTGGTCGGCATCATCGGCGCGCTGGTCGCAGGCTGGGTGCTGCCTCAGCTTGGCGTCGCGCTCGCGACGGGCACGCTGGGCTCCATCGTGGACGCCACGATCGGCGCGGTGATTGTGCTCGTCATCCTTTCGCTGATAAAACGGGTCTGAAAGCCTGACCGAACCAGGAACGGCCGCCATGAGCGGCCGTTCCCATGTCGCGACCAGGGCCATGACATCGGCAATGCCTGGGACGACGACCAACAAGGACGCGCAATGAAATTTACCGGCACCAAGGACTATGTTGCGACCGACGATCTCAAGGTTGCCGTCAACGCCTCGATCGTGCTGGAGCGCCCGCTCCTCATCAAGGGCGAGCCCGGCACCGGCAAGACGGTGCTGGCCGAGGAAGTGGCGAAGGCCCTGAACGCGCCGCTTTTGACCTGGCACATCAAGTCCACCACCAAGGCGCAGCAGGGCCTCTACGAATACGACGCGGTGTCGCGCCTGCGCGACAGCCAGCTTGGCGACGCCCGCGTCTCCGACATCAAGAACTACATCAAGCGCGGCAAGCTGTGGGAAGCCTTCACCGCCGAGCAGCGCCCGGTGCTCCTGATCGACGAGATCGACAAGGCCGACATCGAATTCCCGAACGATCTGCTGCTCGAGCTCGACCGCATGGAATTCCATGTCTACGAGACCGGCGAGACGATCAAGGCCAAGCAGCGCCCGATCATGATGATCACCTCCAACAACGAGAAGGAGCTGCCGGACGCCTTCCTGCGCCGCTGCTTCTTCCACTACATCAAGTTCCCCGACGCCGACACGATGGGCCGCATCGTCGACGTCCACTTCCCCGGCATCAAGAAGCGCCTGGTCGAAGAAGCGCTGCGCATCTTCTTCGAAGTGCGCGAGGTGCCCGGCCTGAAGAAGAAGCCGTCGACTTCCGAACTGCTCGACTGGCTCAAGCTGCTGCTCAACGAGGACATGAGCGTCGAGCAGCTGCGCGAGCGCGACCCGCGCAAGCTCATTCCGCCGCTGCACGGCGCGCTGCTGAAGAACGAGCAGGACGTGCATTTGTTTGAACGGCTGGCGTTCTTGAGCCGAAGGGAAGTTTGAGGCTCTCGTGTCCCGGACGCGCCGCAGCGTGAAACGCTGCTGCGCAGAGCCGGGACCAGAAGGCGAAACGAATTGCTCGGAGAGATGGGCCCCGGACGCAGCGCACCGCTGAAGTAGCGCTGCGCTGCGTCCGGGGCACGAGAGTGAAGTTCGACGCACGCTCCCTCCCCATCGTCATTGCGAGCGCAGCGAAGCAATCCAGAATCCCACCGCGGAAGCAGACTGGATTGCTTCGCTGCGCTCGCAATGACGGAGCAAGAGGCGACGGCGTCGCCCTCCAATTCGCATCGTGCTCGCAGACACATCTTCGCATTCTCGCGGCGCAGTCCGCCCGAGCTTTGCTTCGTTCCTCCCCCCAGAGAAAGAGGGCGCAGGGAAGACCGGGTGCCGGCTGGCACCCACGGTCCGCTGTGCGAAAGCACACGCAGAAAAACTGCACAGCGGCATACAGGTGAAGCCATACACACGGCCTTCCCTGCGCAGTGGTCGGACGGCTTATGCCGTGCTCTCCCGGGAGCCGAACTTTCCTTCTGGCCTCCCTCGCCCCGCGGATTGACGATGCCGTCTGCCCGGCTGGGCTCGCGCACATCTCCGCGAAAGGCTTGACCGTAGCAACGACGGCCAGGACCACACGGTTTTGCCGTACGCAGCTCATCCGGCTTCGCCAAGAGGCTTCGCCGAACTTTTGCGCCGCTCGTCCGCACGAAGCCTCGGGCTCACAGGGACTACCCGCCCTGCCCGCGCCTCTCGCGCACGACGCTGCCGCGTCCATCGCAACCCGGCCCGCGTTTCGAACGACTCGCGAACCGCCCCTCTTCGTGGGCCGGGCTGTTTCGACTTATGCCGCAATTCCGAATTTCGGTAAAGTGGAATATTTTTGCGGGGAGGGATTGACGGGGTGTTGGGGTGTTTTGCCCGTCGGGCAATGTGCCGGCACACTCATGTCCCGGACGCGCTGCAGCGTGCAACGCTGCTGCGCAGAGCCGGGACCCAGGAGGCGAAACGGGTTACGTGGAGACATGGGCCCCGGCTCTGCAGCGCACCGCTAGAGAAGCGCCGCGCTGCGTCCGGGGCACGAGATCTTCCTACGCCACCGCCGCGTCCGGGATGCGCGCGGCTTCCATCGGGGCCTTGCCGCGGATCAGGTCCGAGGCACGATCCGCGATCATCATCGTGGAGGCGTTGAGGTTCGCCGAGATCATGCGCGGCATGACCGAGGCGTCGATCACGCGCAGCCCTTCTAGCCCATGCACGCGGAGCTGGTCGTCGACCACCGCCCAGGTCGAATCCGCCGGGCCCATGCGGCAGGTGCAGCCGGGGTGGAAGGTGGTGGTGCCGCGTTCGGTGGCGGCGGCGAGGAATTCGTCATCGGTGTTGATGTTGGGGCCGGGGAAATCCTCGTAGGCGTAATAGGGCGACAAGGGCGCGGACTTCAAAAGCCTGCGCGCGAGCTTCATGCCGCCGACGATGACGCGGCGATCGAGCTCGGCGTCGAGATAATTGGTCTGGATGATCGGCGGCGCGAAGGGATCAGACGAGCGGATGCGGACATAGCCGCGGCTCTCCGGGCGCTGCTGCCAGGACGCGACGGTCATGCCAGGCTGGTCCTCAAGCTGGCCCTGCACGCCTTCCTTGTAGCTTGCCGGCGTGAAAGTGAGCTGCAGGTCGGAGCTGTCGGCGCTCTCGCCGGAGTGCCAAAAGCAATAGACCATGGTCGGCGACAGCGAGAGCAGGCCACGGCGCGCGGTGGCCCATTTCAGCGCCTCGATCCACAGCGAGACGCCGCGGCGAAGCTCGTTGATGGTCTTGATATCCTTGACGCGCGCGACCGTGCGCGGGGCATAGTGATCCTGGAGGCCTTCGCCGACCGGCAGCGCGTGACGCACCTGGATGCCATGAGCGTTGAGCAGATCGGGCGAGCCGACGCCGGAGAGCTGGAGCAGCTGCGGCGAATTATAGGTGCCGCCGGAGAGGATCACTTCCTTGTTGGCGCGCACTTCCACCGGCGTGCCGCCGCGGCCGCCCTTGGTGTAGCGCACACCGACGGCGCGCTTGCCCTCGAAGATGATCTCGGTCGCGTGCGCGTGCGTCTGCACATGCACGTTGGGCCGCTTCATCGCGGGCTTGAGGAACGCGGTCGAACCGGAGACGCGCAGGCCCTTGTCGATGGTGCGCTGGCAGTAGGAGACGCCTTCCTGGATCGCGCCGTTGTAATCGGGATTACGGGGAATGCCGAGGCTCACCGCGCCTTCCATGAAGGCTTCGCAGAGCGGATCGCGCCAGTCCATCGTGGTGACCGTGAGATTGCCGTCGCGACCTCGGAAGGTGTTGTCGCCCTCGCCGACCCGTTTCTCCAGCCGCCTGAAATAGGGCAGCACGTCGGCATAGCCCCAGCCGCGATTGCCCATCTGCGCCCAAGTGTCGAAATCCATGCGCTGGCCGCGGTTGTAGATGTGGCCGTTGATCGAGGACGAGCCACCGAGCGTCTTGCCGCGCGGCGCGTAGATGCTGCGCCCGCCGGTCCAGGGCCCCGGCTCCTGCTGGTAGGCCCAGTTGATGCTCTTCATGTGGAAGGTCTTGATGAAGCCCGCCGGCAGATGGATGTACGGGTGCCAGTCGCTCGGGCCCGCCTCGAGCACGCAGACGCTAACGTTCGGATCTTCGCTCAGCCGGCTGGTCAGCACGCAGCCGGCGGAGCCCGCGCCGACAATCACATAATCAAATCTGTCCATGGTGCCTCGGCCGCCTTTAGCGCGGCTTGTCGTTGAGTTGAAATTCGAGATGCGTCTGCACCGTTGGCCATTCGGCGGCGGTGATGCTGTAAACGACGGTATCGCGCAACGTGCCGTTCGGCGTAACCTGGTGGCTGCGCAGGATGCCGTCCTGCTTGGCACCGAGGCGCTCGATGGCACGGCGGCTCTGGTGGTTGAAGAAATGGGTCCGGAATTCAACCGCGATGCAGTTCAGCGTCTCGAAGGCGTGCCGGAGCAGCAACAGCTTGCACTGCGTGTTGAGCGGGCCGCGCTGCGCGCCCTTGCCGTACCAGGTCGAGCCGATCTCGACGCGGCGGTTGGTGGCGTCGATGTTCATGTAGGTCGTCATGCCCACGATGTTGCCGCCGGCATCGAACACCGTGAACGGCAGCATCGAGCCCGCGGCCTGAAGGCCGAGACGGCGATCGATCTCCTTGCCCATGTTCTCCGGCTGCGGGATCGCGGTGTACCAGAGCTTTGAGAGCTCGCCGTCCTTGACGGCCTCGACCAGCCCCTCGCGATGCTGATGCGACAGCGGCTCGAGACGGGCGTGCTGTCCACGCAGGGTGATGGGATCAGGCCAGGGCATTTTTTACTCTCCTTACGTCATTGCGAGGAGCGAAGCGACGAAGCAATCCAGACTGTCACCGCGGACGCATTCCTGGATTGCTTCGCTTCGCTCGCAATGACGGTAACTAGCACCGTTTATTTGTTTAGGAAATTGAGCGGCAAACCGCCGCGCGGCCAGTCCATGGCGATCAGCTCGCCCTTGCCTGATAGCGTGATGTAGGCGGTCTTCAGCCCGGGGCCGCCGAAGGCGATGTTGGTGGTGACGCGGTCGCCGGTCGGGACCTGCTCGACCAGGGTGCCGTCAGGCGCGATCACCGAGATGCAGCCGGACACAAGCGTGGCGACGCAGACGTTGCCATTTGCTTCCACCGCGAGCGAGTCGAACATCTGGTAGCCGCCGAGGCCGCAGATCGGCTTGCCGCGCTCGCCGCGATAGATCACCTCGCGCGGCTTCAGCGTGCCGGGCGCGGAGAGCTCATAGGCCCAGAGCCGGCCCGTCGGCGTCTCCGCGATGTAGACGGTGTTCTCGTCCGGCGACAGACCGATGCCGTTGGCCGGCAGCACGCCGTGCACGACCTCCACGATCTCCTTCATGCCGGGCTTGAGATAGTACATGCCGCCGACATCCATCTCGCGGGGGCGGCGCTTGCCGAGATCGGAGAACCAGAGGCCGCCGTGCCTGTCGAAGACCAAATCATTTGGTCCGCGCAGATCGTGCTCGCCGCATTTGGTCACGACGGTCTCGATCTGGCCGGATTGCAGGTCGATGCGCTGGATCGAGCCGCCGAGATAATCCTCCGGCTGCGGACCCGGCATGATCATCTTGCCGGTCGGGATCCAGGAGAAGCCGCCATTGTTGCAGATGTAGATCTTGCCATCGGGCCCGAGGGCTGCGCCATTCGGGCCGCCCGGCACCTTGGCCACGATCTCCTTGCGGCCGTCGGGATAGACGCGGGTCAGGCGCTGGCCGCGGATTTCAACCAGCACCACCGAACCGTCAGGCATCACCACCGGCCCTTCGGGAAATTCGAGGTCGGTGGCGAGAACGCGGACGCTGGACATGTGAGACCCTCCCGGCTGCTTGTTATGGCTTGCACGGGATGTCCGGCACGGGCCCCACACGCAAGATTTGCCTGCGGTTATGGCAAAACAGGTCCGCCTTGCCAAGCAAGCGGGACGGTATGCCAGCGTTGCGGTCGAGCAGTCGCAGGGCGCGGAATCGTAGGGTGGATTGGCCGAAGGCGTAATCCACCAACTTCGTCCCGCATTCGCTGAAGCATGGTGGGTTACACCCAGCAGACTGCGCTGCGCGCAGCCGCGGGGCTAATCCACCCTACTTCTCCTTCGCATCCTTCGGCGGCGGCGCGTCCTGCTTCTTCTTCACATCCTCCGCGATCTTCGCCTGCGCGGCCTGGAGATCGCCGAGCGTCTTCTGCAAGCCGGCAACGCCAGTCTTCAACGCGTCAATCTGGCGATTGGCCGCATCCAGCTTCTGCTGGTGGTCGAGCGTCAGCTTGGCAATCGTCTTCTGAAGGAAATCGACATTGCTCTGCAGGCAGCTCGTGCGCCGCTCCATGGTCTTCTCGACGGTGCAGATCTCGATGCCGGGCACGTCCTGCGCGCGGACCGGCGCAACGGCCTGCGTGGCGAGCAGCAATGTCGTGCAACAAGCGCCGACACTTCGAAGCAGCATGCAGGTTCCTCGTCAAATTGATCACGTCAATGTGCGCTTTTTGAGCGCAGTCGCGAGAGGCTACCACACTCGTACCGCATTCTCGCGTTGAGCTTGGCCCGTTCCCTCTGGACGGGGAGCGGTGAACCGTACGCGGAAGAAGTGGGCGCTCGTTCCGCGGCTTTGATTAGGGGAGATTTCTGGAATGGCAACGCGCGATAGACGTCTGGCGGAATTCGATGGCGCCGGAGAACCGCCACCGGGTCTGGCGGTCGAAGTGCTGTGCGAGGATCACAGCGGAACGTATCAACTGCCGTTCGCCTGCCGCTACGTCGAGGGACGCTGGCAGAACCACGAGGCCGGCATCGCGGTCGAGGCGACCGTGATCGGCTGGCGTCTGCCGCGCATGAAGCACTCCGGCGTCGCCTGACAGCAGCTTCTGTTCCAAAATGCGACGGGGCCGCGCTCCGCCTTAACCTTCGGAACGCGGTTCGAACGAATCGCGTCCGAATCGGCCGAATCGCCTCGTCCACGCCTGTTCACGGCTAGATGTCGATGCGGTCCTGCCGGCGCGCACAAGATCTGTGCGGCGGGTGCGCGGGCCCGGCCCTGGAGCCGGCGCCAAAGGTTAACGGCGGAAAAGGCATGGCTCCGGCCGGCGCCCCAGGCGGTCCCCGCCCCCGAAACAGGCAGCGCCGAGCTGACCTTGCCTAATATTCGACCTCGAGCTCCTCGATCTCGGCCGGCTCTTCCTTGGCCGCCGCGATCCATTCCTTCATCTCGGGCATGGCCATGATGGTATCGGCATAGGCCTTGAGCTTCGGCTCGAGCTTGACGTCATAGGTCACGAAACGCGTCACCACCGGCGCGTACATCGCATCCGCCATGGTGCGCCGCTCGCCAAACAGGAACGGGCCGCCGGACTTCTCCAGGCAGTCGCGCCAGATCGCCCAGACCCGGTCGATGTCGGCCTGCGCGCGCGACCAGATCTTGAAGCCAGGGAAGTGCCCCTTCAGATTGACCGGCAGCGAGGCGCGCAGCGTGGTGAAACCGGAATGGATTTCGCCGCAGATCGAGCGGCAATGGGCGCGCTGGACGCGGTCATCCGGCAACAGGCCGGCGTCCGGCATCGCATCGTTGAGGTATTCGGCGATCGCCAGCGTATCCCAGACAGTGGCGCCGTCGTGCCGCAGGCACGGCACCAGGATCGACGACGACAGCAGCAGGATTTCGGCCCGCGCGGAGGCGTCGTCGGGCGCGGTCACGATCTCCTCGAAATCGAGCCCGGAAAACTTCGTCAGCAGCCAGCCACGCAGCGACCAGGACGAGTAGTTCTTGCTGCTGATGGTCAGTGTCGCCTTCGCCATATGGCCCTTCCCTCACGCCTGATACTGGCACGTCGCCCGACCCGCGGCGTGCCCATGATCTGTGCTTCCTACGAAATGAGCAGCAAGCGACGTGCCAGTTTTCCGGGCGATTTGACTCTTGTTTGGCTTCGATATTGCATAGCAACACGGGACAAACGGGCGTTTCAGAATGATGTCGATGAATTATCAGGCCTTTCAGAACCACATGGATTTGACGGCGCCGTTTCGGGCTGGAGCCTCGTCCGCACTCAGATTCCTCCATCTGGTGCCGCAGGGGATGTCGGATCAGGTGGTTGGCCGACTATCGGCCGCGCTGGAGATGATCTCGCGCTCCACCCTCACCTATCACCGCCCGGCCTATGGCATCGACAGCGTCATGGTCGGAAATCGCGAGGTCGCGGTCACCGAGGAGATCGCCTACGCGACGCCGTTCGGTTCGCTGTTGCATTTCAAGAAGGAAGGCGTGGGCGAGCAGCCGCGCATGCTGCTGGTGGCGCCGATGTCCGGCCACTTCGCGACGTTGTTGCGCGGCACCGCGAAGACGCTGCTGCAGGACCACGACGTCTACATCACCGACTGGCACAATCCGCGCGACATTCCGCGCAGCGAGGGCCGCTTCGGGCTCGAAGACTACACCGAGCACCTGATCGACTTCCTGGGCCAGCTCGGCCCGCGCCCGCACATGGTCGCAATCTGCCAGCCGTCGGTCTCGGCGCTCGCGGCCGCCGCGATCATGTGCGAGGGCAACCATCCCTCGCGCCCGGCGACGCTGACGCTGATGGCAGGGCCGATCGACACGCGGATCCAGCCGACCAGGGTCAACGAGTTCGCCAAGAGCAGGCCGATCGACTGGTTCGAGCAGAACCTGATCAACTACGTGCCGGTGCAATGCCGCGGCGCCTTGCGGAAAGTCTATCCGGGCTTCGTGCAGCTCACGGCGTTCGTCTCGATGAATCTCGAGCGCCACATCAAGCAGCACATGGATCTCGCCAACCACATCGCCAAGGGCGAGAAGGAGAAGGCGGCCAGCATCAAGACCTTCTACGACGAATATTTCGCCGTGATGGACCTGCCGGCCGAGTTCTACATCGAGACCGTGCGCGACGTGTTCCAGGAGCATCTCTTGCCGCAGGGCAAGCTGATGCATCGCGGCCGTCCCGTCGACACCAAGGCCGTCAGCCGCATGGGGCTGATGACGGTCGAGGGCGAGAAGGACGACATCTGCTCGATCGGCCAGACGCTCGCCGCGCAGGACCTCTGCACCGGCGTGCGCGCCTATCGCCGCGTCCACCACATGCAGGCCGGCGTCGGCCATTACGGCGTGTTCTCCGGCAAGCGCTGGAACAACGAGATCTATCCGCTGCTGCGGGATTTCGTGCACGTCAATTCGTGAGGCTCACGCGGCGCGGCGCGCACTGCGGCGGGCGGCCCAGCGCGGCTGGGCGCAGATGTGGCCGAGGAATTCAATGACGGTCAGCGCGCCGAGATAGGCGGTGACACCGGTGCCGACATCGAGCGGCGGATTGACCTCGACGAAGTCGAAGCCGGCGATGTCGTGCCGCTCGGCGATCGCCTTCAGGCTGTCGCGCAGTTCAACATAGCTCATCCCGTTCGGCTCGGCCGAGACGCAGCCCGGGACCAGCGACATGTCCATGGCGTCGACATCGATGCTGACATAGACGCGGGAATTGGCCGGCAGCAGAGCGGCGATCCCCTCCGGACCGATCCGCCGGAATTCGCCCATCGGGATGATCCGATTGCCACCGGCGATGACATCCTCAACCTGCGCCGGCGAATGACGCAGACTGCGGATGCCGACCTGCGTCAGGCTGAGCGTGTTGTCCATGCCGGCGATATGGCGAAAGGCGTGGCTGTTGGTGATGGTCAGGTCGTTCTCGAACGGCGCGTAGTCGGTGTGGGCATCGAAGTGGATGACGTGCAGCTTCTCGTCGAAGGCGCGAAACACCGGATAGGTGATCGAATGATCGCCGCCGAGCACCACGGGAAGCGCGCCGCGATCGAGAATCCCGCGCACCATCGCGGTGATGTTCTCGAAGGTGCGCGGCGCGTTGGCCGGATGGATGTCGACATCGCCGACATCGGCGATCAGGCCCTGTGACATCTCCTCGACCAGGTATTCGCGCCTCGTCTCCGGATCGTAATACCCCTTGCCGCTGCCGTAGAAGCGCAGCGAGTGCTCACGCAGCGCGCGCGGCGCAAGGCGGCTGCCCGGCATGAACGGCGAGCCTTCATCGAAGGGCACGCCGAGGACGGCAATGGCCGCCTCGAGCATCGACACATCCTCGCAGATCCGCGCGCGCAGGAAGGACGGAATCCCGACATAGGGCCGGTTGATGCGAGACATGGATTTACTCCGTGGGGTTTGTTGTTGTCTTGGTCATGCGATGGTCCGGCCGCACCAGATCGAGAAAGTTTTTCAGACGCGGCTCCTTGGGCGCGGCCATGATGTCGCGCGCCGGCCCCTCCTCCAGGATGCGGCCGTGGTCCATGAACGCGATGCGGTCGGCAAGACTCGCCGCAAAGCCGATTTCGTGCGTGACGACCAGCATGGTCATGCCGATCCCGGCGAGCGAACGCAGCACCGAGAGCACCTCGCCGACCAGCTCCGGATCGAGCGCCGAGGTCGGCTCGTCGAACAGCATCAGGGCCGGATCCATCGCCAGCGCACGGGCGATGGCCACGCGCTGCTTTTGTCCGCCGGAAAGCGCGTGCGGATGGCGGTCGATCCGGTCCGCAAGCCCGAGCCGCGTCAGCAACTCTGTCCCGCGCCGCATCGCCTCGGCCCGCGGCCGGCCGAGCACCACGATCTGTGGCCGCACCACGTTTTCGAGCGCCGTCATGTGCGGCCAGAGATGGAATTGCTGGAACACGATGCCGACCTGCGGGCGCAGGGCGTCGATCTGCCGGCGGCTCTGGCGGCGCACGACGCCGCCCGGCATCAATTCGCGCCCCAATGGCTTGCCTGCGACTTCGATGAAGCCGTCGTCGGGCTGCTCGAGCCAGGTCAGGCAGCGCAACAGCGTGCTCTTGCCGCATCCGCTCGGGCCGATCAGCGCGACGATCTCACCCGCATGCACGTCGAGATAGACTTGGTCGAGCGCGGTGACGCCGTGAAAACGCTTGGTCAGGTTGGCGACGCGGAGGACGGGCGCCGCGCTCATCACGACCTCCTCGCAACCAGCGACAGATAGCGGTCGGCGATCCGGTTGCGGCTGGTCGCCTCGGCCTGAACGGCGCCGACGCTGCGTTCCAGCCGCCTGGACGCTTCCGCGATGATTGCGGCGATCAGCCAGTAGATCGAGGCGACGGCCGCGAACACCTCGAAGGGGGCGAAAGTGTTGCCCTGCACCACGAGGCTTTGATAGGTGAGCTCCGGCACCGTGATGGAGGACAGGACGGCCGACTCCTTCATCATGGTCAGCGTCATGTTGGTGGACGGCGGCACCAGGGTGCGCAGGATCTGCGGCGCCACCACGTGCCACATCGCGCTCGCCGGCGACATGCCGATGGCCCGCGCGCTTTCGAACTGGCCGCGCGGCAATGCGAGAATCGCGGCGCGCACGATCTCGGCATAATAGGCGCTGGCGAACAGCGCCAACGCTACGGTCCCGACCAGGGTCGCCGGCAGCCGGATGCCCCAGAACGGCAAGCCGTAGTAGACGACGAAGAGAATGATGATGAAGGGAATGTTGCGCAGGATCTCGACATAGAAACCGGTGACGAGCCGCGGTAGCCACCCCGGCATCAGCGCGATCAAGGCAATCGCAATCCCCGCGACATAGCCAATCACGAGGGCCGCAGCCGAGACCTGGAGCGTCAGCCAGGCCCCTTGCAGCAGCAGCGGCCAATAGTCGACCAGGACGGCGGGATCGAAATGCATCGCGCTAGACCCGCGCCGCAGCGAAGCGGCTCTCCGCGAGCCTGCCGGACAGGCTGATGACGAGATTGATGACGAGGAAGACGAGCGCCGAACCGATCATGGTCTCGAACGGCCGGTAGCTGGAGCTGGCGATCTGCTGCGCCGTGCGCAGCACGTCGACGACGGTGATCACCGACAGCAGCGCGGTCCCTTTCACCACGATCGTCGCCTCGTTGATCAGGACCGGTACGATGCGCCGGAACAGCTGGGGCAGCACCACCCTGAGCCAGATGGCATGCGGCGGGAGCCCGAGCGCCGTGGAAGCCTCGATCTGACCGGTGTCGATGGTGGCGAGACCGCCGCGCATGCTCTCGCTGACGAAAACCATGCTGTTGAAGGCGATGGCCGAGACACCCGCAACTTCCGGCGAGAGGTCGAGACCGACCGCCGGAAGCACGTAATAGGCGATGAAGATCTGGATCAGGAGCGGCGTACCGCGCACGAAGCTGATGATGACGGCGATGAATGCATTGACCAAAGCGATCTTCTGCGCACGGAGGATGGTCAACGCAGTGCCGAGCGCAAGCGCCAGCAGCATGATGATAACAGCCAGCCGGATGTTCACGGCCGCCGCGCCGATCAGGCGAGGCAGGATCGACAGCAGATAGTCGAGCTTGAAGCCCATGGCACGGGCCTTTCCTGTCGAAATGCCTGGTCCGCCGTTCTCCCCTGGTCGCCGCGCGAACGGCTACAGGGCTCCGGGCGGGAGATAGTCCTGATCCGGGATCGTCATCTCGAAGCCGAACCATTTCTTCTGAAGGGCCACGAGGCGGCCATCGTCGCGCATCTTGCGGATCACCCCGGAAATGGCGTCGCGCAGATCCTTGTCGTCAGGCCGCGTCACCCAGGCGAGATAGGGGTGCACGCCGTCCTGAGGTATCGGCGCCATCAGCTCGAACACATCGGACTTGTCCTTGACCAGCGCAGCAAGGCTCGGCAGCGGCTGGAGCACGGCATCGACCTCGCCATTCGCGAGCGCCACGTAGCTCTCGGGGTATGCGGTGAAGAGCTTCAGCTCCTTGAAGCCGGTCCCGCCCGCGGCCTTCAGCTTGGCATCGAGCGCACGCGCGACCGGCTCGGTCGACGAGGCAAGCTGCGTTGCGACCACCTTGCCGTTGAGGTCTTCCACCTTGGCGAGCTTGTCGCCCTTGCGCTTCATGGCGTAAGGCAGACCGTCGGCGATCGGCATGGTGTAGGCATAACGCTTGGCGCGTTCCGCGTTGATGCCGACCGTGGTCGCGACAAAATCGAACTTGCCGGCCAGCACACCCGGCAGGATGCCCTGCCAGGGCAGGTCGAGCTGGTTCAGCTTCTTGACGCCGAACTCCTTGACCACTTCGGCCAGGATGTCGGAGCCGTAGCCGACGATCTTGCCGTCCTTGACGAATTCGAACGGCGGAAAGGCGGCTTCAGTGCCGACCGTCAATTCGCCGGTCCGCTTGATCTTGTCCAGCGTCGTCTCTGCGAAGGCAGGCTGGCTCGCGACCAGCACGAGGCAGGCGCTGCCGGCCAGGATGCCGAATATCGTGCGATTGGTCTTCCGCATGGCTGATCCTTCTGTTGTCGATGGTCGCAAAGATTGCCGCCGCCTCAGGCGAGCGGCGCGTCGAAATAATTCGCCCTCACCGCCGCGCCGATCAGATTCACGATCAGGCGTCCGGCCGTGATGCAGGTGATCATGTTGACGTCGATGGCCGGCGTGATCTCCACGATGTCCATGCCGACCACCCGCCCCTTGCGCACCAGGCCGTGGATCAGCTTGCGCACCTGATGGAAGGTGAGCCCGCCCGGAGCCGGGCCCTCGACGGCAGGCATGACGGTCGGATCGAGGCCATCGGCGTCGATCGTGATGTAATATTGGCCGCCCTCCGGAATCCGGTCGAGCACTGACTCGATGCCTTTGTCGTGCACTTCGAACGCCGGAATGATGTTGGAGCCGTAGGCCGCCGCCGCCTCGACCTCCTCGGTCCGTGCGCTGCCCGACGAGCGGATGCCGATCTGGAAGATCTCGCCGATGTGGGGCATCTCGGAGGCGCGCCGGATCGGGCTCGAGAGGCCATCGCGAACGCCGTTCACCTCGTCGCGCCAGTCGATATGGGCATCGACCTGAATCAGCGTGATCGGACCATGGCCCTTGAAGGCGCGCAGAATCGGGATCGGAATGCCGTGGTCGCCGCCGATGGTGATGGGCATGGCGCCTGCGGCAAGGATCTTGCTTACCGCCTGTTCAGCGCGGACGGAGTGGCTGCGGAGATCGGTCATGTCGGCAGGCACGTTGCCGACATCGACCACTTTCAAGGCACGTCCGCCGTAGATCGGACCACCGACGTCGAAATCGTAGCGCTCCAGGCCGCGACAGATGCGATCGGTGACCGAACGGACAGCATCGGGTGCCTTCGACTGATCATTGGTGATCGCGGCGGCATCGTAGGCGCTGCCGTAGGGAATGCCGAGGATGGCAATGTGCGCGTCGAGAGCGTCGAGATCGGTGCAGATTGGCGACCAGAGCAGGCTCTGGTGCTTGAGCGAAGGCGGCACCGTCAGGGGCAGAACCATAGGTCCTCCAGGTCACAGCAGGTTGGTCTTGCCGAACAA
The DNA here is from genome assembly GCF_058804065.1 of Bradyrhizobium sp. GW821-FHT13H05. NCBI lineage: Bacteria > Pseudomonadati > Pseudomonadota > Alphaproteobacteria > Hyphomicrobiales > Nitrobacteraceae > Bradyrhizobium > Bradyrhizobium sp. GW821-FHT13H05. The sequence goes on along the minus strand of NZ_JBXAPO010000018.1, from coordinate 29,467 downwards.
ATCGGCATCTGGCCGCCACGCGACCGGACCGCGCGTCGTCCGGATGTTCAGCGACGGTAACGCGGAGCGCGCAGCGCCCGGAATGATTTTTCCCGAAACCATGCTTGTAGGAATCGCAACATGAAGCACGTCCCGCCGGCACCCGTTCCGCAGCTCACGGAGACCGATCTCAGGTTGCTGCGTATCTTTCGCGCCGTCGCCGAGGCCGGCGGTTTAACCGCAGCAGAAGCCCAGCTCGGGATGGAGCGATCGACCATCAGCCGGCATCTGCTCGCGCTGGAAACCCGCCTCGGCAGCAGGCTGTGCTTTCGCGGCCCTTCCGGATTCGAGTTGACCGATTTCGGCCACAGGGCCCTGCTCGCCAGCATCGCAGCCTGCGACGCGCTCGAAATGGTGCATCACGAGCTCAATCTGGCGCGGAACATCCTGTCAGGCGAGCTGAAGATCGGCATCGCCGACAACTGCCTGTCCAACCCGCATTGCCGGCTGGCCGACACGCTGGCGCGGTTTCGTGCTGCCGCGCCTGATGTTACCCTGAACATTGCGATCGGACTGCCGACAACGCTGGTCGAGGACGTGCTGGAGCGCCGACTGCATCTGGCCATCAGCGGGCAGCCCGCCGTCAACAGCAAGCTCGAATATGTCTCGCTCTTTGCCGAGGAATTCCGGCTTTACACGGCCGCAGCCAGGCCGCTTGCGCTGGAGTCCCTGCGCAGCGACGGTGTGGTTCTGGTGACGCGAACCAACGATCGACGCACGCAAAACCTCGCCCGGCGGCTTCATATCAAGCAACGCGCTGTCGCCTTCGGACTGGAAGCGGTGGCGACGATGCTGGTCGGCGGCGGGTTTGTCGGCTTCCTTCCGAGGCATTACGTCGAGATGCTGCGGCCGATCCATCAATTGGAGGAAGTCTCCGGCGCCGAGGCGTTTCGCTACACGACCCAGTTCTCGCTGATCTCGGCGATCAATCGACCGCTGCCGCCGAGCGGCCGGCTGCTGGCCAGACTGCTGACCGGTCCAGAGAGCGCGACCTGAGTCAGATCTCGGACACAGGCTGATTGCCGCGCGTGTCCTTGCGTCTCTTTTTCACGACCAGCTTCCCTCATCCCACAGCTGGACGACATGGCCGGGCGTGATCTCGCGATACTGCCGGACCGGAGGCTGATAATCCGGCGCGCGCACCGGGCTTCTGATCTCGTCGTTTGCGATCTCGCGCCTGGTGCCGCGGCGCGCGGGGTCGGGCACCGGCACGGCGGCCATCAGCTTCCTGGTGTAGGGATGCTGCGGATTGCCGAACACGTCAGCGCGCGGGCCAATCTCGACGATCTCGCCGAGATACATCACCGCGACGCGGTGGCTCATGCGCTCGACCACGGCGATGTCGTGGGAAATGAAGAGATAGGCAAGGCCCATGCTGGCCTGGAGGTCGAGCATGAGATTGACGACCTGTGCCTTGACCGAGACGTCGAGCGCCGAGACCGCCTCGTCCGCGACGATCAGCTTCGGCCCGAGCGCGAGCGCGCGCGCGATGCAGACGCGCTGGCGCTGGCCGCCGGAGAATTCGTGCGGAAAGCGCGCGGCCATGTCGGCGGTCAGGCCGACGCGCACGAGCAGATCGGCGACCTTGTCGCGCGCCTGCGACGCGGTGGCGAGCCCGTTGGCCAGCAGCGGTGCGGCGATCGCCGTACCCACCGACATCCGCGGATTGAGGCTCGCGAACGGATCCTGAAACACGATCTGCATCTGCTTGCGGAAGTCGCGCAAGGTGCGGCCGTTCATGGCAAGCACATCCTGGCCGTCGATCAGAACCGTGCCGTTGTCCGGTTCGATCAGCTTGAGGATGGAGCGACCTGTGGTCGACTTGCCGCAGCCGGATTCGCCGACCAGCGCCAGCGTCTCGCCGGCACGTAATGTAAACGAGACGTTCTCGACCGCATGCACGCGACCCGAGACCTTGCCGAACAGGCCCGATCGGATCGGAAAGCGCGTGGTGAGGTTTGAGACTTCAAGCAGCGGGCGCTCGGCGGTCGAGACCGTATCCGGCGTCTCCGTCGGCTCGTCCGAAGTGCCCGTCACCTTGTCGACGATCGGAAAGCGCATCGGCCGCGTCCGCCCGCCCATCGAGCCGAGTCGCGGCACCGCCGCGAGCAGCGAACGCGTGTAGGGATGCGAGGGCGCGGCGAAGATGCGCGAGGTCGCGTCGGTCTCGACCGCCTGCCCGCCATACATCACTACGGTACGGTCCGCGATCTCGGCGACCACGCCCATGTCGTGGGTGATGAAGAGGATCGCCATCCCCTCTTCCTGCTGGAGCTCCTTCAACAGCTCCAGGATCTGCGCCTGGATGGTGACGTCGAGCGCGGTGGTCGGCTCGTCGGCGATCAGGAGTTTTGGTTTGCAGGCCAGCGCCATCGCGATCATCACGCGCTGGCGCATGCCGCCGGAGAAGCGATGCGGATACTCGTGGAAGCGCGACTTCGCCGCAGGGATGCGGACGCGATCGAGCAGGCGGATCGTTTCGGCCTCGGCCGCCGCACGCGACAGGCCGCGATGCTGGATCAGCGCTTCCGCAATCTGGAAGCCGATAGTGAGCACCGGATTGAGGCTCGTCATCGGCTCCTGGAAGATCATGGCGACATCGTTGCCGCGGATGTCCTTCATATCAGCTTCCGGCAGCGTCAGCAGATCGCGGCCGGTGAGCATGACGCGGCCCTCGATGCGGCCGCTCTCCTTCGGGATGAGCCGCATGATCGACAGCGCGGTGACGCTTTTGCCCGAGCCGGACTCGCCCACGATCGCCACGGTTTCGCGTGGCGCGACGTCGAACGAGACATTGCGAACGACGGGAGTCCATTGCTGCTCGCGCAGGAAGGACGTGGTCAGGCCGGCGACCGAGAGAACGGGCGCCTGTGCACTGGAAACGAGTTGGTCAGACGCGGTTGCGCTGATGCTCATGCGAAGACCTCAGTGCATTCCCCAGCCAAGGTGCGCCCCCTCCCCCGCTTGCGGGGGAGGGTTGGGGAGAGGGTGCTTCCACAATCGAGGCCCCCCAAGAGGAGAGAACCCTCACCCGGCGCTGCGCGCCGACCTCTCCCGCAAGCGGGAGAGGTAAGAGGAGCCCGCGGCTGCACCGATGTCACCATTACAAACTCGCCCTCAATAGCCGCGATCACGGTCGACACGCCCCGGCAGAACCTCGCCGCGGCGGTGGCGCGCGATGGTGTCGAGCACGTAGTCGACGGCCGTCTCCGGCTTCGTCGTGCTGGCGATGTGCGGCGTCAGAAGAATGCGCGGATGGCTCCAGAACGGATGGCCCGCAGGCAGCGGCTCGGGCTCGGCAACATCGAGCACGGCAGCCGACAGCGCGCCGGCATCGAGCGCCGCGATCAAATCGGCCTCGACCAGATGTCCGCCCCGTCCGACATTGATCAGCCGCGCACCATGCGGCAGACGCGCAAACAGCTTTGCATCGAGGATGCCGCGCGTCTCCGCTGTCAGCGGCAGCAGGCAGACGAGAATGTCGGTCTGTCCCAGGAAATCGGGCAAGGCTTCCGCGCCCGCATAGCAGGTGACGCCATCGATGCTGCGCGGGGAACGGTTCCAGCCGGCAAGCGAGAAGCCGAACGATTTGAGCCGCTCGAGCACGGCCTGGCCGAGCAGGCCAAGCCCCATGACGCCGACACGCCGCTCGCTTGTGTACGTCGCGGGGAGCTCGCGCCAGACCTGCTCGCGCTGCTGGGCGATGAACTGCACGAGATCGCGATGCAGCGCCAGCACCGACATGCAGGCATATTCGACCATGCGATCGGTGATGCCGGGCTCCATCATGCGGATCAGCGGAACATGCGGCGGCAGCTTGGTGATGTCGAACTGATCGACGCCGGCGCCGACCGAGAACACCAGCTCGAGATTGGGGAACATCGCCGCGATATCGTCCGGCGGCTGCCAGGCCACCAGATAGCGCACCGCCTGGGGATCGCCGATATCCGGCCAGACCCGAAACGGCACGTCCGGCGCGCGCTCGGCGAAGTAGCGCGCCCACTCCGCGCCGCGCACCATGTTGGCCTTGTAGAGAACAGTCATGTCGCAGTCGCTCTCAGAACGGGCTGACCGGCGCGAGCCGGCGGCCGTCGATCATGCGCTTGTGGCTATAGGGCGCCGGATCGACCAGCGGCGTCGAATTGGTCACGATATCGGCGGCGAGCTTGCCGGCGGCGGGGCCGATGCCAAAACCATGGCCGGAGAAGCCGGTGGCGAGGAAGAAGCCCGGCAGCGCATCGACCGGCGAGATCACCGGGATCGTGTCCGGCGTGCAATCGATGGTGCCGCCCCAGGCCTCCGCGACCTCGATGTCCTTCAACTCGGGATTCGACTTGATCAGCGCGGCGAGCGCCGCATTGACCAGCGACATGTCGGGTGCGGGATCGCGCACCCGCTCGGTCTCGAACGGGGACGGCTTGTCGAAGCTCCAGCTGGTGCCACGCATGAGCTGGTCGAAGAACGACTTGCCGAACGACATCTTCAGGCCGTTGCGACGATGCAGATAGGTCGGCCAGAAGGTCCGCGCGTAGCGGAACAGGTCGGGCGACAGCTCGACCGTGCCGCGGTTGCGCAGCGCGAGGGTAAATCCGCCGTCGAGGCGGCGTCGGATGCAGTAGAAATCGGTGCCGAGCGCGCCTGACGTGATCTCCGGTCCCGGCGTGGTCCGGCACGCGGTGGCGTTGACGAGACCAATCGGCAGCTCGATGCCATGGCGCCGGCAGAACAGCGACGACCACGCGCCGCCCGACAGCAGCACCGATTGCGTGCGGATGGTGCCCTTCTCGGTGACGACGGCGCTGACGCGCCCGCCTGATGTCTCCAGCCCGCGCGCGGCGCAGCCCTGGTGGATGGTGACGCCGTGCTTTCGCGCGGCGGTGGCGAGCGCAGGCACGGCCATCGACGGCTCGGCACGCCCATCGCTCGGCGTGTGCAGGCCGCCGACCCATTTGTCGGCGTTGCCGGGCAGCCGCTCGGCGACCTCGGCCGGCGTCAGGACGGTGGAGTGGACCTGCTGCTCGCGCGCGATCGCCGCCCAGCGCTCCCAGCCGGCCAGCTCGTCCTTGCTCTTGGTCAGGAACAGCACGCCGGTGCGGCGGAAGCCGGCATCGACACCGGCATCGTTCTGCATGTCCTCCCACAGCCGCAGCGCCTCACGCGCCAGCGGGATCTCCTCGCGGGCGCGGCCCTGCTGGCGGCACCAGCCCCAATTGCGGCTCGACTGCTCGCCGCCGACATGTCCCTTCTCGACGAGGGCGACGGACAGGCCCTTCTTCGCGAGATGATAGGCCGCGGAAACACCAATCACGCCGCCGCCGATGACGACGACGTCTGCCTGTGCCGGCAGGCGTTCATCGCTGTTTATACGGTTGAGCGGCGGGGACATGGGACACTCCTGGAAATCAGTTCGATCGAGGTCTTGCTCGTCATGGGATGTTCATCCTGGGATCGAGCGCATCGCGCAGGCCGTCACCGAGGAAGTTGAAGCTCGTCACCGCCAGCGTGATGGCGAGGCCCGGCGCGATCGCGAGCCAGGGCGCGCTGGTGAGATAGATCTGCGCGTTGTTGAGCATGTTGCCCCAGCTCGCGGCCGGCGGCTGGATGCCATAGCCGAGATAGCTGAGATAGGATTCGAGCAGGATCGCTTTCGCAACGTTCAGCGTTGCCGCCACCACGATCGGTGCGATCGCATTGGGTACGAGCTCGCGAAACATGATCCGCAGGTTCGACGAACCGAAGGCGAGCGCGGCAACGGCGAATTCGCGCTCCCTGAGCGATCGGACCTGGGCCTCGACGACGCGGGCCACCCACATCCAGGCGGTGGCCGCGATCAGCACGGTGGTGGTGACGAAGCCGGGCTCGATGAGCGCTGCGAGCACGAGCAGCAGGAAGATGGTCGGAAAGCACAGCACGGAATCGACGAGCCGCATCAGCACCGCGCCAACCACGCCGCCATAGAAGCCGGCAAAGGCGCCGACGGCGATGCCGACCACCATCGCGATCACCATCGCGACGATGCCGATCGAGAGCGAGATACGCCCGCCCATCATCAGCCGCGCCAGCACATCGCGGCCGAGCTCGTCGGTGCCGAGGATGTGCGCGCCCGACAGCGGCGGCGCGAACCGTTTCATGATGTCGATATAGGTGTCGTCGAACGGCAGGAAATATGGGCCGAACGCCGAGCCCAAGACGAGCACAAGGATGATCACCGCGCCCGCGAGCGCCAGGCGATGCCGGCGGAAGCGCCGCCAGGCGGCCTGGCCGGGAGAGAGCTGGTCGGTGGAGAGGGTGGCAGCCGTCATCGCCTAGCCCACCCGGATGCGCGGATCGACGACGGCATAGAGGATGTCGGCGAGCAGCGAGCCGATCAGCACTATGGTTGCCGAGAACATCAGGATGCCCATCACCACGGGGTAGTCGCGGTAGCCGATGGAATCCAGGAACAGTCGCCCCATGCCGGGCCAGGTGAACACGGTCTCGGCGACCAGCGCGCCACCGAGCAGGGTCGGAAGCTGAAGGCCGGCCACCGTGATCATCGGCAGCAGCGCATTACGCAGGGCGTGCACGGTGAGGATGCGCCATTCCGACATCCCCTTGGCGCGCGCAGTGCGAATGTAGTCCTGGTTGATCACCTCGAGCATGGAGGAGCGCATGAAGCGGCCCCACATCGCGGTTTCGACCAGCGCCAACACCAGGGCCGGCGCGATCAGATGATGAAGCAGGTCCAGGAACGAGCCGTCGCCGATGGTCTGCTGGTTGCCGGACGGCAGCCAGCCGAGTGTCACCGAGAACACGTAGATGATGACGAGGCCGAACCAGAAGGTCGGGATCGACAGCGCGATCATGGCCCCGACGGTTGCGAGCATGTCGAACAGCGAATAGCGCCGCAGCGCGCCGAGGATACCGATCCAGCAGCCGAGCAGCACCGCGATGATGGTCGCCGTCGCCATCAGTTCCAGCGTGGCACCGAGATGCGAGGAAATCACCGACAGCACCGCCTCGCCGTCACGGTAGGACTTGCCCCAATCGCCTTTCAGCATGCGGCCGAACCAGTCGAGATACTGAATTGGCAGCGATCGATCGAGCCCGAGCTGCCTGCTGACGCGGTCGAGATCCTCCTGCGTCATTTGCCCGGAGACGGCAAACTGCGAGAGCGGACCGCCCGGCGCCAGATGCAGAATGGCGAAGCCGAGCGCCGAGACGATCACGAGCAGCATGATCGCCTGCGCCAGGCGATTGACGACGTAACGGGCCATCTCAGGCGATCCAGCGTGCCCGAGGCATCAGGCCCAGTACCATTCGCGGATGTTCCAGCAATTGATGGAGGCGTTGATGTTGGGACGAAAGCCCTGCAACCCCTCCTTCACACCTTCGGCGATGAAGGCCTGGAACAGCGGCAGGATGGCAAGGTCGTTGCGGATCAGCTTTTGCAGCTCGCCATAGGTGGTCTTGCGCTGCGCCAAGTCGAATTGCTTGGCGCCTTCGGCGAGAAGACGATCGGCTTCCGGGCTCTGGTACTGATAGGTGTTGGAGCCGCGGCCGCCCTTGGCGGGAATGGCACCGGAGCCGAAGCGCGGCGTCACGTCGGGGTCGCTGCCCAGCATGAAGTTCACCCCGACGATCACCGAGTTGAACTTCGATTGCTGCCAGAAGTCGCCCCAGATCACGGCCGCCGGCATGTTGTTGACGCGCATCGCAGCGCCAATGGCCCGCCAGTCCTGGATCAGCAGCTGCTGGCACTGCTCGCGCACGGCACTGCCCGCTGTCGTCGAGTTGGTGAATTCGAGCTTGACGCCGCCCTTCTCGCGAATGCCGCTGGAGCCGCGAACCCAGCCCGCGGCGTCGAGCACCGCATTGGCCTTGGCAGGATCGTATTTGTGCTGCGGCAGGCCCTTCTGGAACGACCACGCCTGCGCCGGCACGAAGCTCTCGGTCTGCGTCGGCAGGCCATAATAGAGCGCATCGATGATCGCCTGCTTGTTGATTCCGAGATAGAGCGCCTCGCGCACGGCGCGGTCGGCAAAGGGACCGAAATCCAGATTGGGCGCGATGTGCTCCACCGAGGAGGTCGAGGAAACGAAGATCCTGCGGCCCTTCAGCGTCTTCGCCTCCTGCACGAAGTTCGGCAAGATGCCTTGCAGGCCGGTGTAGTCGACCTGACCGGTGCGGAACTGGGTGTAGAGCACGGTGAGATCGGGGATGTATTTGAACACCACGCGTTCGACATACGGCCCCTTGCCGTGATAGCCGGTGTGCGCATTCAGCAGGATGTGGTCGCCGGGCACGCGCTCGCCCCAGCGGAACGGTCCGGTGCCAACCGGCGCGTTGTGGAACGGCGAGGCGTTCGGATCGGACACCTTCTCCAGGATGTGTTTCGGCACCATGAAGGTCAGCGAGCCCAGGATCGACATGTAGGGCGAATAGGGCGCGTCCATGCGCCAGTGGATCTCGTCCGCCGCAACGACCTTGATGTCCTTGACCAGGCTATGGCCGACGCGGCTGCGGGCGCGGAAATTGGAATCGTTGATCAGGTCGAGCGTGAATTTCACGTCCTCGGCGGTGAACGGCGTGCCGTCATGCCACTTCACGTCGCTGCGCAGCTTGATCTTCCAGGTCAGGCCGTCGGCCGACAGGCCGCCATTCTCGATGGTCGGCACTTCGCGCGCGAGATCGGGAACGAAATTGCCCTCGGGATCGATGTACCAGAGCAGCGAGAACACCTGCCACCAGACGCCCTGATCGACCTCGATGCCGGGCATCAGGGGATGAAAGACCGTTGGCTCCTGCGACAGCGCCGCAATCACCTGGCCGCGCGGCTTGTCCGGCGGATTGGAGGGGCGCTCGGTCTGCGCGAAGGCGTTGCCCGCGAGGCTCCATCCCGCTGCGGCGCCGGCGCCGAGCTGGAAGAACTGACGGCGATTCGGAATGCCCAGATGCGCTGACCCAACGCCGAACTTGCCGGTGTCGCCTGCCATGACCACTCTCCGTTTTCCGCACCCGGCACCGTCTCCCGCGCCCCGAAACCCCGGCAAAGGGACAGGAGTGGGCTTTAGTGCTTCTAAATTTTTCTATCAAAAGTTCATCATGACTAAATACAGCTGTCAATGACATTGCTAGGATGCGCGACCTTTTCACTCCGACTGAAGTCTCGGACCGATGCGGTCCGGGGCTGAGATAATGTATGGGAGAGCGACATGGATGGTCGCGGCGATACCAACGGCAGCAAGGACGCCCCGGCGATCGAGGCCGACGATGCGGTCGACCAGCGCCTCGGCGAGACCGTGCGGCTGCTGCGCCAGCGCGCCGGCCTCTCGATCCAGGACGTCGCCACCAGGACCGGCCTCTCCAACGGCATGATCAGCCAGCTCGAACGCGCACGCGCCATGCCGTCGATCCGCACGCTGCGGCTGCTCAGCATCGCGCTCGACGTGCCGATCTCCTACTTCTTCGAGACCACCGATCCCTCCGACGTGCAGCGCTACATCGTGCGCAAGAACTCGAGGCGCCTGCTGCGCCTCACCGCCAGCGGCGTCGTCAAGGAAGCGCTCACCCCTGACGGCAAGGGCCAGCTCGAATTCTACGAGCTCACGCTCAATCCCGGCGCCTCCTCGGGCACGGATTTTTTGCAGCACACCGGCGAGAAGGCCGGCTACATCCTGTCCGGCAGCTTGCGGCTGTGGCTCGACAACCAGGCCCATCTGCTCGAGGCCGGCGACAGCTTTCGCTTTCCGAGCATCGTGCCGCACATGTTCGACAACCCGACCCAGCAGGTGGCGCGCGCGATCTGGGTGACGACGCTGCGCCAGACCGATTCGCCTGCGGGTTGAGGCACGGAGTCTGAACCTCCCGGAACGTCCGCCGCCCGGTACCACCGCAAATTGCCCCTCGACGCCGCCGCGCGGAATCTGTAGCTCACGTGATGCCGGACTCCTCGCGACAGGGCGGCTGGGGCAAGTCCGCGGCTGGCGTCTTTGGTGTGAGACCATGAAACTCAGGGGGCTTCTGACACTCGCGATGGCCACGCAGGTCGTCGTGACCGCCACGGCTCTCCTCGCCTCCTATGCCGTGACCGGCGCCGCCGGCGGCTTCGGCCTTCCCCAGATCGTTGCCCTGCTCGCAAGCGCCGCCATTGCGGTGCTGCTCGCGCGCCTGTGCATGCGCAGAATAGAGACGTCACAGGCAGAGCGCTCGGCAGCAACGCTGGCCGATCAGGCGAAGGCGATCACCGAGAGCGTGCAGATGACGCAGGCCATCATCAAGACCGCGCTCGACGCCTTCATCCAGACCGATGAACGCGGCATCGTCCTGGAGTGGAGCTTTCAGGCCGAAGCCCTGACCGGATGGTCGCGGCAGGAGGCGCTCGGCGCCGACGTCGTCGATCTCCTCGTCGCCGAGCCGCTCCGCGCCGGCTTCCGGCAGCGCATGACGCGGCTGATGCCGGAGCTGTCGGATACGCCGATCGGCATCCGCTTCGAAGTGAGCCTGCTCCACCGGAACGGCGAGGCGCTCCTGGTCGAGGCGTCGAGCACGGCCGTCCGGCTCGCGGGGCGCACCATCATCAACAATTTCGTCAAGGACGTCACCCAGAAGCGCGCGGCCGAGGAGCAATTGATCCAGGCCCAGAAGATGGAGGCGGTCGGGCACCTCACCGGCGGCATCGCGCACGAGTTCAACAACATGCTCACCGTGATCACGGGCACGATCGAGATCCTCGCCGACGCCGTGAAGGACAACCCGCCGCTTGCGACCATCACCAAGCTGATCAGCGAAGCCGCCGATCGCGGTGCCGCGCTGACATCGAGCCTGCTGTCCTTTGCCCGCAAGCAGGCGCTCCAGCCGGCCGAGACCGACGTCAACGAACTGCTCGAGGAACTGGCAAAACTGATGCTGGCGACCTTCGACAAGAAAATCGAGATCGTGACGAAGCTCGACGGCAATATCTGGCTCGCTTTGGTCGACCGCGGCCAACTGAGCTCGGCGCTGCTCAACCTTGCGATCAACGCGCGCGACGCCATGCTGGACGGCGGCAGGCTCACGCTGACGACGCGCAACGTCGTGTTCGGCGTCCGCGAGGCGGTGGCGGTCGGCGCCGGCTATGCCGGCGACTACGTCGAGATCGAGATCGCCGACACCGGCACGGGCATCCCGCAGGCCATCCTGGAGCGCATCTTCGACCCCTTCTTCTCGACCAAGGAGGTCGGCAAGGGCACCGGGCTCGGGCTCAGCATGGTGTTCGGCTTCGTCAAGCAATCCGGCGGCGGCATCAAGGTCGCCTCCGAAGAAGGCCGCGGCACGACATTCACAATCTACCTGCCGAAGGCCGAGAGCAGCACGCTTCGCCCGGCCGGCTATGACGAACGCAAGGTCGTGGGCGGACCCGAAACCATCCTTTGCGTCGAGGACGACCGCGACGTCCGCCAATACGTCACGGTGCAGCTCGAGAGCCTTGGCTACAAGGTCATCCCCGCCGCCAACGCGACCGAAGCCCTCGCCATCGCCGCGGAGGGCACGGCATTCGATCTGCTGTTCACCGACATCGTCATGGCCGGCGGCATCAACGGACCCGAGCTCGCCGAGCAGATGGTGGCTGCGCGACCGTCGCTGCGGGTGCTGTTCACGTCGGGCTACGCCTACGATTCACTGCACGCCCAGGGCCGCACCACCATGGGCGCGCCGCTCCTGACAAAGCCCTACCGCAAGGCCGAGCTCGCGCGCATGCTGCGCCGCTCCCTCGACACCGCCGTCGATTCCGCAGGCGATCCGATCCCGACGCCCTACTCGGTGCAGGCGGACGTCGAAGGCTTTTTGCGCAAGTCCGAGCGCGACGGTCGTTAGCGCCAGCGTGGCGGATGGACTCCGCCCGCCGCCTGCGCGAAACTCCGCAACAGCCGGAATTCAACGGCCGGAATTCATTGGAGGCGAGCCATGACTGCACTCGAGAAGGGCATTACCGCAAGCGGCACGGGCTATGGCGGCAAGAGCTGGAACATCCTTGGCCAGGTCTATTTCCCCAAGGCCGTCACCGATTCCACCTTCGCGTTCGAGACCAACAGCGATCCCGGCCAGTTCGTGCCGGTGCACATCCATCCGACCCAGGACGAGTTCATCCTGGTGCAGGAAGGCACGCTCGACCTCAAGCTCGACGGCCAATGGGTCAAGGCCCATGCCGGCGACCTCGTGCGCCTGCCGCGCGGCATCCCGCACGGCTATTTCAACAAATCCGACAAACCGGCACGCGCGCTGTTCTGGGTCTCGCCGATGCAGAAGCTGGAGGCGCTGTTCAACCAGCTCCATGACCTCACCGACCCCGCCGAAGTCGTGCGTATCTCGGCCCTGCACGAGGTCGACTTCCTGCCGCCCGAGGCCAACGACTAGGCTACGATCCCCTGAACGACGAATCGTTGGGGGAACCGGCCATGCCTGCACGACGTCACGCCATCGCAGCCCTTGCAGCGCTTGGGCTGATCTTCTCGACATCGGCGGTGGGCCACGCGCAAACGCTGAACGCAAAGCAGACGGAAGCACTGGCGACCTACGATCGCGCGCTCGGGGATTTCAAATCCATCCTGGCCGAGCGGCGCCGCCAGATCGACGCGAAAGAGCCGCTGCCGAACCTGCCGGGCCAGGCGCTGTATCTGGCGCGCGTCGCGGTCATCAGTTCCTACAAGGATCTCACCGACGCCATGCCGTCGCGGATCGGCAAGCCGAACAAGTTCGAGATACCGCCGGCCTATTTCGATGCCGACATCGAGCCGTTGATCGACGAATACGGAAAGCTGTTCGACATCATGGAGGCGCCGCCGGCGGGAGCACAGACCTCGGCGACGCCGTTCAAGGACGTCGTCGATCTCGCCACAGCGATCGCGCGCGCCAAGGGCCTTGCACCTGGCCACGCTGACGCAGCGGGGCGCATCAGCCTCGGGCTGTTCTTTGCCGAGACCAACGGCAAGCAGAATGTCCGCAACGGGCGTTCGAACACCTATATGGGCAGCTTCCAGACCGGCCCGTCCGAAGACCGCAACGGCCACAGGAAATGGGAGGCGATCAAGGCAGAGATCGCGGCAGCCAATCCCGAGCTGAACGCGCGCGACGACAAGGAAGAGGCGCGCGCCCGCGGCACCGATCACCGCTTCAACCACTGGACCAATGTGCGCGACGGCCTGATGAACGCGCATGCGGAGGTGTTCCGGGAGATCCCCGCAATCGTGAAGACACTGCCCGATCCGATCGACCAGATGAAGCTGTTCGAGCTGATCCAGATCGTTCCGACACCGACCAGGTCGGCGCTCAAATCGGGCGATCTCCTGAACTACAGGGTGTCCAGCCCCACGATCATGAAGCACCTGCGCAACAACAGCATCTTCGCGTTCGGACAGGCGGACCGGGCGCGGACCTCGGCAAGCTTCCGCGAAATCCTCGCCGCGATGTGGCTGTTCAACCGCAAGTTCGAACGCGCCATGGCGAAATATGCCGAGATCAAGCCGCGCTGAGCGCCCCGTTGTCTCCCGCTGGATCCATCGAAAATGAACCCAAGGCGGACGTGTCCTGGAATGCAGAAGTTGCCAATTCCAGGAGAACTCGCGTATGCACAATGTGCAGGGTCGTAATGTGAGCAATTCAAATGGCGATGGAGCTGAGGGGCGCGAGCGGCGAGGGATTTGCGACGATCGCCGCTGACGGTCGCGTGCTGGATTCATGGTTCCTTCAACTGCGCCTGGTTGTGGACGCTGGCAAAGCGGTAACAGTGCGGCTGACGAGTGACGAGATCAACAGATCGTTGGGTCAGTCGGCAGACGGATATGCGCGACACGACGACGTCCGCAATGTCGACATCGTTCCAATCCATACGGAAATTGACTCCCTTGCATCCGCGCCGATTGATGTGCACGACGCATATCTGCGACTCCATCTCCTGAGCCACCGACTCGTTCAGCCCAATTGCCTGAACCTCGAGGGAGTTTTCGGTCTATTGCCTAACGTTGCCTGGACGACCCTCGGTCCCTGTGAATGCTCTCGTGTACCGGCAACGCAAATGGCAGCACGAAAGCGTGCCCTCGCGTTTGAGGTGACAGGCGTGGATAAGTTTCCGCGCATGACTGATTATGTAATACCTGCGGACGTGAGAATTGCAGATGCGGATCGCGTCAGGCTCGGGGCCTACCTGGCGCCGGGCACGACCGTTATGCACGAAGGCTTTTGCAATTTTAATGCAGGTACACTCGGTCCCTGCATGGTCGAAGGTCGGATAAGCGCCGGTGTGGTTGTCGGAAGTGGCAGCGACGTTGGTGGCGGAGCGTCGATCATGGGCACTCTGTCCGGCGGAGGGAAAGAGCGGATTACGGTTGGTGAGCGCTGCCTGATCGGAGCGAACGCCGGTATCGGCATTTCGTTGGGGGACGATTGCATCGTCGAAGCGGGCTGTTATGTCACCGCAGGCGCGCGCATCCTTTTGGAAGATGGCCGAGTGCTGAAAGCCAAAGAACTTTCAGGCCAAAACGGCCTTCTTTTTCGTCGTAACTCCCAGAGCGGCGCTCTTGAGGCGACCAGACGCACACCAAATTGGGACGGCCTCAACTCGCAGCTTCACAGCTAGGCAGCTCACGCGAAGACGTCACCGGCGACATCTGGCGCGTCGGCGATGCGAACATCATGAGTTATGAGTACGCGCCCTAGTTCGCGACCTTGTAGCCGTCCGTCAGCGTCTTCAGGAACGCGATGATGTCGACTTCGTCCTGCTCCGTCATCGCCGGCTTGTCGCCGGGATGGCGATCGAAGGGCGGATCGGTGACGTCGACATTGGCGTGATGTTTTGGCGGCAGGTCGTCGTATTTCCGCACCGTGCCGTCGGCCCCGTGCGGAAACACCCTTTCCGGATTGGTGTCGCGGAAATTGTAGAAATCGAGCACCTGCTCGAGAGTACTGAAGACGCCGTTGTGGAAGAAGGCGTGGCGCGTTGCCGTGTTGCGCAATGTCGGCGTCAGGAACATGCCGCAATATTGCGTCTGCTCGGCAATGTCGGTGCGATGCGGGCCGCAGACGCCGAGGTCGAAATAGCCGGGATCGCGATTACCCGCGAGCGCGGCGTTCCGGGGCGCGCCCAGCGCCTCGTATTGGTGATCGGTGAACAGCGGCGGCAGGCCGTCACGGGTCGGCGCCGAGGTATGGCATCCCGCGCAATTGGCCTTGTCGGGATCGTTGAACGCCTGCAGCCCGCGCAGCTCGCTCTCGGACAGGCGCGCCTTGCCCTCAAGCCAGTAATCGTACTTGCTGGTGTAGGGATGGAAGCTCGGTTCCTCGACCTGATAGCGCGCCACCGCGAACATCGCTTCCGCAATCAGCAGCCGCTGGTTCCTCAGAACACCGGCGCCGAACAGCTCGACGAATCGCTGGACATAAGGCGCGCGGCGCAGCTTGTCCGCCACGATCTCGGCGCTACCGCCGTCCATCTCGTTGGGATCGAGCAATGGAAACAGCGCCTGGTCCTGCAACGTGTCGGCGCGGCCGTCCCAGAACAGGCCGCCTTGCGGCACGATGTTCGCCGATGCGCCGGTGCCGCCGGCGGTCTTCGTCGTGCGCGTCGCCTGCTGGCCGATCGCGGCCATCTGCGCGAGATCGATGATGTTGTCGTCGTCGCCCTTGTCGGGGCCGATGCTGAAATTCGGGTGGCGGTCGAGATAGGTCAGCGACGGCACCGCGCGGGCGCCTTGCCGCGACAGGCCGGCGCCGCCGAGCATGACCGGCCCATCATTGGGCGGTCCGTAAGCGCGATCAGGGCTGTGACATGACGCGCAGGACAGCACGCCGGACGACGACAGCGAGGCGTCGTAGAAAATCTCCTTGCCAAGCTGCGCCATCGCCGACAGCGGCGCAACCGGCGGACGCATGAGGCGAACCGGGTTCGGGTTCACACCGACCTGGTTCGTCTCTACAAATCCCTGGTTCGTCTCTGCAAATCCTTTCGTCCCGGCAGCAATGATGGCGCCGGCCAGACAAAGCAGGCCGGCGCCGAGAAGCCACACAGTGCGGCTGTGCATGTGAGGTCCTGTAGGACTAGTGGTGGTGATGCTCGTCCGGCGGGCTGGTCATGACAGTGCCGGAGGTGGGATCGAGGAACAGCGCGTCCGCCCGCAGATCGTGGCGGTGGTCTTGATCGAAGTCGAACAGGTCCATGATCGAGCCAGCGCTGGCGTCGAACGCGCCGCCGCCCAGACGCTTGCCGCGCAGCCAATTGTCCTCGATGAACCGCACCACCGAGGCCTGCGAGATATAGGTATGGCTGACGAAGTTCGTCCTGGCGTAGGGCGAGACCACGATGAAGGGCACGCGGGTGCCCGGACCGCAGCGACCGTTCACCGGCTGACCGGAGAGGCCCTTCGGTGCCGGCTGCTTCTGCGGGCCGAGGCCGCACAGGCCCGGACCGTTGACCTGATCGGCGGTCGGATCGTAGGAGGCGCTTTTCGGCGCGACATACTGATGGTCGTACCAGCCGTCGGAGTCGTCATAGGTGATGATGATTGCGGTCTCGCGCCACTCCGGCTGCTTCTGGAGGAAGTTGATCAGCTCAACATTGCCGACCTGCTCGTCGAGCGGATCGGAGTTGCCGGCGTGACCGTCCTGGAAGGCCGGCATCTTGATGTAGGAGACGGCCGGGAAATTGCCGGCCTTCACCGCGGCGTAGAAGTCCTCGAGATCGTAATTGTGGTTGGCCGGGTCAACCTTGCCATTGAGATCGTGGGTATGGCCGACCGCGTGGACCGAGCTCGGCCGTGCATGGGTCGGGTTGGCGGTGGACTTGTAGTACTGGAAGAAGGCGTGGTGCGGAATGTAGTCCACGATGGTGCCGTTGACGTTGCTCGAGAACGTGCTGCGGGCGCAACCAGTGGTGCCATTGGCGTTGTTGAGCGTCAGATCGAAGCCGCCCATGAAGCTGCCCCAGCTGATGCGCTCGTCGTTGAGCAAATCGCCGATGTTCTTGTTCTGCATCAGCATGGTGCTGGTCGTGCTCGAGCACGAATCGTAGCCCGGATCGGTGTCACCGATCAGCGTCAGGCCGCCCTGGCCATCGGCGATCGACGCCGATGTGCCGACGATGTTTTGCACGCCGTTGGTCTGGCCGGAGACCACTTCCAGCATGCCGGGCGTGGACGGACCAAACGTGTCGGTCCAGTGGTTGTCGCTCATGGCGAAGTGCTGGGCGTAGTTCCAGAAAGCGGTGACGGTGTTGCCGTCGAAATAGCCCATCACCTGGCCGTTGGTGCCGAAGGCGCCGGCTCCGCCGGCCGTGCCGCGGCCAGTGAATTTCGGGAACAAATCTTCCTTGCCGTTGTCCACTGCCTGCTGCTCGGGCGTATAGGCGTGGTTCTGCGACCGCGTATTGGCCTGGGTGCGATCGAGCCGGAACGGGTCCGTCGCGCCGGTGCCGTTGGCCGGGCTGTTGTTGGGGTTGTTGACCAGCAGGTTCGCCGTGACGAGGTTGTTGACCTTCGGCGTATGCGGCTTCGGCACGAAGGGGATCGCGCCGGACGGATTGGCCGCGTTCGGATAGGTCGCGAAATAATGGTCGAACGAACGGTTCTCGTTGAAGATGATGACGAGATGCTTGATCGGCGTCTCGGTGTGGATGTCATGCGGATGACGGTGGTGATCGCGGTCGCTGCCGTGATCACCTTGATCGTGTCCGCGATCGCGGTCCCCGCCAAAATCGTCCGCGAGGACGGGAAGAGTGCACGCGAGCGCGCTCGCGGCCGCGAAAATCGCAGCCGTCGTCAGTAGTCTCGATTTCATTTTTTTGACGCCCCGGAAATGAGGATGTTTACGATCAGAAATATTCTAAACACCGCGGGTGACAGAGCTGTGTCAGTTTGACGCACGAGACACTTGGCGCAATGGTTGGGGTGCAATTTTTTATGCAGCCGCCTGTGCCACCTCGCCGGGCCACGTCCTGCCGATTTATTCCCCGGGCAACGGCAAAAATGATCGCGTCCAGATTGTTGCGTGATGCGCCCGGTTGTATTTAGCTTGACCGGACAAGAACATAACTTTCGGGGGAAACATGAAAGCCGCTCTTTGCAGGCGCACGCGCCATGCCGCGTCAGCCCTGCTCGCAACGTCCCTGGCTGGCCTCGCCAATTTCGCCGCTCATGCCGAGATCGTCGTCACCGCCAATGATGGCAAGATGGCGCTGGAGAACGGCATTGCCGTGGTCCGCAAGCAACCGCTGCCAGATACGGTCAGCGTCATCGATCTCACCGACGGCGCGCTGAAGCTGCTGGGCGAAGTGCCGGCCCCCGCCAGCGTCGTCGGCCCACCGCCGAGCGTGGCGATCGCGCCGGATGGCGCCTACGCGCTTGTGACGGGCGCCATGAAGGTCGATCCGGCGGATCCGACCAAGGCTGTGCCCGACGACAAGCTCTCCGTCATCGACCTCAAATCCTCTCCACCAAAGGTGCTCGCGACGCTTCAGGCCGGCGCCGGCGCGGCCGGCGTCTCGATCAACCGCGCGGGCACGCTGGCGCTGGTCGCGAACCGCAGCGAAGGCACCGTCTCGGTCTTCACGATCAGTGGGAGCACGCTGACGCCATCAGGCAAGATCCAGCTTGGCGACGCCAAGTCGGGTCCGAGCCATGCCGTGTTCTCGCGCGATGGCGCGACCGCGCTGGTCACGCGTGACGGCGACAGCAAGATCTCGCTTCTGACCGTGGACGGGACCAAGGTCGAGTACGCCAAGCGCGATCTCTCCGCCGGCATCCGCCCCTACGATATCGATCTCACCGGCAGCGCGGTGGCGGTCGTCGGCAATGTCGGCGCCAGCAGCGGCGACAGCGACACGATCAGCCTGATCGACATGACCGCAAAGCCGATCCGCGTTGTCACGACGGTTACCGTCGGACAGACGCCTGAAGCGGTGAAAATGTCACCGGACGGCAGCCACGTCGCCGTCACCGTCATGAACGGCTCGAACAAGCCGTCGGCCTCGCCCTTCTTCAACGATTTCGGCCTGCTCAAGGTCTACAGGATCTCGGGTACCGACCTCACGCCGGTGGCGGAAGCGAAGATCGGCCATTGGTGCCAGGGCATGGTGTGGTCGAAGGACTCCAAATATGTCGTGACCGAGTGCATGGTCGAAAACGAGCTGATCGCCTTCTCGTTCGACGGCAAGGCGCTGAACAAAACGTCCACGCTCAAGATGCAGGTGAGCCCCGCGGGCATCAGAACCGCGGAGCCGTAGGGCCGGAGTGCGGCGGAGAATCGTCTGCGGCCATCCTTCGAGACGCCCGCCTACGGCGGGCCCTCAGGATGAGGTCGTATTTTGCGGCGAGATATCAGACCCTCATGGTGAGGAGCCCGCCGAAGCGGGCGTCTCGAACCATGCAGGCCGAGCACGCTCGGCGGTCTCTTAGCTATTCATATCCAATCGAGCTGGTACGCTCCGCCTGCCCTACTCGGTGCGGATCGGCGTGTCCTTCAGGCCGTTGTTGTCATAGGCCTTGCGCAGCGTGCCGTTCGTCACGGCCTCATTCATGAACTTGGTGACGAAGGTCAGCGACTGGCTGTGCCCGAGCGGCACGGCGACCGCCGTCACCGTCTTCTTGAACGTCTCGTCGAGCACCTTCGTGCCGGGAATCTTCTGCGCCATCTTGTTGAGCTGATCACGCGACAGGGCGAAGGCGTCGACCTCGCCGCTCTTCAGGAGTCCAAAGATCTCGTCATAGGTCTGATAGCCCGTCACCTTCGCGTTCTTCAGATGCGCAACGGCGCCCCGCATCGTGGTCGTGGCGTTGACCGCGGCGACCTTGATGCCCACTTGGTCGAGCGTGGCGAAATTGGTGATGTTCGAACCGGCCTTGACGATATAGGTGGCGTCCGCGACCTCGTAGATCGGGCCGAACATCATCTTGCTCTCGCGCTCCGGGTCCTTGGGCAGCCAGGTGACGTCCCAGCTGCCTTTGCCCGCCGCGTCGGTGATCTGGCCGGAATTCTGGTGCACGACATATTCGACGGGCACGCCAAGCTGCGCGGCCATCTCCTTGCCGAGATCAACGGGAACGCCGGCATAGCCGGCTTCCGTCTTGGTCGACCAGAACGCGCCGCCCGCGGGGCTGATCGCAATCGCGACCCGCAGCTTGCCGGTCGGCGCGATCTCGTCCTTCAAACCATCGGCTAGCGCGGGCATGGCGACCGCAGCTGCGAGAACGAGGCCGGCAAGGGCCGACCGGAGGGACGTTGGCATGTCATGTTCTCCTCACTTTTTCTTCTTCGCGTCGTCCCGACCGCTTCACGTCCGTCTCACGGCCTTTGACACAATTCTGGTCGATCGTGCGCCCGATGAAAAGCGGTTTGTCATGACAAACCTGTCAAAGGGCACAGCGCTGTTTGCAGTGCAAGGCCGGTGATTGCCAGAAGACTGCCATGGCTATGGTGTTCCACGGCCGGGCATTTGTTGATAGCCTGCCGCACCGACAGACCGCAATCGGGGGCCATCGAATGACCTGCGCGAATCCCGCATCTCCCGCACATCGCAATACAGAGTGGAGACAGATCGGGCGAGCGCTGACCGCCTTGGCGGCCGTGGCCGTCCTCGCCGGCTGCGAGGACAAGAATACGTTCGTCGCCCCGCCCCCGCCCAAGGTGGACGTGGCAACGCCGGTGCAGCGGCCGGTGACACGCTATGTCGAGGCCACCGGCAACACCGCGCCGATCAAGAGCGTCGATCTCGTCGCACGCGTGCAGGGCTTTCTGCAATCGATCGACTACCAGGACGGCACCTTCGTCAAGCAGGGCACTCAGCTGTTCACGATCGAGCCCGAGACCTACAAGCTCAAGCTCGAGCAGGCGCAGGCGGCCGAGGCCGGCGCGCAGGCCTCGCTCCGGCAGGCGGAAGCCGACTACAAGCGGCAGGCCGAGCTGGTTCAGCGCCAGGCAGTCTCGCAGGCCACCTTGGACACATCGACGTCCACCCGCGACAACGCCCAGGCCAATCTCCAGCAGGCCCAGGCCAACACAAGGCTTGCCGAACTCAACTATGGCTACACCAAGGTGAGCGCGCCGTTCGACGGCATCGTCAGCGCGCATATGGTCTCGATCGGCGAGCTCGTCGGCGTCGCTTCGCCGACCCAGCTCGCGACCATCGTCGCGATGGATCCGATCTGGGTGAACTTCACCGTCAACGAGCAGGACGTGCTGCGCATCCGCGCCGAGGCGCAGCGGCGCGGGTTGACGTCCGCGGACCTCAAGCAGTTCCCGATCCAGGTCGGCCTCCAGACCGAGAGCGGCTATCCTCATGAGGGCCACCTCGACTACGTCGCGCCCACCATCAACCAGTCGACCGGCACGCTCGCGGTGCGCGGCCTCGTGCCCAACGACAAGCGGGTGCTGCTGCCCGGCTATTTCGTCCGCGTCCGCGTGCCCTTCAGCCAGGAGAAGGACGCGCTCCTCGTTCCCGATACGGCACTTGGCAGCGACCAGGGTGGCCGCTATCTGCTCGTCGTCAACGGCGACAACGTCGTCGAGCAGCGCAAGGTGCAGATCGGCCCCGTCGACAACGGCCTGCGCGTGATCGAGAGCGGCCTGAAGCCTGATGACCGCGTGGTGATCGCAGGGCTCTTGCGCGTGATCCCGGGCCAGAAGATCGATCCACAGGTGACGAAGATCGGCCAGCCGCAGGCGTCTGCGAAGTAGGGAGCGGACGCCATGATCTCAAAATTCTTCATCGAGCGGCCGGTCCTCTCGAACGTCATTGCACTCTTGATGATCCTGATCGGCGGCGTCGCGCTGTTCAACCTCGCGATCGCGCAATACCCTGACGTGGTGCCGCCGACGGTGCAGGTCACCACGCGCTATCCCGGCGCCAGCGCCAAGACCGTGATCGACACGGTTGCCTTGCCGATCGAGCAACAGGTCAACGGCGTCGAGGACATGCTCTACATGCAGTCCTACAGCGCCTCCGACGGCACCTATACGCTGACCGTGACCTTCAAGATCGGCACCGACCTCAACTTCGCGCAGGTGCTGGTGCAGAACCGCGTCTCCAGCGCGCTGTCGCAGCTGCCGACGTCGGTGCAGAACCAGGGCGTCACCGTCCAGAAGAAGTCGACCTCGATCCTGCTGTTCGTGACGCTGACCTCGCCGGACTCCCGGTTCGACAGCCTTTACCTGAGCAACTACGCCACCATCAACATCCGCGACGAGCTTTCGCGGCTGCCCGGCGTCGGCAACGTCACCGTGTTCGGCGCCGGGCAGTATTCGATGCGCATCTGGCTCGATCCGAACAAGCTGCAGGCGCGCGGATTGATGCCACAGGACGTCATCCAGGCGATCCAGCAGCAGAGCCAGCAGGTGTCCGCCGGCCAGGTCGGCGCGCCGCCGACGCCGCCGGGCCAGGCATTCCAGTACACGCTCAACGTCAACGGAAGGCTCGACGACAGTAGCCAGTTCGAGAACATCATCGTCAAATCAGGCAGCAGCGGCGACGTCACGCGGGTGCGCGATGTCGGCTGGGTCGAACTGGGGGCGCAGACCTACAGCCAGATCTTCTCGCTGAACAAGCAGCCCGCCGTCGGCATCGGCGTATTCCAGTCGCCCGGCGCCAACGCGCTCCAAGTCGAGCAGGCCGTCGAGAAGAAGATGGTAGAGCTCGCCAAGCGATTCCCGGAAGGCATCAAATACGACACGCCGTTCGACACCACCAAATTCGTCGAGGCCTCGGTGCACGAGGTCTACATGACGCTGATCGAGGCCGGCCTGCTGGTGCTGGTCGTGATCCTGGTGTTCCTGCAGGACTGGCGCGCAATGCTGGTGCCGGCGACGACCGTGCCCGTCACCATCATCGGCGCGTTTGCCGCGATGGCGGCGCTCGGCTTCACCATCAACATGTCGACGCTGTTTGCGATCGTGCTCGCGATCGGCATCGTCGTCGACGACGCCATCGTCGTGGTGGAAGGCGCCGCCCACAACATCGAGCAGGGCATGAACGGCCACGACGCCGCGATCAAGGCGATGGACCAGCTGTTCGCGCCGATCGTCGGCATCACCCTGGTGCTGATCTCGGTGTTTTTGCCGGCCTCGTTCCTCGCAGGCCTCACGGGCCGCATCTACTCGCAATTCGCGCTGGTGATCGCGGCGACCGCGCTGTTGTCTGCCATCAACGCGGCGACCTTGAAGCCGACCCAATGTGCATTGTGGCTGCGGCCGGCGGTGCCGCCGGAAAAGCGCAACTTCTTCTATCGCGGCTTCAACAACGTCTATAACCGGGTCGAGCGCGGCTATACGCGGCTGATCACCTTCCTGTGCGGGCACGCCACAATGTCGGTCGCCGTCGCACTGGTGCTGATCGTGATCGGCGGCTACGGTCTGTCGCGGGTGCCGACCGGCTTCCTGCCGATCGAGGACCAGGGCTATCTGATCGCCGCCATTCAGCTGCCCGACGGCGCCTCGCTGGAGCGGACCCAGAAGGTGCTCGACAAGGCCAGCGAGATCATCAAGGAGACGCCCGGCGTCCAGCAGGTCATCACCATCGCCGGCATCTCCGCGCTCGACAGCAGCGCCAGCCTTGCCAATGCCGGCGTCGCCTACATCATCCTGAAGGATTGGGAGGCGCGCAAAGGCCCCGGCGAGGATTTGCGCTCGCTGGTGTATGGGCTGAACGACAAGCTCGCGGTCATCATGGAGGCGCGCACCATCGTGCTGCCGCCGCCGCCGATCCAGGGCATCGGCAACGCCGCCGGCTTCTCGATGCAGGTCGAGCTGCGCGACGGTAACAGCGATTTCGCCAAGCTGCAGGCGATAACAGGCGCGATGGTCAGTAACGGCCAGAGCCAGAGCGCGCTACAGCGCGTGCAGTCCTCGTTCCGCTCGTCGGTGCCGCAATTCAACGTCGAGATCGACCGCATCAAGACCCAGACGCTGCACGTCACGACCGATCAGGTGTTCTCGGCGCTGTCGACCTATCTCGGCTCGTCCTATGTCAACCAGTTCAACAAGTTCGGCCGCGTGTTCCAGGTCTACACGCAAGCCGATCCCGCGTTCCGCGTCACCGAGCGCGACATCGCCAACATGCAGGTGCGCAACTCCAACGGCGACATGATCCCGATCGGCACGGTCGCCACCATCACGCCGGCCACCGGCCCGTCGCTGATCAGCCTCTACAATCTCTATCCCTCCTCGACCGTGATCGGCCTGCCGGCGCAGGGCTACTCGTCCGGCCAGTCGCTGAAGCTGATGGAGGAGATCGCGGACAAGACGCTGCCGCAGGGCACGGGCTTCGAGTGGACCGCGATGTCCTACCAGGAGAAGGCGGTCTCGAACCAGATCTACTGGGTGTTCGGGCTGGCCATGCTGCTGGTCTATCTCGTGCTCGCCGGCCAGTACGAGAGCTGGTACGCGCCGATCTCGGTGATCCTGGCGGTGCCGCTGTCGCTGCTCGGCCCGACGCTGATCCTCAACGGCCTCAAGATCGACAACAACCTCTACTGCCAGATCGGCCTGATCCTCTTGATCGCGCTGTCGGCGAAGAATGCGATCCTCATCGTCGAGGTCGGCCTCGAGCTGCACGGCCGCGACGGCAAGCCGGTGCTGGAAGCCGCGATCGAGGCGGCGCGCGCCCGCTTCCGGCCGATCCTGATGACGTCGTTCGCCTTCATCCTCGGCGTGGTGCCGCTGGTGATCGCGACCGGCGCCGGCGCCAGCGCGCGCAAGTCGATCGGCATCACCGTATTCTCCGGCATGCTGGCCTCGACCTGCCTTGCGGTGCTGTTCGTGCCGGCCTTCTTCGTGGTGGTGCAGCGGTTCGAGAACTGGCGGGCATCGAAGAAGGCGCCGAAGGCCGTGCCGGCGACGCAGACGGAAGCCTGATCGTCACACGTCGACGCGGAAGCCGACCTCGATCACCGCGTCGTGGGGGATCTTGAAGAAATCAGGCGCGCGGCTGGCAATCCGGTTCAGGAACGAGAAGATGCCGAACGTAACAGGATCGATCGCCGATCCGGCCTCGCGGCGGACGATGGTCTCGTGGGCGAGATAGTAGTTCTTGTGATCGAGATCGGCATCGAAGCCGAGCTTGTTGCAATTGTCGAGCGTCAGCGGAATGTCCGGCGTCTGCATGAAGCCGAGCCGGACCTGGATGCGGTAGAAGCCGTGCCCGAGGCGATGCACGGAGTGACGCTCGCCGAACGGCACACGCGGCCTCTTGTCCGACACGTAGGTCAGCAGCACCACGGTCTCATGCAGCACGCGGTTGTGCTCGATATGGCGCAGCAGCATCGGCGAGACGCCGTGCTCGACTTTTGTCAGCCACACCCCCATGCCGGGCGCGCGGCCGATCACCGCCGTGTCGGCATAACCGAGGAATTCCTTCAGCGGCATCGACATGTCGTCCAGGCGCTGCCGCACCGTGGATGAGCCCCTGCGCCAGCACAGCATCAGCACGGCGATGATGGTGCCGACGACCAGCGGAAACCAGCCGCCCTCGAAGATCTTCAGCGAGTTCGAGACCAGGAACGTCGCATCGATCGCGCCGAAGGCGAGGATCACCGGCAGCGCCAGCCGGCGCGGCCATTTCCAGCGCGAGCCCGCGACGTGATAGAGCAGGATGGTGGTGATCAGCATCGTGCCGGATACGGCGATGCCGTAGGCGGCGGCGAGGTTTTCCGACGAGCGGAACATGATCACGGTGAGCAGCGTGCCGGTCATCAAGAGCCAATTGGCGGCGGGCACGTAGATCTGGCCGGCCTCGTCATAAGACGTCGGCGTGATCCGCGCCCGCGGCACCAGCCCCATCTGCATCGCCTGCCGCGTCAGCGAGAACACGCCTGATATCAGCGCCTGCGAGGCGATGACGGTGGCGAAGGTTGCCAGGATCACCATCGGGATCAGCGCCCAGCCCGGTGCAAGCTTGTAGAAGGGATTGTCGGCGGCGGAGGGATCGGCGAGCACCAGGGCGCCCTGCCCGAAATAGTTGAGCATCAGGGCCGGCAGCACCAGCGCGAACCAGGCGCGGCGGATCGCGGTGGCGCCGACATGGCCCATGTCGGCATAGAGCGCCTCGCCGCCGGTCAGCGCAAGGAAGACGGCACCGATCACTGCGAACGCGACCTTGACATCGGAGACCAGAAACTGTGCCGCCGCAAGCGGATTGATCGCCAGCAGGATCGCCGGCGCCTTCCACACATTGACCGCGCCGAGTAGGGCGATCACGACGAACCAGACGACCATCACCGGGCCGAACAGTTTTCCGATGCTGCCGGTGCCGTGACGCTGGATCACGAACAGGCCGATCAGCACGGCGAGCGTCGCCGGCAGGATGAAATGCTCGAAGGCGGGCGCGACCAGCTTGAGGCCTTCCATCGCCGAGAGCACGGAGATCGCCGGCGTAATGACGCCGTCGCCATAGAGCAAGGAGGAGCCGATGACGCCGAGCAGGACGAGGATCGGGAGCCGCGCGCCGTTCGCCACCTTCTCGGCGGCAACCAGCGACAGCAGGGCCAGGATGCCGCCCTCCCCGTCATTGTCCGCCCGCAGGATGAACACGACGTATTTCAGCGCCACCATCGCGATCAGCGCCCAAAGAATGAGCGAGACGATGCCGGTCACCTCAGCTGCTTCAGGCATGGGATGGCCGAGGCCGGAGAGCGCGACCTGGAAGGCATAGAGCGGGCTGGTGCCGATGTCGCCGAACACGACGCCGAGCGCCGTCAGCGCCAGAAACAGGGGATTGCCGAGGTGATGGACGAATTTTGCGTGCTCGGTCGCCGCGTCAAGCGGATCGTAGGCAACGCCCGTCGCGGCGCGATCGATCAGGCTCCGGACCGGGAGATCGGACGGCATATCCATGCGGGCCTCGGCGGGAGGACAGATACCCGCAGGGAGGAAATGCAAGCGCCGTGCCGGGGGCTGAGGACAAAAGTGCGAAAACAACCCCATGCACAGTAGAGACGGGGTTGATAAGGCTCGCGAAATTTCTGACTTACCGAAATGACTTGCTCCGTCGGGCAAAACAGGGGTAGAGTGGCATCATCGGAAGGCGTGTGCGGGGTGCCTCCTCATCCCCTGTCGCCGCCGTATCCTCAGTCATTGCGAGCGTAGCGAAGCAATCCAGAGTCCCTCCGTGGAGGCAGTCTGGATTGCTTCGTCGCTACGCTCCTCGCAATGACGAGTGGAGGGAGTTGCGCGCGGGACCGCAACGTCCCCGGTCGTTGCGGTGTCCCCCGTCCTCGCCGGCTCCTCCGTCATTGCTTCCGCCTTCGCTCTTCGAGCTTCGGCGGACAAGTCGCTTCGCTCGCAATGACGGGTGGAGAGGCCGTCGGCCTCACACCGCCTGCGGCGTCCTGATCTCGCGCGGCAGGATGATCGCGGCTGCGATCGCGAGCAGGCAGAGCGCGGCAAAGGCGTGCAGCATGGTGACGAAGCCGCCCTGCTCGTAGAGCCAGGCAACCAGGCCGACGGACGCGCCGGCCGCGGTGAAGCCGATGAAATAGCGCACGGCATAGGCGCGCGAGCGCCATTCCTCGCTGGTGTATTTGCCGACCATGGCGTCGTTCACCGTGACCTGCCCGAACGCGCCCATGACGATACCGATCGAGACCAGGATCAGCGGCAGGTTGGACAGGCTCGCGGCGAGATACAAAAACGGCGCCAGCATGAAGGACAGCGGCAATGCCACGGTCTTCAACGAATAGCGATCGAGCAGCCGACCGATCGTGTACTGCGTCATCGCGCCGAACACGTAGACGCAGGCCGCGATGACGCCGAGCAGCGCCGGACTTTTCGTCAGATCCGCGAGCCGTTCTGCGAACAGCTTTGGCAGCGCGACGGTGACGGCGTTGAAGGTCGTCGAGATCGCGATCACGACGATGAGGAGCGCGAGGATGACGCGCCACATGTCCTGCTTGGCGACACGCGCCTGCGCCGCCGCCTGCTTGCTCCCCTTGCGGTCCTCATGCACGACCATCATCGCGAACGCGATGCCGATCAGGATGGTGACCACGCCGGGAACGATGAAGGCAAAACGCCAGCCGAGATACTGGCCGATCACGCCTGTCACCAGCGCGGACGAGGCCACGCCGAGATTGCCCCAGACGCCGTTGATCCCCATCTCGCGGCCGAGCCGGTCGGCATAGGACACGATCATCGCGGTGCCGACGGGATGGTAGATCGAGGCGAAAATGCCGATCGCCAGCAGCGCGGCGCCGAGCTGTGCCGGTGTCTGCACAAAGCCGACCGAGATCATGGACAGGCCAATGCCGACGAAGAAGATCAGCATCATGTGGCGGCGGCTCCAGCGGTCGCCGAGCCAGCCGGTGAGCAGTGATCCGGCGCCGAAGGCGATGAAGCCGGGGGTCGCGTAAGGCAGCAGTTCCGAATAGGCCATGCCGAGCGCCGGTCCCATGATGATCACGGCGGCAGCGAAGATCAGCATCGCATAATGGTCGATGAAATGGCCTGCGTTGACGAAACTGATGACCCGGCTGGGGCTGTTCATACGAATCCTCTCCTGCTCCGAAATGGGTTATATGTCGAGCGAATGACGGGATGCTGCCAATGACTGTCTTGGAAACGCCAATCTTGGAAACGCCAATCCTGCGGGAGGTCCGGAGCAACCATCGCTCGCCAGCCGGCGTGCACCTGGTGGCGCGCGACTATCCCAAGGGCATGCGGATCGATCCGCACATGCACCGCGAGGCGCAGCTGATCTACGCGGCCAAGGGCACGATGCAGGTGACAACGCCCGGGGGACGCTGGCTGGTGCCGCCGGATCGCGCCGTCTGGGTCCCGGCCGGACTCCATCATTCACTCGATCTGCTCGCCGACATCGAGATGCGCACGCTCTATTTCGACCTCGCCTGGCTGAAGCGCGAAAAGCGCTATGAGGGGTTGACCAGGGAATTCGTGGTGCGGGTGTCGCCGCTGCTCAATCAGGCGATCCTGGCACTGTTCGACCCACGCAATACCGAGGAGCGCACCGGGCTGCTGGTCCGCCTGGTGATGCTAGAACTGCACCAGGCCGAGGATTCCGCGACCTTCGTGCCGCTGCCGCACGAGCCGCGCTGCCGGCGCGCCGCGATGATCGTGCTCGACGATCCCACCGGGGCGCACGACATCGACACGCTGGCGCGCGAGGTCGGAACCTCCGCGCGCACGCTGTCGCGGCTGTTCTCCACGGAGACGCAGCTGAGCTTCAAAAGCTGGTGCCAGCGTGCACGCATCGCGGCGGCGATCCAGCGGCTGTCGACCGATGCGAGCGTGTCGGTGAAGCAGCTCGCCACCCAACTCGGTTATGCCAGCGTGCCGGCTTTTTCGGCGGCGTTCCGGCAGGTGACGGGGCGGACGCCGACGGAGTTTGCGGGGAAGTAGGGTTGTCTCCTCGTCATTGCTGTGCATGTTCACTAATTCGCTGATCGAATTCATCCTGTTCAGGGAGGATTCCGATGCGAGA
>NZ_JBXAPO010000017.1:0-171249 GCF_058804065.1 Bradyrhizobium sp. GW821-FHT13H05 | reverse complement strand
GTCACCGTGGTCGACATGCGCGCCCGGCTCGGCCTGCCCAAGCCCGAGGACGGCAAGGTGCCGATGGCGGTCGGTGTTGACCTGCGCGGTGAATCCTATGGCCTCCTGATCGACCAGATCGGCGAGGTGCTGCGCCTTGCCGAGGACGGCAAGGAAGAGAACCCCGTCAACCTCGACCCCCGCATGGCCAAGCTCGCCGGCGGCGTTCACCGCCTCGACGGCCAGCTCATGGTCGTCCTCGACGTCGATCGCGTGCTCGAATTGAAGACCGAAGTGCAGATGGCCGCGTGAGCCAACGAAACATCGAAGCCGGAGAACCAAAATGAAGACCTGTTTGGTGGTCGATGATTCCAGCGTCGTGCGCAAGATCGCACGCCGGATCCTGGAAGGCCTGGAATTCCAAGTCACCGAGGCCGAGGACGGCTCCAAGGCGCTGGAAATCTGCCAGCGCGGCTTGCCCGATGCCGTGCTGCTCGACTGGAATATGCCGGTGATGGACGGCTTCGAGTTCATGGGCCACATGCGCCGCCTGCCCGGCGGGGACCAGCCGAAAGTGGTGTTCTGCACCACCGAGAACAACGTGGCTCATATCGCTCAAGCGCTCAGCGGCGGCGCTAACGAGTACATCATGAAGCCATTCGACAAAGACATCATCGCCGACAAGTTCGCTGAAGTCGGTTTGCTCCCGGTCGGACAAGCCATGGCCTGAGTGTGTCTGGCCGAAATGCTTTGGCCAGAGTGTTCCCAGTACAGCTTCGAAGAGGCTACCCGTGACCCCGACCGAGTACGAGTATCTGCGTAAATTCCTGAAGGACAGTTCAGGGCTCGACCTGTCTGCAGACAAGCAATATCTGATCGAAAGCCGGCTGTTGCCGCTGGCCCGCAAGGCGGGGCTTTCCGGCATCCCCGAGCTCGTGCAGAAGCTTCAGGGCGGCTCGCGCGAGCTGATCACCAACGTGGTCGAAGCCATGACCACCAACGAGACCTTCTTCTTCCGCGACAAGGTCCCGTTCGATCATTTCCGCGACCACATCATGCCTGAGGTCATCAAGGCGCGCGCCGGCCGCCGCAGCGTCCGCATCTGGTGCGCCGCCGGCTCGACCGGGCAGGAGCCCTATTCGCTGGCGATGTGCCTGAAGGAGATGGGCGCGGCCCTCACCGGCTGGCGCATCGAGATCATTGCGACCGACCTGTCGCAGGAGGTGCTCGAGAAAGCCAAGGCCGGTATCTACAGCCAGTTCGAGGTGCAGCGCGGACTGCCGATCCAGATGCTGATGAAATATTTCAAGCAGACCGGCGAGACCTGGCAGATCAATCCCGAATTGCGGGCGATGATCCAGCATCGGCAGCTCAACCTGCTGCACGATTTCGCCCAGCTCGGCACATTCGACGTCATCTTCTGCCGCAACGTGCTGATCTATTTCGACCAGGATACCAAGATCAACATCTTCAACCGCCTCGCGCGCCAGATCGAGCCCGACGGCTTCCTGGTGCTGGGTGCCGCCGAAACCGTGGTCGGGCTGACCGATACATTCAGGCCAATTCCGGAGCGTCGCGGCCTCTACAAGCCGAACGATCCGCGCGCAGCCGCGGCCAAGCCGGCCGTCGCCGGAGCTGTTCCGCCACGCATGGCGGTGATGGCAGGACGATAGGCATGGCCGAGGATGGCAAGGGCGCGGAGCGCGTCACGTTCAGTCGCGGCTATGATGTCTGCATCATGGCGATCGACGGCACGTGGCGCCGCGACTGCAAGCTCAACGCGATCTCCGACACCGACGCCATCCTCACGGTGGAAGGCTCGATCCAGGGGCTGAACCTGAAGGAGTTCTTCCTGCTGCTGTCGTCCACGGGCCTTGCCTACCGCCGCTGCGAGCTGGTGCGCGTCAACGGCGCCGAGATGGACATCCAGTTCCTGCGCGGCAAGAACCGGAAGAAGCGCGGCGCCGCCGGTGGCCGCGACGAGGCGGCGTGACCGGCGCGCGGTAGCACCCGCGCTTTCCGCCACGTTGCTTTATATTTGCTGAAACATCCGAATGAATTTGCCGCAGCGGTTTTACGTCGCCTAAGCGCGAACCGTGTATCCATTGGTGGTCTCAATCTCAGGATACGGCAATGCCCAGAAGTTCCCTCTCCCCCATCCCGTCAAACCTGCCCGACGTCGCCGAGCGGCGTGCGCTTCAGCTTCTGGTGATCGACGACGACGCCACGCAGCGCAGCCTGATCACGGTCGCCGCCAAGCAGGCCGGCCACGAGGTCACCGTGGCGCCGTCGGTGGCGGAAGCGATCGAAAAGCTCCGCGCCGCGCGCTTCGACTGCGTGACGCTCGATCTGGTGCTGGAGGATGGCGACGGCATCGACGTGCTGCGCGAGATGGCGGAGGCGAAATTCGCCGGTGCCGTGATCGTCATCAGCGGCATGGACGGCAAGCGCCGCAGCGCCGCCCGCAGCTTCGCCCGCTCGGTCGGGATCGGGCTCCAGAGCCTGCCGAAGCCGCTTGATCTGGCGGCCCTGCGCATCAGCCTCGCCAACCTCGGCAAGACCGCGATGGGACTGCCGGCGATCCACACCTGGGGCGGCGTCGCCACCGATGCGATCGTGGAACGGCACCGCACCTGAGGCGCGGAGCTGCCATGCGACCGGATGCGGCAGCCGCCGCGCCGATCGCGGTCGTCTATGCCGGGTTGCCAGATTCCGACAGCTGCTGCAGGGCGTGGCCGAGCTCCGCCCGGCAGGCGTTGAGGGCGGCGCTCGCCGTGGCATAACGGGGCGTGACGTCGTCGAGCACGAAAATCTCGGTGGAACCCGCAATCGCACTATCGTCTTGCGGCTCCATATCGTCCGCAGTCATCGCCGCGTCGATCAAACGCATACTGATGTCGATCCGCGCGATCAGAGAGCGAAGTTCGGCTGCGATCAACTGACGGCTGTCGGCGTCAGCCATTGCGGCGAGCGGGGGTGTGCCGGCGTAATTTAGCATGGATATTCTCCGTCCCCCGCAATAAGGCACCTCGCCGCTACTTGTGCGTTAAGTCCATGTCCCGTACAAATACGGGTGGGCCGAATCCGCGCCGAACGCCATAACGGTTGGCGCGGACGCGAGTCCGTAATGCCAACTGGATGTGGCACATGGCCGAGCAAACCTCTCGTGGTGAAATCTTCGTGGTCGACGACGACCCTGCCGTTCGCGACACCTTGTCGATGGTGTTGAAGGCGGCGGGCTATGAAGTGATCTGTTTTGCGGACGGCGCAGCGCTGCTGTCCGTCGCGCGAAGCCGCACACCTGCTGCGGTCCTGCTCGACGTGCACATTCCCGGAAAGTCGGGCCTCGACATTCTGAAGGAACTGCATGGCGAGGACTATCCGGCGCCGATCTTCATGATCTCCGGGCAGGGCGACATCGCGATGGCGGTAGGCGCCATCAAGAGCGGCGCACTCGACTTCATCGAGAAGCCGTTCCGCGGTAGCGAGATCGTCGGCCGGCTCGACGAGGCGATCGGCGCTTATGCACGCAGGCAGTCGGAGAACGCCTCGCCGAAATTCGGCTCGCTCCATTTCCCCGGACGCGAGCCGTTGACGCGGCGTGAGCGCGAGGTGCTCGAGCAGTTCGCCGCCGGTGCGTCCAACAAGGAAGCCGGCCGCACCCTCGGCATCAGCCCGCGCACCATCGAGGACCACCGCGCCAACATCATGAAGAAGCTCGGCGCGCGCAATGCCGCCGACCTGATCCGGATCGTGATGACCGCGGCCCAGCGCGCGTCGTAAGCGGCGGGCTCTTCTCTCGTGCCCCGGACGCAGCGCATCACGCAGTGGTGCGCTGCAGAGCCGGGGCCCATCATTGCTTCCAGCTAGACGTTGGTTCCCGACTCTGCACAGCAGCGTTGCACGCTGCAGTGCGTCCGGGACACGAGATTGCGAGCCTCGCCCGTTTCAGGCGTTCAGCGCCTTGCGGATGATCCGCGCCAGATCCGACTTGCGATAGGGCTTTGCGAGCAGCAGAACGCCCGAATCCAGCCGGCCGTGGTGAATGATCGCATTCTCGGTATAGCCTGACGTGTAGACCACCCTGAGATCGGGGCGCGTCTTCATCAGCTCGTCGGCGAGCTGCCGTCCGTTCATCTTGCCGGGCATGATGACGTCGGTGAACAGCAGGTCGAACGGCTTTCCGGCGGCGACGATCGCAAGCGCTTCGGCAGCGTTCGCGGCCTGCAAGGTGACGTAGCCGAGCGAATACAGCTGCGCCAGCACGTAGTCGCGCACCAGACGGTCGTCCTCGACCACCAGGATCGTCTCGTGCCCGCCCTCGATCGTCGCGGGAGTCACGCCCTCGCTGACCGCCGTCGCGGTCTTGCCGGGCGGCAGGTACATCTTGATCGTGGTGCCGTGGCCTTCCTCGCTGTAGATCTTGATGTGTCCGCTGGACTGCTTGATGAAGCCGTAGACCATGGAGAGCCCGAGGCCGGTGCCCTTGCCCGGTCCCTTCGAGGTGAAGAAGGGATCGAACACCCTCGCCAGCATGCCCGCCGGAATGCCGGTGCCGGTGTCGCTTACGGCGATCAGGACGTAGTGGCCGGGCCGGACATCGTTGACACTGGCATAGACCTCGTCGAGATAGGCGGCGCCCGTCTCCACGATCAGCTTGCCGCCGCCGGGCATGGCATCGCGGGCATTGAGCGCGAGGTTGAGGATCGCCGTGGTGAGCTGGTTGGGATCGACCACCGCAACGCAGCTCTCGTCCTCGAACACCGATTCGATCTGGATCTGCTCGCCGAGCGTCGGCCGCAACAGCTTTGCTGTGTCGACGATCAGCGAGTTGATGTCGACCTCGCGCGGCTGGAGCGGTTGCTTGCGGGCAAACGCGAGCAGGTGCTGGGTCAGCTCGGCGCCGCGCCCGGCGGCCTCGTCGATCATCTTGGTGATCGCCGCAAGCTCCGGCTCCTTGGCGACCGCGTCGGCCAGGATCTCGATCGTTCCCGTGATGACGGTGAGGATGTTGTTGAAATCGTGCGCCACGCCGCCGGTGAGCTGGCCGACCGCTTCCATCTTCTCGGCGTGGCGGATGCGCTCCTCGGACGCGATCTTCTCGGTGAGGTCGCGGTAGAACACGTTGAACAGAATGCCCTCGCGGCGTCGCAGCGCCGTGACGCTCAACTCGGCCTTGAAGTCCTTGCCGTCGCGGCGACAGCACATGAGTTCGCGGCGCCGGTTGAGCGTCTGGCCGTCCGGGGAATCGAGGAACCGTGAGAGACCTGCCTTGACCCTCTCGCGCTCAACCGGGGCAACGATGAGGTCGACCGCGTTCTTGCCCAGCGCTTCGTCGCGCCGCCAGCCGAACAGCTCTTCGGCCCGCGAGCTCCAGTTCAGGATGGTGCTGCGATCGTCGGTCTGGACGAAGGCATCGAGCGCAGTCTCGACGATGTTGCGCGCGAGCAGCTCGCTCTCGCGCAAGGATTCCTCCGCGAGCCTCGCCTCGGTCATGTCGCGCCCGACGAAGAAGAAGCGCTTGGCCTGATCGGACCAGTTGCCGAGCCAGGACAGCCAGACCTCGCGCCCGCTCTTGTGGAAGCAGCGGGTATCGGCGAGTTTCGGGTGTCCGCCGCGCCGGAGCGCGCGCATTTCCTCGCGGGATTGATCGAGATGGGCGGGATGGATGAAATCGACGCCGCTGCGGCCGATCATCTCGTTGGGGGTGTAGCCGAGAACGGGCTCGCAGCTTGGGCTGACCTGCGCGATATGACCCCGTGAATCCATGATCATGATCAGATCCTGCGAGGTGTCAAAGATCTGCCGCCGCTCTTCGAGCTGCTGCTGCAGCACCCGTTCGGTCCGTCGCGCCTCGGTGAGGCTGCGGGCCGACCCGGAGGCACCGATGACCTCACCCGAGGGCCCCCTGATCGGGGAGAGGCTGAGGGAGATCTCGACTGCCGTGCCGTCCTTGTGCATGCGCACCGTCTCGAAGCGTTCGATCGGCTCGCCCCGGGCAATTCGCCCCAAAATGTCCCTGCCCTGCTCGCGGCGGTCGGGTGGGACAATGATCGCGGTGGATTTCCCGATCGCCTCATTCGCCGAATAGCCATAGAGGCGCTCGGCGGCGGGATTCCAGCCCGTGATGATGGCATCGAGCGATTGCATCACGATCGCGTCGTCGGAAGATTCGACGGCGGCGCTGAACAAGTGCTCACGCGCCGCATGATGGCTTCGTGCGGCCTCGGTGCGGCGGTGCTCCTCGACCTCGCGTTCGAGAGCGGCTGTTTTCGCCCGCGTCTCTTCGACCATCTGGGCAAAAGCCCGCGCCAGCACGCCCGTCTCGCCGCTTGCATCGACGGGAATGTCTGCTCGCCGTCCGCTGCCGATGGCCTCCACGGCCGCGGTCAGGCGCCCGATCGGGCGAGTCAGGGAGCGTGCCAGCAGCACGGCGAGCGAAGCCGCGGCGAGGACGGCAAGCACGCCGACCAGCAAGGAAGTTTTTTGAATGGCCGCCGGCACGCGGCCGAAGACGGGCGGGGGAATGGTCACGATGATTGCGACCCATTCCTTGCCCGCAAGCAGCGCCGGCGCGAGTGCCGCGCCGCTCGGCCGGCCCGCCCCGTCGGTCGTGAGCTGCGTGGATACGTCCGGGGTGCCGGCCAGAGCCGAGAAAAACGGAAAATCCTGGCGCCAGTCAGCTGGGTGGCCGCGCAATGAGCCGAATTCTCGCGCCCGATCGGGATGAACGAGATAGTCGCCGCGCGAATTCACGACGTAGATCTCTCCTCCCGAGCTCGTCGTCGAGCGAACGCGGTCGAGTGCCGGACGCATGTCGATATTGGCGATGATGATGCCGAACGGTTTGCCGTCCGGCGTGAACAGCGGTGTCGCGACCCGCAGAGTCGGAATGTGCGCGGCCGTGGTGCCCCCCTGGCGGGTCGCAAGATCGATGGGCGACACATAAATCTCGCCCGGCGCCAGGCGCATCGTTTCCTGAAAGTAGGGGCGTTCGCTCTTGCTCTCCAGTTCGCTGTCGGGGACGATCCGCGTTGCTCCATTCGGGCCGGAGCGATCGACGCGGACCAGCTCGCGCTGGTCGTCATCAAGACCGATGATTCGAAACTGCCCGTAGCTGGGCTTGGCCTCGATCTCGGCCGCGAGCCGCGCTGCGATGCGCTCGCGCCAGGTCTGCTCCGAAACGCCGTCAGATGCGTCAGTGCCTCCGCCGAGGTGAGCGCGGATCAGGCCGTTGATCGCCGCGGCGGAACGATAGCCGCTCAGATCGCCGCGAACTCCGGCAACGTAGGATTCAAGATTGGTCGCCAGCAGGCGCGACTGGGCTTCGACCCGCTCCAGGACCCGCGGAATGACGGCCTGCGTGATGTTGCGATAGCCCAGCCAACCGACTGCGGTCACGGTAATGGCCACCAGCAGGATCATCGCGATGGCCAGCCGCGTCGCGAGTGTCATGTCGGCCTTCGCGCCGCGTCGAGAATGGTCCCGTATGTCTTGCTACGGCGCAACATGCATGGCTCCGTCATCGGCTGCCGGAGCCGGCATCGGGCTGCGGCGCCGACGATGATTGCGCCGATTTCAGGCAGCCGTCGACTGCGGCGAGCAGCGCGTCGGCCCGGAACGGCTTCTGAAGGCTCGCCACCGCGCCGAGCTTGGTCGCCATCTTCAGGAAATCCGGCTCCGCATAGGCGTCCGGCGTGATCGAGCGGCCGGAAATGACGATGATCGGAATCGCCGGCTGTTGCGCCCGGATGTGGCGCATCGTCTCCAGCCCGTCCATGCCGGGCATGAAGATGTCGAGAAACAGCAGGTCGAATTGGCTGGCCTCGAACAGCGCCAGTCCCTTGCGGCCATCGCCGGCGACGGTGACGTGATGACCGGCCCGTTCCAGAAGCAACCGGATCGTGATCTGCACGGCCGGGTCGTCATCCACGATCAGGATGTTGGCCACGTGAAAAACCTCCGGGTCGGATGGGACGTTCCAGCGACCCAAATCAAAGCATCAAATGCGAAATTGTTGCGCGGATTCCATCCAGCCTGCAAGCACTTCGCGGGCGATGCGATGGTTGCTCGCCACAGGCGAACTTCGCTGCGCTTCATATGCACGTTTACGTGCACATATCTGTACGGCGACCGGGTGCCGGATGTCTAGTCGGTGAGGTATTCCGGGTGGTGGCTGCGGATCTTGTCGAGCTCGCTGAGCGTGCCCGACAGATGCTTGCGCAGATGCTGTTGCGCGGCATCGGCATCTGCCGCCTCGATCGCGCGCGTGATCAGCCTATGGTGGCGCACGATGTTCTGGGCCTTGCCGGGTGAGGGCAGATGCAACCGGCGCAGCCGGTCGATATGTCCGCTGCGGCTGCGTACCAGCGCCCACAGATCCTGCTTGCCGGCGGCGGTGTAGAGCTGAGCGTGGAAGTCGTTGTCGGCGGCCATGAAGGCCTCGAACTCGCCGGCTTTCGCAAACTGTTGCTGAAGCGTGATCGCGTGGTCGAGGCGGATGATCAGGGCTGCGTCATGCTGTTCCGCGAGCAGCCGCACGATCTCCAGCTCCAGCGCCTGGCGCAGGAAATGCGCCTGCTGGGCGCGGCCGATGTCGATCCGGCTGACCACGGTCGCGTGCTGCGGAAAGACGTCGACCAGCCCCTCTTCCTCGAGCCGCATCAGGGCATCACGCACCGGGGTCGAGCTGACGCCGAACTGGCCGGCAAGCTCGGCGCGCGACAGCGGCGCGCCCGGCGGCAATTCCAGGGCGATGATTGCATTGCGCAGCCGCTCGAACACCTGAGGTGCGGCCTGTCGGGCGCGATCGAGCCTGGTGGCGGGTCGTGCCGCGGAGTGGGCTGCTTCCATGTCGGGTCCCGCTTGCCTTTGATGTACTAATATATTAGTGCATCAGTAGGGTCAACGCAGCTCGACGCTTACCCGGAGGAAACACACAACAATGATCAAGCATCTTCGTAGCAGGCTCGTGGCTGCTGCCCTGTTCGCCGCAACCGCGCTCTCGGCGTCCACGGCGCAGGCCCAGCAAAAATCCGAGATCTCGCTGTCGCGCCAGCCCGGCATTTTCTACATGCCGAGCCACATCATGGAAAAGCAGAAGCTGATCGAGAAGCATGCGGCCGCTCTCGGGCTTGCAGGCGTCACCACCAAATGGGTCACCTTCTCCGGCGGCGGCGCGCAGACCGATGCGCTGCTCGCCGGCGGCGTCGACATCCTCAACACCGGCACCGGCAATCTTCTCCTGCTGTGGGACCGCACCCGCGGTGGCGTGAAGGGCATCGTCGCGACCTCGGCCCAGCCGATGACGCTGATCAGCCGCGACGCCAACATCAAGTCGATCAAGGATTTCGGCCCGAACGACAAGATCGCCGTGCCGACCGTGAAAGTTTCCACGCAGGCGATCGTGCTCCAGATCGCGGCCGCCGAGGCCTTCGGCGCAGACCAATGGGCGAAGCTGGACACCAACACCGTGCAGCTTGGTCATCCCGACGCCTATGCGGCGCTGTCCAATTCCAAGCACGAGGTGCACACCCATTTCTCGATCCCGCCCTACACGTTCCTGGAGCTGAAGAACGTGCCGGGTGCGCATGTCGTGTTGAGTTCACCTGAGGTGATGGGCGGCCCGCTGAGCCAGGCGCAGTTCTTCACCACGACCAAATTCGCCGACGCCAATCTAAGGATCATCCAGGCGGTGCGCGACGCGACCAAGGAAGCGCAGGATTTGATCCGCAGCGACACCAGGCAGGCGGTCGAGATCTACAAGGAGATCACCGGCGACAAGACCTCGGTGGAAGAGCTGCTCGATCTGCTGAAAGAGCCCGGCATGATGGAATGGAATCTCGAGCCGCAGGGCACGATGAAGTTCGCCGCGCATCTGTTCAAGACCGGCACGCTGAAAAACCAGCCCAAGGCCTGGACGGATTATTATCTCCCCGTCGCGCACGATCTGAAAGGCAACTGATGGCGCTGCTCGACGTCAGCGGCGTGACGCTGCGCTACAAGACCTCCAGCGCCGTCGTCACTGCCACCGAACGGGTCTCCTTCACCGTCGACAGGTCCGACCGCTTCGTGCTGCTCGGACCGTCCGGTTGCGGAAAGTCGACCCTGCTCAAGGCCGTCGGCGGCTATATGAGCCCGAGCGAAGGCCGCATGAGCATCAACGATCGCGAGATCCGCGGCCCCGGCGCCGACCGCATGATGATCTTCCAGGAGTTCGATCAGTTGCTGCCCTGGAAGAGCGTGCTCGCCAACGTGATGTTTCCGCTGCTGACCGCGCGAAAACTGTCACGCAAGGACGCCGAGGCCCGCGCACGGTCCTACATCGAGAAGGTCGGCCTCACCCGCGTGGTCGATGCCTATCCGCACACGCTCTCCGGCGGCATGAAGCAGCGCGTCGCGATCGCGCGCGGCATGGCGATGGAGCCGGATATTCTGCTGATGGACGAGCCGTTCGCGGCGCTCGACGCGCTGACGCGGCGAACCTGCCAGGACGAGCTGCTCCAGCTCTGGAACGAGACCAAATTCACCGTGCTGTTCGTGACCCATTCGATCGCGGAGGCGATCCGCATCGGCAATCGCATCCTGCTGCTGTCGCCGCATCCCGGCCGGGTCAAGGCCGAGGTGGTCGATGTCGACAAGGTCTCGAACGAAGACGGCAGCGCCGGCCGGCTGGAGAAGGAGATCCACGATCTCCTGTTCGCCGGCGAAGCCACGTCGCATTAGGGGTGCCTCCGATGGGCGAAGCGAGAATATTGCTGCGTGACGCGCCGGTTGCAGCCAACGGTGGCGCAGCCGAGGTTGAGCGCAAGCTGAGCGTGCCTGAGCTGTTGTGGAACGACGGTTTTGTCCGCAAGACGGTCATCATCCTGTTTCTGGCGGCGGTCTGGGAGGCCTATGGCGTCGCCCTCGACAATCCCCTGCTGTTTCCGACGCTGCACGACACCATCGCCACGCTGTGGGACCGCGTCAAGGACGGCACCATCCCGCTGCGCGCCTGGGCCTCGCTGAAGGTGCTGTTCATGGGCTATTCGGCCGGCATCGTGCTCGCCGCCATCTTCACCGTGCTGGCGATCTCGACCCGCATCGGCACCGATTTCCTGGAGACTGTTACAGCGATGTTCAATCCGCTGCCGGCGATCGCGCTGCTGCCGCTGGCGCTGATCTGGTTC
Source organism: Bradyrhizobium sp. GW821-FHT13H05 (assembly GCF_058804065.1). Lineage (NCBI taxonomy): Bacteria > Pseudomonadati > Pseudomonadota > Alphaproteobacteria > Hyphomicrobiales > Nitrobacteraceae > Bradyrhizobium > Bradyrhizobium sp. GW821-FHT13H05. The sequence goes on along the minus strand of NZ_JBXAPO010000017.1, from coordinate 160,099 downwards.
GGCCTCGGCAATGGCAGCCTTGTTTTCGTGCTGATCCATTCGGTGCTGTGGCCGGTCGCGCTCAACACCCATTCCGGCTTCAAGAGCGTGTCCAACACGCTGCGCATGGTCGGCCGCAATTACGGCCTGCGCGGACTGCTCTATGTGGCGAAAATCCTGATCCCCGCGGCCTTCGGCTCGATCCTCACCGGCCTCAAGATCGGCTGGGCGTTTGCATGGCGCACCCTGATCGCGGCCGAGCTGGTGTTCGGCGTCTCCTCGGGGCAGGGCGGGCTCGGCTGGTTTATCTTCGAGAACCGTAACCTGCTCGACATACCTGCGGTCTTCGCGGGCCTCTTGACGGTGATTATCATCGGGCTTTTTGTCGAGAACCTGATTTTCCGCGCCATCGAGCGGAATACGGTCCAGAAATGGGGCACCCAATCATGACCAAGAAGAAAACACCCGACCAGCTCCGCAGCGCGCGCTGGTTCGCGCCCGACGATCTCCGCTCGTTCGGCCACCGCTCCCGCACCATGCAGATGGGCTACGCCCCCGAGGAATGGAAGGACCGCCCGATCATCGCGATCCTCAACACCTGGTCGGACGCCCAGCCCTGCCACATGCACTTCAAGTCGCGCGTCGACGACGTCAAGCGCGGCATCCTGATGGCCGGCGGCCTGCCGCTGGAGCTGCCGGCGCTGTCACTGTCGGAATCACTGTTGAAGCCGACCACCATGCTCTACCGCAATCTGCTGGCGATGGACGCCGAAGAGCTGCTGCGCAGCCATCCCGTCGATGGCGTGGTGCTGATGGGCGGCTGCGACAAGACCACGCCGGCGCTGCTGCTCGGCGCGACCTCGATGAACATCCCGGCGATTTATCTGCCGGCAGGTCCGATGCTGCGCGGCAACTGGAAGGGCAAGACGCTCGGCTCCGGCTCCGACGGCTGGAAATACTGGGACGAACGGCGCGCCGGAAAAATCTCCGAGAAGGACTGGCTCGACATCGAAGCCGGCATCGCCCGCAGCTACGGCACCTGCATGACCATGGGCACCGCCTCGACCATGACCGCGATCGCCGAAGCGATCGGCATGACGCTGCCGGGCGCTTCCTCGATTCCGGCGGCGGATGCCAACCACATCCGCATGGCCTCCGAATGTGGCCGCCGCATCGTCGAGATGGTGTGGGAGGATTTGACGCCGAAGGCGATCCAGACCCGCAAGGCGTTCGAGAACGCAATTGCGGTTGCGATGGCGATGGGCTGCTCGACCAATGCCATCATCCATCTGATCGCGCAGGCCCGCCGCGCCGGCCAGGATATCGGCCTCGACGATTTCGAGATCGCGAGCCGCAAGGTGCCCGTCATCGCCAACGTCCGGCCAAGCGGCGATGCCTATCTGATGGAAGACTTCTTCTATGCTGGTGGCCTGCCGGCGCTGATGGGCGAGATCAAGCAACATCTGCATCTCGACTGCGTTACGGTCACCGGCAAGACTGTCGGCGAGAACATCGAGGGTGCCGAAGTCCACAACGCCGACGTGATCCGCTCGGTCGACAATCCCATCTACAAGGAGGGTGCGCTCGCCGTGCTCAAGGGCAATCTCGCGCCCGATGGCTGCGTCATAAAACCTTCCGCCTGCGCGCCGCGCTTCCTCAAGCACACCGGACCGGCGCTGGTGTTCGACGATTATCCGTCGATGAAGAAGGCGGTCGACGATCCCAATCTCGACGTTACCGAAGATCACATCCTGATCCTGCGCAATGCGGGGCCGCAGGGCGGGCCGGGCATGCCGGAATGGGGCATGCTGCCGATCCCGACAAAACTCGTGAAGCAGGGCGTGCGCGACATGGTGCGCATCTCGGATGCGCGCATGAGCGGTACCAGCTACGGCGCCTGCATCCTGCACGTCTCGCCGGAGTCCTATATCGGCGGCCCGCTGGCGCTGGTGCAGAATGGCGATCGCATCACCCTCGACGTCGCCGCGCGCACCATCAATCTCGATGTGAGCGAAGCCGAGCTCGCCAAGCGCCGCGCCGCCTGGAAGGCGCCCGAGCGCCGCTTCGAGCGCGGCTATGGCTGGATGTTCACAAAACACATCAAGCAGGCCAATGACGGCTGCGACTTCGACTTCCTCGAGACCGATTTCGGCGCGCCGATCGGCGAGCCGTCGATCTACTAGCCTCACCGTCGTTCCGGGGCGCGAAGCGAACCCGGAACCTCGAGATTCTCAGGGGCGCAATTGCGCACCATGATTCACTCGCTGACGCGAGCGCCCCGGAATGACGACAAGAGAGAGAACACGATGACCAAACTTTCCGAAGCCACCCGCACCAAGCTCAAATCCGTCTCCACCGCCACGGTCGCCACCGCTTTGTTCAAGCGCGGCCTGCGCATCCAGATGATCCAGGACGTGCACCCGCTTGGCGCCGACCAGCCGACAATGGTCGGCGAAGCCTTCACGCTGCGCTACATGCCGGCGCGCGAGGACCTCAACACCATCGACGTGTTCAAGGACCGCTCTCACCCGCAGCGCAAGGCGGTCGAGGATTGCCCGCCAGGTGCCGTGCTGGTGATGGACAGCCGCAAGGACGCGCGCGCGGCCTCGGCCGGCGCGATCCTGGTGACGCGGTTGATGAAGCGCGGCGTCGCCGGGGTCGTCACCGACGGCGGCTTTCGCGACTCAGCCGAGATCGCCAGGCTCGGCATTCCCGCCTACCATCACCGCCCCTCGGCGCCGACCAACCTCACGCTGCACCATGCGATCGAGATCAATGTGCCGATCGGCTGTGGTGACGCGCCGGTGTTTCCCGGTGACGTCATCCTCGGCGATGCCGACGGCGTCATCGTCATCCCCGCGCATCTCGCCGACGAGATCGCCAACGAAACTTTCGAGATGACGGCGTTCGAAGACTTCGTCACCGAAGAGGTCGGCAAGGGCCGCGGCATCTTCGGCCTCTACCCGGCAACAGACCCGCAGACGCTCACTGATTTTGCGGACTGGCGGAAGAAGAACGGGCGGTGATTGATCCCAGGATCGCGCCAAACTCTCTACTGTCGTCCCGGACAAGCGAAGCGCAGATCCGGGACCCATAACCAAAGGGAGTAGTTTGGCGAAGGTTTGTAGTTAGGAAACTGACGTTGGTACTGCTGCCTGTGTTTCTTCGATAGATCACGCGGTATGGGTCCCCGCCTTCGCGGGGACGACGAGCTGAGTGTGTGGCTGCGCGGGAGCCTTACACCCCGGCCTCCGTCATCCCCGTCGCCCACAGCGCGAACGCATAGACGATCGCGACTTCATCCAGCCGGTCGAAGCGTCCCGAGGCGCCGCCGTGGCCGGCGCCCATGTTGGTGCGCAAGAGCACCGGGCCGCCGCCGCTCATGGTGGCGCGCAGGCGCGCGATCCATTTGGCGGGCTCCCAGTAAGTGACCCGGGGATCAGTCAATCCGCCCATCGCGAGGATGGCCGGATACTGCTTTGCCGCGACATTGTCGTAGGGCGAGTAGGACAGGATGGTGCGAAAATCCTTCTCGCTCTCGATCGGGTTGCCCCATTCCGGCCATTCCGGCGGCGTCAGCGGCAGCGTGTCGTCGAGCATGGTGTTGAGCACGTCGACGAACGGCACTTCGGCGACGATGCCGGCGAACAATTCGCCGGCGCGGTTGGCGACCGCGCCCATCAGCATGCCACCGGCCGAGCCGCCATGGCCGACGATGCGTTTTGCGCTGGTGTATTTTGCTGCGATCAGCGCGCGGGCACTGGCGGCGAAATCGTCGAACGAATTCGTCTTCTTCTCGCGCTTGCCGTCGAGATACCAGCCCCAGCCCTTGTCGGCGCCGCCGCGGATATGGGCGATGGCGTAGACAAAACCGCGGTCGACCAGCGACAGCCGGTTGGCGCTGAACGAGGCCGGCATCGCCATGCCGTAGGAGCCGTAGCCGTAGAGCAGCAGCGGCGCCGTGCCGTCGAGCTTGAGGCCGCGGCGATACAGGATCGACACCGGCACCTCGGCGCCGTCATGCGCCTTCGCCATGATGCGCGTGGTGACGTAGTCGGCGGCGTCGTGGCCAGAGGGGATCTCCTGGCGCTTGCGCAGGGTTCGTGTCCGCTTGACCATGTCGTAATCATAGACTTCCGACGGCGTCGTCATCGACGAATAGGCGAAGCGCAGATTCGTCGTCTCGAATTCGTAGGAGCCCATCGTGTCGAGCGAGTAGGCGGCCTCGTCGAACGCGATGGCGTGCTCGTCCTTGGTCGTGAGGTCGCGGATCACGATCGACGGCAGCGCATTGGCGCGCTCCAGCCGGACCAGATGGCCGGCATAGAGATCGAGGTCGATGATGTAGATGCCGGGGCGATACGGGATCAGATCGCGCCAGTTCTTGCGCTCGGGCGAGCTGAGTGGTGCGGTGACGATCTTGAAGTCGATGGCGTCGTCGGCATTGGTGAGGATGAACAGTTCATCGCCGCGATCGGCCAGCGAATATTGTACGCCCTCCTCGCGCGCCGCGACCAGCCGCGGCGGCGCCTCGGGGTTGGCGAGATCGATCAGCCGTTGCTCGGAGGTCTCGTGGTCGCCGCCGGCGATCACGCAGAAGCGTCCGCTGGTGCTCTCGTGCAGATGGGTGAACCAGCCGGAATCCTGCTCCTCATAGACGAGCGTGTCGTCGGCCTGTCTGGTGCCGAGCTTGTGCCGCCACACCTGCATCGGCCGGTGATTGTCGTCGAGCTTCACATAGAAGAAGGATTTTGCGTCCGCGCTCCAGACAACGCCGCCGTCGGTCTCCTCGACGAGATCGTCAAGATCCTTTCCCGTGGCCCAGTCGCGCACGCGGATGGAAAAATATTCAGAGCCCTTGGTATCCGCGCTCCAGGCTTGCAGCTTGTGGTCGTTCGAGTGCCGGCTGCCGCCGAACTTGAAATATTTGTGGTTCTTTGCGAGCTCGTCGCCGTCGAGCACGATATGGCCCTCGCCGCCATCGCGCGGCATGCGGCCGAACAGCTCGTGCTGCCCGCCCTCGCGAAACCTGCGGAAATAGGCGAACGGCCCGTCCGGCGACGGCACGCTGGAATCGTCCTCCTTGATCCGCCCGCGCATCTCGCGCACCAGCGTTTTCTGGAGCGACGAAGTGTGGCCAAGCAGGCTCTCGGTGTAGACGTTCTCTTCGTCCAGGTATTTGCGGATATCTGGGTCGAGAACTTTGGGCTCGCGCAGCACCTCCTGCCATTTCTCGTCCTTCAGCCAGGCATAGTCGTCGGTCACGGTGATGCCGTGATGCGTAAAGGAATGCGGCCGGCGCGGAGCGACGGGGGGCTGGGCGGGGGTGTTCGTCTTGGTCACTCGGTCCTCGTTCAATGCGCAGGCGTTTCTTCGCCTCTCCCCGCTTGCGGGGAGAGGCCGGATTGCATCGAAGATGCAATCCGGGTGAGGGGGATTCTCCGCGGGTCCAACTGTCACCGTCCCTGCGGAGACTCCCCCTCACCCCAACCCTCTCCCCGCAAGCGGGGAGAGGGGGAGATGCACCACCTTATATCGTCCCGATTCCGCCAATTGCCAGCATGACTGCGCCAAGTCGCCGGGTTGTTGATCGCCCCCTTGTATGCTTTAGGCTCCATATCCCGCCGTCGGTCCAGCCTGATGCTGTTCAATTCCTACCCGTTCATCCTGCTGTTCCTGCCGGCCGTGCTGGCCGGATACTTCTGGCTCGGGCGGCGCAGCAATCTGGCCCCCGTGATCTGGCTGGCGCTGGCCTCGCTCGCCTTCTACGCCATCGGCAACTGGCAGTTCCTGGGCCTGCTGCTGCTCTCGATCGCCTTCAACTATGGCGTCGGCCATCTTCTCATCGTGGCGAAGCTTGGCCCGTCCCAACGCAAGGCTGCACTTGCCGTCGGCGTCGCCGGCGATCTCCTCGTGCTCGGCATCTTCAAATATGCCGGCTTTGCCGCCGACAATCTCAATGCGCTTCTCGGCACGCATGTCGCGGTCCACATCCTGCTGCCGGTCGGCATCTCCTTCTACACCTTCACCCAGATCGCGTTCCTGGTCGATGCCTGGCGCGGCCAGGTCGCAGCCTACGCGCTGCCGCACTACGCGCTGTTCGTGACTTATTTTCCGCATCTGATCGCGGGCCCGATCCTTCACCACAAGGACATGATCCCGCAATTCGAGCGGGAGGAGTCGAAGCACCCGCATGCGCATCTGATCCTGTGCGGTATCATCATCTTCGCCATCGGCCTGTTCAAGAAAACCTGCCTTGCCGACGGCATCCAGCCACTGGTCGCATTGGCCTTCGACGCGCGCGCGCCGAGCTTCGACCAGGCCTGGCTCGGCGCGCTCGCCTACACGTTCCAGCTCTATTTCGACTTCTCCGGCTATTCGGACATGGCGATCGGGATATCGCTGATGTTCGGCATCTTCCTGCCCGTGAATTTCAACTCGCCCTACAAGGCCACCAGCATCGTCGAGTTCTGGCGCCGCTGGCACATGACGCTGTCGCAATTCCTGCGCGACTATCTCTACATCCCGCTCGGGGGCAATCGCCGCGGCCGCGTGCTGCGCTACGTCAATCTGATGATCACGATGCTGCTCGGCGGGCTCTGGCACGGCGCGGCCTGGACTTTTGTTGTTTGGGGCGCGCTGCACGGCGTCTATCTCTGCATCAATCATGCCTTCAACGCGCTGGTGCCGACCATTCCGGCGTTGCTCGCGCGTCCTGTCCGTATCCTCGGGGCCGTGCTGACCTTCCTCGCCGTGGTCGTGGCCTGGGTGTTCTTCCGTGCCGAGCGGGTCGATTGGGCCTTGCTGATCGTCCGCGCCATGGCGGATCCAGCGACCATCGTCTTCGGCCGCGAGGAGATCGCGGCGCTGGTGCAGGTCACCGTCTATGCCGCGCTGGTGTGGCTCGCGCCGAACACGCAGGTGATCATGGGCTACGATCATGCCAATCGCAGGGTCGGCGAGAGCCTGAAGGCGGGGCACATGCGGCCGCTGTTCCTCTATGGCGCATCGCTGGTGCTCGCATTCGGCTTTCTGGGCGTCCAGAGCCACAGTGAATTCATCTATTTCCGGTTCTGATGCGGGGATCGTTCACCAGCGTGAGGCGTCTGCTGCTCGCAAGCATCGTGTGCGTGCTGGGTGCGGCGGCGCTTACCTTCGTCGTCGATCCCCTGCAACTGTTTCGGCCCTCGCACCTCGCCTTCTATTCCGACGACACGCGGGTGCAGAATGCCGGGCTGGTCCGCAGCCAGTCGTTCGACACGGCCTTCATGGGTACCTCGCTGGCGATTCATTTCCGCCAGAGCGACATCGACCGCGTGCTCGGTGTTCACTCGCTGAAGCTCGCCATGACCGGCTCCAATTCACGCCAGCAGGGCTTTGTGCTGGAGCATGCGATCGACCGAGGCGCCAGGAGTGTGATCTGGGCGATGGACGATTTCAGCTTCGTCGATGCGGCCGGGATCGAGACCGATCCCTTTCTGTCGGTCGATCTCTATCGCGGGACGGCAAAAGGAATCGCGAGCTATCTGTTCAGCGCGACGATGGCGAAGGAATCCCTGTTCGCATTGCTGCGGTCCGTTCCGCCGCTACAGCATCCGCTGACGCGAGCGGCGCCCTATCTCCCCGTCAAGTTCGCGCTGGCAGATGTCGACGACATCTACGCGCTGCCGCGGGATTTCGATGTCGCGCGCACCTACAATGCGCAGCGGACGCTTGCCGCCTTCGCCTATATCACCGATCCCGTTCGCAGCCGCTTCCTCGGCGAAGGCTATGGCTACGACGTCATGGTCAGGCATTTCGAGCGCGATGTCGTCGGCCTGATCACGCGCCATCCGGACGTGACCTTCGACATCTACTTTCCGCCCTATTCGATCCTGCAATTCGTCGCGATGCGCGATGCTTCACCCGGCACGCTGAAGATCATCACCGACCTCACGGCGCGTGTCGCCGAGCGCCTGACGCAGCTTTCCAATGTGCGCTTGTACGATTTCCGAGGGATCAAGGCGGTGACGCATGACCTCAGCAACTACAGCGACGTCATCCACCATTCGCCGGCGGTGGATGCGATGGTGCTGAAGTGGCTGGCGAGCGGAGAGTATCGGGTCGATCCGAAGACGCCGCTCGTGCCGCTGGATCAACTGAAAGCTCAGGTCGAGGCGTTCCGTGTCGAGCACTGATCTTACCCTCTCCCCCTGTGGGAGAGGGTGGCTCGCCGCGTAGCGGCGAGACGGGTGAGGGGTTCTCTCCGCGAGTTCAACTCGCGCTTGAGTCCGCGGAAACAACCCCTCATCCGGCGCTTCGCGCCACCTTCTCCCACAAGGGGAGAAGGAAGAAAGCCGCGCCTTACGCCGCCACCTCTTCACCGAGATACGACACCGCCGCCTCGAGCCCGCCCTTGCCGTGCGGGATCTTCAGCGCGTTCAGCGCGATCTCGACCACCCCCAGCGTGCCGAGCAGCATCGGTGCATTGACATGGCCCATATGGGCGATGCGGAAGGCTTGTCCGGAGAGGTCGCCGATCCCGGTGCCGAGCACGACGCCGCACTTCTCCTTGCAATAGCGTTGCAGCACTGCGGGATCATGGCCGTTGCTCATGGTCACCGTGGTCACGGTGTTGGAGCGCTCGCTGGCTTCCGCAATGTTGAAGCCGAGCACCTGGCCTTCCGACCATGCACCGACCGCACGCCGTGCGGCCTCTCCAAGCAGGCTGTGGCGGCGGAAGGCGTTTTCGAGTCCTTCCTCGTGCAGCATGTCGATCGCCTTGCGCAGCGCGAACAACAGGTGCACCGGCGCGGTGCCGGCATATTTGCGATAATTCTCGGTGCCCTCGCGCTCGCTCCAGCTCCAATAGGGCGTGCTCAAATTGGCCTTCTTCTGCGCTTCGAGCGCGCGCGCATTCGCCGCGACGAAGCCGAGGCCGGGCGGCGTCATCAGACCCTTCTGCGAGCCGGACATCGCGACGTCGACGCCCCATTTGTCCATCTCGAACGGCATGCAGCCGAGCGAGGCCACGGTGTCGACCATGTACAGCGCGGGATGGCCGCTCGCCTTGATCGCCTTGCCGATCGCCTCGATGTCGTTCTGCACGCCTGAGGCCGTATCGACCTGGACGACGACGACGGCCTTGATCTTGTGCTCCTTGTCGCGGCGCAGGCGCTCCTCGACCTCGCTCGGCCGCACCGCGCGGCGCCAGTCGCCCTTGAGCACCTCGACCTCGGCGCCCATCAGGGCGGCGGCGTTGCCCCAGCCGATCGCGAAGCGACCGCTCTCCAGCACCAGCATCTTGTCGCCGCGCGACAAAACGTTGCTCAAAGCGGCTTCCCAGGCGCCATGACCGTTGGCGATATAGATGTAGGACTTGCCCTTGGTCGCGAACAGCTTGGAGATGTCTGCGAGCAGGGTATCAGTCAGCTCGTGCATCTCCTTGGAGTAGATGTCGATCGCCGGACGATGCATCGCCCGCAGCACCTCGTCAGGCATCGTGGTGGGCCCGGGGATGGCCAGAAATTCCCGGCCCGCGCGAACGGTCATTGCTCTTGGTCCTTGTTGCTTGAGAACAGGATGGTGGGTCGCTGAGTCCTGCTTTTACGCGGCGCTGGGAGCCAAGAAAAGCGCCTAAAACGCAGGCCAGACGGCCTCTAACGCTTTGTCTCCCGACAACCGGCCGCTTCGGCCTCTTCTACCGAGCAGAACCAGCGGGTGCCCTTGCTGATCCGCATCTTGATCTGGGTGTACCAGCGGCTGGTCGGCTGGTGATAGATGCACTCGCCGGCGCTGTTGACATTGCCCTTGATGGTGCAGTCCGGCGAGGGCGCGACGGGCCCCGAGGCGGAGGCGAGCAGCACCGAATGGGCACCCTCCGGCGGCTTGGTGGCGCCCAATATCGTCGTCTTCTTGTTGCGCACGCGCCAGTCCCAGGGCGCGATGAAGGCGCCCTGCCACATGCCGGCCTTGGCTTCGCGCGCGGCGGCTTCGTCGGGTTCGTAATCTTTGGAGACGCGGGTGTAGGCCAGCGCCCAGCCGCTCCGCACCAGCCATTTCTGGATGTCCTCGCCGCCGACCTCGCAGCGCGCCACGGTGCGGCCGCGCCGGTCGATCGCGCGGGTATGGCACACCCAGTTCTTGCCCTCGGTATATTTGGCGAGCTCGTCGCGCGCGGCGATGCCGCAGGTCCAGCGCTCGCTCTTGGTGTTGAGGCAGAGCTGGTCGGACGACGGCGCGTCGATGCCGCCGAGCCGGATCCGCGTGGTGCCGATCACGACGGAATCGCCGTCGCGCACCTTTGCCGTGCCGGTGATGTCGGCGGCCTCAGCCAGCGACGGCAGGGTGAGCAAAGACAGCAAAATCAGGAATTTTCGCAACATGCCGATCCGCGTGTTCAGGACAATCTCGATAAGCCGCGCAATTGTGGTCGGCTTTTGTCCGCCCGGCCAGCTTATGCCTAACGGACAGGCTTTCAACTTCCCGTCATTGGCGATGGCTTCTCCGCTCTCGTGTCCCGGACGCGGTGCGGCGCCTGCTGCGCAGAGCCGGGACCCACAACATCGCGGGCGAGCTTTTGGCGACATGGGCCCCGGCTCAGCAGCGCACCGCTGAAGGAGCGCTGCGCTGCGTCCGGCGCACGAGACCACCTACCCCCGGCCCTGCATCGCCCGCTTGGCCACCGCCAGGCCCATCAGCACAAACGCCGACGTCACCTCGGGCCCGCCCACCAGAATCCGCGTCGGTGTCTTCATCTTGTTCCATTCATAGGCGCGAAACGGGCCGCGGCGGCCGCCTTCGCCGAGGCTGGCGACGATGACATTCAGCGCCGGGGCGAAGGCGCGCGGGTCGGCGCCAAGATGGCCGAGTGCGATCAGCGCCAGTGCGGCGTCGAACACGTTCATCTCGGCCGCCATCAGCTCGCCCTTGACGTAGGAGAGCACGCGGTGGCGGATGAAATCGAAATCGCCATTGGGATCGATCGCGGCCTGCGCCGCCAGCGGCAGCGCCAGGAAGGCCGCATAGCAGCGGCCGAAATAGGCGCTGTAGAGCTCGGGCAGATAGTAGATGTGCGAGCGCGGATTGGCGAAGGCGCCACTCGCCGCCAGGCGCTTCTGGAAGCCGATGATGCGATGGACGGTCGCCAGCCGCGCCGGTGTTTCCAGAATCTTCCAGCGCGCGAGGTTGCGAAAGCTGACCTCGAGAATGTCGAGATTGAGCGTCGGATCGAGATCGTTGCCGTAGGGACGCTCGCCCCTCAGATTATCGATCCAGGTCGCAACCCCGCCCTCATAGTCGATATTGTCGTTGAGCGGCACGGTGACGCGCGGTTCGTTGACGCCCGCCTGCACCTGATAGCTCGCGTAGAAATCCAGCAGCGGCTGATCGATGATCGGATCGGTGCAGCCGGCCTGCGTCGCCGCCGAGATCGAACAGGCGGTGGTGTCGCAATCCGGCACATAGATGCCGAAGCCGAGATCCTGCTTGATCTGCGCGAAGAAGCGGGAAAAGCGCGGATGCGGCGCCGGCGCCAGTGCGGTGATGACGTTGAAGCGCGCGCCGTCCAGGCCCTCGACCTCCTCGCGGCTGATGTTGACGCAGAAATCGACCATGTCGGCGACCGCGCGCTCCGCTGCAATCTTGTCGGCGGGCGAAGCAAGCCCGGTCTCGGCATAGCTCAGCAGCGCCTCGATGAAGAACGCATCGTAATAGGCCGAGCGGTGGCGGATCTGCACCGGCTCCCACATCGGCTCGGCGATGCCGGTCCAGGGCGGATTGACCACGGCGCGTGCCGGCGAACGCGCGATGAAGACGCGGGCGAGGTTGAACAGCAGCGAGGAGTTCTTGTAGCCGCGGGCATTCAGCCCGGTGAGCGCCATGATCAGCTCGCGGCCGCGGACGTCAGGATCGCCGATCAGATTGAACGCGGCGTAGGTCGGCAGAAAGCCGTTCTTGCGGTAGGAGCCGAGCAGGTGCTGCGCGCAGTCGCGGATCACGCCGTCGATCTGCGATTGCTGTGGCATGGCGCCGGTGAATATGGCCGGCGGCGGCTTCGGATGGTCGAGCGCGATGCTGTCGACGAGATCGGCGACGGGCTGGCCGACCGCGGCCCAGTCAGGCTCGGCCTCGTCGCGCGCGCGCGCCAGCGCCTCGCGCAGCCGGGTCAGTTTCCCGTCGTCGCGCAGCTCGGGCAGGCCGGCGCGCCGGAGCAGTATCCGCAGTGCGGGATTGCCGAGGGCGGTCTTGTAGAATTTGGCCAGATGCGGATCGCCGCCGGCCGTCCCCGACAATACGGGATCGCAGACCTCATAAAGCGAGGGGCCGTCCTTGCGCGCCGTCAGCGCCCGGCAGGCAGCGCCGGCAAAATAATGAAAGCTCATGAAATACCTGGTCGCGGGGCCTTGGTCGGGGGCCGGCCGGCACGCTCCCAGCTGCGCACCACCCCCGCAAGTCTTTGAAAAAGCTACCCGGATTCGCAGGAAATACAAATGTGATAGCGGTCACAGAAAAAGCCGGCACGGAGGCTGCATGATCAAGCCCCGGAAGGCTACGGGGGTATAAAAAATGCATGCATCAAGTTCGGAGAATTAACTAATATATTCAGCTGCTTAGCTCAAATTTAGGGCAATCTATTGCCGGGAAGGCGATATCCGGTTAAGGGTTTGTTTGGTGCGGCGCCGCAAATTGCGCGCAGTTCGGGGGCACATCCCCGGCCAATCCCTCAAACCTGAAGACGCTATCGCGCTACTCAAACTGTGTGCGCGCGCTTGGCTGGTCTTTGGCACTGACAGGAATGAAGCGAGATGAATGTAACGCAGCTCGACATTTCCCGACGCACGATCGCGGTGGCCGCAGCCCTCATCGGCACGGTCTCGCTCGTGATCGGTGCCCATGCTGCCCTCAACATGCGCGCGCTCGATGCCGCCAAGGCTGTTACGACCGACCAGGTCACCGGCTCGATCGGCCAGACCTCGCGCCTCGCCCTCGTCATCGGCAATGGACATTACCCCGACGCCAGCGCGCCGCTGACGCAGTCGATCAACGACGCCCGCGCGCTGTCCTCGACCCTGCGCAAGAGCGGCTTTGACGTCGACATGGTGGAAGACGCGACCAGGGACGACATGGTCCGCGCCGTCAACCGCCTGAAGTCGCGGATCAAGCGCGACACCGTCGTCATGCTGTTCTTCGGCGGCTTCGGCGTGCAGGCCGGCCGCGAGAGCTACATGCTGCCGGTCGATGCCGCGATCTGGAAGGAAAACGACGTCCGCCGCCAGGGCGTCTCCATCGAGGGCGTGCTCAACATGATGAAGGAGCAGGGCGCCAAGGCCAAGCTCGTCGTCGTCGATGCGTCCCGTCGTAACCCCTACGAGCGCCGCTTCCGCTCCTACAGCCACGGCCTCGCGCCGATCAGCGCGCCGGACAATGCGCTGATCCTCTCCTCGGCCTCGCCCGGCAAGGTCGTCGACGACGGCAAGGGCGAGCACAGCGTGCTGGTCAGCGAGCTCATCGGCAACATCAATGCGCAGGGCAGCGCCGAAAGCGTCTTCAACAAGACCCGCGTCGCCATCTCCCGCGCCTCCGAAGGCGACCAGGTCCCGACCGTGTCGTCGTCGCTGCTCGAGGACGTGAATTTCGATCAGGCCGGCGGTTAGGTTTCCCTAATTCGGCAAGTCTCGTGCCCCGGACGCGGCGCATCATGCAATGATGCGACGCTGAGCCGGGGCCCATTTTTTTCGTCATGCTGAGTGGCATTGTGGGTCCCGGCTCTGCGCAGCAGCGTTGCACGCTGCAGCGCGTCCGGGACAAGAGACCTACTTCGCCGCTTCCGCAGCCATCACCGGTCGCACCGGATCGCCTTCACGCAACAGCGCGCCGGCGCGGGCGACGACGACGTCGCCTTCGTTGAGGCCGTCGCGGACCTCGATATTGCCGCCCGACATCAATCCGATCTCGACACGCTTGGTCTCGACGCGGTTGCGGCGGATCACCTGCACCACGGTGCCGGCGGATGAATATTGCACCGAGGTCAGGGGCACCGCGACGTTGCAGCTCTGGCCGGTCTTGATCAGCGCGCGCCCGCTCGCGTTCAGCAGCAGCCGCTTCTGCGAGGAGATGCCGATATAGACCAAGCCCTGCTGGATGTTCGGCTCCACGGTCGGCCCGATGCGGCGGACCTTGCCGTCGATGTCGCCGGCGCCGGCGATGCGCACGGTCGTCGGCTGGCTGACCGCGAGCTTCCTCACGTCGCTGGTCGCCACCAGGGCCACGAGATCATATTCGCTGCGCGCCACGATCGTGAACAGCGCCTCGCCCTTGGCCGAGGCGAGGTTGCCGATCTGCGCGGTCGAGGTGGCGATCACGCCCGCCACGGGCGCCGTCACCTGAAGCGTGCCGCCTTCGGGCAGCGCGAGCCGCGCCAGCACCTGGCCGGCCGTGGTGGTCTCGCCGGCTTCCGCCAGCACCTCGGTGACCTTCAGGCCCGGACGCTCGGGCCGCACCGAGGTCTCCTCGCGCGCGATGATGCTGCCGGTGGCCTCGACGATGTCGGAGAAGCAGGATTTTGCGACTTTCAGCACCGTGACCGCCGGTCCCTTGGGCGCGTCGTCTTCGGCGGCGTACGCGAGTGGAGCGGACAGCAGCAGCAGTCCGGTCAGCGCAACAAGCTTTTGGGAAAGGGAACGCGCGGGCAATGGACGCATCGGTCATTCCGGTTGGGGCCTTGACGGCCTCATCGATAGCAGAAGCGCTTGCTGCGGGCCATGGTCCGGCCGGATGAGAATGACGCAGCAGCGCGGGCGGCGCGATGCTGCCCGTTGAATTAGTCGCTGCAAAGACGAAGAGGTTCGCCGCTCTCACCTTCCCCCTCCAGGAGAGGTAAAGAAGCGAGCCCTCACGGCAGGTTCAAGAACTCCACCCAGTTCGGCTTCTTGCCGGTGGGGTAGGATTTCAGCTTGGCGAGCGCGCCGCTGCTCGGGTCGATCCCGTAGACCGTCATGCCGTCGGAGAGCTCGCCGACCGCGGCGAGGTAGCGTCCGGAGGGGTCGATGTTGAAGCCGCGCGGCTGCTTCTCGGTCGGCACGCTGCCGATCGTGGTCAGCTTGCCGCTATCGGCGTCGACCTTGTACGCGGTGAGCGTGTTGGTGGTGCGCTCGGAGGCGTAGAGGAAGCGGCCGTCCGGAGTGATGTGGATGTCAGCGGCCCAAGGCTTTCCGTTGAAACCTTCGGGCAGTGCGGTGGTGCGCTGGATCTCGGTCCATGCGCCGCTCTTGGCTTCATAGCCGAACGCCGCGACATCGCCGTTCAGCTCGTGGATCAGATAGACGAACCTGCCATTGGGGTGGAACACGAAGTGCCGCGGCCCGGATTTCTCCGGCACCTTGGTCGCCGGCGGGTCGCTCGGCGTCAGCGTGCCGGAAGCGGCATCGAACGCAAAGCTCAGCACCTGGTCGGAGCCGAGATTGGTCGCGAACACGAAGCGATTGTCGGGTGAGGGCAGGAAGGCGTGGGCGTTCAGCCCGGTCGGAATCACCTGCTTCGGCTCGGCGACGACGCCGCTGGCTTGAAGCGGATTCAGTGCGACCTTGTTGCCGCCATAGGAAGCGCTGAACAGCACCTTGCCGCCGCGATCGGTTGCGATGTTCGCCATGCTGTCGGCGAGCGGCCCGTTGCCGATGGGACTGAGCTGGCCTGTCTTGGGGTCGATCGCAAAGCTCACCGCCAGGAACGGCTGCGAGCGAACACCGGCAATCAGGACGCGGTGGTCGGGCGTGATCGCGAGTGGTGTCGAGGAACCCGGCTTTTCGACACCGGTGAAGGCGGCCGTCTGCACCGGCGTCATCTCGCCGCTCTCGGCCAGCTTGAACACGCTGATGTCGTTGCTGTCGGCGTTGCCGACATAGGCGAAGATCTCGGCCATGCCGGCGCGGACTCCCGAAATGAGGGTGAGAAAGGCGAGGGTGGTGGCGATTGCAGCGCGTGGCGCGATGCGGCTGGTCGGTCTCATGGGCTCCTCCTTGGGCCGTGCGGTATTGTTATTTTGTCGCAGAGGATAGCGGCAGGCGCGTCACCGCACCAAATTCCAATTGAGATCGATCGATGCTGAAATCGTATCGGTAGCAAAGCGTTTCGAGCGAAGTGGATGCCCGGTTCGCGTCAACACGAATCTACCGCACCGCGGCCGTCAGGTCGCGGGAGGGCAGATGCAGGCCGGCCGGCCGTTCCGGCGGCCCGAGCACGGTCCAAACGGCGACGGCGAGCAGCGCCGAGGTCAGGATGGTCCAGGCGACTAACCGTTTCCGCATCAGGCCAAATCCGTCCGTCAATTGAATGCGCCGGGGCGCGACAACGATCGTGCACTGCAACCGGCGGCGATCCTATGAAGTCGTTCACAGCTGAAGGCCGGCGGGGCCTGGGACGTCGTGGCAAAGCGCCACAGCGGTTAAACCGATCGCAAGGTCTCGCTGACAAACTTGATTAGCGTTGCGCTTCGCCTGCTCAAGCCGCAGGCCCCGGCCAGAAGATCACTCGGGAACGGCAAGCCTTCTCCCGCCGTTACCCCCGGTCTCGCGGGCGGAGGACACCGAAACGGAGGCTGGCACGTGTTTTGGATTTGTTGGAACACCGCTTGGTCGCTGATCATCAGCGGCATCATGTTCACCACCATCGTCACGCATCCCGACGCCGAGTTCGCCGAGATCCGGGCGGCGAGGCAGGCGAAATGAGCGTTCCCGTCGCCTGAGATCTCCGTAGTTCAACTGATCCTGGCTCGCCCGCCGCGGGCCGGGACGCATGTGGTGAACCAAATCTTAGGGGCGGACCGGTATATTTCTGCATCTTTTCCCGCAGGATCCGGCGCTCTCATGGCATTGTTCGGCAATCCCTCCATTCGCTCCGTTCTCGGCGCCATTATCGGCGTGCTTGGCCTGTTCCTGGTCGGGCAGCTGGCGACGGGTCTCTTCGGGGCCATTGAGCGCAACGGCGCCGCGCAAAAGGTCGATCGCTTCGCCAGCACCGACCAGCAGCTGTTTGCGACCCTGCTCGGCTTCCGGCTCGAACGCGGCACCTTCCTGTCGGCGCTGGTCGCGGACGCGCCGGCCAATGCCAATGCCGACAATCGCATCGCCACCAACCGGCAGTTGTCCGAGGCCGCCTACAAGAGCGTGCTCGAGCGCCTCGATGGCGTGTCCGATTCTCGCCTGGCCGGCGCCCTCGGCAAGCTCGTCGCGATCCATGACGCGCTCGTGCCGCTGCGACCCAAGGCGGAAACCGCCATCCACCAGGCCAAGGCGGAGCGCGATGCGAAGGTCGGCGACGAGTTCCGCAAAGCCGCGCAGGACTATCTCGATGCCATTCTGGCGCTGACGTTCGAGCTCGAGAACGCGCTCAAGCTCACCGATCCCGTGGTCGATCATCTGCTCGGCGTCAAACAGTCGGCCTGGGCCGCACGTAATTTCGGTGGCCTCGTCGCCATCCGCCTCGAAGCCGCGGCCGCGAGCGGCAAGCCCTGGAGCACCGCCGACATGGTCGGCGCCGCCGAGGATACCGGCCGCGCCTGGCAGGCCTGGAGCCAGGTGCTGGATATCGGTGGCCGTGCCGACGCCCCGGCGAGCCTCGTCGACGTGATCGCCCGCTCGAAGCAGGGCGAGGCCGCCGCCATGACCGAGCGCCAGCAGGGCTTCATCAAGGCGCTGAGCAGCAACCAGACCATCGACATCAAGATCGAGGATCTGTCGAAGCTCAACACCGCCATTCTCGGCTACAGCGTCGAGGCCGGCCAGGTCGCGCTTGCCGAAATGGTCGCCCGCGCCGGGCAGCAGATGATTTCGGCGAAATGGAGCCTGGCGCTCAATGGCGGCATGATGCTGGTCGCGCTCGCCATCACATTGTTCGGCTTCATCCTGGTGAATCGCCGCGTCAGCGCACCGATCCGCAAGCTGACGCAGGCGATGCGCTCCCTCGCCGAGCGAGACTATGCGATCGAGCTCGCCGGAATCGAGCGCGGCGACGAGATCGGCGAAATGTCGCGCGCGGTGTCCGTGTTCAGGGAGAACATGATCACCGGTGATCGCCTCGCCGAGGAGAAGGCTGCGGAGCAGGGCCGGAAAGAGCGGCGCCAGCTCGCTGTCGAGCGGCTGATCGAGCAGTTCGAGAAGACCGTCACGGAATCGCTGCACACGCTGGCCTCGGCCTCGGGCGAGCTGAACGCGACCGCGCAGTCGATGTCGTCGACCGCCGAGCAGGGCTCTTCCAAGGCGGCCTCGGTCGCAAGCCTCTCGGGCGACGCCTCCTCCAATGTGCAGACGGTTGCCGCCGCCACGGAAGAGCTCTCGGCCTCGATCACCGAAATCAGCCGCCAGGTCGCTGAATCCTCCAGCATTGCCGGCGCCGCCTCGGCCGAAGCCGATCGCACCAATGCCGAGGTGCAGGCGCTGGCCGATGCCGCGCAGCGCATCGGCGACGTCGTCGCGCTGATCACCGGCATTGCCGAGCAGACCAATCTGCTCGCGCTCAACGCCACCATCGAGGCGGCGCGCGCCGGCGAGGCCGGTCGCGGCTTCGCGGTGGTCGCATCCGAGGTGAAGAACCTGGCCACGCAGACCGCGAAGGCGACCGAGGAGATCACCGGCCAGGTCGCCGCGATCCAGGGCGCGACCCAGTCGTCGGTGACCGCGATCCAGTCGATCGGCACCACCATCCAGCGCGTCAACGAGATCGCGGCCGCGATCGCCGCGGCCGTCGAGCAGCAGGGCGCCGCGACACGCGAGATCGCACGCAACGTGCAGCAGGCCTCGCAAGGCACCAACGAGGTCTCGCGGCACATCTCCGGCGTCTCGCAAGCGGCCGGGCAGACCGGTGCTGCCGCCGGCGAGGTGCTGGATTCAGCCAAGATGCTGGCGCGGCTGTCGGACGATCTCAAGCGCGACGTCGACCGCTTCGTCGGCGACCTCCGGGCGGCGTAAGGCAATCGCCGGATCCGTGGGCCGGTCAAAGCGGCCGCCGTAGCTCGAAGAGCGAAGGCGGAAGCGTGCCCACCATGTCTAGATGGTGGGCACGGCGCGCGAAGGGCGCGCCTTTGCCGACTCTATGACTGCGCTCCGCTCTCGTGCCCCGGACGCTGCGCAGCACGAAGTGATGCGCTGCAGAGCCGGGGCCCATGCCGAGGTATCCTGGGTCCCGGTTCAGCAGCGCATCGTTGCACGCTGCGCTGCGCCCGGGACACGAGAGCCCAGCCGATCACTGCATGATCGCCGCCGCGATCTTCTCCGCCGACATCAGCACCGGAAAATTGGTGTTGGCGCATGGCACCACCGGGAAGATCGAGGCGTCGACGACGCGCAGGCCCTGGATGCCCTTGACCCGGCCCTGGTTGTCCACCACCGCCATCGGATCGCTGGCCAAGCCCATGCGGCATGAGCAGGAGGCGTGCCATACGCCGATGGTCGCCTTGCGCACGAAGGCTTCCAGCGCCTCGTCGTCGTTCATCACCTGGTCGAAGGTGAAACCTTCGACGACGAAATTGTCGATCATGTAGTGGCGCAGCGCTGCCGGTCCGTCCATCATCGCCGCGGCGATCTTGGTCAGAATCCTGTTCTTGGTGTTGACCACGCCGATCTTGCGGACCTTGTCGGTATAGGCGGCCGGGAACGGCTTGTCCGTCACCGCCTTGACCACGTCGCTCATCTGCACCGCCGCCATCTTGCGGAAGCCGCTCATCAGGCGATCGAGATCGCGCCGGTCGGACAGCAGATTGAACTCGACGATCGGCTCGGCCGCGGGATCGCGCGAGGCGAGCTTGACCTGTCCGGTCTCGGAATAGGTCTTGTTGACGAAGGTCAGCAGCGAGCCGATCTGCTCGCCGACCGCATGCCAGGCCGACTTGCTGAGCAGCACGACGAACATGTCGCCCTTCGGCACGCCCGCGAGGCCCGACGAATAGCGCAGGCCCAGCTGCATGTGGCGCCTGGTGTGCTCGTTCATGCGCGCACCGCGGCGGACAAAGGACGACAGCGAGATCGAGGGATGATCCATCAGGCGCTGGCCGACGCCCGGCAGCCCCATCAGCACGGGAATGCCCAAGTCCTTGAGGTGACCGACCGGGCCGATGCCGGCGCGCAAGAGATGCGCCGGCGAATGGATGGCGCCGCTGGAGAGAATGATCTCGCGTCCGCGGAATTCCTGCTCCCGGCCATCGACAACAGCCTTCACGCCGACGCATTGCGTGCCTTCGAACAGCAGCTCTCGCACTTGCGTGTTGGTGGAGATCGTCAGATTGGCGCGCTGGCGCGTGTCGCGATCAAGATAGCCCATCGCGGCCGAGACGCGCTGCTCTGATTGATTGGAGTGCGTCACCGGGAAATAGCCGTCGACGAATTCGCCGTTCTGGTCCGCCACGAAGGGATGGCCGGCCTGCTGGAAGGCCTCGGCGAAGGCCTGCGAATGCCGCGTCCAGTGCTCCCGCGGAATCCGGCGAACCGGAATCCGGCCGTCCTTGCCGTGATACGGGCCGTCGAAATCGAGGTCGCGCTCGACCTTCTTGAAAAACGGCAGCACGTCGTTCCAGGTCCAGCCCTCGGCGCCGCGCGCGTCCCATTCGTCGTAGTCGGTCGGTGCGCCGCGGTTGGCCATCTGGCCGTTGATCGACGAGCCGCCGCCCAGCACGCGCGCCTGCTCGTATTTGCGCAAAGGAGGCCGCGCTTCGTTCGGATTGTTGTGGCTGACGACCTGCGTCGTGACCTTCAATTCCGTCCAGTGAAAACGCGGATCGAAATAGGCCGTGCCCGGATAGCTGTCCCTGATTTCGGCGGGCTCGTTGCCCGGTGGTGTGTCCTGTCCGGCTTCGCAGAGCAGGACTTTGTTGGCGCTCCTGGCGGAGAGCCGGTGGGCCAGCACGGACCCCGCCGAGCCGCCGCCCACGATAATGGTGTCGTACACGATTGGCGTTTCCTCTTGTTCTTGTCGCAAGAGGGTAGCGTGGTTTTATCGTGAGGTCACGTCGAAGCCCGGACATCGCCTCGTGGCAACATCCGGGCTGGTTGCTGTTACCGTCAGGCCGGCTTTGTCGTCGCCGCCGCGATCTGCGTCGCGAAGTCGCGGTAGGAATGCAGCGGACGTCCCAGGATTCTGGTCAGACGCGCGACGTCACCGTTCCCGGGGATCATGCCGTCGCTGACAAAGCGCTCGGCCATCAGGCGCATCTCGTAGGCCATCCATTTCGGCATGAAAGTCGCCAGATTCTGCTCGAAGCCGCTGGGATCATCGCCGCCATAGGCGACCGGGCGGCCCAGCACATCCGACCAGATCGCGGCCACATCAGGACCGGTCAGTGCGTCGGGGCCGACCAGATTGATGGTTTCGCTCGGCAGCTTGCCAGGCGTCTGATCGCGGCGGATCAACTCGATCGCTGCGACCTCGCCGATGTCGCGGGCATCGACCATGGCGAGACCCTTAGCTCCGATCGGCATCGGGTAGACGCCGTGGTTGACGATGACGTCCTTGATCGTGCGATCATTGTCGATGAAGTAGGACGGACGCAGGATCGTGGCGCCAAAGCCCATCTGCTCGAGCATCCGCTCGGCGCCGAACTTCACCGCGAAGTGCGGCACGTTGACGAAGCGATCGGCGTGGATCACCGAGAGATAGACGACCCGATCGACGCCGGTCTCGCGCGCAATGTTCAGCGTGATCAGCGCCTGGGTGAATTCGTCGCCCGTCACTGCATTGAGCAGGAACAGCGTCTTGATGCCGCTGAATGCCGCGCGCAGCGAGCCGATGTCGAGCAGATCGCCTTTCACGACCGTCACGCCGGCGGGGAATTCAGCCTTGGCGGGATCGCGGGACAGCACGCGCACATCGGCGCCGCGCTTGACGAGTTGCTGGACGACGTGGCGGCCGACACGGCCGGTGGCGCCGGTTACGAGGATAGTCATGGGGGTCACTCCTGTTGAGGTCTAAGGACACCCCCGCAAATTAGCGATCCACATGCGGTCCAATAGACGTTATATTTAGACGCATCGTCTCACAGGTGGAACAGATGGACCTGCTTGCCCTCGCTGACTTCAACCTGGTCGCCAGGCACGGCGGGTTTGGCCGGGCCGCCCGCGCCACCGGCCGCCCGAAAGCCACGTTGTCCCGCCGGGTCTCGGAGCTGGAGGGCAGCCTCGATCTGCGTCTGTTCGAGCGCGGGTCACGCGCCCTGAAGCTCACCGAGGAAGGGCGCGCGCTCTACGAGCGGACGGGGAGGTTACTCGCCGAGCTCGACGAGACCGCAGCCGCAATCGCCTCCGGCGGCGACAGGCCGCGCGGCAGGCTGCGGATCAGCGCGCCGCTGCTGTTCTCGCAGACCGCGATGGGGAAACTGGCCGCCATATTCGCGCTCAGACATCCGGAGGTCCGGCTCGAGGTCACGACCGACGATCGCGCCGTCGACATGATCGAGGAGGGCTATGACCTGGTGATCCGCGTCAATCCGGATCCGGACGAAAGTCTGGTTGGGCGAATCTTTCTGCGCGATCGGCTGGTGGTCGTGGCGAGCCCCGGCCTGCGTCGTCCGACGGACGATCGCGCCGTACCGGTCGTGGTGCGCGGAGAGAGCGACCTCACTCCCAGTTGGGACATGATGGCGCCAGGCGGAAGCTCAACGATCCCAGTTGATCCCGTGCTCCGCCTGTCGTCGCTCATGATGGTTCGCGATGCGGTCCGCGCGGGCGTGGGCGCCGCGCGGCTTCCTGTGTCGCTTGTGAGTTACGACCTGGCGGCCGGCAAGCTCGTGCACTGGGGTGATGTCGATGGACCCGAGATCACGCTCTGGGCGCTCTATCCATCACGCCGATTGCTGAGCGCGCGCGTCTCCGCGTTCCTCGACTGCCTCAAGGAAGCGTTTCCGTCCGGCGCGCCCGAGGAACTCGCAGCCTTCCTCGACTGAGCGGAAGAGGATCGTTTGCGCCGGCGGCCGCTGGTGTGCCGGCAGACCGCTTATTGCAGCACTTTCGGCATCACGACGACGACGTCGACCTGCCGGTTCAACACCTGCGATGCGACCGCGGCGATGTAAGGCGAGTAGCTGTCCTCGATATCGGACGCGGCCTCCTCGTTCCTGGCGAAGGCGTAGAGCATCGTGCCCTCGACATTGTCGAAGCGGAGGCCCGCGAAGATCCGATCGAACGTCTCGGCGCCAACGATGCCCGCCATGAGGGCCTGGATCGCCTGGTCCTGGATGAGTGTGAGCTTCATCATGCCGATGGAGATATGGAATATCTCCCCGGATGCAAGATCCGCAGGAACGATGTCGGCTTGCTTCCGCTGCTCGGCCTGATTCTCTGCCCGGTCTTGCCGGTGCTTCAGCTCGCCGGCCTGGAGAGCTGCGGCAGGGCCGGCTTGCGCTCGGGAAGCTTCTTCTTCGGGGGCGCCGGCAGCAACCCTTCCCTGATCGCCTGCTTGCGCGCGAGCTTGCGGGCGCGGCGAATCGCCTCGGACTTTTCGCGCGTCTTTTTCTCGGAAGGCTTCTCGTAGGAGCGGCGCTGCTTCATTTCGCGAAACACGCCTTCGCGCTGCATCTTCTTCTTCAGGACACGAAGCGCCTGGTCGACATTGTTGTCACGGACAAGTACCTGCAATTGGAACTCCTCGTCGGGCTGCGAAAGGCGACAGCCCTGCACGCAGCCTATTGCGCAGGAGCTTCATTGCGATCGTGAGGATGACAGTGACGGCGATCTTCCGCGCCGGCCTCGAACACGCGGGCTGCTTGGCGCCGCGATACAGTTCAGGGGCGACGTGAACACTCCCGGGACGCCGTGTCAATCGATAAGGCTTCCGCGCGCGTCAATTCGCCGTCTGGAGCCGGATCCGGGCCGGCATCGGCGGCTGTGCGGGGCGTGGCTATGCGCTAAGCCGCCGCCGCCTGCGCCGACAACAACTGCTTCAGCTTCGCGGCCGGCACGGCCGGGCTGAACAGCCAGCCCTGCATCTGGCTGCATCCGAGCTGCCGCAACACGTCGCGCTGCGCCTCGGTCTCGACACCCTCCGCCGTCGTCGCCATGTGGCGGGCGGCGGCCATGTGCACCACGGCCTGCACGATCGGCGAGGAATCTTCGGACTGGCCGATGTCGCTGATGAAGCTGCGGTCGATCTTGATCTTGTCGAAGGGGAAGCGGTGCAGATAGCTCAGCGACGAATAGCCGGTGCCGAAATCGTCGAGCGCGATGCGCACGCCGAGTTCGCGCAGCTGCTGCAGGATCGTCAGCGCCTCCTCGTCGTCGCGGATCAGGACGGTCTCGGTGACCTCGAGCTCGAGCCGTCCGGGCGCGAGGCCCGACTCGGCGAGCGCAGCGGCAACCTTCAGCGCCAGCGACCTCGAGCGGAACTGCACCGGCGAGACGTTGACCGCAATGTGGATATTACCCGGCCAGCTGGCGGCCTCGGTGCAGGCTTGCCTCAGCACCCATTCGCCGATCTCGCCGATCAGGCCCGTCTCCTCCGCGACCGGGATGAAGTCGGCGGGCGAGATCATGCCGCGTTCCGGATGGCGCCAGCGCAGCAGCGCTTCGCAGCCGGTGACGACATTGGCCGTGAGGTCGACCAGCGGCTGGTAGTGCACCTCGAACTCGCCGCGCGCGAGCGCCTGCCGCAAATCGAGCTCGAGCTGGCGGCGCAGCCTGGCCTTGGCGTCGTATTCGGGCACGAAGATGCGGAAAGTGCCGCGGCCTTGCGATTTCGCCGCATACATTGCGAGATCGGCGCGCTTGAGCAGGTCGTCGAGATTGTCGCCGTGGTCGGGCGCGATCGCGATGCCGATGCTGGCATCGGTCTGGATTTCCTGGCCCTTGCAGTTCACCGGCCTGCGCAGCGCGTTGAGGATCGTTTCCGCCAGCGCCGCCAGCTCGGCCTGGTCGCAGGTCGCGGCCTTGATGATGGCGAATTCGTCGCCGCCAAGCCGCGCGACGAGGTCGTTGCCGCTGACGCAGGCGCGCAGGCGGCTTGCGACCTGGCGCAGCAATTCGTCGCCGACCTCGTGGCCGAGCGAGTCGTTGACGCCCTTGAATTCGTCGACGTCGATATAGAGGATCGCGAACGGCTTGCCCTGGGCCAGCTCGGCAACGCGGCGCTCCAGATGGCCGCGCATCAGCACGCGGTTGGGCAGGTCAGTCAGCGCGTCGTAATGCGCCATATGCGCGATGCGCTCGTCGGCACGGATGCGCTCGGTGACGTCGTCATGGGTGGCGAGCCAGCCGCCGGCGGCGCCGGGCTGGTTCTTGATCTCGATCAGGCGGCCGTCGGCGGTCTCGACGATCGCGCTGTGCGTCTGGTCGACACTGGCCAGAATGCCGTCGCAATAGGCATCGACGTCGCCTTCGAACGAGCCCGTGTCATGGCGGTGCTGGATGACGTCGCGGAAATAGGCGCCGGGTTTCACCAATTCGGTCGACAGTCCATACATCTCGATGTAGCGCCGGTTGCAGACGATCAGCCGCTCGTCCTGGTCGAACATGAGCAGGCCCTGCGTCATCGTGTTCATCGCGGTGTCGAGCCGCTGCTTCTCCACCGAGAGCCTGTGCATCACCTGGCGGAAGATCAGGAACAGCGTCAGCACCAGCAGGCCGATCGAGAGAACGGCGACGGTGACGAAGAATTTCGTCTGCGTGCGCCAGGTGGCGAGCGTTGCGTCCAGCGACTTGGTCGCGACCACGACCAGCGGCTCGCCGGTCAGCAGGCGCGAGGCGACGATGCGGTCGGTGCCGTCGATCGGGCTTACGAGCTTCGTCGTGACGAAGGTGCGCTCGAACACCGCCCTCTGCTCCGCGGTGCCCTCGCGAAAATTCTGCCCGATCATGGCGTCGACATGCGGGATGCGTGCGAGCAGCTGGCCGTTCTGGTGGTGCATCGCGATCGAGGAATCCTCGCCGAGCCCCGTCGAGGCGAAGAAGGATTCGATCTGCTCCGGTGCGATCGCACGCGAGACCATGCCGAGGAACTCGCCGTGCGGTCCGGAGACGCGCCGCGCGAATACGATCGCGGGTCCGGTGCCGAACCGGCCGGGAACGACCTCGATCTCTTCCTGCGCGATCGGATCGTTCTTGAGCCGGTTGAAATAGTGGCGGTCGGCGACCGAGATGTCGGCGACGGGCCAGCGCCGCGACGAGTTGATCAGAATGCCATTGGCGTCGAACACATTGGCGCCGGCGACGTCGGACCAGCCGCTGGCCTTTGCGCGCAGCATGTCGTGCATGGCGCGCGTGCTCATCTGGCTGCGGAACAGCTCGGCTGACTCGATGCCATGGCTCTCGAGCTCCGCGATGACGCTCTTCTGGAACACCGCGAAATCCGCGAACTCGCGGTCGTAATGCCGGGTGAGGAGCCGCACTGCGCTCTCAAGGCTGTCGCGGCCGCTCTCGATCGCGTTCTGCCTGAAACGGTCGACGGTGAGCGCGGTGCCGATGGCGGTTGCCGCCATCAGCACGAAGCCGCCGACGATCAGCCATGTCAGCGGTGCCCCGCGCCAACGGCGGAGCAGCGCGCGTAATCGCGCGGTCCATCGGATCGATGCGCCCATCCAGCCCTCCCGTGGGATGCAAGATGCAGCAAAACCGACAAGGGCCCGTTACCAGCGAGGGTTAGGAAAGTATGAATTGGAGCGGAATCAGGCGGTTGGTTCTCCAGCGCCAGCGCTCACCGCCTGATCTCCCAGTTCAGCGCTTCCGCATTGCCCTTGGCGAACATCGCCGGCACGTCGAACTTGCCGGTCTTGAGGTCATAACGACATTTCCAGTCCGCCAATCCCTTCACGGCGACGTTCTTCGGATGCTTGTCCATCTCGCCCGACAGCGAGATCAGGAGGTAGCGGTTGTTGGGCCAGTCGACGCCGAGCCAGCGATAGGCATCTTCGGTGCCCTTCATCAGATTGGCCGAGATGTGGTAGTCGAGCTTCATCCTCTTCGTGTCCGGCCGGCTGTGGAAATAGTCCCAGGCGAGATCGCTGAGCGATGTCTTCGTCGCATTCACGAAGGCGCCGTTCTCGACATGGTAGAGGAACAGGTCCTGCTCGCCTGAGCCGGTCTTCTGCATCCGCACCAGCCATTGCGAGTCGCTGGTGAAGCGGAAGCCGGCGCCATAGCCCTGCTCGGGCTTCAGCTCCGTCATCTGGTCGCCGCGCCGCGCCCAGACCTGCCATTTGACGTCGAAATCCCCGCTGTCCTTCATGTACTGCTCGAGCCTGGTGGCGCCGTCGGGCGAGGTGAAGGCGAGGTCGGCATTGTCGGTGAGGACGAACCCCGGCGGCGGGCCGGAGCCGGCGAGTGCGGGGGAGGCGGCGAGCGTCAAGGCGAGCGCCAGCCATCGGGCTGGACGGACAAAAGCGGTCACGGGAAAAATCCTCAAAAAATAGGCCGCGATGCGGCTTCGATCATTTGACGCCGAGGGGGCCGCGCCGGTTCATCCGCGGCAGCGCAGGGGGCGATCATCCGATCGGCCGTCTTGCTGCCGTAGCCAAATCGGCGCAGGCTGCCGCCATCGGTTGATTTGCGACTTAGGGTCCGTTTCTGATGATGACCGCATCCAAGGCCTTCATTGCGTTCTGTCTGCTCGCGGTGGTCGGCACCGTGCTGGTGATCGGCCCCACCGAGCTGCGCCGCCTGCTGCCCGGCGGGACCGGCACCGAGATTGCAGTTGCGGCCAAGCCCGAGCCCAAGCCCGAGGCTAAGGCTGAGCCCAAGGCTGAAGCCAAAACTGAGACGAAATCCGAACAACCGAAGCTCGCCGCAGCGCAACCTGCGCCATCCCCGGCACCTGTCACCCAGCCGAAGCCGGCTAGTCCATTGGCCGAGACGCAGAAGCAGGTCACGGCCGCGCTCGCTGATCTCGCGCCGGTCAAGCCGCCGGTGGCTGCGACCGATCCCGGTCCGAAGTTCGACGTCGCCCGCATCGACGATCATGGCGAGGCGGCAGTGATCGCGGGCCAGGCCGCGCCGGGCGCGAAGGTCGAGCTGCTGCGCGACGGCAAGCCGCTGGACACGGTGGTGGCTGATGCGTCGGGCCAGTTCGTCATGACGCCGCCAAAACTTCCCGCCGGCAGCTACGAGCTGACGCTGCGCGCCAAGGCGCCTGACGGCACGGTTGTGCAGTCCAGCCGCACCATGCCGGTGACGATCGCGGAGGCGGCGCCGCCACCCGCGCGTGTCGCCGCGCCCGCCGCGAAGCCCGACGACAAGTCGGATGTCGTGGCATCCCTGCCAGCGCCGCGTCTGGCCTCGGCGCCTGACAGGTCCGCGACCCGGCCCAGATTGATGGGAACACCAAAGCCAAGGGCCATGGCGAGAGTACCTGCCGCGTCTGCAGCCACGACGGTCGCATCGGCTTCGCCGGCAGAAATCCTCACCGGTACGCCGGCGGAGGCGGGCGGCAGCCGGGTGATCGCCCGCGGCGACAGTCTGTGGGCGCTCAGCCGGCTCGCCTATGGCGACGGCGCCCGCTACGCCGTGATCCTCAACGCCAACCGCGAGAAGATCCACAACCCGAACCTGATCTATCCCGGCCAGACCTTTGTGCTGCCGCAGAAGACGGAGTGAGCGCGGCGCACGGCCGAGGCCTCCCGGATAGAAAGAAGAACGCGGCGAGAAGATCGCTTGTGGTCCATCCTTCGAGGCGCCCGCCTGCGGCGGCCCTCAGGATGAGGTCGCGTTTTGCGGCGAGATCTCAGACCCCTCATGGTGAGGAGCCCGCCAATGCGGGCGTCTCGAACCATGCAGGCCAAGCTCCCGCGACGCTTTGACCCCCGCATCCCCGGAACCTTTGTTCCCCTCATGCGTCATCCCGATGCGACGCGTTGCGCGCTTGGCGCTGGAGGAGGGCCAAGGTGGAGAGGTCAGCGATCATGTCGGGATCACGGATCGGCATCGCGCTCGCCGGCGCCACCCTCGTGATTGCAGCAGTGTTGCTGCCTGACAAGGCCGAGGCCCAGTTCGGGATTCGCGGCGGACCGCTCGGCGTCGCGCGGTTCGCCGTTGGCCACGTGATCGGCCTGTCGCGCCTGCGCCATGCCCGCATGGCGGTGCGGGGCGGGCGATACCGTTCCGCCGCGTTGCGGTCGCAGGATCCCCGCGGTACCGAGCGCGATCAACTATCCAATCCCATGATCCTGCGCGCCGCGCTCACCGCACAAGCGGCGCTGTCGGGCTGGCGCGGCGGCCGCCGTCCGCAGGGCTGGTGGCGCCACCCTGACGGCAGCTATGGCTGGGCCGGCCCAGTGTTCTGGCCGTTCGCCCATGACGATCTCACCAATGCAATCATCCTCGGCGATACGACCGCCATCTCGCTCTATGGCTATGGCGACATCTACGCCGCGATCTTCGCGCCCTATGCCGCCAGTGAGTTCGCCGCCTACACCGCGCCGCAGGGCAGGCGCGCGCGCAAAATCCCGTCCGCGCAAGACATCTGCGATGTCAGCGATCCCGCCGGCTTCCCCGCGGATCGCATCGCCGTCGCCGTGCAGCCGAATGAGTTGCAGCGCACCGCACTCGACGAGCTCAGCGCCGCCTGGAACGCGGCCCGCGACAGCATTCGCGCGGCCTGCCCGTCAAACGTCCCTGCGACTGCAGCGGAGCGCCTCGGCCTGATGCGCACGCGCATCGAAGCCATGATCAAGGCTACGGACGCGCTCGCGCCACCGCTGGCGAAATTCGAAGGTCTCCTCGACGAGGATCAGAAGACGAAACTCGACGCGCTCGCGAGGGACCGTCGCGCCGCGCTTGCAGCCGGCCAGCACAAGGATGCGCGGGCATCAAGCGGCTGCGATCCGAACAGCGATCCGCGCTATGACGTTCAGCTGCAGCGCCAGTACGAACAGCTCGTGCAGCAGCAATGGCCCGCCAATGACATCGCGTCCACTCTCAAGCTCGACGACACCGCCCGCGCCCGGCTCGATGTGCTCCAGGACACCGCACTGCGCACGATGGAGACGCTGAGCGCCTGCCCGACCAAGCCCGCCGCGACACCGCAGGCCCGCCTCACGGACGTGAAGACGCGGCTGGAGACGATGCTGCAAGCCGTCAGAAGCGTCGGCGATGCGGTCGACGATTTCGAAGCTGACTTAAGCGACGAGCAGAAGGCGGGCTTCGAGGCGATCGGGCCGAAGCGCGGGGCGTGAGCGGTAGAGAGTGACCGGAAAGCGCGTTCACGCGCTCTCCGGCCGGATTGAGCCTCTAGCTGAAGAAATGTCCGCCCGAAGCCAGCGAATAGGCTTGCCATTGATGATCGAGCACGACCGTTTCGTGGCTGCCATTGCTCTGGCTGATGTCGATCACGAGGTCATTGAAGCCGCCGCGATGGGCGGTGACGTCGGCGGAATCCTTGACGAGATCGACCAGCGCCGCCATCGACTTCACCACCGTGCCGGAGCCGGCGCCTTCGCCGGTGTCGAGCACGGTCGCGGGATGCGCGCCGGATGAAGCGAAGGTGCCGGCGTCGTAGTCGTAGAACACCAGCGCGTCGCCCTTGCCAAAATTGAGGTCGAACACCGTATCGGTGGCGTGCTGGCCCGCGGCCTGATCGGTGCCGTTGAAGCGGAACTGATCCGCGCCGGCGCCGGCATAGAGCAGGTCGTTGCCGCCGCCGCCATTGAGCACGTCGGAGTGCTGGCCGCCGATCAGGATGTCGTTGCCGCCCTTGCCGTCGAGGAAGCTGCCGACGGAGCTGAACAGTTTCGCAATCAGAAGATTGTTGCCGTCGGTGTCGTCGACCAGATTGTCGGCGACGGCGGTGATCTTGGTGCCGCCTTGGCCGTCGGAAGAAAGCTGGAAGTTCAATCCCGAGGCATAGGCATGCGAGTCGAGCTGCAGCGTGATCGTGCCGGACTTGCCGCCGGTGATGGTGAGGACGTTGTCGGCCGACAGCGACACCTGCGTCGCCTTGCCGATGCCGGCGAGGTCGATGGTGTCGCCGACGCCAAAACCTTCGATGGTGTTGTCGAGATGGCCGTGGTCCAGCGCCGCCTTGTCGATCTTGAGCGTCTGCGCGCCGTCCTCGAAGGTGATCGCGCCGGTGCCGGCCGCATCCAGCGCCGCGAGCTCCAGCGTGCCGGCATGCAGCGACGTGCCGCCGCCATAGCTGTTGCTCTGGTTGAGTATCGTGGTGCCGGTGCCGGCCTGGTCGAACGAGCCGCTGCCGGAGATCGTCGCGCTGAACGTGAAGACGTCGGAATGGGTGGACGCGAAGATGCCGTTGTCCGTGATGGCGCCCGTCAGCGAGCCGCCGTCGGCGATCGCGAGCCTTGCGCCGGAATCGATGGTGATGCCTGAGGCGAAGCCTTCGGCGTCGGTGACGCTCCAATTGCCGCCCTTGACGTCGAGCACCTCGAAATTCACCGCATGGGCCAGCGTGCCGGAGCCGTTGCCGAGCAGGTTGAACGTGTCGGTGCCGTCGCCGCCGTCGATCGTGCTTGTGAAGGTCGAGCCGGTGTAGTCGTTCACAATGTCGTTGCCGCCTCCGAGGGCGACGCTGCCCTCGATCGTGCCGTGGTTGGTGATGGTGTCCGCGAAGGTATCGGTGATGGAGATGGCCTCGCCATTGCCGCCGTGGATGAGGCCCCAATTCTCGATCGTCGTGGGCGCCCAGCCATTGCCCCCATTGCTGCCGTTGCTGCCATTGGGCCCGCCGGTGCCGTCGCTGTCGTTGACGGTGATCGCGCGCTCGAAGCTGGTGATCACGCCGCCGGTCTCGTTGATGATCGTGCCGCCGCCGATGGTGATGGCTTCCTGAAGGTCGATCGTGCCGTCGGCCTCGACGACATGCACGCCGGTGGCCCGGATGGTGCCGAAATTGTCGAGCGTCAAAAGACCGTCCACGTCGATGCCGTCGCCGTCCACGGCGACGCCGGCGAGATAGCCGCCGGTGCCGGTGATGGTGCCGTGATTGGTCACTGACGTCATCGACAGGCTGGGCGTGTCCAGGTTGATGCCGCTGCCGAGGTCCCCGGTGATCGTGCCGTCATTGTTGACGGTGACGGGTGCGTCGCCGGTGATGCCGTGACGTGTGCCCTCGATGGTGCCGTCCTTGTGGTTGTTGACGACGCCCCCGCCATTGCCCTGGAAGTCGACGCCGTCATTGGTGTCGCCGCCCGAATTGCCGCCGAACACCTTGCCGTAATTGTCGATCACCATGTTGACGCCGCCGCGGATCGCATCGGCATCGGCCGCCTGGATCAGGCCGGTCGCCTGGTTGGTGAGGTGGATGCTGCCGCTGGTCGAGACCAGATCGGTGAAATCGATCGCCTGGCCGTTGCTCGCGCCCGATCCCGTCGACTGGATGGTGCCGGCATTGTCGACCGTGACGGAGTATGTGGCTGATGGGGTCAATGTCGAGGCCGTGATGCGCACCGCATCGCCCTGCGACTGGATCGTGCCGTGCTGCTCGTTGTCCAGCGTGAACGAGGTGATGTTCGAAAGGTTCGACGTGTTCAGATTGATCGCGCGGCTGGCCGAGGCGGTCGCGTCGATCAGCCCGTCATTGTCGATGGTGATGATGCCGGCGCCGGGGCGGATCGCATCATTGCCGGAGGCGCCGATCACGGCGCCGGTGTGGTTGGTGATGTTGATCACCTCGGTTGCCGAGACGATCGCGGCGAAGTCGAGCGCCTGGCCGCTCGAACCCGCGACGATGTTGCCGCTCGAATCCACCGTGCCGGAGACGATGGTGCCGGAATTGTCCACCGTGATCGTGCCGGTGGAGAGTGCGGTGTTGATGCGAAACGCGTCGTCGCCGGTGATCAGCTTGGCGCCGGCCTCGTTGGTGAAGGTGAAATTGCCTGATGTGAACGAGCCCTTGGTGTCGATCCCGCGCGTCGTCGCCGAGATCGTGCCGGCATTGTCGATCACCACGGTCTGGCCGGCCGAGCCGCCGGTCCAGGTGATGTCGGTGGTGTCGGAGAGCGTGCCGCCGGTCTCGATGATTCCGGTATCGGTGCCGCTGACGGTCTTCGCGGACGTGACGGTGGAACCGCTTGCCACGGTGAAAGAAGCCATGATCCCCTCCCTGAGGTATCCCAAAAATGCGAGGCCGGCAGGCGGCGCCAAGAATGTTCGTGGGACGAGAGCGGTATCGGGAGGAGATGACGATGGGATGACGCGCTGTGGATCGCGTCCGGTGATCGCGGTTCGGACGGAGTCTCGGCTGTGCTACCCGCACGCCCAGTCGAACTTCATATCCTTGAAGTCGAGCTGCGCATTGCCGCCGCCGAAATTGTAGCCACCAAGATATTCCTCGAACTCGATGTAGAACGGGCTCATCTCCGGCACCGCCTGGCACGGCCGCATGGTGCCGCCGAGATGGTTGTGCGCGTGGTGCTTGCCCCAATCATGCAGGCGGAAATTGTCGCGGCTCGGCACGCCGCCGACATAATAGTAGTAAGGCTGGTAGCCGGTCGGCGCGTTGCGCCTGGTGTGCTCGTCCTGCGGACCCCTGCCGGCATTGGGATCATCAGCGCGCGGCGTTAGCGAGATCGCGCGGGTCTCGGTGAGATCGGCGCGCGGCGGGGTGGCAAACATCTTCTTCGCGTAAGGCGCGGCGGCCTCGAAGAAGGCATTGGCGCCGCCAACGTCGAGCCAGCGCGGCCGGTCGGCCGTCGCGAGCGGAAGCGGCGCGGGTGGCGTCGCGAACGCGCCCTCGTATTCGCTCCTGGTCAGCAGCAACGCGGCATATTCATAGTCGAGAATGTCGGTCATGCGCGACAGGCGAGGATGCGCGGGCCGCGCCGCCACGGCCTCGCGGATTTCAGGGTCGTCAGGCGCGCCGCCGTCATTGTGATCGGGCGCCGTGGCGAAGAACGACACCGCGACGATGTCTTCGCCATGCACGCGATAATCCTCCGGCAGCTTCAGCGTAAAACCATGCATCAACGGAAAGCCGGTGACGGGATCGAGCGGCCATTGCTCGCTGCTGATGCCCGGCGGCAGCCCATAGACCCAGCCCTGGTCACGCGCGCGATCGGCGGGCCGGTCCAGCATCTGCAAATCATACGCACGCGAAGGCAAGGCAAGCGCCACGATCGTCTCCCATCCGAAAACAAGCCTCGTCGTTGAGGCGATGGTTAGTCGCGGGGAGGAGGGATGTGGTTCGTGGCAGGTGTGGGGGAATTGCACGTGGGAATTGCCTGACGCCGTCCCGTCAAGCAGCCGCCCATCCCTCCGAAAGCGCTTCGGCCTGCTCGAGTACCGTTTGGGTTGCTTTCTCCTGAAGGTCCGGCGGATAGCCGTATTTGCGAAGGATCCGCTTCACCAGCACGCGGAGTTGCGCGCGGACATTGTCGCGCACGGTCCAGTCGATCGTGACGTTCGCGCGAACTGTGGCGACGAGTTCGCGCGCGATGGTACGAAGTGCGTCGTCCCCCAATACCTTCACTGCGCTGTCGTTGGTTTCGAGGGCATCATAGAAAGCGACCTCGTCGTCGGTCAATCCCAGGTTCTCTCCCCGCTGCGCGGCCTGACGCATGTCCTTGGCGAGCTGGATGAGCTCTTCAATCACCTTTGCTGTCTCGATCGCGCGATTCTGGTAGCGGCGGAGGGCTTGCTCCAGCATCTCGGAAAATGCGCGCGCCTGCACGACGTTGCGGCGAGAGCGAATTTTGATCTCGCCCTTCAGCAGCTTCTGCAGCAACTCGACCGCCAGATTCCGCTGCGGCATGCCGCGAACCTCGGCCAGGAATTCGTCGGACAGGATCGATATGTCCGGCTTCTTCAGCCCGGCCGCGGCGAAGATATCGACCACCTCGTCCGAAACCATCGCCTTGGAGATGATCTGCCGGATGGCGTGGTCGAGGTCTTCACTGCTCTTGCGTTCGCCCGGCTCGTTCTTGGCGAGCACGGCCCTCACTGCCTGGAAGAAACCGACATCGTCGCGGATGCGCAACGCCTCCGCGTGCGGCACCGCCAGGGCAAACGATTGCGACAGCTCGCTGACCGCCTGCATCAGCCGGCTCTTGCCATCCTCCTGCGCGAGGATATGTTCCTGCGCCGCTGGCAACAGCGTCACCCTCTGCGCGGCGCTGCCGGTCAGCCAATGCGACCAATTGAAGCTGTGGAAAAGGCCGCGGCAGACCTCGTATTTCTCCAGCATCACGGCGACCGCTTCTGCCTGATCCAGCGCGGTCCGTCCCGTGCCGCCGGCTTCGGTGTAGGTCACCAGCGCCCGCCGCAATTCGTCGGCAAGGCCGAGATAGTCGACCACAAGCCCGCCGGGCTTATCCCTAAACACCCGGTTGACCCGTGCGATCGCCTGCATCAGCCCGTGGCCGCGCATCGGCTTGTCGACATACATGGTCGAAAGGCTCGGCGCGTCGAAGCCGGTCAGCCACATGTCGCGGACGATCACGATCTTGAAGGGGTCCTTGGAATCGCGGAATCGCTCCGCCATGTCCTCACGCCGTGCCTTGCTGCGAATGTGCGGCTGCCATTCCAGCGGGTCGGACGCCGAACCCGTCATGATGATCTTGAGCGCTCCCTTGTCGTCATCCTCGCCGTGCCAGTCCGGCCGCAGCTTGACGATCTCCTCATAAAGCGCGACGGCAATACGCCGGCTCATCACCACCACCATCGCCTTGCCGTCCATGGCGGTGAGGCGGGTTTCGAAATGCTCGACAAGGTCGCGTGCGACGAGCGCTATCCTGCCTTCCGAGCCGACAACCGCTTCGAGCTGTGCCCATTTGCTCTTGAGCTTTTCCTTGCGGTCGACCTCTTCGCCTTCGGTCGCTTCCTCGAACTCGGGGTCGATGTTCGGTCGCTCGGAGGCCTTCAGCTCCAGCTTGGCCAGCCGGCTTTCGTAATAGATGGGCACCGTGGCGCCGTCGATCACCGCGCGCTGGATATCGTAGACGCTGATGTAATCGCCGAACACGGCGCGCGTATTGGCGTCTGTCTGTTCGATCGGCGTCCCGGTGAAGCCGATAAACGACGCGCGCGGCAGTGCGTCGCGCATGTGGCGCGCAAAACCGTCGATGAAATCATACTGGCTGCGATGCGCTTCGTCGGCAATCACCACGATGTTGCGCCGCTCCGACAGGATGGGATGGCGGTCGCCGCGCTCCTCCGGAAAGAATTTCTGGATCGTTGTGAACACCACGCCGCCGCTGGCGACCGACAGCTTGGCGCGCAAATCGGCGCGATCGGCCGCCTGCACCGGCGGCTGCCGCAGCAGGTCCCGGCAGCGCGCGAAGGTCCCGAACAGCTGGTCGTCGAGGTCGTTGCGGTCGGTCAGCACCACGATGGTGGGATTTTCCATCTCGGGCGCCAGGATCACCCGGCCGGCATAGAACGCCATGGTCAGGCTCTTGCCGGAGCCCTGCGTGTGCCAGACCACGCCGACGCGATGGTCGCCGTCCTCGCCGCCGGCCATCGGCCCGGCATCGTAGCGGCCGGTCTCTTCGGCTTCGGTAAAGCCCTGCGACTTGTGCCAGCTCTCCGCGGGGATCGCCGCCCGCAGCGTCTCCTCCAGCGCCACGTTGACGGCGTGGAACTGGTGATAACCGGCCATCTTCTTGACCAGCTTGCCGCCGTCGAGCGCCTCGAACACGACGAAGTAGCGGATCAGGTCGAGAAAGCGCCGCTGCTCGAACACGCCTTCCAGCACCACCTGCAACTCGGCGAGCTTCACCGCTTCGTCGCGTCCGGTGATGGTGCGCCACGGCTTGAACCACTCGCGCCCCGCGCCGAGCGAGCCGATCCGCGCCTGCGGGCCGTCGGACGCGACCAGCGTCACGTTGGTCGAAAACAGTCCCGGTATCTGCGCCTGATAGGTCTGGAGCTGGCGGAACGCCGCCCAGACGTCGGCGCCCTCGTCGGCGGCGTTCTTCAATTCGATCACAGCCAGCGGCAGGCCGTTGACGAAGAGCACGATGTCGGGCCGGCGGAGGTGCTGCCCTTCCACCACCGCGAACTGATTCACCGCGAGCCAGTCGTTCTGCGCGGGATCGTCGAAATCGATCAGGCGGGCTTGCGCGCCGCCGATCGAGCCGTCCTTGCGACGAAATTCGACCGTGATGCCGTCGACCAGCATCCGATGGATCGCGCGGTTGCGCTCGATCAGCGACGGCGCATCGAGCCGCATCAGCTTGCGGTGCGCATCCTCGAGCGCTTCGGGCGGAAGGTCGGGATTGAGCCGGACCAGCGCCGCCCGTAGCCGCGTCTCCAAAACTACATCGCGATAGCCGGAATCGCTGCGCTCCGCGGCGGGTTCACCGGCGGCGATGTCCGGGCCGTGCATCACCCCATATCCGAGCCGCGCCAGCCACTCGAGCGCGGCCTCCTCGACGACGGATTCGGTGAAGGTTCTCATGTCTCCGGCTCGCGCTTGGTCAGTCGCCTCGCCTCGGCTTCGAACCTGGCCAGATCCGCGTCGGCCTCCTGATCGGCCTCGATCGCCTCGGTGGCGCGTCGCCGGGCCTCGAAGGCGTCGAACCGCGAATGGGCGATCCCTTCCATCTGCTCGTGTGACATCCGGCCCTTGCCCTTTAGCACCTCGCGTTCGTTGAAGACGAGGAAGCGGTCGGTCTGCGCGATCCAGTCGGCCATCCGGGTTTCCTGCCTGCGCGAGGCGCGGTCCTCGGCGAAGTCGAGGAACATGGTGGTCAGACGGTTGAGCTGCTCGATCTCGCCGGCGTCGAGATAGTTCTTCGACACGGTGACGTCGGCCTTGCGGACGCGATCGCCGGCCCATGTCGTCAGCGCCATGTTGGGCTTGGCGGGATCGGCGCGCGCGACGATCAGCTCGGCGGCGGTGCGGCCGGTAACGGCAAACACCAGCTTGTTCTGGATCGTGGCGAAGAACGCCTTGGCGGTCTCGGCGGTGCCGTCATAGTCGACGCTCGAGGCTTTGAAGAGGTCGCGGACCTTCTGGTAGAACCGCTTCTCCGAGGCGCGGATGTCGCGGATGCGCCGCAGCAGTTCGTCGAAATAGTCGAGCCCGCCCGGCTCTTTCAGCCGGGCATCGTCGAGCACGAAACCTTTGGTCAGGAACTCCCGCAGCACCGTGGTCGCCCAGCGGCGGAACTGGCTGCCCCGCGGGCTGCGGACCCGGTAGCCGACGGCCAGGATGGCGTCGAGATGGTAGTGCGCGGTCAGATAGGCTTTGCCGTCGGCGGCAGTTATCAAGGATTCCTTGACAACTGAATCCCTCAGCAATTCGCCGTCTTCGAAGATATTCTTCAGATGCAGGCTGACGTTCTGCTTGGTGGTGTCGAACAGCCCGGCGATCTCGGCCTGTGTCAGCCAGACCGTGCCGTCCACCACCCGCAGCCGAATCGTGTCGCGCCCGTCCTCGGTGCGGTAGAGGATCAACTCGCCGCGGGACGGGACGTCGCTCATGCAACGGCCTCGACGATTTTCTCGGCGGCCTTTACACGCAGCTCGCCGGAGATGAGCTTTGGAAGGAGGGTGTCGCGGAGGGTGGTCAAAGTGAGTGATGAGCGCGCGTTATTGATGATCTTCTCATAGAGCGGTCGAACCAAATCGTCGAACTTTTGCATGAGGTCAGGCGGAGGTGCGACTACGGGAATAGGCCGAAAATTCGCCTTGCTTATTTCGAGGAACGTTGAGCCATTTGCTCGGCCCACAATCTTCTCGTGAGCTGAGCTCGCCCATAGGAGAAGAAATATGTTGGAGACGCCGGGCTTTGGCGTCATCGCGATAAACCCCTGATTTATCGCGACTGGCACTTCGGCGATGGCCAAGTACCCAATTGGGGCACGTGACGACAAGAGGACAGTTCCGACGGGCAACAGTCCGGAACCAATTTGGGCAAGTCCAGCATCCGTAATGCGTCTCTCTGTTGCGAGCAGCACAGGAACGCTCAGCGAGGAAAGGTCCTTAGGGGTTGCCCAGAAGTGCCGACCGCCATTCCAGTAGCTGGGTTCAGCTGTGGCAGGAGTGCTGCCACCCGCTATGTCGGCGAGGTCCGCAATAGCCTTGACCTTCCAAGCGGCAGGAATTTCTCCCAGCTCGGATTTGTCGAAAGAGTCGGGAAAGCGTGGCCCAATTCGTTTCAATACGTCGGACCGGCGTCCGTCGGCGTTTGCACTCACTGGGTCAAAATCGACAAACCATGACTTGAACAGCGTCCGCGCTATCGCTTCTAGCGTCTCGTTTGTTCGCCGGTTTAGCTCGATCTTTTCGTCGAGTGCACCAAGGATATTGGCGATGGCGCACTGTTCATCCGGCCGAGGGATTCGAATAGAAATCGGATAGATATAATTTCGATTGAGAGAAGCTTGAGCGCTTCCCGAATCGAATCGGCGAAGGTTCAACTGACGTAGAAAGTAGTATGCAAAGCGCGGATCGTTACCCAAGAAATC
This sequence comes from Bradyrhizobium sp. GW821-FHT13H05, assembly GCF_058804065.1. Taxonomy (NCBI): domain Bacteria; kingdom Pseudomonadati; phylum Pseudomonadota; class Alphaproteobacteria; order Hyphomicrobiales; family Nitrobacteraceae; genus Bradyrhizobium; species Bradyrhizobium sp. GW821-FHT13H05. The sequence goes on along the minus strand of NZ_JBXAPO010000017.1, from coordinate 120,816 downwards.
GGTAACGTACAGCACGGTGTTGTGCGGCCAATAGTCGGTCTTGCAATAAGAAACGACTCCCATCGAGCCGACTCCACTTCGTCCGATCACAACACCGGGACCCTTAGCCCTCGCCACGTTGTGAAAGCCATTTCGACCTGCTGAACCCATAACAGGTATATTGCCTGAACGTCGATCCGCTTCAGGAAGGTCGTGACCCCGTTGCAGCCGCACGAATTCGCCTAACGTAGTCTGCTGCCAGGCGATATTAGCCATACCCGAGCTCCCTCAGGTGGGCGGCGATCTCGGTATCCAGCTTTTTGGCTTCCTTCTGCTGCTCCCGTAACGTAGCCGCCAGCCGCGTCATCTTCTCCTCAAACAGCTCATCGTCCTCCTCAGCCGCTGCTGCACCAACGTAGCGTCCCGGCGTGAGCACGTGGCCGTGCTTGCGGATGTCGTCCAGCGTCGCCGCCTTACAGAAGCCGGGCACGTCGGCGTAGGGGCGACCCTCGTGGTCGCCCTTGTTGGTCGCGGTGCCGGCGGCGGGGGCAGGCACGAGGCCTGCCCCTATGGCATGCGAAAGATTTGGCCCTGCAACGGGGTCGCCGCGCCACGCATGGTAGGCGCCGGCGATCTTCGCGATGTCAGCGTCGGTCAACTCGCGATGTACGCGATCGGTCAGCGTCCCCATCTTCCGCGCGTCGATGAACAGCGTCTCGCCACGGCGATCGCGGAAGCGGCCGTTCTTCTTGTGGCGCGCGAGGAACCACAGGCAGACGGGAATCTGGGTCGAATAGAAGAGCTGCCCCGGCAGCGCCACCATGCAGTCGACCAGATCGGCCTCGACGATCGCCTTGCGGATATCGCCTTCGCCCGACGTGTTGGACGACATCGAGCCGTTGGCGAGCACGAACCCGGCGAGCCCGGTCGGGCTGAGATGATGGATGAAGTGCTGCACCCAGGCGAAGTTGGCATTGCCTGCGGGCGGCGTGCCGTAGGTCCAGCGCTTGTCGTCCTTCAGGAGATCGCCGCGCCAGTCGGAATCGTTGAACGGTGGATTGGCCAGCACATAGTCCGCCTTGAGGTCGGGATGGCGGTCGGTGTGGAAGGTGTCGCCATGGCCGATCTGGGCGTCGATGCCGCGGATCGCGAGGTTCATCTTGGCGAGCCGCCACGTCGTGTAGTTCGACTCCTGGCCATAAATTGAAATGTCGCCGAGCTTGCCGGCGTGGGCCTCGATGAATTTTTCGCTCTGCACGAACATGCCGCCGGAGCCGCAGCAGGGGTCGTAGACGCGGCCCTTGTAGGGCGCCAGCATCTCGACCAGCACGCGGACGACGTGCGATGGCGTGTAGAACTGGCCGCCGCTCTTGCCTTCCGCGCTCGCGAAGCGGGAGAGGAAATATTCGTAGACGCGGCCGAGCGTGTCCTTGGAGCGGTCGGCGGGCGCGCCGAGCGCGATGTCGCTGACCAGATTGATGATCTGGCCGAGCCGCTGCTTGTCCAGCCCTGGCCGGGCAAAGTCCTTCGGCAGTACGCCCTTGAGCGAGGTGTTGTCCCGCTCGATCGCGGTCATGGCATCGTCGACGAGCTGGCCGATGGTCGGCTGCGGCGCCATCGATTTGAGATAGCTCCAGCGCGCTTCCGGCGGCACCCAGAAGATATTCTGGGCGCGATACTCGTCGGGATCCTCGGGATCTGCACCTTGGGCGCGCTGCGCATCGAGTTCCCCGTGCTTGGCCTCGAAGGCGTCAGAGATGTATTTGAGGAAGATCAGCCCGAGCACGACATGCTTGTACTCGGCCGCATCCATATTGTTGCGCAGCGCGTCCGCTGCCGCCCACAGCTTCGCCTCGAAGGCGCCGCTGCCATTCGCTTCAGCATTGCGATCGACTTTCGTCCCTCGGCTCTTCCCCGGACCCCGTGCCATCTCTTCCAGTCTTTTCCTGTCAAACGTGCGCCCAGTATTACGACACGGGCAAACGCTTGCGCATTAGCTTTTTTGCTTGGATCACAACAGGATAGCAATCCGGCGGGTTGGCTGCCCCGCCGGCACGATAGACCATCATGTGATGAGTTCGGCGCAATCGCCCGATGATGCCATTCTGCCAGTGTTTTGCCCGACGTGTCAAAGTACCGTGCTATTCCCGCAAGTCATTGATTCCACAGCCTTCGTCTACTGTGCATGGGGTTGTTTTCGCATTTTAGTTTGCGGTTACCCCCGCCGCCTTGCCGCCGACGCATCCACCACGTTCTCGACGTCCTCGCGCAACGACAAGATCTCCATCGCCAGCACGGGGTGATTGAAGCCCTTGAGCTGGAGATCGTCGAGTGCGCGCGCCTCCACCCAGGGCTCGACGATGCCGTAGACGCGGCGGCTGACCACGATCTGGTTGGCCTTGGCTTCGCCGCAGAGGCGGGAGGCGAGGTTGGTGACGCTGCCGATCGCGGCATATTCCAGCCGCTGCTCGAAGCCGACCTGGCCGAGGGTGGCATAGCCGAGCGCGATGCCGATGCCGAACCCCAGGCTATGCCCGCGGTTGCGCCAGCGCTCGGTCAGCGGGCCGATCGTGTCGCGCATCTCCATCGCCATCTTCACCGCGCGCCTGGTGTGGTCCTCGAACTGGATCGGCGCGTTGAACAGGATCATCACGCCGTCGCCGGCATATTTGTCGAGCGTGCCTTCGTATTTGAAGATCAGCGTGCCGAGCGCGGCGTGGTACTCGCGCAGCACGTTCATCGCCTCTTCCGGTTCGGTCGCCTCGGTGAACGCCGTGAAGCCGCGCAGGTCGCAGAACACCACGGTCACTTCGCGGCGCTGGCTTGTGAGCAGCCCCTCGGGGCTGTCGGAGGAGGCGATCAACTGCGCCACCTGCGGCGCGAGGAATCGCTCGAGCTTGCGGATGCGTTCGATCTCGCCGAGCTGGGTCTCGACACGCTGCTCCAGCGACTTGTTCCAGTCCTTGAGCTGCTCGGTCTGCTCGCGCAGCTTGTCAGCCTGGGCGCGAACGGTCTCGTTCGCCGCCTCCAGCTCGCGGCCCTTGTGGTCGACCTCCGTGAACAGCCGCGCATTGCGCATCGCGAGCACGGCCTGGTTGGCGAAGGTGCGCATCAATCCGGTGATGCTGCCGGCGAACTCGCCGCCGGCGTGGCGCAGCACCACCAGCGCGCCGAGCGTGCCCTGCTGATCGATCAGCGGCACCACCAGCACCGAGTGGAAGCCGGCATTGATCGCGACGTCCCGCAGCGGCTGCTCGGCCGCATGGTCGAGATCGGCAATCGCGATCGGCTCGCCGCTGTCGGCGGCATTGCTCAGGATGTTGTCGCCCTGGTCGATCGTGACATGCGCGCCCTCGGCCGATTTGTCGATGCCTTCAGCCTCGACCAGGTTGAAGCGGCGCGCCTTTGCATCGAAACCGTAGATCAGCACCGCGTCGGCATGGGTGATCTCGATCGCGCGTGCCGCGATGGTCGGCAGCACGGCGTTGAGATCGAGCGAGGAGGCAACCGCGCGGCCGACCTCCTCCAGCACCTTGAGCTCGTTGATCGACTGCGCGAGATCGCGGGTGCGCGCCTCGACCTTGGTCTCCAGGTCCGAATAGGTTTCCTGGATCTGGCCGGCCATGCGGTTGAACTGGCCGGCGAGGTCTTCCAGCTCGTCGGAGGTGTGCACGTCGATGCGGTGGCTGAAATCGCCTTCGCCGAGCTTGTACGCGCCGTCGCGCAGCGCCGTGATCGGAATGATCATGCGGCGCGCGAGCAGCGTGCCGGCGAGGATCGCAACCATCAGGCCCATGCCGATCAAGAGCGCGATGCGCACCAGCTGGTCGCGGATCGGTGTCAGGGCCTGCGTGGTCGGCTGCTCGAACAGTACGCTCCAGCCGAGTTTCGGCACGGTGCTCGCGGCCGATAGCACCGCATGGCCGTTGACGTCGGTGCCTGACGTGTCGGGCGCGCCGCCGGGCGCGATTGCGGCCGCCACTTGCGGCAGCTTCGACAAATCCTGGCCGACATCGGGGCCCCTCGACGACGTCGCCAGCACGCGGCCGCGCGGGTCGACCACATAGGCGAAGGCCACCTTGCCGACCTGGGCGTCGGACAGGAAGTCGGAGAGGAAGCTGAGATCGAGCTCGGCGACCGTGACGCCTGCGTTGAAGCCGGAATGCGCCACCGAGATCGACATCATCGGCGTCCGGTCGACGAACCAGGCCGGCGCATAGCTGACGCCGCGAACGACGGTGTCGGTGAAGCGCATGTCGCGGGAGAGGTCGGCATTGCTGCCGGTCGTGGTCGACTGGCGCGAGACGCGCAGCACTTCGCGGCCATCGCCGTTGAGCTGGAACAGCTGGTTGACGACCGAGACCTGATGCAGCAGCTGGGCGTAGTCGGCGCGGCGCTTCTCGAGCGTGTCCTGGCTCGCCCGCGTCACCCAGCTGATCTGGCGCTCGAGCTCGGAGATCGACTGTTCCATCCGCCGCGCGGCGGCCTGCGCCTTGTCCTCGAGGCCGTCGGTCAGCGATGTCTTGGTGGCGCGGTAGGAGATCCAGGTCTCCATCGCGCCGTTGACGGCGAGCACGAACACGACGAGGCCGACGAGGGAGACGACATATTTGGCGAACAGGCCCTCGCGCAGAAACCGTGTCTTGTCGTTAGCTCCCGCCATTCCGATCCTCTCGCGCCGCCATCGACGCCGGCGCTACGGGCCGTACGGGCCCAGCCCCTTCTACCATAATTTGGGTCGCACGACCGCTGGTCCGGGCGGCGTGGTTACCCGACGCGGATGTCGGTTTGGGCCGGATGGGTGGCCGAATTGTCGCAGTCTCATCCGTTCGGATGAAGCGGGGTGAGGCAGAGCCGGGTAAGGGATTGGCGTGGAGTCCAGAGCGTTGGTCCGCCCATCATCGATTGAAGAGCTGCCGCAGCACGTCGTTCATCGGCTGGCTGTCCTGCTGCGCCGCCGGCGGGTTATTCTGGGCCGGAGGCTCAGGAGAGGCCTGCGGAGCGGGTGTGGCCGACATTGCCGGCAGGCTGCGGCTCCGGCCGGTGCCGGTCGCGGTGCCCGTGCCTGTTGCCGCGCCACTGGAAAGCCCCTGCTGGATCAGATTGCCGATCGCCTCGCCCAGCGGGCCGCCAAGCAGATTGTTCTGCCCCGGCTGCTGGGTTTGCGGATTGGGCGTGCCAGCGGCGTTGCCGCCAGTCGGCGCGGTGGTGCCGCCAAGTCCAAGATTACCGAGGCTCCCCAAAATATTGCCGAGCCCGGCGCCGTCGGGGCCGAACAGGCCCTTGCCCATCTCGCGCAGCTTGGCATAGGCGGCGTCGGGATTGTCGAGCATGCCGGCCATGTCGGGGTAGATCCGCGGCTGCGACCAGCTGCCCGTGATCATCACGGGAATGCCGAAGCCGACCGGCTCGGAGGTGCGGCCCTGGCCTTCGGTCGTCATCACCAGCTTCGGCTCGACGCGAAAGCCCATCATCTTGGTGTCGAGCGCGATCGTGCCGGCGCCCGTCACGCGCACAAGCGGCCCGATCAGATTGAGATCGGTGGTCACGGCCTGGCCCTTGTCGATGCGGAAGGACGCAGAGAGCTGCGACAAATCCGTGCTCTGCTCCTGGCTGTTGTTTTGGCTGTCCTGCCAGCCGGACAGCGTGCCCGATGTCAGCGAGCGGATCATCTGCGCGACGTTGATGCCGCGGATGGCGCCGTCCTGGAAGTTGACGAAGGCGGTGCCCTGCATGTTCGCCATCAGCGCGCGCTGGCTGGTGCCGGCGCTGCGCAGCGCCAGCTTGGCCTGCAGCTTGCCGTCGATCCGGTCGAATTCGGCAAGACCCTGCAGCAGCGGCAGCGCGCGCACGCCGACGAGGTCGGAATGCATGGCAAAGCTCGGCGCGCCCGTGGTCGCATCCAGGATCACCTCGCCCGAGACCTGCCCGCCATAGGCGCCGAGATTGGCAGTGCCGGCCTTCAGCACGCCGCCGGCGAGCTTTGCATCGAGCGCGAGCGGCGCCAGTCGTGCATCACCGATCACGGCCTCGTTCGCGGAGATCCTGATTTGCGCATCGACATAATTGAGCCCGGACACGTCGATCGGCGCATTGCTCCAGGGCTGTCCCGACGTGCCTTGCGGCGATTTAGCCAGGGAGATCGCGAGCCGCTGGAAGTCGAGATCGACCTTGACCAGCGGCTTGCTCGCGATGTCCACCGAAGCCCAGCCGTTGAACGCGCCGTCGCCGAGCGTGCCGTTCACGCCGTTGATCATCACGAGATCGCCGTTGAGCCGCATCTCGGCGTGACCTGCGAGCTGGGACTTCAGCACGTCGGGCATGTCGATGGCGAAATCCACCGGGATCGTCGGCCGGTCGATCGGCGGCGCCGGCGTCGTCGCCTTGATGTCGAACTTGGTCGGGTGCTCGCCGACGCGTGCGGTGCCGGTGATGTTGACCTTGCGGTCGCGGCCGACGATTGCGTCGGCGTTGATGGCGCTGATGCGGCCCTCGGTGCGATCGCGCAGGCGCACGAAGGCGACCTCGCCGTCGGTGATCTTGACGCGGTCGATGGTCGCGCCATTGGCGTCGAGCGCGAGCGGCTTCGACGAGGCGCCGGCATTCGGCAGGCGCTCACGCAGCAGCGGCTGGTAGAGCACGGGATGGGTGACGATGAGCTCGCTGATCCTCGGGCTGCCCGACCACACGCTGGAGAGCGACATGTCGGCCTGCACGCTGTCGACCGTGAGGCGCGTGATGCCGCTGCGGTCCTTGGGGTCGGCAAGCGTGAGATCGTTCAGGGTGACGTTCAGCGTCGGCCACAGGCTGATCTTCGTGGTGCCGTCGATCGACAGGCGATAGCCGGTCGCGCTCTCGACGCGCGAGGCAATCGTCGCGGTCAGGAAGCCCGATGGGATCCCGACCACGAGAAGAAGCGCGATCACGATAATGACAGCGGCGACCGCGGCGCCGGCGAATTTCACTGCTCTCATGTCGACTTTCCAACGACGGACGAACGGCGCCGAACCCGGCCGCTCACCCGCTTGTTGTGCGTGAGTTTATCCCGGGACGGCAAGCCGCTCCAGCCGGTCAAAAATAGTCGGAGGGTGCTGTAAAGTTATGTGACTTATGGCACACTTCTCCGGCGCGGTTTTGCGCGATTGTGATGTTGATGGTTCCAAACGATTTGCCGCCGAAATTGACAAGAAAGTTCACAAGGAAGTTGAAATGAGCAAGCAGGCCGAATTTGCGGTCATCCTCAAGATGAACCCGATGTTCGCCGATCTCGGCGGGGACGAGCTCCAGCGGCTGTCCAATCTCTGCCACACCCAGCATCTGGGCAATGGCGAGGTGCTGTTCCAGAAGGGCGATGCCGGGGACGCGCTGTTTGGCGTGCGCCGCGGCCAGGTCCGCATCGAGACCGGCGCCTCCGACGGCAGCCGGCTGACGCTGAATTTCATGGGCCCGGGTGACCTGTTCGGCGAGGTCGCGGTGCTGGACGGCCAGAACCGTACCGCGGACGCGACGGCAGGCGAAGTCAGCGAATTGTTCGTGCTGCGGCGCGAAGATTTTCTCGCCTTCCTCGAGCGCGAGCCGAAAGTCGCGATCAAGATCATCGCGCTGCTGTGCCAGCGCATCCGCTGGCAGAGCGAACGCATGGAAGAGTCCATGCTGCAACCGCTGCCGGTTCGCCTGGCGCGGCGGCTCTGCGCGCTCGCCGCCGATTTCGGCTCCGAGGTGCATATCTCGCAGGAGCAGCTCGGCGTCTTCGTCGGCGCCGCCCGCGAGAGCGTCAACCGACAGCTTCAGGCCTGGCGCAAGGAGGCGATCCTGGATCTCCAGCGCGGCCGCATTCTGCTGCGGAACATGACCAAGCTGACTGCGATCGCGCGGAACGAGTAAGGGTACAGCGAGGCCCCTTCTCGCACGTCGCGCAAAGGCAGAAGCTATTGCGCTCAGCGTGGCACCAACGGGTGACGAAAGTCGTCCGTTGCGCCCCGCTCCCTACTCCGCCGCCGGGTGCACGATGCTCTTTGGCGCTGGCACGGCCTCCGCCGGCGCCGCTCCGTGATGACCATCCGCCTCCGCATCCTCGCTGTGCACGATCAGCCGCTTGCCGAAGCGCCAGATCAGGGCGCCGAGATCGTCCATCACCATGAACATCGCGGGCACGAACACCAGCGACAGGATGGTCGAGAAGATCAGGCCGCCGATCACCGCGAGCGCCATCGGTGAGCGGAACTCGCCGCCGGCGCCGACCGCGAGCGCGCTCGGCATCATGCCGGCGGCCATCGCGATCGTGGTCATCACGATCGGACGGGCGCGCTTCATGCCGGCGTCGATCATGGCCTCGTCGCGCGGTTTGCCGGCGTGAATGGACTCGATCGCGAATTCCACCAGCATGATCGCGTTCTTGGTGACGATGCCCATCAGCATCAGGATGCCGATCCACACCGGCGTGGTGAGCTGCTTGCCGGTGATGAGCAGGGCCGCGATGGCGCCGCCGATCGAGAGCGGCAGCGAGAACAGGATGGTGATTGGCTGGAGGAACGTGCCGAACAGTAGCACCAGCACCGCGTAGACCATCATCAGGCCGGCGGTGATCGCGGTGGCGAAGCCGTCGGACAGCTCGTTCAGGCTTTCGGCGTCGCCGGACGGAGAGACCTTCACGCCCTTCGGCAGGCTCTTCATCACCGGCAGGTCGTTGATCTTCTTGGTGGCATCGCCGAGCGCCGCGGAGCCGACGAGGTCGGCGGCAACGGTGGCCTGCCGGTCCCGGTCGTAGCGGTTGATGCTGGTCGGACCCTGGTCGAGCTTGACGTCGGCAATGACCGAGAGTGGCACGCCGCCCTTCTCGCCGTGCTCGCCGAGCGGCACGCGCAGCTGCTCGAGCGTCTTCAGATTGCCGCGCGCGGCATCCTCGAGCTGCACGCGGACCGGCACCAGGCGGTCGCCGACGTCGAACTTGGCGAGCGCCGGCCCGACGTCGCCGATGGTGGCGACGCGGATGGTCTGCGACAGGCTCTCGGTCGAGACACCGAGGCGCGCGGCGAGATCGGCGCGCGGTTCGACACGCAACTCGGGCCGCTCCAGCGTCGTCTCAGAGATCACGTTGGAGATGGTCGGAATCCGCTTCATCTGCGTCGCAAGCTCGCTGGCGACGTTGTTGACGATGTTGGCATCGACGCCGGTCACCACCAGCGAGATGGCGCGCAGGCCGTTCTCGTCGAGGAACCAGAAGCGGATGTCGGGAATGTTCTCCAGCTCCTGGCTAATCGAGAATTCGAGCTCGCGCTGGGTGATGTCGCGATTGCCCTTGGGGGTGTAATTGATGATCAAGGCGGCGCGCCGGACTTCCTGGGTGCCGGGTGGTACGCGCCCTCCGTCGACGAAGATGCTCTTCACCTCGGACCGCTTGCGCAGCCGCGCGACGATGTCCTCGGTGACCTTCTCGGTGTAGGCGAGCTGCGTGCCGGGCGGCAGCTCGAGCGCAAGCAGCGAACGCGCGCTGTCCTGTGCCGGCAGGAAGCCCTGCGGCAGCAGCGTGATGCTCCAGATCGAGGCGGCGAAGATGCCGAAGCCGACCAGCACCGTGATGAAATAGTGTTTCACCGACCAGGCCACGATCCGGTGATAGGCTCGCAGCACGCGGCCGGGCGGCGGCTCCGCGTGATTGCCATGTTTGAGGAAATAGGCGGCCAGCACCGGCGTGACGAAGCGCGCCGCGAGCAGCGAGAAGAACACCTGCACCGAGACGGTGATGCCGAATTGCTTGAAGAACTGTCCGGCGATGCCCGACATGAAGCTCGCGGGCGCGAAGATCGCGATGATCGTGAGCGAGATCGCGATCACGGCGAGGCCGATCTCGTCGGCGGCTTCGAGTGCGGCACGATAGGGCGATTTGCCCATGTTCATGTGCCGGACGATGTTCTCGATCTCGACGATGGCGTCGTCGACCAGAATACCTGTCGACAGCGTAATGGCGAGGAAACTGACGAGATTGAGCGAGAAGCCGAGCAAGTCCATCGCCCAGAACGCCGGGAAGATCGACAGCGGCAGCGAGATCGCGGCGATGATGGTGGCGCGCAGGTCGCGCAGGAACAACAGCACGATGACGACGGCGAGGATGGCGCCTTCGAACAGGGTCGAGATCGCCGCTTCGTAATTGCCGTTGGTGTATTCGACCGAGGTGTCGATCAGCTTGAGGTCGACGTCGGGATAGGCGGCCTTGAGCGCGTCGATGCGTTTCTGCACGGCCTCGGCGACCTTCACGTCGCTGGCGCCCTTGGAGCGCTTGATGCCGAGCGCGACGACGGGCTCGCCGTTGAAGCGGGCGAAGGTGCGGCGGTCGGCGATGGTGTCGGTGACGGTGCCGAGATCATCCAGCCGCACCTCGCCGCCGCCGAACAACGGGACCATGGTGCCGGCGAGATCGCTGAGCGTCTTGGCGCCGGCCAGCGTGCGGATCGCCTGGTCGTTCTTGCCGATTTCGGCGCGGCCACCGGCGACGTCGACATTGGTGCCGCGCAGGCTCTGGCTGACATTGACGGCGGTGAGCCCCATCGCCTGCAGGCGGTCGGGATCGAGCGAGACGAGAATCTCGCGCTCGACACCGCCGATGCGCTCGACCTGGGCGACGCCGCGTACGCCCTGCAGCGCGCGCTTGACCACGTCGTCGACGAAATAGGAGAGCTGCTCCGGCGTCTTGCCGGGCGAGATCGCAGCATAAGTGACGATCGGCAGGCCGATCACGTCGACACGCTGGATCAGCGGCTCGGTGACGTTCTGCGGCAGGTTCGAGCGTACGCGCGTCACTGCGTCCTTGACGTCGTTGAGCGCGCGGTCGGTGTTGGTCTCCAGCGCGAACTGGATGGTGGTGAGCGACAGGCCGTCGGTGATCTGCGAGGTGATGTGGCGCACGCCCTCGACACCGGAGACGGCGTCTTCGATGGTCTTGGTGACCTGGGATTCAAGCTCGGTGGGCGCTGCGCCGAACTGCGATACCGCGACCGAGATCACGGGAATGTCCGCCGAGGGCAGCCGCGTCACCGCGAGCTTGACGAAGGAGGTCCAGCCAAGGACCAGGAGGATGATCGAAAAGACGACCGACGGCAGCGGATGACGAATCGACCATGCCGAAATATTGAGAGCCATCAGCGTACCCGCGTGCGATCGAGTTCATCGGCGAACATGGTCTTGATCTGGTCGCCGTCATGCAGCGAAGAGCCGGCGTCGGCCACGACGATTTCGCCGACGTCGAGGCCTTCCAGGATTTCCGTCGCGGAGTCGGACGACAGTCCGACCCGCACCTTCCGTGTCTCGACAATGTTGCCTTTGACGACCTGCACGGTGAGATGGTCGATCGCGGTCTTGGGAACCGCGACGCCGCAGCTTCGCTTGGCGTCGATGGATGCGCGGGCGAACACGCCGACCTTGAGCGAGGGATTGTTGGTGACGCTGATGCGGACGCGGCCGAGCTGCGTGGCGCGGTCGATTTCGGGCGCGACCAGCCGGACCCGTCCGATCAGATCGGGCGCATCGTCGCGGCTGATGCGCACGGTCGCGCCGGCGCTGAGCTTGGGCATGTGCACGGCCGGGACTTGCGCGTCGAGCTCGATCTCGTTGTTGACGGCGATGCGAAACATCGGGCCGGCCTGCGGCGAGGCGGGTGCGCCGACGATGGTGCGGACTTCGGTGACGAGGCCTGGCGCCGGCGCCTTCAGCGAGACCGGGCCTTGCGGGCCGGGGCGCTGCGGCTGGCCGGGAATCTGCGGCGGCGCGGTCAGGCGCGCCAGTTCCTGATTGTCGGTGACCATGGTGCCTTCGGTGACGAAGAGGTCGGTGACCTTGGATCCCTCCTGGTCGGCGACAACCACGGCCTCGCGGCGCGGAACGAAGAAGCCGGTCACACGGACGAGGTCGGAGAAGCAGGCATTGGTCGACTTCGTCACGATGACGAGCGCCTCGCCGGGCGTTTCCTTCGCCTCGGGTCGATGCCGATGCTCGAACAGATAATAGCCGATACCGAGGGCCACGATGAAGATCACGGTTGCGGCCGGCTTGAGATATTCGGAGAGGTTCATCGCCGGATCATCCTGGCCTGGCTCACGGCCGTCCGTACGAGGCCCGCTGAGAGCATTTCCCTGAAACAAAGCGGCGTCCCGCAAGGCTGCGGGACGCGCTTTGAAAGCATCACTTTACACCACATCACAATGGGGCACTTCAAAGGATTGCGTCGTGCTTACTTTGATGCGGTGGTCTTGTTTTCCATGTTGACGACCTGCACGCGGCGATTGACCTCGGCCATCGGCTGGCTCGGGTCCTTCAGCTTGCTCTTGCCGTAGCCGACGGTGACGAGATCGGTCGCGGTGATGCTGTACTTCTCGACGAGGTAGCGCTTGATCGAATCCGCACGGCGCTCCGAGAGGTCCTGATTGTAGCCTTCGCCGCCGGCGGCGTCGGTGTGGCCGGCCACCACGAAGGTCGAGCCCTTCAGGTCGGGGCTGGTCAACGCGCGGCCAAGCGCCTGCACTGATGGCATCGACTTGGCGCTGATGTTGGCGGAGTTGTAGTCGAAGGTGATTTCGAGATCGATGTTCGGCTTGTCCTTGGCGACTGACGCGATTTCCTCGCGCTCGGTCGACGACAGCGAACGCGTCGAACGGCCGCGCACGGACTGGATCAGCTTGGTCTCAGCGGCACTTGGCGCGGGATCGGCCTGCGGGGCGATCGACAGGCCGCGGGTCAGCGGCTTCTTCGGCGGCGGCGCCAGCGCGCGGACGATCTCGTCCTCGGTGACGTTCTTGCTGTTGCCGTCATCGCCGGCGAACGCGGCCGAGGTCGGCAGCGACAATGCGGCGCCGATGGTGATGATGGACAGGATTGCGGTAAGTCCTTTTGCAGCCAGTCTCATTGCCAGTCCCTCCTGCGCAGCCAGCTCGCGCGGTTCCAAAATTCCTGCAATAGGCCCCCCGGGAAAGGCCGCCTGCGGCATCCGTCCATTAGTCTTTCCGGGGCCGCCGAGGGTTCGAGGCGTCTGTTGCCTCAACTCAAAAAAATACTAGCGTACTCCGTAGCTTGCGAATTCCTGAACGATGTTCGGGTCCATCGCCTTGGCATTGGCAATGTCCAGCGCCCCTTCCTGGGCCGAGCCGTTGCGCTGCTTGGCGATTCCTCGCCCAAAGAGCGAGGAAGTCAGGCGCGGGTTGATCCGCAGGGCCGCGTCAAAATCGGCGATGGCGTTCTTCACCGCGCCCGACTTCAGGTTGACGAGCCCCCGGCTGTCCAGCGCATCGACGAAGTTCGGCCGCAGCCGCAGCGCTTCGTTGCAATCCTTCAGCGCGCCCTGGAGGTCACCGACCACGGTGCGGGTCCAGCAGCGGTTGTTCAGCGCCTCGACGTCCTTCGAATTGATCCGGAGCGTGTCGTCGAAATCCTTGATGGCGAGGCTGTAGGCGCCCTTGCTGGCATAGACCTGGCCGCGCCGGTACAGCGCGTTCACGTCGTCAGGATTGGCCGCGATCTTGGCCGTCAGGCCCTTGATGGTGGGGTCTTCCGCCAGCACGGCCGCGCTCGGTCCGCTATCCGCGTTGGGCGGGGGAAGAACAGGAGCGGGAAGAACAGGAGCGGGATCGGCCGGTCTCACCGGCGGTGGCGCCGGGGGCAGGGCGGCCTCGACCTGCGGCTTCGGCGCCGGGACCGGTGCGGGTGGAGGGGCGGGAGCCGCAACCGTATCAGCCGGCTTCGGCGCTGGCGGCGGCGCGGGTGGTGCCGGCGGCGGGTTGTTTGCGACCACCGGCGGCGCGGGAGGCGGTGCTGTCGTGGCCGCCGGGCGCGATCCGGCTGCTCCCGGAATGAACGAGAAATCCTCGGCCAATGAAGAGGATATCCACGGCACCTGCTCGCCGCGCGAGGCGCGGGTGACGCCCATCTTGGTGCGGTTCAGCGTTTCCTCGGCCATCAGGTCGGGGACGCGGATCTCCTTCAGCAGCTCCTGGACGAACAGGCTGTGCTCGCCGCCGACATCCGAGACCACCGAGGCCAGCGCCGCCGAATACATCACCAGGGTGCCGTTCGGCGCGATGACCGGGGTCAGGCCGGCCGAGAAGCTGCGGAACCGGCGCTCGAACGGGTTTCGTCTGGAGGCGTCGATCAGCGCGATCTTGACGCCGGCGCCGCGGGTATTGAGCTCGCCGAGCACGGTTTCGAGGCTGACACCGTCGCGGCGCACGTCGGATTCGGTCCAGATCTGCGCATCGACCGGCAGCATGTAGCTCTGGCGCGCCGACTGGATGCCGAACCCGCTGAAGAACACCAGTGCCACCGAGCCCGGCTTGATCTTGCCGTAGAGCTTGTCGAAGGCGCGGCGCATGCCGTCGCCGGTCAGGTTCTCGCCGATCTCGACGGAAAAGCCGTCGCGCTTGAGCTCGTCGGCGACGTCGCGCGCGTCGTTGAGCGGTTCCTTCAGCGGGCTGTCGGCATCAGGATATTTGGCGTTGCCGATGACCAACGCATAGCGGTCGCCGGCCGCAAGCGACGGCGCGGTCGGGACGAGCGAAACGAGCAAGGGAAGAAGGAAAAGGAAGCGAATTTTCATAATCAGCGCGGTCCAGCCAAAAAGGCGCCGTTACCAGCTTGCGCCGCGGCGACCTTAACTTACGCAATGTGCATTATCAAACCGGGGAGAGGGGGCGTCAACCGCTTGGAGATTCGGCGTTATCGCGACGATTGACCGCAACGCGTAGGCGTGCGGCGAGGGGAATAAACGGGCCGTCATGGTTGGGCTCGACACGATCTGGTTGGGCATTGCAGCAGCCATGTTAGGGCAGTCATGGCGACTAAAATGTGATTGGTCTCACATTGGAGCGCGTCTCCACCCTCGCGCGCGGCGTTTGACCTTTTGGGCGGACAATGGCTTGGTGCGCGCGATCGTCTTCGAAGGTCCAATCAGAAAAGCAAGATCATGGGAAACGCCTACGAAATCTACGCCCTGCGCTATGCGACGATGTCGCCGCGCACCCCCCACATGAACTTCCTGGCGCCGGATCCGCATGACAGTGCGGCGCAGGACCTCGACTACTTCGTTTGGCTGATCCGCGGCGGCGGCCGCGACATCCTGGTCGATACCGGCTTCAATGCCGAGGAGGCGAGCGCGCGGGCGCGCAAGCTGACGCTCAATCCGGTCGATGCGCTGGAGCGTTTTGGTGTCGCGGCATCGAGTGTTCGTGACATCATCGTGACGCATCTGCATTACGATCACGCCGGCAATCTCGACCGCTTCCCGAACGCGCGCTTCCATCTCCAGGAGCGCGAGATGGCCTACGCGACCGGCCGCTGCATGTGTAACGGCTTATTGCGACATCCGTTCTCGGTCGAGCACGTCACCCAGATGGTGCGCCATGTCTATGGCGAGCGCGTCAATTTCTATTCCGGTGACGGCGAAATCGCGCCCGGCGTGACCGTGCACCGGGTCGGTGGTCATTCCGACGGCTTGCAGGTGGTCAAGGTCGAGACCGCGCGCGGGCCGGTGGTGCTGGCGTCCGACGCCGCGCATTATTACGCCAATCTCCAGCGCAAGAGCCCGTTCCCGATCGTCTACAATGTCGGTGACATGGCGGTCGGCTGGGAGACGATCGAGCGCCTTGTTGGCCATCCCGACCGGTTCATTCCCGGCCATGACCCGATCGTGACGGAAATCTATCCGCGCGCCAGCGACAAGGTCGATGCCTGGGCACTGCACCTGCCGCCGTCGCGATCGTTCGCGAAATGACGGAGTAGAGAATTCCGGTGGCACTCTGTCCCCGTCACCCCCGCGCAATGGCGAAGCCATTGTCGCTGGAGGTGGCCGCTCCTTCAGCGGCCCTCGAAGGCGACGGCCCGGTTGGCCGCTGCGACGGAGGCTGAGAGGACCTCATCTTCGCCATGCTCCCGAGTGTAGCGAGAAAGGCATATCGTCGGAAGCCCGGGTCCGGCCAAAAGCTCTGGTGGCGTTGACGTCTCGGCCTTCATCATATCGGATGATTTGATGGGCGAGGTGAAGCGAACATCGTTGGTTGACCTGATCGCGGGCGTGGCGGGCTTTGGGCTTGGCGCGGCTGTCCTTGGATACGGGGCCCTGTTGATCGGGATCTCTTTTCTTAGTCACATCCCTGGGGGTATTCACAGTGACTGGGCGGTTGTCGTCCTCGTCGGAACGCTGCTGTGCCTCGTTTTGGGGGGAGTGGTAGGAGGCAGAGCAGCTGTGCGACTCGCCAGGTCGTGGCAGGATCGGGCTATGTAGAGCCATACTTCTCGTCCGGGTTGGCTCAACAGGCGGCATCGCTCACGCGCAAGAGAGATATACGTCGTGCACGTTGGTCCAATGCCTTCCGAGCGCGGTTGGACTGTCTCCAAATCCGTAGAGCGCAGGATTTTTCAGAACCGCGCTGATCATCGCTTGTGGCTGCTCCGGTGTCATCTGCACTTGAAGCAATATGTCATCGTCCCGGATTTGTCGCGGGCGAGCGCTGCCGCATTCCATTGATCCAGCAACCTGACCCGCAATGCTCCGATAGGTCACGTGGCTTCCGTTCATCACCCGAAAGCTGACATCCTCGCTCGCTTGCAGGCGGCCTAATACGCCTGCTTGGCGTCGGCCTCTGCGCTGGTCTGGATCAGGTCGAGACTCTCTTCGATCTTGCCGAGCAGGGCCGACAATTGCTTGCGCTCCTGCGCGGAGAGGCAACCAAGAATCTCGTCTTCCCGTCGCAACAGCTGCGGGAACAGCTCCTCGTAAAGCGCGCGGCCCTTCTTTGTCAGTTGCAGGCGGAATTCGCGGCGGTCGGCTTCGTTCTCGACGCGCTCGATCAGACCGTCATGCATCAGCGTCGTCACCGCGCGGCTGATGGTCGATTTGTGCGTGCGGGTGCATTGTGAGATGTACTGCGCGCTACAGGCGTCGCTGCGGAAGCCGAGCGTCGCGATCACGCGCCAGGCTGGAATATCTAGGCCGTGACGCTGCTGATATTCGACCGCGAGCGCGGAACTCACCTCCGCCGCGAGCCGGTTGAGACGGAACGGCACGAATTTGAACAGATCGAGCCGCGCCTTCGGCCGTGGCGACGCCTCGTCCATCTCTTGTCTCTTCAGCGCCGCATCGCTGGATGTTCTCGCCAAGGCCTCGCGCTCCGAATTCCAGTTGACGGCCGGCCGGCTCCGGTCCAAAATAGTTGCACGTGAGACTATCTAGCAGATCAGTCCTCTCCTGACCAGAGCCGAGGTTAGCGCATGGCGCAGGCCAAATCCCAGTTCGGCTATCGCCGCCACCCCGACCAGGATCGCCCCAGGGACGGCACGGCCGAGCATCCGGTCGTGGTTGTCGGCGCGGGCCCGGTCGGACTGTCTTTGGCGATCGACCTCGCTCAGCGCGGTCAGTGCGTCGTTCTCCTCGATGATGCCGACCGCATTGGCGAGGGCTCGCGCGCGATCTGCTTCTCGAAGCGCTCGCTGGAATATTGGGACCGGCTCGGCGTCGGCGACCGCATGGTCGAGAAGGGCGTGGTGTGGAGCGTCGGCCGCATTTTTCACGGCGAGTCCCAGCTCTATCAGTTCAACCTGCTGCCCGAAGATGGTCACAAGCGGCCGGCCTTCATCAACCTCCAGCAATATTACGCCGAGGCCTATCTGGTCGATCGCATCAGCGATCTGCCCGGAATCGATTTGCGTTGGCGCAACAAGGTGACGGCGCTGGAGAGCCGCAACGATTCCGTCGCACTGACGATCGAAACTCCGGAGGGCAATTATCGCCTGCACGCGCAATACGTCGTCGCTTGCGACGGCGCGCGCTCCTCGCTGCGGCAGATGGTCGGCGCCGACTTTGCCGGCCAGGTGTTCGAGGATCAGTTCCTGATCGCCGACGTCAAGATGACCGCGGAATTTCCGACCGAGCGCTGGTTCTGGTTCGATCCGCCGTTCCATGCCGGGCGCTCGGCGCTGCTGCACAGGCAACCCGACGACGTCTGGCGCATCGATCTCCAGCTCAATCGTTACGCCGACCCCGTCGTCGAGAAGAAGCCGGAAAACGTGCGGCCGCGGATCGCGCGCATGCTCGGCCACGACAAGTTCGAGTTCGAGTGGATCTCGCTCTACAAATTCCAGTGCCGGCGGATGGACCGCTTTATTCATGGCCGGGTGATCTTTGCGGGCGATTCCGCGCATCAGGTCTCGCCCTTCGGTGCGCGGGGAGCGAACTCGGGACTCGAAGACGCCGAAAATCTCTCGTGGAAGCTCGATCGCGTGTTGCGCGGCGCATCGCCCGCGAGCCTGCTGGAGAGTTACCACGTCGAGCGCAGCGGGGCTGCCGACGAGAACATCCGCGAATCCACCCGCTCAACCGATTTCATGGCGCCGAGCTCGCATCAGGAAGCGCGGCTGCGCAAGGCGGTGCTGTCGCTGGCCAAGGAGACCGAGTTCGGCAAGCGCATGGTCAATGGCGGCCGGCTGTCGGTGCCGTGCAGCTATGACACGCCGTTGTCTTCGCCTGATGCCGATGCGTGGGACGCCGGCCCGCGGCCCGGCTGTTCCATGCTCGATGCGCCAATCGCTGGCGAGAATGTCTACTTGACGGACGCATTCCGAAAAGACGGAACGGGCTTCACCCTGCTGTCGTTCAACAATGGCGCGGCGATCGAGACGCCCGATGGCGTCAAGGATATCCGTATCGGCGGTGGATTGGCGGATCCGTCGGGCCTCGTCGCCAAGCGCTATGATGCCGAGCCGGGCACGGCCTATCTGCTCAGGCCTGATGGCTATGTCGCGGCGCGCTTCCGCCATCCGACGCGCGAGGCAATTGCAGCGGCGCTGTCGCGCGCCGCTGGCGTGAACTGAGGTTTCGCATGCCGCTGTCCACCAGCTCCAACTTCGCACGACCCGACGATGCCTTTCGCGCCATCGTCGAAGCGCATCGCGGTCTTACCGACGAGCAGAGCGCCGACTTCGATGCGGCGCTTGTGCTGATCCTCGCCAACCATATCGGCGACATCGACGTGTTGCGCGAGGCGATCGGGCTCGCCAAGCGGCGCATGATCGAAGGCCAGCAGCAACAACAGCAACAACAATAACCCAAGACTCAAGGATGAATTGATGGCGAAGAACTTCGCATCCACCGGCGATCTCTCCGAGAAGACGATCACCTTCTCCGAGATCGGCACCGATCTCTACGCCTTCACCGCCGAGGGCGATCCGAACACCGCGATCATCGTCGGTGACGACGGCTGCCTCGTGTTCGACGCGCAATCGACGCCTGCAATGGCCAACAAGGTGATTGAGCGCGTCCGCACTGTCACCGACAAACCGATAAAATATGTCGTGCTGTCGCATTATCACGCCGTCCGCGTACTCGGCGCCTCCGCCTACAAGGCGCAGGGCATCGTCGCCTCGCAGGAGACGTATCGTCTGATCGAGGAGCGCGGCCAGCAGGATTGGGATTCCGAGTACGGCCGCTTTCCGCGCCTGTTTCAGGATGCGCAAAGCATTCCCGGTTTGACCTGGCCGACACTGACCTTCGAAGGCGAGATGTCGATCTATCTGGGAAAACGCGAGGTGCGCCTGATGCAGCTTGGCGCCGGCCACACCTCCGGCGACATCGTCGCCTGGGTGCCGGATGCGGAGGTGATGTTCTCCGGCGACCTCATCGAATATCACTCGGCCTGCTATTGCGGCGATGCGCATTTGCGCGAATGGCCGCTGACGCTGAACGAGATCCGCAACTTCAATCCCAAGGCGATCGCGCCGGGCCGCGGCGATGCTCTCAAGGGCACAGCCACCGTGCGCGAGGCCATCGCAATGACCCGTGACTTCGTCACCTCGCTCTATGGCGCCGCCGAAATCTCGGTCGCCAAGGGCCGCACGCTGAAGGAATCGATGGCGGCGACCCGCGAGGTCATGGATCCCAAGTTTTCGAGCTTCGCCATCTACGAGCACTGCCTGCCGTTCAACGTGTCGCGCGCCTATGACGAAGCGTCGGGGATCGACGACCCCGTGATCTGGACCGACAAGCGCGACCAGGAAATGTGGGCGAACTTGCAAGGAGGAGGATAATCATGAACATCAATACCTCACCCGATCAGATCATCCGCAGTTCGGCACAGGTCACGCCGGGCTACATGTCCGGCTTCGGCAACAGTTTTGAGACCGAGGCGCTGCCGGGCGCGCTGCCGATCGGGCGCAACTCACCGCAGCGCTGCGCCTACGGCCTCTATGCCGAGCAGCTCTCGGGCTCGCCCTTCACGGCGCCGCGCGGCACCAATGAGCGCTCCTGGCTTTATCGCATCCGACCCTCGGTGAAGCACTCCGGACGTTTCGAAAAGGCGGACGGTGGGCTGTGGCGCTCGGCGCCTTGCCATGAATACGATCTTCCGATCGCGCAGCTGCGCTGGGACCCCGCGCCGATCCCGAAGGAGGACACGACCTTCCTCCAGGGCGTGCAGACCATGACGACGGCCGGTGACGTCAACACGCAGGCCGGCATGGCCGCGCATGTCTACCTCATCACCAAGTCGATGGTGGATCAGCATTTCTACAATGCTGATGGCGAGCTGATGTTCGTGCTCCAGCACGGCAATCTGCGGCTCGTCACCGAGTTCGGCCGGATCGATGCCGAGCCCGGCGAGATCGTGGTGATCCCGCGCGGCGTCAAATTCCGCGTCGAGATTCCGAATGGCCCGGCGCGCGGCTATCTCTGCGAAAACTATGGCGGTGCCTTCACGCTGCCGGAGCGCGGGCCGATCGGTGCCAATTGTCTCGCCAATGCGCGCGACTTCCTCACCCCCGTCGCGCATTACGAGGACAAGGACACGCCGACCGAACTCTACGTGAAATGGGGCGGCGCGCTGTTCAAGACGACCTTGCCGCATTCACCGATCGACGTGGTCGCCTGGCACGGCAATTACGCGCCCTACAAATACGATCTGCGTACCTTCTCTCCGGTCGGCGCGATCGGATTCGATCATCCCGATCCCTCGATCTTCACGGTGCTCACCTCACCGTCGGAGACGGCGGGCACCGCGAATATCGATTTCGTCATCTTCCCCGAGCGCTGGATGGTGGCCGACAACACTTTCCGCCCGCCCTGGTACCACATGAACATCATGAGCGAGTTCATGGGCCTGATCTATGGCGTCTACGATGCCAAGCCGCAGGGCTTTGTCCCCGGCGGCGTCAGCTTGCATAACTGCATGCTGCCGCACGGCCCCGATCGCGACGCCTTCGAGCACGCCAGCAATGGCGAGCTGAAGCCGGTGAAGCTGACCGGCACCATGGCCTTCATGTTCGAGACCCGCTATGCGCAGCGCGTCACCGCGCATGCCGCGAAGTCGTCGACGCTGCAGGACGATTATGCGGATTGCTGGAAGGGCCTGGAGAAGCGGTTCGATCCGAACCGGCCGTAGCTTTCTTCCCCCCTCCCCTTGTGGGAGAGGGTGGCTCGCCGCATAGCGGCGAGACGGGTGAGGGGTCTCTCTCCACGAGTGACATATCTCATTCGCGCGTGCGGTTAGATACCCCTCATCCGGCGCTTCGCGCCACCTTCTCCCACAAGGGGAGAAGGAAAAAGGACCGAGCCAAAAGTGACAATCCACCCCAACGATCCCAGCCTCCGCTCCTTCATCGACGTCGATCCCGCCTCCGACTTCCCGATCCAGAACCTGCCCTATGGCGTGTTCTCGACAGCGGCCAATCCGACGCCACGGGTTGGCGTTGCGATCGGCAACTACGTGCTCGATCTCTGGGAGCTCGAGCAGGATTCCCGCCTCGATGTCGGTCCGCTCGGCGTGTTCTCCGGGGCCTCGCTCAATCCGTTCATGGCGCTGGGGCCAAAGCTGTGGGCGCAGACGCGGGCGCGGATCAGCGAGCTGCTGCGTGCCGATCGCCCCGAGCTGCGCGACAATGAAGAGCTGCGCCAGCAGGCGCTGGTGCCGATGCGCGACGCCAAACTGCATCTGCCGTTCGCCGTCTCCGGCTATACCGATTTCTATTCCTCGAAGGAGCACGCCACCAATGTCGGCGTGATGTTCCGCGGCAAGGACAACGCGCTGCAGCCGAACTGGCTGCATATGCCGATCGCCTATAACGGTCGTGCGTCCACCGTCGTGGTGTCAGGCACCAGGCTGAAGCGGCCGCGCGGGCAGCTCAAGCCGCCGAATGTCGAGGTGCCGAGCTTCGGGCCCTGCAAGCGGCTCGATTTCGAGCTGGAGATGGGTGTCGTGGTCGGCCAGCCGTCGCCTATGGGTGGCATGCTGAGCGAGCAACAGGCCGAGGAGATGATCTTCGGCTTCGTGCTGCTCAACGACTGGAGCGCGCGAGACATCCAGCAATGGGAATATGTGCCGCTGGGGCCGTTCCTGGCAAAAGCGTTTGCAACCTCGATCAGCCCGTGGGTGGTGACGCGCGAGGCGCTGGAGCCATTCCGCCTGAAGGGGCCGGAGCAGGTACCGGTGACGCTCGATTATCTCAAGCAGGCCAAGCCGCAGAACTATGATGTCGAACTCGATGTGTCCTTGCGCGCCGCCGGCGCCAATGCGCCCGCCGGCATCAGCCGCACCAATTTCAAGTACATGTATTGGTCGTCGGTGCAGCAGCTGATGCACCACGCCTCCAGCGGCTGTGCGATGAATGTCGGCGATCTCCTGGGGTCCGGCACCATCTCCGGCCCGGAGAAGAACCAGCGCGGCAGCCTCTTGGAGATCAGCTGGAACGGCACCGAGCCGGTGGAATTGCCCGGTGGTGCCAAGCGTACGTTCCTGGAAGATGGCGACAGCCTCGTCATGCGCGGCTGGTGCCAGGGAAATGGTTATCGCGTCGGCTTCGGTGAGGTCGAGGGGACGATTCTGGCGGCGGAGTAGGCCTCGCTGCTGCCACGACCTCCGTCATTGCGAGCGCAGCGAAGCAATCCAGAATCTTTCCGCTGAGGGATCTCTGGATTGCTTCGTCGCATCAGCGCAAAATTGCTGCGCAATTTTGTCGCGAGCTCCTCGCAATGACGTGGAGAGAGATCACCGTTTCTCCGGCGGCACATCCCGCACCCGCGCGCAATGCGCCGCGACATCCTCCACGCTGTACTTCAGATGCACCCGCTTGTCCGACGGCACCTGTTTCACGGCGCACACGCCCGACCGCCATTCCTGCGTCGGCCTGATCGGGCGCGGCGCAAAGCCGCCGCCGCAGTTCGGGCAGACGTTGGAGAGCTTTGTCTCCACGCAATCCGCACAGAACGTGCATTCATAGGAGCAGATCCGCGCGTCCGTCGCACCAGGCGGCAGGTCGCGGTCGCAATATTCGCAGTTCGGTCGGAGCTGGAGGGCCATGATGGAATCTCCGCAGATTGACTCGGATCATCGCAGACGGCGCGCGAAGCGCGAATGCCGTAGTTCCCTCGATTTCAGCCAGCCTTCAGCTCCCTCAGCGGCAACCGCGTGCTCTCCTTCAGCCGGTCCAGCACGATCGAGGAGCGGACATGCGCCACGCTCTGGTGCGGCATCAGAACGTCGTTGACGAGGTTGGACAGCCCCTTGAGGTCGCGCAGCACCGCCTTCAGCACATAGTCGGCATCGCCCGTCAGCGAATAAGCCTCCTGGATTTCGTCGATGCGGTTGACCAGTGTGCGGAAGCGTTTTGAATTGTCCGGCGAATGGGTCGCGAGCCCCACCTGGATGAAGGCGATCACGCCGAAGCCGAGCGCCTCGCTGGAGAGGTCGGCGTGATAGCCCGATATCACCTTCTCCTGCTCCAGCCGCATCCGTCGCCGCGAGCATTGCGAGGCCGACAGCCCTGCGAGTTCGGCCAGCTCCTGGTTGGTGAGACGGCCGTCGTCCTGGAGCGCGCCGAGGATCTTGAGGTCGAAGGCGTCCACCGGAATCATGCGTCATTTATCCATTTCATGCACAGATCGTGCATATGATAGCCAAAACGCGTCTCATTTGCACGCTCATTGCATGCGCCGTGAAGGATAGTTCATGGCAGCAGCAATTGGAGAGCACCATGGGTCCGTTTCCGCACGATGCACCGCCGGCCACCATCACCACCGACAATCCGATGGGCACCGACGGGTTCGAGTTCGTTGAATACGCGCATCCCAATCCGGAAGAGCTGCATGCTTTATTCAAGCTGATGGGCTATGCGCCGGTCGCGCGGCATAAAACCAAGACAATCACTGTCTATCGCCAGGGCGACATCAACTATCTCGTCAACGAGGAGCCCGGCACCCACGGTACCGACTTCGTCGCCGCGCATGGCCCCTGCGCGCCGTCGATGGCGTTTCGCGTGGTCGATGCGAAGGTGGCGTATGACCGCGCGATTTCGCTCGGCGCGGAGCCGGCGGACGTGTCATCCGCACAGAAGACGCTCGACGTGCCTGCGATCAAGGGCATCGGCGGCAGCCTGCTCTATTTCGTCGATCGCTACGGCGCCAAGGGCTCGGCCTATGATGCCGAGTTCGAGTGGCTGGGCGCTCGCGATCCCAAGCCGGTCGGTGCCGGACTGTTCTATCTCGACCATCTCACCCACAACGTCCACCGCGGCCGCATGGATGTCTGGACCGGCTTCTACCAAAAGCTCTTCAACTTCCGCCAGATCCGCTTTTTCGACATCGAGGGCCGCGCCTCCGGCCTGTTCTCGCGCGCGTTGACGAGCCCCGACGCCAAGATCCGGATTCCGATCAACGAGGACGCCGGCGATTCCGGGCAGATCGAGGAATATCTCAATATCTATCGCGGTGAAGGCATCCAGCACATCGCCTGCGGCTGCCGCGAGATCCACGGCACGATCGAAGGCCTGCGCGAGGCGGGCCTGCCTTTCATGCCGTCACCGCCCGACACCTATTTCGAGAAGATCGATGCGCGGCTGCCGAAGCACGGCGAGGACGTCGCACGTCTTCAGAAGAACGGCATCCTGATCGACGGCGAGGGCGTGGTCGACGGTGGCCAGACCAAGGTGCTCTTGCAGATCTTCTCGGCCAACGCGATCGGCCCGATCTTCTTCGAGTTCATCCAGCGCAAGGGTGACGACGGCTTTGGCGAAGGCAATTTCAAGGCCTTGTTCGAGTCGATCGAGGAGGATCAGATCCGGCGCGGGGTGTTGAAGGTGGAGGATGCGGCGTAAGCCGTTAGTCGTGCTGCCGTTTCTATCGTGATCGTGGAGAGATGGTGGGCACGGCGCTTTGCGCCTTTGTCCACCCTACGCGATCTTCGCCGGGGGCCCGGCCTATCTCTTCCACGCAGCCATCACCGCGCCGATCTCCGCGCCTTCCGGCTCGCGCACCGCCGACGGTGTGCGCGAAAACCTTGGCGCCGGCGCGGGCTGTTTTACGCCATGACGCTCGACAAAGACGTTGCGTGCGACCATGTGGGGATGCGCGGTCGCTTCCGACATGGTCAGCACCGGCGCAAAGCAGATGTCGGTGCCTTCCATGGTCTTGCACCAGTCCTCGCGCGTCTTGCTCTTGAACACGGCCTTCAGCTTTTCCTTCAGCGCCGGCCAGGCCTTGGGGTTCATCTGCGCGTCGAAATCGGCGTCGGTGAGGTCCGCATGCTGGCGCAGCAGCGCGTAAAACTGCGGCTCGATCGAGCCGATTGAAATGAAGTGCCCGCAGGCACATTCGTAGACGCCGTAGAAATGCGCGCCGCCGTCGAGGAAATTCTGGTTGCGGCCTTCGGTCCAGCGGCCGAGCGTGGTCATGTCGAAGAAGAACGACATCAGCGATGCTGCGCCGTCGCACATCGCGGCGTCGACCACCTGGCCCTTGCCGGACCTCGAGGCTTCCAGCAGCGCCGCGAGCACGCCGACGACGAGATAGAGCGCTCCGCCGCCAAAATCGCCAACCAGGTTGAGCGGCGGCACCGGCGCTTCCTTCGTGCCGATCGCGGCGAGCGCGCCGGTGATGGAGATGTAGTTGATGTCGTGGCCGGCGGCGTTGGCGAGCGGGCCTTCCTGGCCCCAGCCGGTCATGCGGCCGTAGACGAGCTTTGGATTGCGTGCGAGCACGATTTCGGGGCCGAGCCCGAGCCGTTCCATCACGCCGGGACGAAAACCTTCGACCAGGGCATCGGCGCTCGCCAGCAGGTCGAGCACCTCTGCGATCGCCGCCTTGTCCTTGAGGTCGAGCTCGATCACCTTGCGGCCGCGTCCCGCCACCGACTTCATGCTCTTCTTCGCGCCGATCCGGTCGAGCGTGACGACGTCGGCGCCCATGTCGGCCAGCATCATGCAGGCGAATGGGCCGGGTCCGATGCCGGCGAATTCAACGATGCGGAAGCCGGAAAGGGGACCGGAGGTGCGGACGGAAGAGCTTTGGGCTGGTTTATCGAGCACGTTGTTGTTTCCTCGAGTCGCGGGCGGATTGCCGGTGCGGCAATCGTTCCAGGACATTCCTCTCTGGGACGAGTTAATTGGCTGATTAACTTTTCCTGCCTTCACGCCAGCGAGGCAAGCGCTTTTCCTGCATGGGCGCATAATAAAAACGGCGCGCATTGCTGCGCGCCGCGGAAGATTTGTGTTGAGTCGCTAAGGTGCGATGCGTCAGCCCGCAGCAGCCACCGCGCGTTGCGCCATTACCTTGATCAGATTCGCGCGGTACTCCGCCGTGCCGTGGATATCAGCCAGCAGATTGCTCGCCGAAATGCTGACGCCGTCGATCGCTGCCGGCGACCAGTTCGCCTTCAGCGCGGCTTCGATCGCGCCCACCCGCATCACGCCGCTCTGCGATGCCCCGGTCGCGGCCACCCGAACCTCGCCGGACTTCGTCTGTGCGACGAACACGGCAGTCAGTGCGAAGCGCGACGCCGGATGCCGCATTTTCTCGTAGCCCGCTTTCGCCGGAACCGGAAACGACACGGCGGTGATGATCTCGCCGTCTTCGAGCGCCGTCGTGAACAGGCCCTGGAAGAAGTCTTCGGCGGAGAGCGACCGCTTGTTGGTCTTCACGGTGGCGCCGAGCGCGAGCAGTGCAGCGGGATAGTCCGCGGCCGGATCGTTGTTGGCGATCGAGCCGCCGATCGTGCCGCGATAACGCACGGCAGGATCGCCGAGCACCGAGGTGAGATAGGCGATCGCGGGAATCGCCTTCTTCACATCGGCATTCTGCAGGATGTCGAAATAGGTCGTGCCGGCCTTGATGGTCAGCACGTCGCCCGACAGTTCGACGCCCTGCAGCTCCTTGATCTTGCCGAGGTCGATCACGTCGGAGGGACTAGCCAGGCGTTGCTTCATGACCGGCAGCAGCGTCTGGCCGCCGGCGAGGAACTTTGCTTCGCTGCTCTTGGCGAACAGGCTTGCCGCTTCGTCGACCGAGGCGGCGCGATGATAAATGGTCTGGTACATCTTCGTTCCTCCCTTAATCCGCGTGGATCGTGCGCCACACCCGATCGGGGGTTGCGGGCATTTCCAGATTGTTCTTGCCGATCGCATCCGCGATCGCGTTGATCACGGCCGCGGAGGCGCCGATCGCGCCGGCCTCACCGCAACCCTTGATGCCCAAGGGATTGCCCGGGCATAGCGTCGTGGTGTGGGAGAGGTTGAACGAGGGCACGTCATCGGCACGCGGCATGGCGTAGTCCATGAACGAGGCTGTGACCGGCTGGCCGTTGGCATCGTAGATCGCGTGCTCGAGCAGCGCCTGGCCGATGCCTTGCACGAGGCCGCCATGGACCTGTCCCTCGACGATCATCGGGTTGATCAGCCGGCCGAAATCGTCGGCTGCGACGAAGTTGACGAAGGAGGTCTTGCCGGTGCCGGAATCGACCTCGAGCTCGCAGATATAGGTGCCGGCCGGGAAGGTGAAGTTGGTCGGGTCGTAGAAGGCGCTTTCCTTCAGGCCCGGCTCCATCCCGTCAGGCAGATTGTGTGCGGTGTAGGCCGCGAGCGCGACCATTGGGAAGGCAATCGCCTTGTCGGTACCGGCGACCTTGAACTCGCCGTTTTCGATGACGATGTCGCCCTCGGAAGCTTCCAGTGCATGCGCTGCGATCTTCTTGGCCTTGGACTCCATCTTCTCCATCGCCTTCAGGATCGCGGTGAGACCGACGGCCGCCGAGCGCGAGCCGTAGGTGCCCATGCCGAACTGCACCTTGTCGGTGTCGCCATGGACGATCGAGACCTGGCTGATCGGAACGCCCAGGCGTTCCGCGACGAGCTGGCAGAAGGTGGTCTCGTGACCCTGACCGTGGCTGTGAGAGCCCGTGAGGATCTCGATGGTGCCGACCGGATTGACGCGCACTTCGGCCGATTCCCAAAGACCGACACCGGCACCCAGGCTACCGACCGCTTTCGACGGTGCGATGCCGCAGGCCTCGATGTAGCAGGACACGCCGATGCCGCGCAGCTTGCCATCGGCTTTCGCCTTGGCCTTGCGGGCCGCAAAGCCGGCATAGTCGATCGCCTTCATCGCCGCGTCGAGCGAGGCATTAAAGTCGCCGGTGTCATAGGCCATGATCACAGGCGTCTGATGCGGGAACGTGGTGATGAAGTTGGTCCGGCGCAGTGCCGCCGGATCCACCTTGAGCTGCCGTGCGGCCGTCTCCATCAGGCGTTCGATCAGATAGCTCGCCTCGGGGCGGCCGGCGCCGCGATAGGCGTCGACCGGCGTGGTGTTGGTGTAGACCCCGATCACCTCGGCATGGATCGCCGGGATGTTGTACTGGCCCGACAGCAGCGTTGCGTACAGATAGGTCGGCACCGACGACGAGAACAGCGACATGTAGGCGCCGAAATTGGCGTAGGTCTTCACCTTCAACCCGGTGATCTTGTTGTTGGCGTCGAATGCCATCTCGGCATGGGTGACATGGTCGCGGCCATGCGCGTCGGTGAGGAAGGCCTCGGTGCGGTCGCCGGTCCATTTCACGGGACGGCCGACCTTCTTCGAGGCCCAGAGCGCCACCATCTCTTCCGGATAGATGAAGATCTTGGAGCCGAAACCGCCGCCGACGTCGGGAGCGATCACACGCAGCTTGTGCTCGGGGGCGATGTTGTAGAACGCGGACAGAACGAGGCGGGCGACGTGCGGGTTCTGCGAGGTCGTATATAAAGTGAAGTGCTCTTCCGCCGCGTCGTAGTCCGCGATCGCCGCGCGCGGCTCCATCGCGTTCGGGGCGAGGCGGTTGTTGGTGACGTCGAGCTTGACGACATTGGCGGCCTTGGCGAAGGCGGCATCCGTCGCGCCCTCGTCGCCGATCACCCAGTCATAGACCTGGTTGCCGGGCGCTTCGGGATGAAGCTGCGGCGCGCCTGATTTGATCGCGGCGTGGACGTCGGCGACCGCGGGCAGCTCCTCATAATCCACGACAACAGCTTCCGCCGCATCGCGGGCGAGATTCTTGCTGTCGGCGATCACGACCGCGACGGCTTGGCCGACGAAGCGCACCGTCTCCGGCGCCATTGCCGGCCATGCGCCCATCTTCATCGGGCTGCCGTCCTTTGAGGTAATGGCCCAGCCGCAGATCAAATTGCCGACCTTGTCGTCGACGATCTGCTGTCCCGTGAGCACCGCGACCACGCCCGGCATTTTCAGCGCTGCGGAGGAATCGATCCCCTTCACCTTGGCGTGCGCGTGCGGGCTTCTGACGAAATGGGCATGGGTCATGCCCAGCAATTTGATGTCGTCGACGTAGCGGCCCTTGCCGGTAATGAAACGCTTGTCTTCCTTGCGCACGACGCGCGCGCCAATGCCCTCAACACCCATGACTGGTCCTCCCGACCGGAATTGTTTTGACTGCGCTTTCCCTCGAAAGCAGCAGCGGTGGTTGTTCTTTCGAGGCGCGCGCTTTACTCGGCCGCCTGCGAGACCTTCATGCGTCCGGCTGCATCCAGCACGGCTTTGACGATGTTGTGGTAGCCGGTGCAGCGGCAGATGTTGCCTTCGAGCTCGTGGCGGACGGTGGTCTCGTCGAGCTCGCCACCATGGCGATGCACGATGTCGATCGCCGACATGATCATGCCCGGCGTGCAATAACCGCACTGCAGGCCGTGATTGTCGCGGAAGGCGGCCTGCATCGGATGCAGCTCGTCGCCCTTGGCGATGCCTTCGATGGTGGTGACATTGGCGCCGTCGGCCTGGCCCGCCAGCATGGTGCAGGATTTGATCGCCTTGCCGTCCATGTGCACGACGCAGGCGCCGCACTGGCTGGTGTCGCAGCCGACATGGGTTCCGGTGAGGTTGAGGTGATCGCGCAGGAGATGGACCAGCAGCGTGCGGTCCTCGACGTCGACAGCAACGGCCTTGCCGTTCACTGTCAGTTTGACTGTAGACACGGTGAAGTCCTCCCGGGATTGATTTTGATTGTTTCTAATTAGAGACCGCGGCCCCCGGGCTTGGCAACTAGGATTTTGGTCGCCTCGGACCGATCCGGTCGGCCTTTAGCCGATAAAGCCGGAAATTGCACGGGCAAGCCGAATTTACCGCCCCTTATTGATTCTGCCCTAGTTTTGCGCATCCGGGTCTGGAGGCGGGGCGCCTGCGGACTACGGCCGAATGGAATAAATGGGGGTTGGGAATGTCCGGGCGTCTCGCGTCGCCGTCTAAGCGCACCATATTTCCGACCCTCAGGTTCCGCGCCAAGATCATCCTGGGCTTCGCCGCAGTGCTGGTGATCTCCGCCGGCAGCATGGCCTTCTCCTATTTCGGCTTCGAGCGGGTGTCGTCAGGGGTCGGATCCTACCGCAACAGCGTTTCGGAGGCCGACCTCGCCCGCAACATCGACCGCGAGCTGCTCGCCTACCGTTCGGCCGTGAAATATTTCGTCGTCACCGGCAAGGAAGACGACGCCAAGGCGGCGCTGGACACTGAGGCCAGCCTGAAGAACGCCATCGACCAGGCCGTCAAGAGCGCCAAGAAGCCGGCGCGGCAGGAGAGCCTGGGCAAGCTCGCCAAGGAATTCTCCAACTTCTCCGCGACCTTCGCCAAGGTGCTCCAGGCCAAGCGCGACAGCGCGCTGCTGGTGCAGAACCAGCTCACGCGTAACGCCAACCTCCTGAAATACAAGCTCGACGACATCGGCAACAACGCCTCCGATTCCGAGGCGCAGGCGATCGAGTTCGGCACCAAGCAGGTCAACGCCCAGTTCCAGACCGCAAGCTCTGCTGCGACCAATTTCGTGCTGACGTCCGACCAGGCGATCGCCACCAGCGCGCTGGCGCGGCTGAAATTCGTCGAGAACTCGCTCGGCGCGGTCTATTCCATGGACGACAAGATCATCGCCGGCCTGAAGGACGCCAAGGGCCTGCTCACGGCCTATCGCGAATCGCTGGAAAAGCTGATCGCCAACGCCAAGATGGTGGATGAGCTCGTCACCGAGATGAGCGGCTCGGCCGGCGCGATCCTGCAAGGTGCCACCGCGATGAAGGCGGACCTCGTTGCCGAACAGCAGCGGTTGGATTCTGAATCGGAAGCGACCATCGGAAAGACCGAGCAATTGGTGCTGATGCTGGCCGTTGGCGGCACGCTTCTCGGCGCGATCCTCGCCTTCCTGCTCGGCACCGGCATCTCGCGTCCGATGATCGCGATGTGCAAGGCGATGCGCGAGCTTGCGTCGGGCAATTTCGACGTCGTGCTGCCAGGGCTCGGCCGCAAGGACGAGATCGGCGAGATGGCCGGCGCGGTCGAGGAATTCAAGGTTCAGGCCGTCGCCAAGGCCGAGCGCGATGCCGCCGCCAGCGAAGCCCAGAACAAGGAACTTGCCACCGCCCGCCGCTCCGAGCTGATCCGTTTCGCCGACGATTTCGAGAGCGCCGTCGGCGCCATCGTGTCGAATGTTTCGGCATCCGCCGTGCAGCTCGAATCGTCCGCGTCCACGCTGACCCGCACCGCCGAGATCACGCAGACGCTGTCGAGCCAGGTCGCCGGAGTGTCCGAGCAGGCCTCCAGCAACATGCAATCGGTCGCGACCGCGACCGAAGAGCTCTCGGCCTCGGTCGAGGAGATCGGTCGTCAGGTCCGCGACTCCAGCCGCATTGCGGAAGCTGCCGTGGTGCAGGCCAAGCAGACCGACGGCCGTATCGGCAAGCTCTCGCATGCCGCCCAGCAGATCGGCGAAGTGGTGAAACTGATCACCGCGATCGCCGAGCAGACCAATTTGCTGGCGCTGAACGCCACCATCGAGGCGGCGCGCGCGGGTGAAGCCGGCCGCGGCTTTGCGGTGGTCGCGAGCGAAGTGAAGTCGCTGGCGAGCCAGACCGCGAAGGCCACGGACGAGATCTCCTCGCACATCACGGGCATGCAGGGTGCCACGGCCGAATCGGTCGCGGCGATCAAGGAGATCGGTGCGACCATCGGCCAGATCTCGTCGATCTCGACGTCGATCGCCAGCGCGGTGGAACAGCAGGGTGCCGCCACCCAGGAGATCGCCCGCAGCGTTCAGAACGTTGCCCAGGGCACCCAGACCGCTGCCACCGACATCGGCCAGGTCAACCGTGGCGCTGCCGAAACCGGCTCTGCGTCGGAAGAGGTCCTGAACTCGGCCAAGACGCTCTCCAGCGAAAGCACCCGTCTCCGCGCCGAGCTCGACCGCTTCATGGCGAATATCCGGGCGGCGTAAGGCTCAAGGCCACGGACCGGCGTCGGCACTCAATTTGTAAGGGCGCGCGAAAGCGCGCCTTAACGATCCCCGCGTCACCTAACCGCAAGTTGCGACGCCACAAATTTACCGTGGCTTATCCTTTGCCAACTACCGTGCGTACGAGTCGGGGAGCGGGCTGCTTCCGGACTGCGCCTGGTTTTCCGCGAATGGAATGGGGTGGGGAATGCCCGTCAAGTCGAAGCCGAACACATCAAAGGTGCTCACCTTGCGTTTTCGTGCAAAAATCATCCTCGGTTTCATGGCGGTGCTGGCCATCCTCGCCGTCAGCATGGCTTTCGCTTATTTCGGCTTCGAGCGGATCCAGGCCGCCGTGGCCTTCTACCGCTCCAGCGTCGCCGAGGCGGACCTCGCGCGCACCGTCGATCGCGATCTGATCGCCTACCAGGGCCTGACGCGGGCCTATACGCTGACCGGCGCGGCGGATGACGAGACCGCGGCCAAGGCGGCCGAAGAGAATCTGAAGGGCGCCATCGCCAGGTCGTCGGCGGCCACGACCGGCGCCGCGCGCCGCGAGCAGATCGGCAAGCTCGAGGCTGAGTTCCAGCGCTTCACCAAGGTGTTCAGCGAGATCATCACCCTGACGCGCGAGAACAACAAGATCGCTGCCGACGAGCTCAATAGCGTCGGCAACAAGATCCGCTTCAAGTTCGACGATCTGGCCGACACCGCGGCACTGGCGGGTCTGAATTCGGTCCAGACCACGGCCAAGGACATCACCTCGCAATATCTTGCGGTCTCCACCTCGGTCAGCGCCTTCGTCGCCAAGCCGGAGCCGAAAACCGCCGACGGCGTGATCGCCCGCATCAAGTTCCTGGAGACCCTGCTGGTCTCGATCTATGCCAACGACCAGAAGATCACCGACCGCGTCACCGAGATCGGCAATCTGCTGAAGCAGTACCGGACGTCATTCTCCAAGCTGACCGAGAATGTGAAGGTCATCGTCAAGTCGAACGGCGAGATGACCAAGACGGCCGCGTCCATTCTCAAGCTTTCGAGCGAGCTGCGCTCGGACCTGACCGCCGATCAGCAACGCATCGAGGCCAGCGCCAATGCCACCATTGGTGAAACAGAGCGGCTGATGCTGATGATGGCGCTGGGCGGCCTTGCCGTCGGCGCTGCGCTCGCCCTGATGCTCGGCAACGGCATCTCGCGTCCGATGATCGCGATGTGCAAGGCGATGCGCGAGCTTGCCTCGGGCAATTTCGACGTCGTGTTGCCGGGCCTTGGCCGCAAGGACGAGATCGGCGAGATGGCCGGCGCGGTGGAGGAATTCAAGGTTCAGGCCGTCGCCAAGGCCGAGCGCGATGCCGCCGCCAGCGAAGCCCAGAACCGGGAGCAGGCCGCAAGCCGTCGCTCCGAGCTGATCCGCTTTGCCGATGATTTCGAGAGCGCGGTCGGCGCCATCGTGTCGAATGTCTCGGCTTCCGCCGTACAGCTCGAATCGGCGGCGTCCACGCTGACGCGCACCGCCGAGACCACGCAGAGCCTGTCGAGCCAGGTCGCCGGCGTCTCCGAGCAGGCCTCCAGCAATATGCAGTCGGTCGCAACCGCGACGGAAGAGCTCTCGGCTTCGGTCGAGGAGATCGGTCGCCAGGTCCGCGATTCCAGCCGCATCGCCGAAGCTGCCGTGGTGCAGGCCAGGGAGACCGACGGCCGTATTGGAAAACTCTCGCATGCCGCCCAGCAGATCGGCGAGGTCGTCAAGCTGATCACCGCGATCGCCGAGCAGACCAATTTGCTGGCGCTCAACGCCACCATCGAGGCGGCGCGTGCCGGTGAAGCCGGCCGCGGCTTTGCGGTGGTCGCCAGCGAAGTGAAGTCGCTGGCGAGCCAGACCGCGAAGGCCACCGACGAGATTTCCTCGCACATCACGGGCATGCAGGGTGCCACGGCCGAGTCCGTCGCCGCGATCAAGGAGATCGGTGCCACCATCGGCCAGATCTCGTCGATCTCGACCTCGATCGCCAGCGCCGTCGAGCAGCAGGGTGCCGCCACGCAGGAAATCGCACGCAGCGTCCAGACCGTTGCCCAGGGCACCCAGACCGCCGCGACCGACATCGGCCAGGTCAATCGCGGCGCCGCCGAGACCGGCTCTGCGTCGGAAGAGGTGTTGAATTCGGCCAAGACGCTGTCGTCCGAAAGCACCCGTCTCCGCGCCGAGCTCGACCGCTTCATGGGGAACATCCGCGCGGCGTAAGTTCGCTGGGCCTGAAGCCGTCGCCATAGCTTCACACGCCGCTGTCATCCCGGACAAGCGCGCGCTTAGGCGCGCGCTGCTTTGCGTGAATGTGTCGTCTTTCTGACATGAGCCATGCGTCAACTCGTTGCGGCTCCATCGGAAACCGACCGCCTCAAGGGCCGTTCCTGTGGGAACCTGCCCTTGCCGCAGACGTTGTCGCAGGTGGCAGGCGGAATGCCGCACCCCCATGATCGGAACGCCCCCGTCCACATCAGGTGAACCGGGGCCGCTTTAACAACGCGATGGAATTGCAGCAGAGCTCAGCGCTGAACTATGGACCTGCGATCCAGGCAGCGGTTGCGGACGCCCGCATCGTCGAGACCAGCATCCCCTCGCGTCTCGACGCGCTGCCGTGGAGCGGCTTCCACACGCGCGTCGTGCTGGCGCTCGGCATCACCTGGATCCTCGACGGACTCGAGGTGACGCTGGCCGGTGCGCTCTCGGGCGCGCTGAAGCAGAGCCCAACGCTGCATTTCTCCAACCTCGATCTCGGCGTCGCCAATTCCGCCTATCTTGCCGGTGCGGTGCTGGGCGCGCTCGGCTTCGGCTGGTTGACCGATCGTATCGGTCGGAAAAAACTGTTCTTCATCACGCTGGCGCTCTATCTCACGGCCACGGCGGCGACCGCCTTGTCGTGGAATGTCGCGAGTTATGCGCTGTTTCGTTTTCTTACCGGCGCCGGCATCGGCGGCGAATACACCGCGATCAATTCGACCATTCAGGAGCTGGTGCCGGCGCGCTATCGCGGCTGGACCGATCTCGTCATCAACGGCAGCTTCTGGATCGGCGCGGCCATGGGCGCGGTTGCGGCGATCGTGCTGCTCGATCCCAACGTGATCGACCCAGATTTCGGCTGGCGCCTCGCTTACCTCATCGGCGCGACCATCGGCCTCGTCGTGCTGTTGATGCGGATGTGGATTCCCGAAAGTCCGCGCTGGCTCATGATCCACGGCCGGCCGGACCAGGCCCATGCGATCGTCGGCGAGATCGAGCGCTCGGTGCTCGGACACGACCAGGATGCGACTGACGGCCGCTTCACCAGGATCCGCATCAAGCTGCGCGATCACACCCCGATCAGGGAGGTCGCGCAGACGCTGTTCGTCACTTATCGCCAGCGCGCCATGGTTGGCCTCGTGCTGATGGTCGCGCAGGCGTTCTTCTACAACGCCATCTTCTTCACCTTCGCGCTGGTGCTGACCGATTTCTACGGTATCAGTGCCGATCATGTCGGCTGGTACTTGCTGCCGTTCGCGGCCGGCAACTTCCTCGGCCCGCTGCTGCTAGGTCGTCTGTTCGATACGCTCGGCCGCCGCGTCATGATCATGTTCACCTACGGCGTCTCCGGCCTGCTGCTGGCGCTTTCAGGCTATCTGTTCTCGATCGGCGCGCTCAGCGCGCAAGGACAGACCATCGCCTGGATGGTGATCTTCTTCTTCGCGTCGCCCGCCGCGAGCGCGGCCTATCTCACCGTCAGCGAGACGTTTCCTTTGGAAGTTAGGGCGCTGGCGATTGCAGTGTTCTATGCGGTCGGCACCGGCATCGGCGGCGTGATCGGGCCCGCGTTGTTCGGCGCACTGATCGACACGGGTTCACGCACCAGCGTGTTCGCCGGCTATCTGCTGGGGGCATTCCTGATGATCGTGGCCGCGATCGTGGCGTGGCGCTATGCCTTTGCCGCGGAACGAAAATCGCTCGAACAAATCGCGCGGCCACTCGCCTTTATGGAGTAAGCTCATGAAATCTGAACTGGCGGAAATGCCGATGGTCGACGAACGAGCCGGCCGCGACGACTATGAGAAACCGGACGCAGTCCCGGTGCCGCATGCGCTCGTGCCGCATCTGAACGAGACCGCGATTCTGCTCGACATCGATGGCACGTTGCTCGACCTGATGCCGACACCGCGCGAGGTGTGGGTGCCGCCGGGCCTGTCGGAGACGCTCACCCGACTGACGGAGCGCACATCCGGCGCGCTGGCGATGGTCAGCGGACGTTCGCTCAATGATATCGACCTGATCTTTGCGCCTGAGGTGTTTCGCGCGGTCGCCGGTCACGGCGCTGAGATGCGCCTGTCGGTCGGCAACGAAGCCGACGACGTCCACGCGCCGCCGATGGACAAGGAGCTGAAACGGCGCCTGGCTGCGATTGCAAAGCTCTCGCCCGGCATTCTGCTTGAGGACAAGGGCTATTCGCTGGCGCTGCATTATCGCCTCGCGCCGCATGCGGAGAAAGCAATCTACGAGGCCGTTTCGTTGATCCGCGCCGATCTGCCCAGCGCGCCGATCGAGATCTTGCCCGGCAAGTTCGTCTGCGAGATCAAGCATTCCGGTTTCACCAAGGCGACCGGCGTACGTGAACTGATGAAGCATGAACCATTCAAGGGACGCCGTCCGATCTTCATCGGTGATGACGTCACCGATGAAACCGTGTTCGCGATCATGCCCGACATGAACGGGCTTTCTTTCTCGGTCGGCCGCCGCGCGATCGGCGTCGACGGCCACTTCGATGCGCCGGGCGATGTGCGCGCGTTCCTTGCGCGACTGCTTGACGACACAAGGTTGGAATAAGGCATCGACACGTCAGAGCCACATTATGGCTCGCTTGGTTCCGTCGCGCTTATTCTTCATGTCGCGCATTCGGGCCCCGAAAGTCGCCTTTGTTGAACGATATCGTCGGGTTCCCTCGAAGGAAACTGGTTCCAACGCGCGCGCCCGATTTTGGTTTCAATCCGAAGAAATGATGACAGGAACCATATTGATGAACATCAGTTAAACAGGGTGGAATGAACAGGAGGGGACGACCTGTGAACTTAGTCGTCGTTTCAAATCGAGTTGCGCGCGGCAAACCCAACGAGCCCATGACGGGCGGCTTGGCTGCGGCATTGCTTCCCGTCGTCGAGCATTCAGGGGCCATCTGGGTGGGGTCCTCCGGCCGCGTACGCGACGGACATCAGAAGGAGCCGTTCGCCGAGATCGAAGCGCTGGGCTCGGGCGCGATCGCGACGCTGGATCTGCCGGCAGCGCATTACGGCGGCTATTACGAAGGTTTTGCCAATTCCGCGCTGTGGCCGGCGCTGCATTCGCGCAGCGACCTGATCCGCGTCTCGCGTGACGATTATGTCAGCTATCGCGAGGTCAACGCCTTCATGGCGCGGGCCCTGATGCGCTTTCGTAAGCCGCAGACCGCATTCTGGGTGCAGGATTATCATTTTCTCGCCCTCGGCGCGGAGCTGCGCGATCTCGGCGTCGATGATCCGATCGGCTTCTTCCTGCATACGCCGTGGCCGGTGTCCGCGGTGATGCAGGGCGTGCCCAATCATCGCGAGCTGATCACGGCGATGCTGGCTTATGATCTGCTTGGTTTCCAGACCGACGAGGATTGCCAGAATTTTCTTGGCTATGCCGGCGGCGAGCTCGGTCTCACCATCGAGGATGGGGTCGTCAGCTCGCAGCATGGCCGCACCCGCTGTGAAGTCTTCCCGATCGGCATCGATGCGGAGAAGTTTGCCGCATACGCCGCGAAATCGGTTTCGCATCCGGACGTGTCGCGGCTGCGCCGCAGCCTCAACGGCGAGCGGCTTGCGATCGGTGTCGACCGGCTCGACTATTCCAAGGGCCTCGTCAACCGCATCAGCGCGTTCGACCGACTCTGGACCGAGCATCCGCAATTCTTGCGCAGCATTTCCCTGCTTCAGATCGCCAATCCATCGCGCGGCGCGATCGAAGCCTATGGCAATCTCCAGAACGAGGTCGCGCGCCTCGTCACCGACGTCAACGGCCGTCATGGCGAGGTCGACTGGACCCCGATCCGCTATCTCAATAAAGGCTTCAGCCAGGCCGTGCTCGCGGGGCTCTATCGCACCGCGCAGGTCGGCGTGGTGACGCCGCTGCATGACGGCATGAACCTCGTCGCCAAGGAATATGTCGCCGCGCAAAATCCGGCCGATCCCGGCGTGCTGGTGCTGTCGAAATTCGCCGGTGCCGCCAACGAGCTTGATACAGCGCTGCTGGTCAATCCGCACGACATCGACGGCATGACGCGCGCGATCGCGGTTGCGGCCGCAATGCCGCTGACCGAGCGCAAGATGCGCTGGGACGCGATGATGAAGAAGCTGCGCGGCCACACCATTCAGCAATGGTCCGCCGATTTCGTCGCTGAGCTCGAAAAGTGCCGCGTCGAGAAGGCCGCGGTCGCCCCGCTCGCAGCGCAGCCGCCGCAGGCATTGCGCTGGCTGAAGTCGGCGATCTCAGGGGTGAGGTTGATTTAGGTTTTGGCGTCATGGCCGGGACAAGCCCCGGCATGACAGACTACTGAGGCGCGACCTGCGCCCTCAATAGCAATACGACACGCCGTCCAGGATTGCGCATTGCCGCTTGTTCGGCGCGTTGGGATCATCCATCGGCACCATGCCCTTGCCCTGGCCGACGAACACGCCGGGGCCGACATGTACCGAGCTCTTGTTGCCGATGATCACGCTCTGATGCGGCGTCGAGCTCGAGCGCGTTCCGTCCGGCCAAAGGATGGCATCGCCCGACAATATTCCCCGCCGCCCGTCATCGCAGCTCACGTCAACCCCTTGCCGGGTGCAGACCTGGGCCAGAGCCGGCACGGTGAAGGCGGAGCCAAGGGCCGAAATCAGGCCGAGTGCAGCGATAGTCTTGCGGATCGTCATGGCGTCCCCGGTCGTGTTGGGCGGTCTCGAGTGAATCGTCGCGCCAAACCCGCCATGGGTTCAGCCGGCAGCTGGTTCCGAAGCGACCACCAGCGCCAAATATTCTCTTTGAAATACAATATCTTACGGAAAATTCACCCGATTCTCCCGCGATCCCTTGCAAAATCATCGGCGCCCCTTCAAGAGAAGGCGCTCCGGAGAGATGGCCGAGTGGCTTAAGGCGCACGCTTGGAAAGCGTGTGTGCGGGAAACCGTACCGTGGGTTCGAATCCCACTCTCTCCGCCATTTGCCAGCGGTTCTACGCAATGGCGCGATATCCTTGCGAGGGCTGCCGATGATTGGAGCAGACCTGCGACAGGGGTCGAAGATGGCATCCACCGCGCGAACAAGTGCAGTCCCAAGCTGCTCGTCGACCTGCCTCTTTCCCGGGCGATTCCGCGGTGGTCAACCTGCTTTGGAGAGCTCGTTTTCGATTTCGCGGCGACGTGCGCTCCAAAAACTGGGCAGCTGCGAACAGCCGGTCGTAACCGTTGTTTACAATGTACCATCCTTCGGATGCAGCGCGGAGTACTTCACTCGGCGGCCTTGATGATCAGCTCGGCGACCTCCTTCGGGAAGGACAGCATCGCGACGTGGCTCGACGGCACTTCGATCGCCGTTGCCTTGGCCGCCTTCACCTGGTCCCTTTCCATTTGCGGCGGAATGATCGCATCCTTCGCCGCAACGACCATGAAGGTCGGCTTCTCGCGCCACGCGGCCTGGCTCATCTGAGCGGTAAGGGTCCTGACGTGGAACGGCCCCTGCGTTGCCGCTACGATTGCCTGCTCTTTGGGCGAAAGGTCGGCAGCGAAATATTTCTTGATGCCCTCGTCGCTGATCGTAAGGAAGCCGTCGGGGTCCTTGACGAACGTCTTCAGGCTTTCCGGATCTGGATATTTCGAAGCGGCGCTATGCACCGACTCGCCTTTGTCCGGTGCGTAAGCCGCGACATAGACGAGCGATTTGACCTTTTCGTCGTTTCCCGCTTCGGTGATCACGGCGCCAGCCCATGAATGGCCGACGAGGACGACAGGACCTTCGGCATTCCGGATCGCCCGTTTGGTGGCGGCGACGTCGTTGTCCAGCGAGTCGAGCGGGTTCTGAACTGCAACGACCTTGAGGCCGGCCTTTTCGAGATACGGGATGACTTTCTCCCAGGACGATCCGTCGGCAAACGCTCCGTGGACAAGGATTGCGGTCTTGGCCTTCAGAGGGGCGGCCGAGGCTGGCAGGCCGATCGCGGCCATCGCGGTCAGGATGACGCTCAAGCCAATAATGCCCTGGTACGATTTCATCGCTACTTTCTTTCGTCTGGTGATGATGTTGGTGGTGTTGCCCGGTGATCGTCTAACGCGCGGCCCGGGCTATCCGCGGAGCCGCCCTATCTCGCCTTCAGAGTGTCGATCAGGACCTTGGCGGCAGGACCGGACGAGGCAGGGTTCTGGCCCGTGATCAGGAGGCCGTCCTTGACGGTGTAGACACCCCAGTTCTTGACCTTGGAATAGGTCGCGCCGAGGCCGAGGAGATCGTCCTCGACAAGAAACGGCACGACCTTGGTCAAGCCGACGTCAGCTTCCTCGCCGTTTGTGAATCCAGTCACGTTCTTGCCATCGACCAGCGGCTTGCCGGCAGGTGTCTTGACGTGCCGCAGCACGCCGGGTGCGTGGCAGACCAGAGCCACAGGCTTGCCGGCGGCGAGAAAGGCCTCGATAAGCTTGATCGAATTCAAATCTTCCGCCAGATCCCACATCGGGCCGTGGCCACCGGGATAGAAGACCGTGTCATAATCCTCTTGCTTCACGCTATCGAGGCGCACCGTCTTGTCCAGCTGGCCCTCGGCATCGGCATCCTTCTCAAAGCGACGGGTGATGTCGGTCTGGAAATTCGGATCCTGGCTCTTGGGGTCGAGCGGCGGCCGGCCTCCCTTGGGCGACGCCAGCGTGATCTGGGCCTGCGCGTCTTTGAAGACGTAGTAGGGCGCAGCCAGTTCCTCCAACCAGAAACCGGTCTTTCGGCCAGTGTCGCCGAGCTGCTCATGAGACGTCAGAACCATCAGGACTTTCATGGCGGGCTCCTTTGCTTTGACAGTTGTGGCCGCGAGCGCCAGCGTTTAGAGACGATAGTCCATTGTCGGTTCAACGCGTGGTTAAACGAGGTGAATCCTATCTGCGCACCGCAGAGCCGCGGCTGGCGAGCTCTGACCTCAAGCGCGTCGCAAGTCATCTGCTCCTGGCCGGATAGGTGGTTGGCACCGATGTGGCATGACGAGACTGCGCCCAACAATGAACGACCGGTATGGTTCGATGCCGAATGAACTCGTATTCTCCTTTGGTCCATTTCGTCTCTATCCGAAACGCCAAAGGTTGCTGCTCGGCAATCAGCCCGTCAAACTCGGCGGCCGATCTTTTGAACTCCTGCATCTATTGGTGCAGCGTAACGGCGAATTGGTGCGAAAGGACGAGCTGATCGCAGCCGCATGGCCCGACGTTTACGTGCATCACAGCAATTTGAAAGTTAACATGAGTAGTCTGCGCCGCTCCCTCGGCGACGTGCAGACCGCTCCGATCTATATCGCGACGATCGCCGGTTACGGCTACCGATTCGTGGCTCCGGTCCGAACCGCCATTTCCGAGCTCGCTGATCAGGGTGTTCCTGAGAGATCGCAGGATGTCTCCGGTCTCCCTGCGCAGCGCGACATTGTTGGACGCGAAGCTGACATCGCGAACGTGTTGGCCGATCTTCGCGACAAGAACCACGTGACATTGGTCGGTGCCGGCGGAATCGGCAAGACGACTATCGCCATAGCTGTCGCTCGCGCCCTTGAACGGCAATACCCGGACGGCGTCTGCTTTATCGATTTATCGATTATTGACGACCCGTCCTTGGTTCCCGTTGCGCTCGCGGCCGCACTGGGGCTCCGCGGCAATCCGGGAGATACCCTCGGCGCCATTCTCGATTATGTTCGGCAGCGTCGGATGCTGGTCATTCTGGACAATTGCGAGCACGTACTCCCAGCGGCCACGATCTTTGCCCGCGGGCTTGCCTCTGACAGCGGTACTTCGAAGCTACTCGCGACCAGTCGCGAACCGCTTGAGACTGCGGCCGAGCACGTCGTTTGGATAGATCCACTCGCATGTCCAAACGTCGTCGATGCGGTGACGGCTGAGCAGGCCTTGCGTTTTCCTGCTGTCGAACTATTCGTCCGCCGAGCATCGGAGTGGATCGGGTACGAGCTTGTCGATTCAGATTGCGCGGCAGTCGTCCAAATATGCCGTGCACTCGACGGTCTTCCTCTCGCGATCGAGCTGGTGGCAGCCAAGATGGAGCACTATGCTCCGCACGAATTGCTTGCCATGCTGGATGAACACGTGGGTTTTCAAAACCCTCACTCAGGCGGCGCAACCCCTCGCCACGAAACGCTACTGGCAACGATCGACTGGAGCTTCAAGCTTCTATCCCCAAACGAGGCAATGGTCTTTCGACTGACGTCGGTTTTCGCCGACGCGTTCGAACTGGACGATATCGGGTCCGTTGCAGAGGTCGCCGGATTGAAGCCGGTCCACGTCGCTGCTGGCCTGGGCGGCCTGGTCACCAAATCGCTTGTTACGGCACAAGCGAGCGGAGCGGGACTCAGTTATAGGCT
Source organism: Bradyrhizobium sp. GW821-FHT13H05 (assembly GCF_058804065.1). NCBI lineage: Bacteria > Pseudomonadati > Pseudomonadota > Alphaproteobacteria > Hyphomicrobiales > Nitrobacteraceae > Bradyrhizobium > Bradyrhizobium sp. GW821-FHT13H05. Next base: position 77,666 of record NZ_JBXAPO010000017.1, on the reverse strand, counting down.
CCTCGACAGCACGCGGCGTTATGCGGCAGCGCGGCGACAGGAGAGTTCGATCGACGTACCGGCTCTTCACGGTCATGCCCGCCGGATCCTGACCTTGCTCAAGAGATCTGAGGACGAGTGCGAATGGCGTGAGGCTCACGACTGGTTGAGCCTGTACCGCGGGCGCCTCGCCGATTTGCGAGCTGCTTTGTCGTGGGCGTTCGGCCATGGAAACGAGAAGGGACTTGGCATCGAACTCACGGCGGCTGCAATCCCCCTCTGGTCGGAGATGTCCTTGCTGTCGGAGTCGCAGCAATGGGTGGCTCTCGCTCTCGACGTAGCCGACACGGTCCCGTGCGACGATCTTTTGAAGGCGAAGTTGTCCTGTTCCCGGGCGTGGGGCCTGTTTTACGCGCGCAAACTTCGGAATGAGAACGAAGAGGCCTGGCTCGCGGCCATTTCATATGCACTGTCCGCGAACAGCCCCGATTATCAAATGCGCGCCCTGTTGGGACTGTCCTACTACTTGATGCAGATCGGACAGATGGACAAGGCCATCGAGCGTCTCGAAGAACTTCGCGCGCTGCGGCAAATTCACCAGGATTGGTCGGGAACCCCCGATGCCGATCGCGCTTTGGCCTGGGCAAAGGCGCATGCGGGAGACTTGACCGGGAGTTGGGACGTCCTCTCGAGACAGGCCAAGATCTACAGTCAACCCGACAAGCGAACCCGCATGGCGGAACTCGATGTCGATCGCTTCATTTCGACACGCTTCTACCTGCCAATGGTCGCCTGGCTGAACGGCCGCGTGGATTACGCCGCAAGTGCTGCCCACGAGGCTGTCGTCGCGTCCACAAACGCAAGCCACCTGGTCTCGCAAGCCAACGCGCTCGGGTTGGGCGCGCTCCCGGTCTCGTTCTATAATGGCGACCTCGATGCGCTCGAGAACTACACCGAACAGTTGCAATCCATCTTGAGGCGCGAACACATCGCGCGCTGGGTTCCCGTTCAAAGATTCTTCGCGGCGGTCGTCCGAGACTTGAACGGCAATCGGGATGCCGTTCTCGATATGCGCGATGCCGTCACCGAATTGATGGAATGCCGTTACTTGATGCGCATCGGCATGTATCTCGCGCATCTCGCTGACGTGCTTTCCCGGCAGGGAAGGATCTCTGAAGCTCAAGAGACAATCACCATGGCGCTCAGACATCAGGAGCAGCAGCGGGAGCGATGGTGCCGACCGGAAGTACAGCGGATCCAAGCCTTGCTCCTGCTTCGATCTGGCCAGTATTCTGATGCTAAACGCTCGCTAGGGATTGCTCGAGAGGAAGCACGCAGGATGAACTCAGTCTCGTTCGAACTGCGTATCGTCAACGATCTGGCGTCTCTTTATACAGACTCGGGCCGCAACAAAGAGGCGGCACGACTGCTGCGACCGGTCCTCGATCGGTTCACCGAAGGCTCCTCGACGAGAGATTTGAGAACAACGTTGCAGCTGCTGCGCCGTACAGATGGAATCATGACATAGCGACCTTTTGGGATGCCGTCGGGCGGTTGTCTTTACCGTTGCGGTCTTCCTTGCCTTTACAAAGAATGCTTGTTGTTCTCACAGCCACATAGCAGCGGCCACGATTGATGCCTCCGCCGGGGCTGGACGACGCGGTGCGATACGAACGAACGTCGACCGGGCGTGCCCGGCCTTGCCGATCAGAGAAATTACCACTTTTTACCAAGCTAGCGATGGGACGTGTTGTACGAAGCAACCGGTGCATCGGATATTCTTGCCGATAGCTTCAACGACTGGCGGATTTCGGAGCCACGCCAAATGACATCGCATGTCAAGATTGTCGCGATACTCACAGCTCGGCTGCAGAAGCGGGACGAACTATGGTCGCTCCTGAACGGAATGGCCCCTCAATGCAGGGCCGAGCCTGGTAATGTTCGATGGGATGTTTGGCAGGACCAATCTCAAAAAGACCGATTTGTGATTGATGAACTCTACGTCGATAACGCTGCAGTTGCCGCACACCGGGCAACGCCTCACTATCAGGCTTATCTTGTCCGGATTCCAGTCCTTGCCGACCGCATCGCCGTGATCTGCGACCCATTGGAAGTTGGAAACGTTGTTCTTTAAATTCCGAAGCCGCTTTCCGGCTGTGCGCAAACGCCGTATTCGCGGCGGCTGCGCCTGCCCAAGTTTGTCACCGGCTCCGCTGTACGTTCAGTGCATGCTCCTGTGGTCCTCGCGCCTCTCGTTGAACGAGAACCGCGCAAGGCAAAAGCACGATTTCCCTTGGAGGCGGCAGCAGCGTCGTCCAGCGTGCAAATCGGTGAGGCTCATACGCGATGCGCCATCATCGCGTCAGGTGGCGAGTCGCCCTCTCGACGCCTTGCGAATAATGCTTTCCGCACACGCGATAAGCATCGTCCCTGCCGTGAAGTGGAAGCAATTGTAGATAGCCGCTGCGCTGCATGGGGCAGGGTTCTGATCAGTTCGTTGATTTAATCCTCGGCTACGCTGTCGCAATTCTTGCTGATGCGCGCGTTGAAGCGGCGTCAACCATGCGTTCTTGATATCGGAACGAGACAACCCGCCTTTGGTGCGCTGTCAAATCGCGCAATGCCTGACCAGTGCACAAACATTGATCAAGCAAAGCAAATTAGTGCTGCTTGCTAACGAAATATACCTCCGATTATGCTGCGTCGCAGCGATGTCTTTCTTCGCGATGTCAAGTATGACGACGGAGGCGCGATAATGCGTTCTGCCCTCAAGGTGCTCTCGTGGTGCGGCGTAATGGCCGGCCTCATTGCTGGAGGGCTACTCGCCCCCGCGCCGTCGGCCCGAGCAGCCGGCGTCCTGAAGGTGGCGATGACCGCGGGCGATTTGCCGGTCACGACAGGCAATCCAGACCAAGGTTTTGAAGGCTTTCGATTCGTCGGCTGGAATCTGTACGACGCCTTGATCAACTGGGATTTGTCCAGGAGCGACAGGGCGTCGGACATCAAGCCTGGCCTCGCGACCGAGTGGCATATCGATCCGGCCAACCACAAGCGCTGGATCTTCACCCTGCGACAGGGCGTGAAATGGCATGATGGTTGCGACTTCACCGCCGACGACGTCGTCTGGAATTTCCAGCGCATCAGCGACCAAAAGGCGCCGCAGTTCTTTACACAGCAATTTGCCTTGTCGCGCGCCTATCTGACCAATTTCGAGAGCATCGAGAAGATCGACGACCACAGCGTCGCGATCACGACGAAATTCGTCGAATCGCTGTTTCCCTACGACATGTCCTATGTGCTGATGATCAGCCGCTGCCGGGCGGAGGCGCTGCACTACGACTGGACCGCCTACGCCAGTCAGCCCTCCGGCACGGGCCCGTACCGCTTCGCCGGCATGACCGCGCATGAACGCATGGAGATGGTGCCGAACAACGAGTATTGGGACAAGGCGCGCGTGCCGAAGCAGGACCGCCTGGTGCTGCTGCCGATGCCGGAGGCCGCGACCCGCACCGCGGCGCTGCTCTCCGAGCAGGTGAATTTCATCGAGGCGCCTGCGCCGGATGCGATCCCGGTGCTGAAGCGCGCGTCGAAGCAGATCGTCTCCAACGCCTATCCCCACAACTGGCCGTACATTCTGAACTTCACGCGCGGTCCCTTCACGGACCTTCGGGTGCGCCAGGCCGCGAATTACGCCATCAATCGCGACGACGTGGTGGATCTCGTCGGCGGCATGGCGACGCCGCAATATGCCGAGGTGCCGCCGATCCTGCCTTATTACGGGAACCCGGTGATCTACAAGTTCGACAAGGCCAAGGCGCGTGCGCTCTTGAAGGAGGCCAATTGCCTGCCCTGCAAGGTGACGCTGGCGATCTCGACCTCCGGCTCCGGCCAGATGCAGTCGCTGCCGATGAACGAACTGGTCAAGCAGCAATTGGAAGATGCCGGGTTCGAGGTCACGCTCAATGTGATGGACTGGAACGCGCTGCTGGACGTCAGTCGCTCCGGCGTTCCGAAATACCCGAACATCGACGGCATGAACGCTTCGCGCGGCCTGCTCGATCCCGTGAGCGCCATCATCAAGCCGGTCGCCACGGCCTACTGGTCGCCGGCCGGCAGCAATTGGGGCCATTTCGGCACGCCGGAAGCCGATGCGCTGGTCAAGCAGATCTTCGAGGAATTCGAGCCCGAGAAGCGGCTGGCACTGTTGACCCGCCTGCATGAATACGAATCCGAACAAGCGCTGATGATCTTCGTCGTGCACGACCTCAATCCGCGCGCGCTGTCGCCGAAAGTGCATGGCTTCGTGCAGGCGCAGAACTGGTTCCAGGACCTGACGCCGATCACGGTCGATCCGTAAAGTCGAGGAGCGGGAATGCTCGGCTACGTCATCCGCCGTATCCTGTTCGCGATCCCGATTGCGCTCGGCGTCAGCGTCGTCTGCTTTTCCCTGGTCTATCTGGCGCCGGGCGATCCCCTGCAAACGGTGTTGCCGCCGGACGCCACCGCCGAGACGATTGCGATCGTCAAACACGCCTACGGCTTCGACCGGCCAGTCCCGGTGCAATACGCGATCTGGCTTTGGCACGTTCTGCATGGTGACTTCGGCCGCTCGATCGCCAGTCAGCGCGCGGTCACGCTGGAGGTGTTCGGCGCGCTCGGCAACACGGCGATGCTGGCGCTGTTCGCCGCGCCGCTCTCGTTCATCTTGGGCTATGGCATGGGCGCGCTGGCCGGCTGCTTCCCCGGGCGGGCCACAGATCGCATCGTGACAGGCGCGGCGGTGATCGGCGTCAGCCTGCCGAACTACTGGCTGGGATTGGTGCTGGTCATCATCTTCGCGGTCGAATTCATGGTGCTGCCCGCAAGCGGAATGGGGCAGTCCGGCTCGGCTGCCTTCACGCTATGGCACTGGAGCGACGCGAAATTCCTGGTGCTGCCGGTGACCACGCTGGCGATGATCCCGATTGGCATCATCGCACGCACGACGCGCGCGGCCGTGGCGGAGGTCCGCAGTCAGGATTTCGTCACGACGCTGCGCGCCATGGGGCTGGGCGAGGGCGCGGTGATCCGGCATGTGCTCAAGAACGCCTCGCCACAGGTGCTGGCGGTGATGGGGCTGCAGTTCGGCTATCTGATGGGAGGCTCCATTCTGGTGGAGACGGTGTTCACCTGGCCCGGCAGCGGCTTCCTGCTGTTCAAGGCGATCATCAACCGCGACATCCCCGTGCTGCAGGGCACTATCCTCGCGCTCTCGCTGATCTTCGTCGCCACGAATTTGATTGTGGACCTGTTGCAAGCGGTGCTGGACCCGAGGATCCGCCGAGCATGAATGAGAGAGCGGTGGTGGCGCCGGGCGCGATCCCGGCGGATTCGGAGATCGCGGATTCTGAAGTCGATTCGGCGCCCGCGATCCGGGTGCGCGGCTATTGGCAGTCGGTGCTGCGCCGTCTGCGCTACGACTGGATGACGATCGCCTTCGGACTGGTGGTGCTGGCGATCGTGATCGTGGCGATCGCGGCTCCGCTGATCGCGCCGTTCGATCCGTACCAGCAGAGTATCGTCGGCCGTCTCAAGCCGTTCGGCTGGCGTGGCCATCCCTGGGGCACCGACGAGTTGGGCCGCGACATGATGAGCCGGCTGATCTATGGCGGCCGTATCTCGCTGGTGATGGGCCTGGCGCCGGTTTTGATCGCAACATTGGTCGGCGGCATGCTGGGCGTGATCGGCGGCTTCGCCGGGCGCGTCGCCAATACCGCCATCATGCGCACCATGGACGTGTTCTACGCCTTTCCGTCCATCCTGCTGGCGGTCGCGATCTCCGGCGCGATGGGTGGCGGCATGATCAACGGCATTATCTCCTTGAGCCTGGTGTTCACGCCCGCGATGTGCCGCGTCGCGGAGACGGCGACGGCGCAGGTGAAGAACCTGGACTACATCGAGGCCGCCCGCGCCAGCGGTGCCAGCACGCTCACGATCATCCGCCACCACGTGCTGGGCAATGTGCTGGGACCCGTGTTCATCTATGCCTCCAGCCTCGTCAGCGTCAGCATCCTGCTCGCTTCGGGCCTGTCGTTCCTGGGCCTGGGGGTACAGCCGCCCGAGCCGGACTGGGGCCTGATGCTCTCGACCTTGCGCCAGTCGCTCTACGTCGACCCGCTGGGCTGCGCGCTGCCGGGCATCGCGATCTTCATCACATCGATCAGCTTCAATCTCGTCAGCGACGGCGTGCGCGGCGCGATGGATGTGCGCGGATGAGCGTCGCCGTCGAGATGCAACCCTATGTGGATCCGCGCGACCGCGGCGGTGCCGCGCAGCCGATGCTGATCGCGCGCGATCTGCAGCGCCATTTCTGGGTGAAGGGTGCCGGCAAGGGCGCCGTGGTGCGCGCCGTGGACGGCGTCTCGTTCACGCTGTTCAAGGGTGAAACCCTTGGCGTGGTCGGCGAGTCCGGTTGCGGCAAGTCGACATTGGCGCGGCTCTTGCTGCATCTGGTGGTGCCGGACTCCGGCGAACTGGTGTTCGACGGCGACGCCGTGGGCGTACGCGGCGGCGTCAACGTGGCTGACCTGCGCCGTCAGGTGCAGATGGTGTTCCAGGACAGCTACTCCTCGCTCAACCCGCGCATGCCGGTGCAGGATTCCATCGCCTTCGGCCCGATGGTGAACGGCCGTACCAAGACGGAGGCGAGCCGGATCGCACACGATATCCTGATCAAGGTGGGTCTGCGGCCGGATCTGTTCGGCCCGCGCTACCCGCACGAGCTGTCCGGCGGCCAGAAGCAGCGTGTCAACATCGCCCGCGCGCTCGCGGTCGGCCCGCGCATGGTGATCCTCGACGAAGCCGTCTCCGCGCTGGACAAGTCGGTCGAGGCCCAGGTGCTCAATTTGCTGCGACAGCTCAAGCGCACCTTGAACCTCACCTATCTGTTCATCAGCCACGACCTCAACGTGGTGCGCTATATCAGCGACCGCGTGCTGGTGATGTATCTGGGACAGGTGGTTGAGCTTGGCCCCGCGGCCGAGGTATTTGCCCGAGCGCGCCATCCTTACACAAGGGCACTGCTGGGGTCTCGCCTATCGATGGACGCCGGACGGCGGATCGAGGCGCCGCCTCTGGTGGGCGACCCGCCGAGTCCGATCGACCCGCCCTCGGGCTGCCGTTTCCGCACCCGATGCCCGCATGCGGAGTCCGTGTGCGAAGCGCGGATGCCGACGCTGGGACACTGGGAGGATCGCTCCTCCCATGTCGCGGCGTGTCATATGACGACGCCAGATTCCGGTCACAGCCTGGCGGGGTCCGCCTGATGGACGGCCATATCGAGGCGCCCGCGCCGCTGCTGGACGTGCGCGATCTGACCGTGAAGTTCGTGAGCCGCGAGGCGACGGTGACCGCCGTCAACGGAGCCACGTTCAGCCTGCGCGCAGGCGAAGTGCTGTGCCTTTTGGGCGAGTCCGGCTCGGGCAAATCCGTCACGCTGCGCGCACTAATGCGGCTATTGCCGAAGCAATCGCAGGTGGCCGGTCGGGTTGAGCTCGGCGGACAGGATGTTCTTGCGTTGCAGGGGAAGGCGTTACGGGCCTTTCGCGGCGGCGAGGTCGCGATGGTGTTCCAGGAGCCGATGACCGCGCTGGACCCGGTCTACACCATCGGCCAGCACCTGGTGGAGATGATCCGTCGGCACAAGGGCGGCACCAAGGCCGAGGCCCGCGCCCGCGCGCTCGAGCTGCTGGAGCTGGTCAAGATCCCATCCGCCGCGCGCCGGCTCGATGCCTATCCACATGAGTTGTCGGGAGGGCTGCGGCAGCGCGCGATGATCGCGATCGCGCTGTCCTGCGGGCCGCGGCTCTTGCTGGCAGACGAGCCGACCACGGCGCTGGACGCAACCGTGCAGATTCAGGTGCTGATCCTGCTGCGCCGCCTGCAGCAGGAATTGGGGATGGGCACCATCTTCGTCACCCACGATCTGGGTGTGGCGGCGGAGATCGCGGATCGCGTGGCGGTGATGTATGCCGGGCGGGTGATCGAGGAGGGGCCGGTCGCGGACGTCCTGCGCGCGCCGGCGCATCCGTACACCGCGGGTCTGTTGGCCTCCACCGTGCACGACCAGGCGCCGGACCAGGATATCGCCGCGATCCCGGGGAGCCCGCCTGATTTGCGGCGGCTGCCGGGTGGTTGCAGCTTCGCGCCGCGCTGCGGTCTCGCCACCGACGCATGCCGCCAGGCCTTCCCCGACCCGGTCTACCCGGCGCCGGGCCGGATGGCTCGCTGCCTGCGCGTCGCGGACGGTTGCCAGGTCTGCTGAGAGAGCCCGCATGAAAGATGACAGTCGATGAGTGAGAAGACGAAGTTCGTGAACGACATGGTCGCCTCGATCGCGACCTGGCATGGCGTGCAGCCGCCGAACGAGGTGGCCCTGCGGATGCTCGGCGATCTGGAGAAGCTGATCCGCGACTTCGAGGCGCTGCGCGGCACCATGCGCTTCGAGGATGAGCCCGCGAGCTTCGAGGCGGCGCTGGTTGAAGCGGCATCGATCGGGGTGAGCGCATGATGGCGGCAAGGCTTGATGTTGCCGACCTGTCGCTGGTCGAGGCAGCGGATGCTGTGCGCAAGGGCGAGGTGAGTGCGGTATCGCTGCTGGAGGCGTGCCTCGCCAATCTCGACGCCCATGAGGAGGCGGTCAACGCCACGATCTGGGTGGACAAAGAGGCTGCATTTACGGCTGCCCGTGCCGCCGATGCCAAACGCGCCGCGGGCGGACCGCTCGGGCCGTTGCACGGGCTGCCGCTGGCGCACAAGGACATGTACTATCAGGCCGGCCGTCTCTCCAGTTGCGGCTCGGCCATTCGCCGCGATTTCGTGCCGGACTACAGCGCAACTGTGATCGAGCGGCTCAGCGCTGCGGGCGCTTATGCGTTCGCTGGCCTCAACATGGCGGAGTTCGCGCAGAACGGAACCGGCCACAACCGTCACCATGGCGACTGTCACAATCCCTGGAACCTGTCCTACGTCACCGGCGGCTCCTCCAGCGGATCGGGCGCGGCAGTCGCGGCCCGCTTCACCTTTGCCGCACTGGGCTCCGACACCGGCGGCTCGATCCGTCTTCCCGCTGCGGCCAATGGCGTCAGTGGCATCAAGCCGACGCAGACCCGCGTCAGCCGCTACGGCGTGATGCCCTTGTCGTTCTCGGCCGACAATGTCGGCCCGCTCACCCGCACCGCGCGCGATTGCGCCCGGATCATGAGCGTCATCGCCGGGCACGATCCGCTCGACCCGACCAGCGCCGAGATGCCGGTGCCTGATTACGAGGCGGGGCTGACCGGCGACCTTCGCGGTATCCGCATCGGCATGCCCTCGACCTACTTCTTCGACGAGGTGGACGCGCCGGTGCGGGCAGCGATTGAGGCTGCAGCTTCCGTGCTGGCCGGCCGCGGCGCAACGATCGTGCCTCTGACATTGCCGCTGATGGATGCGGTCGCGACCTATGCTGCAGTGGTGTCGCGCGTCGAGGGCGCCACCATCCACGCCGAGTCGATGCGCCAACGGCCGCAGGATTTCGCCACCCATATCAATGCGCGGATGTTTCCGGGCTATGCGATCCCCGCCACCTATTACGTCGAGGCCCTGAGCCGGCGCGGCCCGATCCTGAAGGCGTTCGCCAAGGAGGTATTCAGCCAGGTCGATCTCCTGGTCACGCCCACCATCCGCACCTGCCTGCCGACACTTGCGGCCACCGATATCGACAACGGTCCGCCGGGAACGGAGCAGGTGGCGCTCGGCATCTCCACCAACACGAGGCCGTTCAACTATCTCGGCCTGCCGTCGATGAGCATTCCCTGCGGCTTCGACCCGAGCGGCCTGCCGATCGGGCTGCAGATCAGCGGGCGTCCGTTCGCGGAAGCCGCGGTGCTGCGGGCGGCCGACGCCTATCAACGCGACACCGACTGGCATGCGCGCCGGCCGGCGATCGCAGCAGTCTGAGCAATCAAACGCGACAACAACAAGAACGACAAGAAGGATGATTCATCATGCCGGAAATGCCCGACGAGGCCGCGCTTGCCCTTGAATTCGAAGTTCTCGCCAAACGCGCTGGCCTTGCCATTCCCGAGGACCGCAAAGCTGCGCTGTTCGCGGGCTTCAAGGATCTGCGCCGCATGCTCGCCACGATGCGCCAGCCGCGCACCGCAGCAGACGAGCCTGCCGGCACATTCTCGATCCAGAGCGTGACGCGGGGGCTTTGATCATGAGCGATACGAAATTGTTCGAGCTCAGCATCGCCGAGGCCGGCCGCAAGCTGCGCGACGGATCGATCACCTCGACGGCGCTCACCGAGGACGCGCTGTCGCGCATTGCCGCAATCGATCCCGCGCTCGACAGCTTCATCACCGTGACCGCCGATCGCGCCCGCGCCGATGCTGTGGCCGCAGATGCCGCCTTCGCCAAAGGGATCGACAACGGGCCGATGCAGGGCGTGCCTTACGCGCTGAAAGACATCTACGACACCGCCGGTATCCGCTCGACCTGCCATTCCAAGCTGCGGCTGGATCATGTGCCGGCCGCCGATTCCGTGGTCGAGAGCAAGTTCAAGGCGCAAGGCGCGGTGCTGCTCGGCAAACTTGCCACCCACGAATTCGCGCTCGGCGGTCCGAGCTTTGATCTGCCGTTTCCGCCGGCGCGCAATCCCTGGAATCGTGAACACATTCCGGGTGGCTCGTCCTCCGGCTCGGGGGCTGCGGTTGCCGCCGGGCTGGTGCGCATGGCGATGGGTTCTGACACCGGCGGCTCGATCCGTGGACCGGCGGCCTATTGCGGCACGGTCGGGTTGAAGCCGACCTACGGCCTGGTCTCCCGACGCGGCGTGTTTCCGCTCTCGACCACGCTCGACCATTGCGGTCCGTTGTCGTGGACGGTCGAGGACAGCGCGATCGCGCTGCAGACTATCGCCGGTTATGACGCGCTCGATCCGGCCAGCGTCGATATTCCCATACCGAACTATCTGGTTGGGCTCGATCGGGGCGTGGACGGGCTGCGGATTGGCCTGCCCAGGCATTTCTTCGCCAAGACAGAGGACGTGTCGGCCGAGGTGGTTGCGGCGATCGACCGCGCCGCGGAGCGGCTTGCGAAGCTCGGTGCCGTGGTCGAGGAGATCACGCTGCCGGACTACGACCTGTTCAATGCCTGCGGCCGTATCATCATGTACACCGAGGCGTTCGCCATTCATGAGCAGGACTTCCAGAGGCGGCCGCTCGATTTCGGTCGGCTGACCTATTTGCGGATGACGCTCGGCGCTTTCGTCACCGGGGCCGATATCCAGCAGGCGATGCGGTTGCGCCGCGAGCTATCGCGCGCGGTCAATCTGCAGCTCAAGACCTATGACGCGCTGATTACGGCCAGCGCCCTGATACCGGCGCCGGCCTTCGCCGATCTCGATTCGAACAGCCCGCCCATTTGGCCGATCCAGACCATGCCGTTCAACGTCACCGGCAACCCGGCCATGTCAATTCCGACCGGCTTCTCGGCGTCGGGCCTGCCGCTGTCGATGCAGATCGTCGGACGTGCCTTCGATGAAAGCACGGTGCTTCGCATCGGCGCCGCCTTCGAATCCGCAACGGGGCTGAGCGCCCGGCGCCCGGCGCTCGCGCAAGGCTACTCTCCGCCATCAGCCTGATTTCACAAGCCGCCACGTCCCATCCCCCGCTCGCTTCAGCGCGGGGTCGCTCACCCGCACGTTCTCGGCCAGAAAGTCGATGAACGCGCGCACACGGGCGGGCAGGGGCGCGGTATGGCCGACATAGACGGCGTGGATGTCTTCGCGGTCGCCGGGATTGTAGCTTTGCAGCACCGGCACAAGACGGCCGGCTTCGATGTCGGGGCCGATGTGGAAGAGGGCAAGGCGGGCAAGGCCGACGCCGCCGAGCGCGAGGCGGCGGGCGGCTTCGCCGTCGCTGGCGCGGGCCGCCGGTGGCGGCACGGCTTCCTCGGTGCGGTCGCCGCGCTTGAAGGGCCAGCCGCGGATTGAGCGCGGAAAGGTCCAGCCGATGCCGCGGTGCTCGGCGAGATCCGCTGGAATTTTTGGAGCGCCGAAGCGCGCCAGATAATTCGGCGCGCCGACCACGACCATGCGGCTGGTGCCGAGCTTTCGCGCGACGAGGCGTGAGGCGCGCAAGGGGCCGACGCGGATGGCGACGTCGGCGCGCTCCTGCATCAGGTCAATCAGCGTGTCGGTCAAGACGAGATCGAGCGTGACGTCGGGATGCTGCTCGAGGAAGCGCGGGATCAGCGGCATCAGATGCAACATGCCGAAAGGGATGTTGCTGTTCACCGCCAGGCGGCCGCGCGGCGCGGCTCCCGAGGCGGCCTCGCGCTCGGCCTCCTCCATCTCGGCGAGGATGCGCACGGCGCGCTGATAGAAGGCCTGGCCTTCCTCCGTCAGCGTCAGCTTGCGCGTGGTGCGGTTGATCAGCCGCGAGCCGAGCCGGGCCTCCAGCCGCGAGATCAGCTTGCTGACGCCCGACGGGGTCAGGCGCAGTTTTCGCGCCGCCTGGGTGAATCCGCCCAAGTCGACGACGCGGACGAAGACCTCCATCTCGGCGGAGCGATTGGTGTCGAAACGGGCCATGTTGAATTCACGTCACAAATGATTGGATTGCGGACATCCTAATGCTTTTGCTGCGGCGCAGCTATCTGCGTGTTTCGTTCCCCGCATTGGAGCCACGCATGCCTCCCGCCGTCCTCGCGCTCACCGCAGGTGCCTTCGGCATCGGCACCACCGAATTCATCATCATGGGCCTGTTGTTGCAGGTCGCCGCCGACATGCATGTCTCCGTGCCGGTCGCGGGTCTGCTCATCTCCGGCTATGCGCTCGGCGTGTTCGTTGGTGCTCCCGTACTGACGCTGGCCACGCGGCGGATGCCACGCAAAACGGTGCTGCTGGCGCTGATGGCGATCTTCACGTTCGGCAACGCCGCCTGCGCGCTGGCGCCGAACTATGAATTGCTGATGGCGGCGCGGGTGCTGACCTCGCTCGCCCACGGCACGTTCTTCGGCGTGGGCTCGGTGGTGGCCACCAGCCTCGTCGCCGAGGACAAGCGGGCCTCCGCGATATCCACCATGTTCATCGGCCTGACGGTCGCGACGCTGCTCGGGGTGCCATTCGGCGCCTGGTTCGGCCTGATGCTCGGCTGGCGCGCCGCATTCTGGGCGGTGACTGTGATCGGCGTGATCGCCTTCGCCGTGGTGGCCGCGTTCGTGCCCGGCCATGTCGGCAACGGCGACAAGCCGATCTCGCTCGCGGAGGAGGTCGCGGTGCTCGGCCGTCCGCAAGTGCTGCTCGGCCTTGCCATGACCGTGTTCGGCTTTGCCGGCCTGTTCGTCGTCTTCACCTATATCCAGCCGATCCTGACGCGCTTCACGGGCTTTTCGGAAGAAGCGGTCTCGCCGATCCTGCTGGTGTTCGGCGCCGGCCTCGCGATCGGCAATGTCGCCGGCGGCAAGCTCGCCGATCGCGGCCTCGCGCGCGCCCTGATCGGCACGCTTGCCGCGCTTGCCATCGTGCTGCTTGGCCTTGCCGCGGTGCTGTCGGTCAAGATCCTGTCCGTCGCTCTGATCCTGCTGCTCGGCATCGCCGCCTTCGCGACCGTCGCGCCGCTCCAGCTCCGGGTGCTGGAGGCCGCCGGCTCCAGCGGCCGCACGCTTGCCTCGAGCCTCAACATCGCCGCGTTCAACCTTGGCAACGCGCTGGGCGCATGGGCTGGCGGCGGCACCATCGATCGCGGGCTCGACCTCTCCGCGCTGCCGCTGGTCGCGGCCGGGATCACCGCGATCGGCCTCGTGCTGGCACTATGGAGCCTCCGGCTCGACCGCACGACGGCCGCCGTCGCAGCGTGCCCGGCGGAATAGGAGACCGATCATGGACTACCGCAATCTCGGCGCATCCGGTCTCAAGGTCCCCGTCCTCAGCTTCGGCACCGGCACCTTCGGCGGCCAGGGCCCGCTGTTCTCGGCCTGGGGCCGCAGCGGCACGGAGGAGGCACGCAGGCTGATCGACATCTGCCTCGATGCCGGCGTCAATCTGTTCGACAGCGCCGATGTCTATTCCAACGGCGCCTCCGAAGAAATTCTCGGCGCCGCGATCAAGGGCCGCCGCGACAAGGTGCTGATCTCGACCAAGATGAGCTTGCCGATGGGCGACGGCCCGCTCGATGCCGGCTCGTCGCGGCATCGTTTGCTTGCTTCGGTCGAAGCGGCGCTGCGTCGGCTCGGCACCGACTACATCGACCTGCTTCAGCTCCACGCCTTTGATGCGTTCACGCCGATCGAGGAGGTGCTGTCGACCCTCGACACGCTCGTGCGTGCCGGCAAACTGCGCTATGTCGGCGTCTCCAATTTCGCCGGGTGGCAGCTGATGAAATCGCTCGCCATCGCGGACCGCCACGGCTGGCCGCGTTATGTCGCGCACCAGGTGTATTATTCGCTGCTCGGCCGCGACTATGAGTGGGAGTTGATGCCGCTCGCGCACGACCAGGGTGTCGGTGCGCTGGTCTGGAGCCCGCTCGGCTGGGGCCGGCTGACCGGAAAGATCCGGCGGGGTCAGCCGTTGCCTCGGGAGAGCCGCCTGCATGCCACCGCGCAGTTCGGCCCGCCCGTGGACGATGCGCGCCTCTACGCCGTCGTTGATGTGCTGGACGCGATTGCCGCGGAGACCGGCCGCACCGTGCCGCAGGTCGCGATCGCCTGGCTGCTGGCGCGCCCCACCGTCTCCTCCGTGATCATCGGTGCCCGTGACGAGGCGCAGCTGCGCGACAATCTCGGCGCGGTCGGCTGGTCGCTGAGCCCGGATCAGATCGGGCGTCTCGACGCGGCGAGCGCTGTGATGCCGCCCTATCCCTACTACCCCTATCGCATCCAGGACGGCTTTTCGCGGCTCAATCCGCCGCTGGTGTGACGGATCGCTAGTAGAAGGCGGCGATCGCCGCGCCTATCCCTTGCGGAAGGTTGGGCTCGCTCTTCAGCGTATCGATGAAGACGGGGTCGCCCGCCACCGTGAGACCATCCAGCTTGATCGGATGCAGCGGCTCGGCGGCCGCTGCAACTGCCGCCAGATCGGGACCGGTTCGGACGCCGTTATACTCCAGCCGCGGGCGCAGTTGGACATTGTTGCCGAACTGCTCGTCGAGCGCGAGACGCCATCCGGTTCGCGACACCGCTCCCCGGGCGATCGCATCGCTCATGGCGAGGCTGTGCGGTTGCAGCGTGCCGAGATTGCCGAGCGCGGCGCGCAAGCGGCTCGTCGCCTCCGCCAGCGTGACCGTCTCGATCCCCGGATCCTGGTCGGGCGAGGTGAAGTCGATCACCCGTGCGCTGCTGCCGACCTTGAGCGCCTCGCCGTTTCCGCCCGCCTTTTGCATGATCGTCTTTGTTCCGTAGCGCGGTCGTCCGCCAATGGTCACCAGAACGATGTCCTGCTCGCGCGACTTGATCAGATGGCTGTAGGGATCGCCGGTGACGCCCTTCACGACGAGGAGATCGGCGAACTTGCCCTTGGCGATCGTTCCCAGCTTCGCATCCCACTTCAGGATCGCGGCTGGATTGCGCGTCGTCATCGCGACGATGTCGTAATCGCTGAAGCCGAGATTGAAATGCGCCGACACGACTTTCGCCGCCTTAAGCTCACCCAGCAAATTCTTGCTGCCTGACGGTGACCAGTCCGAGCCCAGCGCGATGGTGAGGCCTGCGGCGCGCGCAGCGGCGACGTCGGTCGTCTTTCCATAGAGCAGCAGATTGCTCAACGGCGACCAGACGACCTTGGCATGATTTTCGGCCATCGTTCCGAAGTCGGTCGCGTCGAGCGCGGTGCAATGAATGCCGGCCAACGACGGCTCGATCGCCCAATCTCCCTCAGAGTTACGCAATGCGAGGAAATGACTATGCGCCTTGGCATCGATCCCTTCGCTCAAATGCAGCAGGAAGCACGACGACGATTTCAGCTCCTTGTCGAATTTTGTCCAGTCCTCGGCATCGATATCGGGAATCTTTGAGTGCGCCCGCGGCAGATCTGGCGGGCTCCCGATCTCGGCGGCGCGCAACGCGCCCTTGTAATATTTGTGGATCGTGCCGCTCCAGTTCGAGAGCGTGATCCCCTGACTCGTCGTGGTGCCCGCGACCATGCACTTGGCCTCGACATAGCGAACCAGGGCCGGCAGCAGCGAACCGTCATCGGCCAGCGCGATCGCGCTCATCGGGCCGGTCACGGACGTCTTGTAGGATTTGGCGTTCTGCCACTGGTCGCGGTTGCCAAAATGCTGCGGCACGCGCCAGAGCGGCAGGATGTTGTAGCTGAGGTGATTGTGCAGCTCGATCAGGCCGGGATAGATGCTGCCGCCGGTTGCGATCGGAGCCACGGCCTCGAAGCCCGCCGGGGCCGGCTGCCCCTTGGGCACGATCGCGGCGATGCTGTTATTCTCGATGAAGAGCGTTCCGCTCTTGATGACGTCGCCTTCGGCGGCCATCGTCACGATCCGCCCGGTCAGGGCCCATCGCTTCGGGCTTGCGGCCGGGCTCATGGAATCACTCCATCGGGAATGGTGATCGTGATGGTGCGCCGCTTGGTGGCCGCGTCAGCGCCCTGGCGCACGGCCCATGCTGTATCTCCGCGCATCCAGGCCGGCAGGCCCGCCGGAAGATCCCTGGCGATGATGTCGAACAGCTCGGTCGGTTTGAAGGCATCGCCGTACGGCACGAGCGTCGTTGGCACGTCGGGATGCTTGATCTCAGGTGCAAGCGCCGCGAGCGCGGCGTTCCACTTGGTCAGCATGATCTTGGTGTTCGCGGCTCGCGTCGCGCTGTCGTGCGCGGAGCTTTCCGGCCAGGTCGGGTGCGTGATGTGCTGATAGGCGAGGGTCTTGTAGGCCGCGCCGTCGGCGGTCTTCAACCAGGCCTTCCAGGCCTCGTCGGCGAGACTGCCCAAGGAAACAACGGCCTCGATATTGCCGGGGCCGAGCACGGCCTTGAGCCATTTGTTCCTGTAATCGACGATGCCGGGCTCGTTCTTGTGCTTGGAGCCGCCACTCTGGCCGTAGACGCTGTACAGGAAGGTGTTCACCATCACGTAGCTCTGCGTGATGCCGAGCTTGGCGAGGAAACCTTGCGTCCGGCGGCCCGCGGTGCCGACCAGGATCCGGCGCACGATCGTCTCGTGCTGGGCGGGATCCTGACCGACGACGAGCACGCGCGCCGTTCCATCGAGCCGGCCGCGATGAAAGATCGGCCCCCATTCAATGCGAAAATCGTGAGGATCGTAGGCTTCAGTGCCCGGATAGCTGGCGCACAGGTCGCGGAAGGGTTGTTCGCCGTACCCGGCGTCGAATTCTGTGAGCATGGAAAATGCTCCAATCTGCCGATGTCAAAATAGCAGCGTTTAAAAACCTGATCGCGATGACGCAATCTAGGCGGTGGTTCATTTCACTATTCAACCAGTATATGGGTCAAGAGAACGGCGCCAAAGGTTCACCCGCCTCTCTCGCCTCAAGCCGTGGCAGAGCGTCGCGGCGGCGCGCCATGCAGAAACACACCTGTACACGCTCGCGTGACCTTCATAACCTCTGCGACGCAATTTTTTGGAGATGCGACGTGGCGAAGAAGACGGCGAGCAAGAAGAAAAGTGTTTCAAGGAAGGGTGCGAAGACCTCGAGCAAGGCGAGCACCGCCCGCAAGGGCGCCGTTGCGAAGACCGCGAAGAAGACAGCCAAGAAGCCGGTCAAGACATCAGTCAAGACATCCGCGCCGCGCCGTCCGAAGGGGCCTGCCTGGCAGTGGTCGGCGGTCGAGACCGCCGCTGCGATTCGATCCGGCGCGATCTCCGCCGTTGAGACCGTCGAAGCGCATCTCGAACGGATGCGCGCCGTCAATCCGAATCTGAACGCGGTCGTCGTCGATCTCAGCGAGGAAGCGCTGAAGGCTGCACATGCGGCCGACAAGCAGCGCGCCAAGGGCGGCGCGCTCGGCCTGCTGCACGGCGTGCCCATCACCATCAAGGAGAACGTCGACTACGAGGGCCGGCCGAATTTCAACGGTGTGCCCGCCAACAAGGATTATATCGCGCCGTCGGATGCGCCCGTCGTCCGCAACCTGAAGAAGGCCGGCGCCATCGTCATCGGTCTCACCAACACGCCGGAATTCTCCTTCCGCGGCTTCACCGACAATCCCCTGCACGGGCTGACGCTCAATCCCTGGGATCCCAACATCACCTGCGGCGGCTCCTCCGGCGGCGCGGGTTCGGCGGTTGCCGCCGGCATCGGCACCATCGCCCATGGCAACGACATCGGCGGCTCGCTGCGCTGGCCGGCGCATTGCAATGGCGTCGCCACCATCAAGCCGACGCAGGGCCGCATTCCCGCCTTCAACGGAAGCGCAACGGCGGAGCGGCCGATGCTGGCGCATCTGATGTCGGCGCAGGGGCCGCTCGCCCGCCACGTCGCCGACGTTCGTCTTGCGCTGGAGGTGATGAGCCAGCGCGATCCGCGTGATCCCTGGTGGGTGCCGGCGCCGCTGGCCGGCGAGAGGCCGAAGGGACCGATCAAGGTCGCGCTGGCCAGGATCCCGGAGGATATGGACGTCGATCCGCACGTCGCGGCGGCGCTGCGCCAGGCCGCCGATCACCTCGAGCGTTCCGGCTATCGCGTCAGCGAGGTCGAGGTGCCCGACATCAACGGCGTCTGGCAGACCTGGTGCGACATCATCACCAACGAGACCATGGTGATGCAGGAGGCCGCGATGCTGAAGGTCACGTCCGAGGACTTCCACAAGGCCTGGGGCGGCATGAAGACCAAGGCCAATGTGCTCGATCTCAAGGCCTGGATGCAGGCGACCGCCGCGCGCAATGGCCACATCCGCGCCTGGCAATTGTTCTTCGAGGATTATCCGGTGGTGCTGGCGCCGACGACGGTGAAGCCGACGCCGGGGCCGCGCGAGGACACCGTCAGCGCCGAGCGTGTGAAGGAGATCTTCTGGGGCGAGATCCGCTTCATCTCCGCGATCAACGTGCTGGGCCTGCCCGGCGCGGTGGTGCCGGTGGCCTTGCATGATGGCAAGCCGATCGGCGTGCAGCTCATCGCCGGGCGCTATCGTGAGGATCTCGCGCTTGATGCCGCAGCGGCGATCGAGAAGCGCGCCGGCGTGCTCACCCATCGCCTCTGGGAGACGATGGCCTGAACCCGTGCTCGGAGGCTTCGCGCTTCGGGCGCGGAGCCCTCGGCCAGGTCGGTCAGTTCGTCAGATGCGAGGCGGCGATCGCCTTCTGGAACAGCGCGTTCAGCGCGTCGGTGATGCTCGAGTCGCTCGAGACCTCGTAATAATAGCCCGACGTCGCGCAGGATTGCATTTTGGTCGCGATCGAGCTGCGCCATGGCGAAATATAGGTGTTGTACCAGCTGTTGTTGGTGATCGCGAGATAGGTGGTGTAGAGCACCGCGATCTTGACGCCGCGCGCCTTGATGGTGTCGCAGATCGTCGTCGTCAGCGGCTCCTGGCACCGCCCCGACGAGGAGATCACGGTCTGGCTGCAGTTCGAAGGATAATAATAGTCGGCGACGCCGTCCGAGACGAAGAACAGCCATTTCTGCGGCGAGGACGAGGAGCCGTCGCCGGGCGTTGGAATCGTACTGTTCATCGACGACAGGGTGCCGTCGAAATCCGTGCACATGTCGTTGTTGTAATTGGTGTAGGGGATCGTCATCAGGTCGACGCCGGCGACCGCCGTCTTGACCGAGGACAGGCTCGAGGAGAGCGATGAGATCGTGGACAGGCCGATCGAGGCGCAGTCGCTGCCCATGGTGTAGACCGCCATCCGGTACTGGTTGCTGACGAGCTGGCTCGCAGTCGCCGTGTCCGTCAGTGACTGCGTCGCATCACGCACGAGGTCGATCCGCATCTTGATCCCGAGCTTCTTGGCGATCGAGTAATAGCTCGACGTCTGGAGCGTCTTCTTCGAGCTCGACGTGTAGGTGTCGTGGCAGGCGAAGGCGCAACTGTCGGATGTCGCATTCTGGAGCGCGGTCATGTCGGCGGTCGTCGCGCCAAGTCCCTGCGACGGCGAGTTGTCCAGCAGCACGTAGAAATCGATGTAGGCCGGCAGCGAGGCCGCGGCAGCCGAGCTGGCCGAGACTTCCATGGTCTTGTAGCCGAGGATTCCCATGAAATAGGTCGTGACGACCGACGTCGCGGTTCCCGTGGCGGTGCGGGTGGTGACGCTGTCGGTCACGTTGATGGTCACCGAACTCGTGCTCAGGCCGAGTGCGGATATCTGGCCGGCGAAAGTGTTGAGCGCGTCGCTCTGCGCGACCGACGCGCTCTTGGTGATTTCGCTCTTGGCGGTAGCGACCAGCACGGCAGTGTCGAGCGCAGCCGCCACTTTCGCTCTCGCCCGCGCGGCAAGGGAGTAATCGACCGCGGCGCCGACAAAGGACAGCAGCGGCACCAGCGCGAGTGCAAAAATGATGGCGATGTTGCCATTCCGGTCGGAGGCAAAACGCGAGAGCAGGCGATGAGCATTCCCGGTGGCAAAGGTCAAGCGAACGCATCCCTCAACAAAACAATGCGCGGACGCTAGCACCGCGAAACTTACGCAAGGGTTGACCGCGATGTGAACACGCGTGTCCGTAATGTTGCGGGGAATGTCTGCGAACTCGCGAAAAAGCCCGAGAAGAATAGGCGATTTCATATGCAGCGTTCGGCGCGCTTCCGTAGTATTGCAGGGATGTCGCTCGACTCCTTCAGAGAGACGCCCTCAACATGCACGGATGCCGCGCCGTGCATGCGTGCGTCAACTTGCAGTACGAAAGAACGATGCGTCGGACGATCACTCGATCATGCCGTATCATTCTCGACGAGGCGTCGTTCTTCGAGAGGATGCGTTTCGTCTTGGGGCCGAAGCAGGTCGTACGGACGTCGGCAAAGCATGGCCATCCAGTGAGAGCGGACTTCGGGTCGTCCAGGAGAGTAGGGTTGTTGCGGCAATGACGGTGCACCCTTTCCCCTTGCGGGAGAGGGCGGCTCGCCACGCAGCGGCGAGACGTGTGAGGGGTCTCTATCCGCGGATGACCCTCTCGAATTGAGTTTGCGGAGCGATACCCCTCATCCGGCGCTTCGCGCCACCTTCTCCCGCAAGGGGGGGGAAGATCAGGCGCCGAACCTGCCCGCGCAGCGCGCTAGCCACATCAATTCATTAATCAAATTTGACTCGCATTTTAGCCAATTCACCAACAACCGTTAGGGTTACTTCATCGATGTCTAGACGAATTATTGCCCGCTTTACCACCCGCCTCTAACACGAGGGCAGCGGACAACGCACATGCCTCATACAGGCCAATAAGTGCGGCCCGCTCCACGCGGAGGTGGCACGATGCGCAACGAGACGATCGCTATTCACGCCGGCTACGAACCCGAAGCCACCACGCACGCGGTTGCCGTGCCGATCTACCAGACCGCGGCCTATGCTTTCGACAGCGCCGATCATGGTGCGGCACTCTTCAATCTCGAGGCCGAAGGCTATCGTTACAGCCGCATCGCCAATCCGACCAGTGCGGTGCTGGAGAAGCGTATCGCCGAGCTTGAAGGCGGCGTCGGCGCGCTCGCGGTTGCGACCGGTCAGGCTGCGCTGCATTTCGCCTTCGTCAACGTCGCCGATCACGGCGGCAACATCGTCTCCGTGCCGCAGCTTTACGGCACCACGCACACACTGCTGTCACACATCCTGCCGCGTCAGGGCATCACCGGCCGCTTCGCCGAGAGCGACAAGCCCGAGGCGATCGAAAAACTGATCGACGAGAGCACCCGCGCCGTGTTCGCCGAGACCATCGGCAATCCCGCCGGCAATGTCTGCGATATCGAGGCACTCGCGAAAATCGCGCACAAGCATGGCGTGCCGCTGATCGTCGACAACACGGTCGCGACCCCGATCCTGCTCAAGCCGTTCGACTACGGCGCCGACATCGCCGTGCACTCGCTGACCAAATTCCTTGGCGGCCACGGCACCACGCTCGGCGGCGCCATCGTCGATTCCGGAAATTTTCCGTGGGCCAAGCACGCCGACCGTTTCCCGGCTTACAACAAGCCGGACGCCTCCTATCACGGCCTCGTCTATGCCGAGCGCTTCGGCAAGACGGCCTATATCGAGCGCGCGCGCAGCGTCTACCAGCGCACCATGGGTTCGGTGCTGTCGCCTTTCAACGCCTTCCTGCTGCTCCAGGGCATCGAGACCGTGGCGCTGCGCATGGAGCGCCACTGCGAGAACGCCCGCAAGGTCGCCGAATTCCTGCGTAACGATCCGCGCGTCGCCTGGGTGAACTACACGGGCTTCCCCGATAGTTCCTATTATCCGCTGGTCCAAAAATATCTCGACGGCAACGCCTCCTCGCTGTTCACCTTCGGCATCAAGGGTGGCATGGAAGCCGGCAAGAGCTTCTATGACGCGCTGAAGCTGATCACGCGCCTCGTCAATATCGGCGATGCCAAGTCGCTGGCCTGCCATCCGGCTTCGACCACGCACCGCCAGATGTCGGCGGAGCAGCAGCGCGCCGCTGGCGTGCTGCCGGAGACGATCCGCCTCTCGATCGGCATCGAGCATTCCGCTGATATCATCGAGGATATCGACCAGGCGCTGGAGAAGGCCTGCCCGGCGTCACGCCTCCAGGCCGCGGAGTAGGCGGCGGCATCGATGACGATCTTGATCGACAGGGATCAAGGCATATCGAGCCCGGCGCTGGTGCCGGCCGAGGGCGATCTGGCGCGCGATCATGCCGGCGCCGATCTGACCATCGGGCTGATCAACAACATGCCGGATACGGCGCTGAAGGCGACCGAGCGGCAGTTCATGAAGCTGCTCCAGGCCGCAGCTGGCCCGCGTCGCATCCGTTTCCACTGCTTCTCGCTGCCTTCGGTGAAGCGCTCACCCGAAGCGAAATGGCACGTCGAGAGCGAATATTCCGATCTCGCAGATCTCAAGCGCCAGAAGTTCGACGGGCTGATCGTGACCGGCGCCGAGCCGGTGGCGCCCGAGCTCGACCAGGAGCCGTATTGGCGCGACCTCACCGAGCTGATCGACTGGGCCAGGACCAGCACGCGCTCGACGATCTGGTCGTGCCTCGCCGCGCATGCCGCAGTGCTGCATCTCGACGGCATCGAGCGGCGGCGGTTGCCGGCCAAATGCCACGGCATTTTCGATTGCGAAGCCGTGACGAACGATTCCCTGACGCAGGCTGCGCCTGCGCCGCTCAAGGTTTCGCATTCGCGCCTGAACGAGATCGTCGAGAGCGACCTCGTGCAGGCCGGTTATCAGGTCCTGACGCGCTCGGCCCTGGCCGGCGTCGACGTCTTCGTCCGCCAATATGCCAGCCGGTTCGTGTTTTTCCAGGGCCACCCGGAATATGACGCGTTGTCGCTTCAGCGCGAATATCTGCGCGACATCGGCCGCTACCTCGCGCGCGAGCGCGAGGTTTATCCGCACCTGCCCGTGAGTTATTTTGACGCAGCGACGGAGGAGAAACTGGCGCGCTTCGAGAAGCGGGCGAGGCATCAATGCCATCCGGCGCTCAGCAACGAGCTGCCTGCCCTGAATTTGCGCGCCGATATCGCTGCCGGCAGCGCGGCGGCGGCGCTATTCGGCAACTGGCTGCAATTTCTTGGTGCGGAAGCCGATGCGTCGGCCCTCGCGCGCTAACCCAAGGGTGTTGGTTCCGCGTTAGGATTACCCAAGCGTTAAGCTTGCCTCAACCGGTGCGCGAATGTTTCACTAGAGAGATACAGAATCACGGGAAATGCGGTCGTGTGGTCGGCACTCCAGGGACGCGTGAGCAATCGGCTGGCCCGGCATTTCCGCGCTGCGCCGCATCGCTTGCCTGCGCATGCGCCGATGGTCAGTTTCACCTTCGACGATGCTCCCGATAGCGCCGCCAGCGAGGGCGCTTCGCTGCTCGAAGCACATGGCGGCCGCGGCACATACTACATCGCCGGCAGCCTGATCGGCCGGCCGTCGGATCACTGGCACGGCCTGTCGAGCGACGCGATCGTGCGGCTGCATCGCGCCGGTCACGAAATCGCCTGCCACACCTTCTCGCACCAGAGCTCAGTCAATTTCGACGAGGCCGCCATGGCCCGCGAGATCGAACGGAACCGCAGCCATATTCGCAGCCTCGATTCCTCGATCGCGCTGGAGAATTTTGCCTATCCCTACGGGATCGCCTCGTTCTGGCGTAAGCCGCAGCTCACAAAAGCCTTCCGCTCGGCGCGCGGCATCCTTCCCGGCGTCAACAGCGACGTCATCGACCTCCAGTTCCTGCGCGCCTCGCCCCTGGTCAATTACGAGATCGATTCGGCAGGCGTCGATCGCTATTTCGATGAAGCGGTCGCGAGCGGCGGATGGCTGATCTTCTACAGCCATGACGTCGTCGATGCGCCGAGTCCCTATGGCTGCACGCCGCATTTGATGCGCCACGCACTGGAGGCGGCCGGAAGGCGCAACATGCCGATCGTGACGGTCGCGGAAGCGTTGCGGCGGATCGGGGCGTAGCTTTCTTACCTCGCCCCGCTTGCGGGGAGAGGTCGGATCGCGTCGCTAGATGCGATCCGGGTGAGGGGGTACAGGCCCGTCGGCAATCTCATGTGTGGAGAGAGGCCCTTCACCCCGACCCTCTCAGCGCGAGCGAAGCTCGTCGCGACGCCGTAAGAACGGGGAGAGGGGGAACAGGCAGCCCAAACGGTCTTGCCACGCCCGCGCCAGCATGCGACTGGCCTTGTGACGAATCCTACGGTCTCCGACACGCCCATGAACGCTCCTTCCACCGCCCCGCTGCCCGCGCCGGCCAACGGCCGCGATGCGCTGTCGGTGCTGCATTCGGTGTTCGGCCTGCCGGGTTTCCGCGGCGCGCAGGGCGAGATCATCCGGCACGTCACCGAAGGCGGCAATTGCCTCGTGCTGATGCCGACCGGCGGCGGCAAGTCAATGTGCTATCAGCTCCCGTCATTGCTCCGCGAGGGCTGCGGCATCGTGGTCTCGCCTTTGATCGCGCTGATGCGCGACCAGGTCGCCGGACTGCTCGAAGCCGGGGTCAATGCCGCAGCGCTGAACTCGTCGCTGACGCTGCAGGAGGCCTCCGACATCGAGCGGCGCCTGATCGCGGGCGATCTCGACCTGCTCTATGTCGCGCCGGAACGCTTGGTCACGCCGCGCTGCCTGTCGATGCTGGCGCAGGCCAAGGTGGCGCTGTTCGCGATCGACGAGGCGCATTGCGTCTCGCAATGGGGCCATGATTTCCGGCCCGAATATGTCGGCCTCTCCATCATCGCCGAGCGGTTCCCCGACGTGCCGCGCATCGCGCTGACCGCGACCGCCGACGAGCTGACGCGCAAGGAGATCGTCGAGCGGTTGAAGCTTGATGGCTCACCGCAATTCGTCTCAAGCTTCGACCGCCCCAACATCCGCTACGAGATCGTCGACAAGCGCAATGCGGTCTCGCAGCTGAAGGAGTTCATCCGGGAGCGCCATGCGGGCGATGCCGGTGTGGTCTATTGCCTGTCGCGCAACCGGGTCGAGGAGGTCGCCGCCGCGCTCGACGATGCCGGCATTGCCGCGCTGCCTTATCACGCCGGCCTCGACAGCAGTGTGCGCTCACGCAACCAGGATCGCTTCCTCAACGAGGACGGCATCGTCATCGTGGCGACCATCGCCTTTGGCATGGGCATCGACAAGCCCGATGTGCGCTTCGTCGCCCATCTCGATCTGCCCAAGAGCATCGAGGCCTACTACCAGGAGACGGGGCGCGCCGGCCGCGACGGCAAGCCGTCGGCGGCCTGGATGGCCTATGGGCTCTCCGACATCGTGCAGCAGCGCCGCATGATCGACGAGTCCAGCGGCTCCGAAGATTTCAAGCGTGTGTCGATTCGCAAGCTTGATGCGCTGGTGGGCCTCGCCGAGACCGCGCAATGCCGGCGAAAGCGGCTGCTGGCTTATTTCGGCGAGACGGTGGGCTCGGAGAATTGCGGTAATTGCGACAACTGCCTGACGCCACCCAAGATGCGCGACGGCAAGGTGCTGGCGCAAAAACTCCTGTCCTGCGCCTATCGGACCGGTCAACGTTTCGGCGCGATGCACCTGATCGATGTGCTGATCGGGCGCCTGACCGAGAAGGTGACGCAGTTCGGCCACGACAAGCTGTCGGTGTTCGGCATCGGGCGCGAGCTTAACGAGAAGCAGTGGCGCACCGTGCTGCGGCAGCTGGTGGCGATGGGCCATTTGCAGAGCGACAGCGAGGCTTATGGCGCGCTGAAGCTGACGGAGACCGCGCGCGGTGTGCTGCGCGGCGAGACCGAGGTGTGGCTGCGCGAGGAGGCGCCCGGCACCCGCATCCGGTCCAGCCGGGCAAAATCCCGCCGCGGTGATCTCGCGCCGGCCGCAAACGCGCCGCAGGGCGATATCGATCCCGAGTTGCGCGCGCGGCTGCGCTCCTGGCGCTCGGACATCGCGCGCGAACGTGGCGTGCCGGCCTATGTGGTGCTGCACGATGCCACCATCGACGGCATCGTGCGGGCCTGGCCGACCACGCTGGACGAGCTCCGCAACGTGCCCGGGATCGGCGACAAGAAGCTCGAGCATTATGGGGACGAACTGCTGCAGATCGTCAGGACGCGATAAGCGTCCGGGCCGTAGCCCGGATCGAGCGCAGCGCAATCCGGGGCAGTCTTTCCGTATGATGCGAGTCCCGGATTACGATGCGCGCCATCCGGCCTACAAATCTCACCCGTTCCGGAATGCGTAGCCGTAGCCGTTCAGCGCGGGCGCGCCGCCGAGGTGGGCGTAGAGGACCTTCGCGCCCTTCTCGAAATAGCCCTTCTGCGTGAGGTCGATCAGGCCCTGCATCGACTTGCCCTCGTAGACCGGGTCGGTGATCATGGCTTCGAGACGGGCGGTGAGGCGGATCGCTTCCTTGGTCTCTTCCGACGGCACGCCGTAGGCGGGATAGGCGTAGTCCTCGATCAGCACGACGTCGTCTGCAACGATGTCCTTGCCGAGCTCGACGAGCTTGGCCGTGTTCTGGGCGATCGAGAGCACCTGTGCCTTGGTCTGCGCCGGGGTGAACGACCCGTCGATGCCGATCACCTTGCGTGCGCGGCCGTCGGCGGCGAAGCCGACCAGCATGCCGGCATGGGTGGAACCGGTGACGGTGCAGACCACGATGTAGTCGAACTTGAAGCCGAGCTCGGCTTCCTGCTTGCGCACTTCCTCGGCGAAGCCGACATAGCCGAGGCCGCCAAACTTGTGCACGGAGGCGCCGGCCGGAATCGCGTAAGGCTTGCCGCCTGCCGCCTTCACTTCCTCGATCGCCTGCTCCCAGCTCTTGCGGATGCCGATGTCGAAGCCGTCGTCGACCAGGCGCACGTCGGCGCCCATGATGCGCGAGAGCATGATGTTGCCGACGCGGTCATAGACGGCGTCCTCGTGCGGCACCCAGGCTTCCTGCACCAGGCGGCACTTCATGCCGATCTTGGCGGCGACGGCGGCGATCATGCGGGTGTGGTTGGACTGCACGCCGCCGATCGACACCAGCGTGTCGGCGTTGGAGGCGATCGCGTCCGGGATGATGTATTCGAGCTTGCGCAGCTTGTTGCCGCCATAGGCGAGGCCGGAATTGCAGTCTTCGCGCTTGGCATAGATCTCGACATTGCCGCCGAGATGCTTCGACAGCCGCTCCAGCTTCTCGATGGGCGTCGGGCCGAAGGTCAGCGGATAGCGCGCGAATTTTTCCAGCATGGTCAGGTCATCCCGATTGGCGTTGATCTGGCCGCAGCGACTAGCATACCTGAGAAGGAATGTGCTCTCGAATGCTGCGCCCATATTGCGCGTTATCTTGCGGCTATCGTCGATTTAGCTAATATTTCTTTCAGAAATAAATCCAATAACGGAAGCTTCTTCCATGTCCTCTCGATTGGATCGCGTCGACCTCAAGATATTGAGATTGCTGCAAAATAACGGCCGGCTCAGCAATGCCGAGCTGGCCGAAACCGTAGCTCTCAGCCCCGCCACCTGCCATCGCCGCACCCAGCGCCTGTTCGAGGACGGCTTCATCGCCACCGTTCGCGCCATGATCGCCCCGAAGAAGGTGGCGAAGGGCACGCTGGTGATGGTCGGCGTCGTGCTGGACCGCTCGACGCCGGAGAGCTTCGCGATCTTCGAACAGGCGATCGCACAACTGAAATTCGTGCTCGACTGCCACCTCGTCGCCGGTGACTTCGACTATTTCCTGAAAATCCGCGTCGGCGACATGGAGGATTTCAACCGCATCCATGGCGAGCAGCTCATCGCGCTGCCCGGCGTGCGCCAGACGCGGACCTTCTTCGTGATGAAGGAGGTCGTCGACAACGCGCCACTGGAGTTTTGAGCGAGGCAGTGCTGCACCCTCAATGACGCAGCATTAGGTAGCCGTGAGCGCGGACGCTTTAACAATTCGCGACTTTGAGGCCAACCGACGGCTGCCGACGCTGAATGATCCAGTGGCAATGAAAGCTGCATTGGAGACTGGTAGCAGCTCATTTGCCGAAGATAATAAGACGGATGGAATCTTGGCCCCTTGCTAGGAGCGTACTGGAGATGAAGCGACTCGCTCTCTCGGGCACCAGACGGAAAGCGAGTCTCCACACTCGCTAGCCCCAAAGTAAAGACCCGCCCTGTGAGAGGCGGGCCTTAGACTTTGAGGACAGCTATCAGCCTACAGCCACGCGTCGCTCCGCGACCGACTCCAGCGCTTCTTTCACTGCATCCGGGCGATGAGAGATTACTGTCAGAAGAACACGAGCTGCGCCATCCGGATAACGCCTTCCGTGCTCCCATTGCCGAAGCGTACCCAAACTGAAGCCAAATTTGAGGGCAAACTCCGGCTGACTCATTCCTAGCCCTTCCCGCAATTGCTTTACGTCGATGTTGTCGGGAATTTGGTATCGGGTCACCCGCGCTTGCGCGGGTGCCCCTTTGGCATAGGAAATCGCTTCGCGCAGCCCCGCGACGATCTTATGCCTTTTTGCCATGTGCCTCTCCTATGTGCAGTCGCAACTCTCTACGCTAAGTCCCCCCGCTGTTGTCGAATGACTAGCGCCCAGCGTTCACTGTGGTGGGCAACGAGTTCATCGACTAAGCCTTTGATTTCGTCCTTCCAGTCGAAATCCAGCGGCATACGCTCGCCCTTTTTATAGAGAGCGAGCATGTACAAAGGCATGTTCAAGTCGCGAAAGAAGTAGACCACCTTCGCGCTTGTGCCCGGTCGTTTCTTGACCGGCCATAGTTGAACGCGGACTCCACCAGTTCCTGGCAGCACGTCCCCGCCTTCCGGATGAAGTGCGAGAAAGGTTTTCAGCCTCTCGTGCTCTTCCGGTTCAAAGTACTGATCTGCATCCCTCGTATAGTTCTGCATCTCAGCAATGGTGATCGGATAGATTCCGGCCCCCAGCATGCGCAAATCTCCTATCCATTCCTTAGACCGCCTTCGGACCCCTTTGCGCGCCGGTTCTTTTTGCCGGTGTTGTGAATCTTCTAGACCGAATCATCGGGGTGTGTCAATGACACACTGTTGGTGAGGAGGGGCCCTGAGAACAGGAAGGCGCCAACATCAGAAACTGATGCGAAAGGCACCACAAATGGCGATCCAAATTAAATGGTTTAAGTGTGGGAAAGACGGCCACTATTGTGACTTGAAGAACCTCGACCTCTCAACGGTCAAAGAGTCTGGCGTCTATGTAATTTGGCATGAAGGAGATCCGTCGCGGGTGGTCCGAATCGGCCAAGGCGACGTCGCAGCGAGGCTTTCGCAGCATCGCAACGACTCGGCCATCTTGGCCTATGCCAAGAAGGGAACTCTGCGAGTCACATGGGCAGCGGTGTCATCGGCTCAACGGGATGGCGTTGAGCGGCATCTTGCAAATCAGTGGCCCCCACTAGTCGGAGATGCGTTCCCGGACGTAGCACCGATTGCGGTGAACTCTCCGTTTGCAGCGTAACCGCATCCATCCCGCCTAGGATGGCTTCCAAGGTCTCGCGAAGCTTCATGTACTGATACCAAGCCCACGGGGGTTCCTCCCCCGTGGCGAGCTTTGACACGGCCCAATCTCGCATCCGTTCTAGTTCCGACTTGGTCATTTCCTGAATCTGCTCGGTGATTGGTTAACAAGCCCCTTCCTCGAGAGATGTTCCGTCGGTAGGTGACCTGCTGAGTTTGACGCCTAATGACGCAATGAAGCATCAAGAGCCCGCTCCGTGACGACCTGCTCCAGCCCGGCATCCTCCGGCCGCATCGCGATCACAGCGATCAGCCCGAGGCCGACGCCGATCATCACATAGAAGATCGGCGCGAGCGGAGAGCCGGTGAGCGCGATCAGCCAGGTCACGAAGAACTGGGCAAAGCCGCCGAACACCAGCACCGCGACATTGTTGACGATCGCGAGCGCGGTCGAGCGGACGCGGATCGGGAACAGCTCGACCAGCGTGGTGCAGTAGACGCCGAGGAAGAAGGCGCTGAAGAAGCCGATAACGACCTGGGCGACCAGGAGCTTTGCGATCGACGGCTCCGAGATCACCCAGGCATAGAGCGGATAGAGCGAGACAAAATAGCCGATGAGGGAGACCAGCAGCAGCGGCCTGCGCGGATAGCGGTCGGAGATGGCGCCGGCAATGGGCACCACGATCACCATCACGATTGCCGCGATCATCTGCACCAGGAAGCTCTGCATCAGCGGCAGCTTCAGCACCTCCTTGGCGTAGGTCACGGTGTAGCCGAAGGTGACGTAGAACGACACGGCGCTCGCCACCACCATGCCCATGCCGATCAGGAAATTGCGGCCGGGATTCTTCAGCGCGGCGATGAAATTGTCCTTGTGCACCGTTGCCATGCTGCGCCGGGAGGCTTCGGGCTCGATGACGCTGGCGCGCATGTAAAGCAGGATCGGAACGATCACGAGGCCGACGAAGAAGGGAATGCGCCAGGCGCCGGCGGCAAGCTGCTCCTGCGTGAAGGTCAGCGTCAGGGCGGCGCCCAGCACGGCGCCGAGCACGTTGGCCATGAGCTGGCCGGCGATCTGCCACGAGCCATAGAAGCCGGTGCGGCCGGGGGGTGCGGCTTCGATCAGATAGGCGGTCGAGGTGCCGAACTCGCCGCCGACCGAAAAGCCTTGCAACAGCCGCGCCAGCAGCACGATCAGCGGCGCCACGATGCCGGCCGTGGCATAGGTCGGCGTCAACGCCAACAGCGCGACCGACAGCGCCATGATGCCCATGCCGAGCGTCATCGCCGCCTTCCGCCCCTTGCGATCGCCGAAATAGCCGAGCACGAGGCCACCAATCGGCCGCATGAAGAAGCCGGTGCCGAACAGCGCGGTGGTCAGCAGCAGCGCGTTGATCTCACTGCCCGGAACTTTCGGGTCGACCGGAAAGAACAGGTTCTTGATGACCGGTGTCATCAGCGCGAACACCGTGAAATCGTACCACTCCAGCGCATTGCCGGCGATCGCGGCCGCGATGGCCTTCCTGTTCGTCTGCATCTCTCGCTTGCCTGTCCGGTTCGGCCTATTCGGCGGGTTGATGGGGGGTGTCGGCATCCTGCCATTCGTCGCCGGCGAGTTCCGGCGTGGCGAAGGCCTTGAGGTTGGCGAAGTGGATCTCGCGATCCTCGACGAAGAGGCGGCGGACGATGCCGCGCGCGAGCCGGTCGGCGCCCTCGCTGATCGCGGGGATGTCGCCGGAGAGTTTTCCGTGGCTCAGCGTCGCCGGATAGTTGAAGCAATGCAGCCGCGCCAGCATCGGGCAGGCGCCGGGCTCTTTCTCCAGGAACTGGAAGCTGTCGCCGAGGTCTGGCGAGTTCTCCAGCTCGGCATTGTCCATGCCGTCAGGTGTCGGGAAGCGGTCGCGCCAGAACCGGATATGCGGCGCGAACGCGGCAAGCTCGTCGCGCAATGCGAGGTCGACCTTGAAGCCGGTGCCGAAGATGATGAAATCGGTCGCGTAGCGGCCCTTCGGCGTCGTCACCATGAGATGATCTCCCGTGACGACGAGATCATCGATCGGGCTTGCGAGATGGAAATGCGCCTGCGGATAGGCGGAGACGCGCAGCACGCTTTGCCGCGGCGGCGGCGTCTGCGCCTTCAGCGTGTGATCGAGGAAGCGCCATTTCCAATCGTCAGTGAGCCCGGCAAAGCCGTGCACGACGCCCTGGCTGCCGATGCCGGTGAATTTGTTGACGCGCGGGATGTCCGCGCGCCGAATGAACAGGTCGAGGCGCACGGCGCCCGCCTCCAGCGCCATCGCCGCGTTGTCCATCGCCGATGCGCCGGCGCCGACGACGGCGACGCGCTTGCCGCGGAGCTTTTCGAAGTCGATAGAGGCGGCGGAATGCGCCCAGAAGCGGCGGTCGATGCCGTCGGCGAGCGGCGGCACGTAAGCGCCGCCGAGGCCGTCGCGCCCCGTCGCCAGCACGACATGCCGGGCGAGAATTCGTCGCGACGTGCCGCCCTCGCTGACATCGAGCGCGAACAATTCGTCGGGACGAGCCTGGATTCGCTCAACCGAGACCCCGTTGCGGACCGGCAGGCCCAGCACCTTGCGGTACCAGATCAGGTAGTCCATCCACATTGTGCGCGGCGCGCGGTCGAGCGCCTGCCAGGCTTCCTTGCCATACTGCGCCTCGTAGAAGGCGCGGAAGGTCAGTGCCGGCATACCCATCGCGGGTCCGGTCAATTCCTTGGGCGAGCGCAGCGTCCGCATCCGGGCGAACGTGGCCCAGGGGCCTTCCTCGCCCGCGCGCGCCCGATCGAGCACGAGCTGGTTGTCGACGCCGAGACGCCTGAGCATGGCGGAGGCGACGAGGCCGGCCATGCCGGCGCCGACGATGACGACGTCGATGACCGCCTCGCCATCGACGATGCGGCGCGGCACCCATGACTTGGCTGGCAGTTCGAGCCAGGTCAGATCCTGCTTCAGGCGCGCTTCGAGTGCCGCGAGGCCCGCCGCGTCAGGGGTCATCGTCGTCATAAGCGAGCTTTCTCGAATTCACTGGTTTCGTCGCTGGCCTCGGCCAGCGCGGCGGCGCCGCTATGCAGCCTTGCACCGGGCATCAGCGCGACCGCGGCGCGCAGTGCGCCGTTGAGCGCGGCAACCGTCGGCGTCAGTTCGCGCCCGGTCGGCGCAATCGCGGCGAACAGGAAGGGAATGGACACGTCCAGCGGCCGCGTGATGACGCCCTCCACCGGCAGGCTGGAGGTCAGCACCGGCTCGACCACGGCGATGCCGAGCGACTGCTTGGCCATGGCGATCGCCGTCAGCGACGCGTTGGTGTCGATGACCTCAGCGGGCACGACACCTTCACGCTCCAGCGCTTCCTCCACACGGCGGCGAAGCCGGTAGGGGTTGGCCATCGTCAGCAGCCGGACGCCAACGAGATCCTTCAGGCGAATGACCTTCTTCTTGGCCAGCGGATGATCCATCGCGAGGCAGGCGACGCACGGCACCTCGCAGACCCATTGTACGTCGAGCCCGGGATGCTGGATCGGCAGGCTCGCAAGGCCGAAATCGACCGACTGCGACAGCACCGATTGCACGACATTCTCGGCCGCGAGCGCCTGCACATGGACCTGGCTTGGCAGCAGTTCGCGTTCGAGCGCTGCAAGCGCGGCCGGAACGAAGCCGGCCGCCAGCGCCGGGATCGCCGCCAGGCTGAGCACCGGAAGCGCGCCCGCGCCGATCGCGTTGGCGCGCTGGCGGATGTGCTTCAAGCCCATCAGCAGCCGCTCGACCTCGGCGTGAAACAGCACGCCCTTTGGCGTCGGGCTGATGCGCGGACCATTCCGGGTGAACAGGAGATAGCCGACGTCGGTCTCGAGATCCTGGATCTGACGTGTCACGACCGGCTGCGAACGGCCGAGCAGCCGCGCCGCGCCGGTGATGCTTCCGGCCGACATCACAGCGGCGAAGGCCTCGAGAAGGCGGATATCGATAACGTCCTGGTTCATGGCCACGTCGCCTGCATTATGTGGATATAGAATGAACAATATTTCTTGATGTGCAAGAAGTATTATGAGAGCATCAGGTCATGCCGATGGACCCAACCCCCTTTCGCCACCACGATCCGGCCGGGCCAACCTACCGACGCGGCTGGGTCGACGAGGCCGTGGCCGCGATCGAGGCCGACCAGTGCCGCACCGCCGACACGCACCTGATCCGGCTGATCGTGCCTGCGCTATCAGGCATCGACATCTATCTGAAGGATGAATCCACGCATCCGACCGGAAGCCTGAAACATCGGCTGGCGCGCTCGCTGTTCCTCTACGCGCTCTGCAACGGGCACATCCGCGAAGGCACGCCCGTCGTCGAGGCCTCGTCGGGATCGACCGCGGTGTCGGAAGCCTATTTCGCGCAGATGATCGGCGTGCCCTTCTACGCCGTGATGCCGCGCACGACGTCGGCGGAGAAGATCGCCGCGATCGCGCATTACGGCGGCAACTGCCATCTGATCGATGACGGCCGCACGCTGTATGCGGAGGCTGCCGCGCTAGCCGCCCGGCTGAACGGCCATTACATGGACCAGTTCACCTTCGCCGAGCGCGCCACCGACTGGCGCGGCAACAACAACATCGCCGAATCGATCTTCACGCAATTGAAGGGCGAGCCGCGCCCGCTGCCGGACTGGATCGTGATGGGCGCGGGCACCGGCGGCACCTCGGCGACCATCGGGCGCTATCTGCGCTATCGCCAATATCCGACGCGGCTGTGCGTTGCCGATGTCGAGCATTCCGCCTTCTTCGACTGCTTCCGCTCGCAGGACCGCTCCCATGTTTGCGAGCGGCCCTCGCTGATCGAAGGCGTCGGCCGTCCCCGCTGCGAACCATCCTTCGTGCCTGGTGTCGTCGACCGCATGATGAAGATCCCGGATGTCGCAACGATTGCGGCGATGAACGTGCTGTCGCGCCGGCTGCGCCGGTCGGTGGGCGGCTCGACCGGCACCAACTTCCTGGCGTTGTGCCGCATCGCCTCGGAGATGCGTAGCGCCGGTCAAACCGGATCGCTGGTCACGTTGATCTGCGATTCCGGCGAGCGCTACCGGCAGACCTATTATGACCCCGCATGGTTGACAGCCCGGGGCCTCGATCCGGCGCCGTGCGAGGCTGCCTTGTCGTCGTTCCTGGATACGGCGCAGCCGCTGGCGCTCGCCGTCGAGGACGTTGTCAATCCACAGAGCCTGCGGAGTATTGCTTGACCACGCTGATCGAAACCATTGCCGGCGTGCCCGCGGCGTCGCAGCTCGGCCAGGCTCTGAACGCCCGCGCCGAGATCTTGCGCCTCAGCGAAGCCGCCCATGACGCGGTGCTGCTGCCGCGTGAGCCCGGCGGCCTGAGCCACGGCCTGCGGGCGTCGCTCGCGGCGCGGATGTGCCGACATCTCGGCGACGAGGCGCTGACCGCGCATTACGAATCCTATCTGGCGCATGCGACCGATCTCGACCTGGCCGCGCTCGCCCGGCCCGGCGGCGTGTGCGGCGATTCCGTGCACGACGCCATGGCCCGCCACGCCGACCTGCTGACGCTGTCGCCGCGCGAGGCGACAAGACAGGACATCGCGGCGCTGAAGGTGGCCGGTGTCAGCGAGGCCGATATCGTGCGCCTGTCCGAGCTCGCCGCTTTCGTGAACTACCAGCTGCGGGTCGTGGCCGGCCTCAAGCTGCTGAAAGAGGTCCAGGCCAGATGAGCGAAATCGTCCACAGCTTCACGGCCACGATCCCGACCTGGTCACCCTATGTCACGCCGGTCGAGCTCGCCTCGGCGACATCAGAGCAGCTTGCGGCGATGAAGGTCACGCCCTCCAACAAGGGCGTGTCGCCCTACGTGCTGACATTGGCGCACGACCCGGAATCGCTTAGCGTGCGCTCGCCGCTGTTCAACCTCATCATGTATGGCAAGGACGGCCTGTCCCCGGCCGAGCGCGAGCTCGGCGCGCTGAGTGCCTCGGTCGTCAACCGCTGCATCTATTGCGCCGCCGTGCACGCCTCACGCTTCATCAATTACTCCGGGCGCACCGACGTGGTCGAGGAGATCTTTGCCGACGAGCGCGAAGCCACGCTGGAGGCGCGTCAGCAGGCCCTGTTCAATTTCGCTACAAAACTCTCGACAACTCCGATCGAAGCGAGCGTAGACGAGGCGCGCGCACTTGGCGAGGCCGGGCTGAGCGAGATCGAACAGCTCGACCTGGTGCTGTCGGCCGCGATCTTCGGCTGGGCCAACCGGCTGATGCATACGCTGGGCGAGCCGCTGGCACGCCCGGAGGCACCGTAGCCGACGCCGTCGGGCGGTCACCCGCCCCGGACCGGATGTCACGGCAACTTCACTTGCCTTGCGCGCGGACGCGCGCGAGCCTTGCATCTTCTCAACGAGGAGATTTCGCCGTGCGCCTCCCCATTCTCGATCCGAAAGATCTGACCGACGAACAGAAGCCGCTCTATGACGACATGCGAGCCGGCATCAAGGATCATTTCAAGGGCTTCGTGAACATGCGCGACGACGGCGCGCTGCTCGGGCCCTGGAATCCCTGGATCCGCGAGCCGCGCTTCGGCAAGCCGGTGTGGGAGCTGGTCAAGGCGATCGCGTCGAACCCGCTGCTGCCGGCGCCGGTGCGCGAGGTCGCGATCCTCGTCACCGGCTCGCATTTCCGCTCCGGCTACGAGCTCTATGCCCATGTGCTGGTGGCCGAGCAGCGCGGCCTGTCCGACGAGAAGCTCGCCACCATCGTCGCCGGACAGCGGCCGGTGGATCTCACCAAGCAGGAGGCGGTCGCCTATGACGTCGCATCGGCACTGGTGAGCGGCGGCGTGCTGCCGGAGTTGACCTATCGGGCGGCGGTCAAGGAATTCGGCGAGCACGGCGCGGCCGAGCTGTCCTATCTCGTCGGCGTCTATTGCATGGTTTCGGTCACGCTCAACACGTTCGACGTGCCGGTGCCGGAGTAGACGCTGCTCGGACGATCACTCCGCCGCCTTGCTTGCAGGCGGCGGGGGCACCCAGGCGATGCAGCGATTGCGGCCTTCGGCCTTGGCTTGGTAGAGCACCTGATCGGCCGCGCCCATCAGTGCGTCGATGCCGGACATGCTGACGGTGGCCTCCGCAATGCCGATGCTCACGGTGAGACCGAACTGAATCTTGTCGGCAGAGACCTGTGTACTCATCACGCGCTTGCGGATGCGCTCGGCGACTATCCTTGCCCGGGACAGGCTGGTCTCGGGCAGCAGAACGGCGAATTCCTCACCGCCAAGGCGGCCGACGATGTCCGACTTGCGCTTGCCATCGAGGCAGGCGGCCGCAACGGCCTTGATCGCGGCGTCGCCCACCGCATGGCCGTAGCGATCGTTGACCGACTTGAAGTGGTCGATGTCGAGCATCAGCACCGAGACGGAGCGGTAGTAGCGCTGAAAGCGGCTCCATTCCGCATCGAGGTTGTTGAGGAAGTGGCGGCGGTTGTAGAGGCCGGTGAGTGGATCGGTGGTGGCGAGCGTCTCCAGCATCGCGGCCTTTTGCGTCAGATCGGTGATGTCGACATAGGTCAGCATGCGGCCGCCATTCGACATCGTGGTGCAATGCGCCCTGATGCGCCTTCCGTCCGGCGTCTGCAGGTCGCGCACGTGATCCCCGGCCTTGACCTCGGCGACGCGCTTGGCGGGAAATTTCGTCAATTCGTTCGTCGGGAGATTGGGCGCGCTCGCGCGCTGCGCCCGGCTCACCAGCGATGCATAGGTCGGGTGTTCATCCGCTTCCTGCTCGCTCACCTCCCAGAACCGTCGCATCCGCCGGTTCATGAAGCTCGCGTTGAGATCGCGGTCCAGCAGCAGCACGCCGTCCTCGACATTCTCGAGCGCGTCGCGCAGCAATTTCAGCTCGTCGGAGTAGCGCACGATATCGGTGACGGGTGTATAGGTCAGCATCCGCCCGCCGTCAGGCAGCGGCGTGCATTGCATGCGCACGACATCGCCGCCGGAGCGGCGCAGGTCGCGCGGCGAGGCGTCACCCGCCTGCACGTGGCGCACGCGCTCGGCCACATAGGCCTCCAGGTCGGCCGGAGGAATTTCGTAGGCCAGAGTGTCGCGGCCGTGGTGCATCAGCGTCGCGAAAGACGGATTGCTGTTGGCGACTTCATCAGGCAACAGCCACATCCGCCGAAACGCACGGTTGATCAACTGCGCGCGGAGATTTGCATCCAGCAGCACGATGCCGAGCGGGACGAAATCGAGTGCCGCGCGAAGCGCGAGCATCTGTCCGCGCATCAGCGAGTCGGCCCGTCGTCCCTGCTCGTTCTCAGCTTTGGGACCGATATGATCTTCCGCTTCGAGCGCGACTCCGACCTGACGGTCCGACCGCCACAGCACCCGGCAGGAGATGATCTCCTGGCTTGCGAGCCTGAGCTGGAACCGTTCGGGCACGCCGAGGCTGCTCTGCATCTCCAGCGTCGCACCATCCTCGGACATCCGGCGCACGACGCAATCGATGGTCGATTGACCGAAGTTGAAGATGATCTTGCCGGCCAGGAACGTTCGTTCCGATACCAAGCGGGGCATTTCCGACCTCCCAGGCGAATCCGGCCCAGTTTGTCGCAGGCTTCTTGCCGAGAGGTAACGCGGTGAGCGATCTTGCGAGAGGGATAACAATTGGTGCATCGGTCGGACGTCGCACACGCCGGCGCTGAAAAGCGAAAAGCCCTTCATCATCAACGACGGGCGGCTGCGGCTGTTGCGTTGGCATCGGTAAAGGGCGGAGCCGCGCTTTACGGAAAATCCACCATGGCCGCGATCAGTTGCGCACGGCGTAGAGCGGCGTGCGCAGTGTCACCTGGTAGGACGGTTTTGGCATCCACGCGATCTGCGCGGTGATGCCGAACAGGCGGTTGTCGTTGTCGTCCATGCGGTCGAGGTCGAGGCGCAGGATCGGCTGGGTGAAGGACTCCGCCAGCGTCCGGCCTGCGATCTGCGCACCGCCGAACGACTGCATGCCGAGCCGCCCGGTGAATTTCCAGTTGCTCGGCCATTGGTAGTAGCCGCCGGCATAGAGGATCGTGTTCGGCCGGATGCTGGCAAGCTGGCTCGCGATGTCGGTGTAAGTGTATTGCACGCCGGCGAGCCAGCCGCGCGTCTCGTCCTCGTCGAGCGCGTAGTCGAATTCCAGGATGTTGTTGAGCGAATTCGTCATGCCCGGCTCGTTCGGCACCGACTGCGTCAGGGTCGTTTGCAGCGTGATCGTCGGAATCCTCCCGCCGTTCTGCTGATGGAGGTCGGCCTGCACGCCGATGTTCCAGCTCGTGATGTCGAACGCCGACCAGCCGCCGCCGATATCCGTCGTCGAGCCCGAAACGCCGCCATAGAGCGAGACGCGGTCGCTGACGTCGACGGTCAGCGGCAGGTCGACGGCGATGGATTTCGCCGCCGGCAAGCCACCCGGCAGCGTCGTGCCGCGTCGGGTCGCCAGGGCTTCGAACGCGGCTGACAGCGAGGTGTTGCCGAAGCCGAGCCCCAGCGTGCCCGCGGGAATCGTCGCATAGGTCGTGCGCAGATCGAGATAGATGTTGGGGACATCAGGTTTTGCCGGTACGTCTTCCGCCTCGTCAGCGGCAAAGGCAGCGCCTGCCGACAACGTCAGATAAAACAGCCCCATCGCAGCAGCACGCAAAGCCTGAAGACGCGATGGACATTGATGGGACACGTGACAATCCGACGCGTGGCGATTTGATGGCGGAACCGTTGTTAGATGGAACGTGATCACGCGCGTGGTCAAGCGCTATCCCCAGCGATGGACGGCGCGGATGTGTGCGGATACGCTGCCGTGATCGCACTGACACACTCGCCGGCCAGAGTGCAGGCCGGACAATGGAAGGACGACAGCCATGAACACGTCACGCCGCATCCTGCTCACGGGTCTGGCAGGCCTCGCTGTCGCTCCGACCACCGTGGCCGCCGCCGTACCGTCGGCCGAACCCGGCGACGTGACGGTCGCCGAAGAGCGCTTCGCGCGCACGATTGCGGCCGCGCATGCGCCCGACGTCACTTGCGTGCGGCAGGCCGAACGCTATGCGGATGCGCATTGGCCGGAATATGTCGTGGCGGCGCGTGCGGTGATCGGCGCGCGCGCGTGATTGGCGCTTTTATGCCTCAACCGCCCGCCGCACCTGTTCGCCGATCTGTGACAGCACGAGCTGCGCCTGCGGCAGGATCGCGCCCATGGCGTGGAAGTTGTGAACCATGCCGTCATGGCAGACGTGCTCGACGGCGACGCCCGCGGTGAGCAGCTTGCGTGCATAGGCATTGCCCTCGTCCCGCATCGGGTCGAATTCGGCGGTGTGGATGATCGCGGTGGGCAGGCCCGCAAGGCGCGTCGCGCGCAGCGGCGAGATGCGGGGATCGGCGGCGTCGATGCCGTCGGGCAGATAGTCGGCAAGATCGGCTTCGATCGTGACGCGGTCGATCAGATGACCTTCGGCGAAGGCTTCGCGCGAGGGCGAGGTCTCCTCGAAATCCAGCACCGGACAGATCAGGCATTGCGCGACGATGGAGAGGCCGGCGCTCTGCATTGCTTCCTGGCATACGATCGCAGCCAATGTGGCGCCGGCGGAGTCGCCGCCGACCACCAGACGTTCAGCATCGATGCCGAGGGAGGGCGCTTCGCGCGCCACCCATTCGGTCGCGGCGATCGCATCATCCACGGCGGCAGGGAATTTATGTTCCGGCGCGAGGCGGTAGTCGACCGAGACAAGGCGGCAGCCGGTGGCATGCGCAAGCGCCGCGGCGATGCGGTCGTGTGTCACGACGCTGCCGGCAACGAGGCCACCGCCGTGAAAGAACACGAAGCCCGGCGTGCGCTCGCCGGCAGACGCGGGCGAATAGAGGCGATAGGGAAGCTCTCCGTCGGGGCCGGGAAGCACGCCGTCGGTCGCGGTCATATCAGGCGCCTCGGTGCGTGCGAATTGCATCAGCTTCGCCAGTGATTGTCGCCGTGCCTCCACGCTCGGCCGGCTCCGCGCCTGGGGCGCAGCAGCAGCCATCATGGTCAACAATCGCTTTGCGAGCGGATCGAGCGGCATGGACCTTTCCTTATCCCACCGGGGGAGGGTAACTCACCACGTCCCCGCAGGGAATCATTTAGAAATTGCGCCCAATAGTCGTGGCATATTGCGGCATCACGCCAAGGGGAGGCCGGTCATGGCCGAGATCAGGAAGCCCATCGAATATTCGCCGAGCTGGACCTTCTTCGAGGGCAAATGGCACGACGGCAATGTGCCGATCATGGGGCCGCGCACGCATGCAGCCTGGCTCGGATCGGTCGTGTTCGACGGCGCGCGCGCGTTCGAGGGCGTCGCGCCCGATCTCGACCGTCACGTCGCCCGTGCCAATCAATCCGCGGTCAATTTTGGTCTGAAGCCGGTGGTCGATGCCGGCACCTGGCTCACGCTTGCAACCGACGGCATCGCGCGCTTCGCGGCGAATGCCGAACTCTATATCCGTCCAATGTACTGGGCGCAGAATGGCGCGGGCGGCGGCGTGCTGTTCGACCCCGAGACTACCAATTGGTGCCTGTGTATCTACGAGGCGCCGATGCCGAAGCCCGTCGGCAACGCCATCACGCTGTCACCATTCCGCAGGCCCACGGCCGAATGCGCGCCGGTCGAGGCCAAGGCTGCCTGCCTCTATCCCAACAATTCACGCGCGCTGGCCGAAGCGGCTTCACGCGGCTTCCAGAACGCGCTGATGCTCGACATGCTCGGCAATGTCGCGGAGTTCGGCAATTCCAACGTGTTCATGGCCAGGGACGGCGTGGTGTTCACGCCGGTGCCGAACGGCACCTTCCTCAACGGCATCACGCGTCAGCGTGTCATCAACCTGCTCCGCGCCGATGGCGTCACCGTGGTCGAGAAGACGTTGCGCTATGCCGACTTCCTCGCCGCCGACGAGATCTTTTCAACCGGCAACTTCGCCAAGGTCGCGCCGGTGATTCGTATCGACGAGCGCGAGCTGAAGCCGGGCCCGCTCTACACCAAAGCGCGAAAACTCTATTGGGACTTTGCGCATGCAGTGAAGCTGGCGGCGTAGGCGCTACAGATTCCATCATTGCGAGCGCCGCGAAGCAATCCAGGCTGCCTCTGCGGAGGGATTCTGGATTGTTTCGGGGCTCGCAATGACGACGATGAGGCCGTCGGGCAAAGTCGCGGAGGGCGGGCGCTGATGTGGACGAGTGGCTCGAGCCCTACTCGTCCTTCTTCGACATCCGCTCGAGGCGCTCCTGCATGTCCTTCATCTGCTGGCGCAGGTCGTCGATGTTGCTGTCCTTTGCCGGCTCGGCGCTCGCATCGGGCTCCGGCGCAGCCGCCGGGCGGGCCGCGCCAGGGGCAAACGGCTTGAACATCGAGAAGGTCTGCTGGAACAGCTCCATGTTGCGGCGGACCTGCTCTTCCAGCGGGGCAAACGGAGTTCCGGAGAGCGAGCTGGCGATCTGCTTGCGGAACTTCTCCTGTTCCTGGGTCAGCGACGCGATGGCTTGCTCGAGATATTTCGGCACCACCATCTGCATGCTGTCGCCGTAGAAGCGGATCAGCTGGCGCAGGAAAGTGGTCGGGAGCAGGTTCTGTCCGGCCTTGTTCTCCTGCTCGAAGATGATCTGGGCGAGCACCGAGCGGGTGATGTCGTCACCGGTCTTGGCGTCGTAGACCAGGAAATCTTCGCCGTCCTTGACCATGGCGGCGAGGTCTTCCAGCGTCACGTAAGTGCTCGTTCCGGTGTTATAGAGCCGGCGGTTCGCGTATTTCTTGATCGTGGTGGGTTGGTCTGATTTCGCCATGGGCTCTCACTTGCAAACGCTGAGAACGGGAACCCGGCGGGCTATGCCGCAGGGCGGGAAGAGTACGCAACGCAACAAAATAAGCATTTTCAACGGGCTCACGCTACCGTTTTGTGCGCCACGGTTAATTGCACAGCAAAAACGTGCTTGCGAAATCGCCAAGAACGCTATTTTGAATGCGCTGCGGTATGGATTTGGCCACCCGCCGATTGACATGCCGCAACGACGTTAACAGGATGCCGTCCGAGACTGGCGAGCCGTTTCCCCAGCCCCGCCTGCCCCCATTCAACCTCAGGAGATGCCCATGTCAGACGATGTCGTCATCGTCAGCGCCGCCCGCACCCCGGTCGGAAGCTTCAACGGAGCCTTCGCGACCCTTCCCGCCCACGATCTCGGCGCGATCGCCATCAAGGCCGCGCTGGAGCGTGGTGGTATCGAGCCCGGTCGGGTCTCCGAAGTCATCATGGGCCAGATCCTGACCGCCGCTCAGGGCCAGAACCCGGCCCGTCAGGCCTCGATCGCCGCCGGCATTCCGGTGGAGAGCCCGGCCTGGGGCGTCAACCAGCTTTGCGGCTCGGGCCTGCGCACGGTCGCGCTCGGCTACCAGGCGCTGCTCAACGGTGATTCCGAGATCGTGGTCGCCGGTGGCCAGGAATCCATGAGCATGGCTCCGCACGCCCAGTACCTGCGCGGCGGCGTCAAGATGGGCGCGGTCGAGTTCATCGACACCATGATCAAGGACGGTCTGTGGGATGCCTTCAACGGCTATCACATGGGTAACACCGCCGAGAACGTCGCGCGGCAGTGGCAGATCACCCGCGCCCAGCAGGACGAATTCGCGGTCGCCTCGCAGCAGAAGGCCGAGGCCGCGCAGAAGGCCGGCAAGTTCAGTGACGAGATCGTCCCCGTCACTATCAAGACCCGCAAGGGCGACATCGTCGTCAGCGCCGACGAATATCCGCGCCATGGCGCAACGCTCGAGGCGATGACGAAGCTGAAGCCTGCTTTCGAAAAGGAAGGCACTGTCACCGCCGGTTCGGCCTCGGGCATCAATGACGGCGCCGCCGCCGTGGTGCTGATGACCGCCAAGCAGGCCGCCAAGGAAGGCAAGAAGCCGCTCGCGCGCATCGTGTCCTGGGCGCAGGCCGGCGTCGATCCGAAGATCATGGGCTCGGGCCCGATCCCGGCCTCGCGCGCCGCGCTGAAGAAGGCCGGCTGGAACGTCGGCGATCTCGACCTGATCGAGGCCAACGAGGCCTTCGCGGCGCAGGCCTGCGCCGTCAACAAGGACCTCGGCTGGGACACCTCGAAGGTCAACGTCAATGGCGGCGCGATCGCGATCGGCCATCCCGTCGGCGCCTCCGGCGCCCGCGTGCTGGTGACGCTGCTGCACGAGATGCAGAAGCGCGACTCGAAGAAAGGCCTTGCCACGCTGTGCATCGGCGGCGGCATGGGCATCGCGATGTGTCTCGCGCGTGACTGAGGATAGCTGACACGCAGCTTACGTGTCGCGCGTGCGCTGCACACGTCGGTGAGTGCGTTGCACGCGACTAAAAAGGCGGCGGTTGCAAATCAAATATTCTTCGCAATCGCGCACGCCTCGACTAAATACAAACGCCCGGCTCAACGCCGGGCGTTTTGTTCTTGAT
This sequence comes from Bradyrhizobium sp. GW821-FHT13H05, assembly GCF_058804065.1. Taxonomy (NCBI): domain Bacteria; kingdom Pseudomonadati; phylum Pseudomonadota; class Alphaproteobacteria; order Hyphomicrobiales; family Nitrobacteraceae; genus Bradyrhizobium; species Bradyrhizobium sp. GW821-FHT13H05. Next base: position 33,156 of record NZ_JBXAPO010000017.1, on the reverse strand, counting down.
GTCCGTCAAACCAACCGCATAATCCAGCACTAAAAACGATCACTCAGAAACGTCCGAAGAGTCCAAGGGAAGGAAGTTTGACATGGCACGAGTCGCACTGGTCACGGGTGGTACGCGGGGCATTGGTGCTGCGATCAGCAAAGCGCTGAAGGCGGCGGGCTACAAGGTTGCGGCGAGCTATGCCGGCAATGACGCTGCGGCGGAGAAGTTCAAGGCCGAGACCGGCATCGCCGTCTACAAATGGGACGTCAGCAATTTCGACGCTTGCACCGAGGGCGTGAAGAAGGTCGAGGCCGAGGTCGGCCCGGTCGATGTGCTCGTCAACAATGCCGGCATCACCAAGGACGGCGCCTTCCACAAGATGAGCCTTGAGCAATGGAGCGCCGTGATCGGCACCAATCTCGGCTCGCTGTTCAACATGTCGCGCCAGGTCATCGAAGGCATGCGCGGACGCAAGTTCGGCCGCATCATCAACATCTCCTCGATCAACGGACAGAAGGGCCAGTTCGGCCAGGTGAACTATTCCGCGGCCAAGGCCGGCGAGATCGGCTTCACCAAGGCCTTGGCGCTGGAGAACGCCAAGGCCGGCATCACCGTGAACGCGATCTGCCCGGGCTATATCAACACCGAGATGGTGCAGGCGGTGCCGAAGGACGTGCTGGAGAAGGCTATTCTGCCGCTGATCCCGATCGGCCGTCTCGGCGAGCCCGAGGAGATTGCGCGCGCGGTCGTGTTCCTCGCCGCCGACGAGGCCGGCGCCATCACCGGCTCGACGCTGACCGTCAACGGCGGCCAGTACATGGTGTGATGCACGGGCATCACGTTCGCTCGTAAAGCCAACGTCTCGTCATGCCGGGCTTGTCCCGGGCATCCACAGCCTTACAACAGCCGTCGCCGCGGAACACCGTGGATGGCTGGGACAAGCCCGGCCATGATGAGAGTAGTGGCCAATGACTCCCCGCACCGCGACGCTGATCGGATTGACCGCGATCCTGATGTGGTCGCTGCTGTCAGTGATGACGGTGGCGACCGGAAGGATCCCGGCGTTCCAGCTCGCCGCGATGACTTTTGCGATCGGCGGTCTCGTCGGCCTCCTCACCTGGATCGGCCGCGGCGAGGCGGCCAAAAGCCTGCGCCAGCCGCTGGTCGTCTGGGCCGTCGGTGTCGGCGGACTGTTCGGTTATCACGCGCTGTATTTTCTGGCGCTGCGCTTCGCGCCGCCGGCTGAGGCCGGCTTGCTCAATTATCTCTGGCCGCTCCTGATCGTGCTGTTCTCGTCCTTCCTGCCGGGCGAACGGCTTGCCGTGCACCACATCATCGGCGCCGTGCTCGGCCTCGTCGGCACCGTGCTGCTGTTCGCCGGCAATACTTCCGGCTTCGCACCTGGAGCGGTGCCGGGATTGATCGCGGCCTTCATCGCCGCCTTCGTCTGGGCCACCTATTCGGTGCTGTCGCGCCGCTTGAAGGCGGTACCGACCGATGCGGTCGCCGGCTTCTGCCTTGCCACATCAGTGCTCGCCGCATTGATGCATGGCGTGCTGGAGGCCACCGTGTGGCCGGAGACCACGCTGCAATGGCTCTCCGTCATCGCGCTCGGCATTGGGCCCGTCGGGGCCGCCTTCTACGCCTGGGACATCGGCATGAAGCGCGGCGATATCCGCGTGCTTGGCGCCGCCTCCTACGCGACGCCGCTGCTCTCGACCGGCTTCCTCATCGCCGCCGGCTTTGCCAAGGCCAGCGCCAACATCGCCATCGCCGCGGTTCTGATCGCCGGCGGCGGCCTGATCGCGGCGAAGGATATGGTGTTGCGGAAGCGATGACTGTTGCCCTACGGCTCCCAGCCCTTCGGCGCGAGCTCGAACTTCGCGAACTCGAATGCGGGTGCCACGGTGCAGCCGACCAGTGTCCATTCACCTGATGTCTCGGCCATCTGCCAGGCATCGGCCGGAACGATCGCCTGCGGTCGCTCGCCGCTCATGAGGTCGGTGCCAAGGCGCACCTCGTGCTGTGAGCAGCCCTCGTGCGCGATACGCAGCGTCAGCGGGCTGCCGGCATAATAGTGCCAGATCTCGACCGCGTCGATGCGATGCCAGTGCGAGCGCTCGCCGCGGGCAAGCAGGAAATAGATCAGCGTCGAGCGCGAACGGCCATTGGCGTCCGTGATCTGGTCGCGAAACGTCTCGCGGTAATGCCCGCCTTCGGGATGCGGTCGGAGTTCAAGGCGCGCGATGATCTCGGCTGCGGTCGGCATCGATCCCCGTCAGGACTTGGTCTTCAGGATTTGTTTTTGCGCTCGCGCAATTCGCCGAACACCGCGGCGGCATCCGCACCCTTCATGTGTAACCTGGCTGCGACCGAGGGTTCATCGGCCCGCAGGAACACGTTTGCTCGCTTCTCATCACCAAGCAGTGAGGGAATGGTCGGCTTGTTCTCGGCCCGCAGCTTCGCAACCTCCGCCGCCCTCGCCTGGAGCGCCGCGTTGTCGGGATCGACGGTAAGCGCGAATTTGACGTTGGACGCCGTGTATTCGTGGCCGCAATAGAGCTTGAAGTCGTCGGGCAGGGCCCGCAGCTTCAACAGCGAATCCCACATCATCGGGTAGGTGCCTTCGAACACGCGCCCGCAGCCGATCGAAAACAGCGTGTCGGCGGCAAACACCGTTTTCTCATTGTCGAACACGTAGGAGATGTGGTCCAGCGTGTGGCCGGGCGTCTCCACGATTCGCGCCAGCAGATTGCCGATTCTGACCACGTCGGCATTGGCGACGCGCAGGTCGACGTCTGCAATCCTGGTTGTCTTGTCATGCGGCGCGACGACGCGGCAATTGTATTTCTGTTTGAGTTCGGCGACCCCGCCGACATGATCGCCGTGATGATGGGTGATCAGGACGTCGGTGAGCTGCCAACCCTCGCGCTCCAGCGCCTTCAGGATCGGGCCGGCCTCCGGCGCGTCGATCGACGCCGTCGCCTTGGTTTCCACATCGTGGATCAGGTAACCGAAATTGTCGTTTAAACAGTTGAAAGTACGAATTTCGGCGGCCATGACATCTCCATCGCGCTCAGCCCCGTCAGACAAATATGGCGTTAACGTTGCGCAGGCAATGCAATATTCAGCGCGCAGCCGCCGCCTTGTGCATGTTACATTGCCGTCATGACCATCGACGTCGTCGACCTCCGCGAGTTCTATTCCCGACGCCTTGGGATCGTGGCGCGGCAAATGATCAATCGCGGCATCAGGGAGCGCTGGCCGGGCGCCCAGGGGCAGCGCGTGCTCGGCATCGGCTATCCCACGCCCTATCTCGGTCTGTTCCGCGAGGACGCCGAGCGCTGCATCGCCTTCATGCCGGCGGCCCAGGGCGTTCTGAAATGGCCGACGGGACGGCCGGCGCTGGCCTCGCTGGTGGATGAATTCTCGCTGCCGTTGCCCGATGCCGCGGTGGACCGCATCCTGCTGGTCCACGCGCTGGAGATGTCGGACGATCCGGCTGCGCTGCTGCGCGAGGTGTGGCGCGTGCTCTCGCCGTCCGGCCGCGTCATCGCGGTGATCCCGAATCGCCGCGGCGTGTGGACCCGCACCGACAGCACGCCGTTCGGTCACGGCCGGCCCTATTCGCGTTCGCAGATCACCGATCTGTTGCGCCAGACCTGGTTCACACCGACCGCCTGGGGTGAGGCGCTGTTCATGCCGCCCTATGCCGGCGGCTGGGTGCTGAAATCGGCGCAGATGTGGGAGCGTGCCGGTGCGGCATTGTCACTGCCCTTTGCCGGCGTGCACATTGTGGAAGCCACCAAGCAGGTCTATCGCGCGATCCCCGCCAAGCGGGAGCGGGCGCGGCTGATTCCCTCGCTGGCGAAGCCCGTGCTGGTGCCGTCCTCGACGACGGTGACGCGCCGCTGAAAGCAAATCGTCCCGGCGAGGCCGGGACGATTGCAGTTCATAAAATCGGAAGAAGCCTACTCGCCGGGCGCGACTTCGTCGCTGGACGCGGCCGGAGCGGCTTCGCGCTCGGGGCGCGGGCCATGCGGCCGGCGCCGTCGGCGTGGAAAGCGCTCGCCGCCGCCACTGCCGCCCTCGAAGCCAGCCTGGCCGCCATTTGCGCCCGCATTCACCTGCGGCTGCGGGCCGGTGATGAAGGAGGGCAGGCGATCGACGCTGGCGGCGTCGGCGATGACGGGCTGCGGCTGGTTCGGCGGTTGTGGCTGCGGCTGATATTGCGGTTGCGGACGATGGTCGCGCTCGCGGTGCTCGCGCGGCTGCTGGTTGTCGCGCTGATATGGCGGCTGGTTGTCGCGCTGCTGATGGTCACGCTGCTGGTGATGTTCGCGCTGGCCATCGCGCATGTAAGGCTGCTGCTGCTGCGGTGGCTGCGGCACGAAGCCCGGCTCCTGGCCGAAGTTGGAGAAATTCTCGCCGTCGTCTTCGCTGTCGTCGCCGCTGTTGTTGCTGATCGACTCGTCGCCGCGCGGCTGCTGGTTCTGGCGGAACTGTTCCTGCGCCGCCGCGATCAGGCGGAAATAATGCTCGGCGTGCTGGTAGTAGTTTTCGGCTGCAACAGGGTCGCCGGAGGAGCGCGCGTCGCGCGCAAGCTGGAGATACTTTTCAGCGATGTGCGAGGCGGTGCCGCGAATCTTGATGTCGGGTCCGTTGGACTCGTAGACCCGGGTCATCGGGTTCTGGCCGCGCCGGTTATTGTTGTTGTTGTTATTATTGTTGTTGTTGCGGTTGCGCATCCGCTGCTTGTTCTGACCGTTTCTCATGTCCTGCCTTTAATTCCAGCCCTAAAGGTTGCACGCATTACTGATTGCTAGGAGTGACCTGGTGACAGCGGTTCACATCTCTCGCGCATACCGCGCGCGAGAAGCGGCTTGAACCCCGCCAATGTTCGTCGACCGTCGCGTTCAACAAAGACGCGTTCCCCACCCGCCAGCACTCATTGCCAGCGAACCCATTCATTTTGCCTGCCAAAACAAGCCCTGGTTTCTTGCGTTAGTCTTCGCGCGCAATATCAGGCTTTCGTTCACTTTGCGGTCGGAAAGCAGCGCAGCTCAATGGGCCATCGCGCTTAACAGGACCTGCGGCTTGGAACCTAAAATCAGTGAAGCTCTCGCTTGAGAGCCCGGCTTTCGCCCGTAGGTCTACGGGGCCGACACCGATGTGTTAGGCGGAAGGTAGTCGTTCCCAGGGGATATTCCAAGAGCTTTTTACAAGCCAATCCGGCTTTTATGGGGTCATTTTTCGGGCCGAAACGGCCCGTGGGATGCCTGCCAAATCGGTCTTGGGCGGCCTGTCCACGACCAACGTCGCCGCGGTCATCAGGGTTTCAATATTTCGGGCCTGGCCCTGCCCGGCTTCGACGATGAGCGCGCCGCCGGGCGCGAGCCGTTCGGCCGCCTGCGGGATCAGGGCGCGGTAGGCGTCATATCCGTCATTGCCGCCGTCGAGCGCCAGATGCGGATCGTGCTCGCGCACCTCGGTGCTCAATTTCGGAATCTCGGCGGAGGGAATATAGGGCGGGTTCGACACGATGAGATCGAACGGGCCCGAAAGCGCTGCCAGATAGGAGCAGGCGACGAAGGCGGAGCGATGACCAAGGCCGAGAGTCGCGGCATTGCCCCTCGCTGTGCCGAGCGCGGAGAGGCTGAGATCGGTGCCGACACCGAAGGCGTCCGGAATGTCGTGCAGCAGCGCGAGCAGGATCGCGCCCGATCCGGTGCCGATATCGGCGATGCGCAATGGCTGCGATGTTTTCCGTTCGCGAAGAAGTTCGAGCGCAAGCTCAACCACCGTCTCGGTGTCGGGGCGCGGGACCAGGGTTGCTTCCGAAAGACGAAACGGCAGGCCCCAGAATTCGCGCGTGCCGAGAATGCGCGCCACCGGCTCTCCCGCGATCCGGCGCTCGGCATATTGAGCGAGCTGCAGCGCCTCGGCTTCCGTGAGGGGCCGGGCGGCTTGCGCGATCAGGCCGGTGAGATCGAGGCCGAGAACTGCCCCGATCAGAATGCGGGCGTCGAGCTCGGCTTCGTCGAGCTGCGCCGATCGCAGCTGCGCCGCCAGCGCGCGCCGTGCGCTCTCGATCGATTGTCCGGTGAAGGGATCGTTCACGCGGCGCGTCACGCCGCCGCGCCTTGCGCGGCGAGCTGTGCGGCCTGGTGCTCGGTGGTCAGCGCGTCGATCAATTCGCCGAGCGCTTCGCCCGCGATCACCTGCGGCAGCTTGTAGAGGGTCAGATTGATGCGGTGGTCGGTGACGCGCCCTTGCGGAAAATTATAGGTGCGGATGCGCTCGGAGCGGTCGCCGGAGCCGACCTTCTCCTTGCGCTCGGCCGAGCGCGCCGCGTCGACGCGCTGTTGCTCGGCGTCGTAGATGCGCGAGCGCAGGATGTTCATGGCGGAGGCGCGATTCTTGTGCTGCGAACGACTGTCCTGCATCATCACTACGATGCCGGTCGGGATGTGGGTGATGCGGATCGCCGATTCCGTCTTGTTGACGTGCTGGCCGCCGGCGCCTTGCGCGCGCATGGTCTCGATGCGCAGATCGTCGTTCTTGATGTCGACGTCGACGTCCTCGACCTCGGGCAGCACCGCGACGGTCGCGGCGGAGGTGTGGATACGCCCCTGCGTTTCGGTGTCGGGCACGCGCTGCACGCGGTGCACGCCGGATTCGAATTTCAGTTTCGAGAACGCGCCGCGGCCCTGCACCTCCGCGATGATTTCCTTGTAGCCGCCGACGGTGCCTTCGCTCGCCGAGATCACCTCGACCTTCCAGCCCTGCAAGGCAGCGAAACGCTCGTACATCCGGAACAGGTCGCCGGCGAACAGCGAGGCCTCGTCGCCGCCGGTGCCGGCGCGGATTTCCAGCACCACGTTGCGGTCGTCCATGGCGTCCTTGGGCAGCAGTGCGACGCGAATCTTCTGGACGAGTTCTTCGATCTTTGGCGTCAGCTCGTCGCGCTCGGCTTCCGCCATGCTGCGCATCTCGGCGTCCGTGGTGGCATCGGCGATCAGGGCCTCGGTGTCGGCGAGCTCCTTCACCGCCGACCGATATGTCTTGATTGCGTCGATCAAGGGGGCGAGCTCGGCGAGCTCGCGCGTGATCTGCACGTAGCGCTCGGAGGCGAGCTGTCGCAGCGATTCGGCCTCGAGCGAGGCGTGATGCGCGAGCAGGACGTCCAGTTTGGCTTCGGGGAGTGACGACATCGGGTAGGTCTCAAATGGCGGAAAGAGGCGAGGCGGCGGAACGCGGGCGACAGGCCCGCTACAAGGCCAAGCCTTCGGCCTCGGCAAATTCCGTCAGCTTCTGCCGGATCGAGACGCTGCCGGCGGGCGCATCCAGCAACGGGCCGAGCATCGCCTCGGCCTTCCTGGCGTCGAGATCGATCACCATCGCCTTGACCGGGCCGAGCGCGGTGGCCGAAAGCGACAGCGAGCGATAGCCCATCGCGATCAGCGCCAGCGCGCCGATCGGCTTGGAGGCCATCTCGCCGCAGAGCGAGAGCGACTTCTGCGCCGCATGGGATTTGCGGGCGATGTCGCGCAGCGCGCGCAGGATCGGCGCCGACATGGTGTCGAAGCGCTCGGAGACCTTTGCGTTGCCGCGGTCGACCGCGAACAGGAACTGGAACAGATCGTTGGATCCGACCGAGATGAAATCGACTTTCTTCAAGAGCTCGTCGAGCTGATAGAGCAGGGCGGGCACTTCGACCATGGTGCCGATGTCGATGCGCTCCGGCAGCGTGTGGCCGTGCTGGCGCAGATAAGTGAGCTCGCGCTCGACCAGCGCCTTCGCCGAATCGAATTCGGCGACCTCGGAAATCATCGGGAACATGATGCGCAGTGCACGGCCGCCGCCGGCGCGCAGCAGCGCGCGGATCTGGCCGCGCAGCAGGCCGGGACGGTCGAGCCCGAGCCGGATCGCGCGCCAGCCGAGTGCGGGATTTTCCTCGATCACCGCTTCCATATAGGGCAGCGCCTTGTCGCCGCCGATGTCGAGGGTGCGGAAGGTCACGGGCTTGGTGCCGGCGGCATCCAGCACGGTGCGATAGAGCGCGAGCTGGTCGCTGGTGCGCGGCAGGCTCTGTCCCACCATGAATTGCAGCTCGGTGCGGAACAGGCCGATGCCGGCGCTGCCGGTGTCCTCGATATGCGGCAGGTCGATGGCCAGACCTGCGTTGATCATCAGCTCGACCTTCTGGCCGTCCTTGGTGACGCAGGGCCGGTCGCGCAGCGCCAGATACTGCGCCTGGCGGCGGGCGCGGAAGCGCACGCGCTCGGCGAAGGCCGCTTCGATCTCCTGCGACGGGCGGACATAGATCGAACCCGACGTGCCGTCGACGATGATGGCGTCGCCGGGATCGGCGATGCCGGGCGCGTTCGGTACCTCGCCAACGGCGGGAATTCCGAGCGCGCGCGCCACGATCGAGACGTGCGAGTTGGCAGTGCCTTCCTCCAGCACGATGCCGCGCAGGCGCTTGCGGTCATAGTCGAGCAGTGCCGCCGGGCCCATCGCGCGGGCGATGACAATGGCATTGTCGGGCAATTGTTCACGGGACGGCGCATGATCCTGGCCAACCAGCTGCCGCATCAGGCGGTAGCCAAGATCTTCCAGATCATGCAGCCGGTCGCGCAAATAGGGATCGGTAGAGCGCAGCATCCGCGCACGGGTGTCGGACTGCACGCGCTCGACGGCGGCTTCCGCGGTGAGGCCGGTGGCGACCGCCTCGTGCAGCTTGTGCGACCAGCCCTGGTCGTTGGCGAACATGCGGTAGGCTTCCAGCACCTCGCGATGCTCGCCGCCCTCGGCGACGTCGCCGCGCTCCAGCATGCGGTCGAGATCGGCGCGCAGCTTGGCAAGCGCTGTGTCGAGCCGCTTGATTTCCTTCGGCAGGTCCTCGGCGATGTAGTCCTTGATGACGACGCGCGGCTCGTGCAGCACGACATGGCCGAGCGCGATGCCTTCCGACAGGATCGCGCCGACCTTCTGCATCGAGTGGCGCGCGGCCGGCTCCAGGCCGGGCTGGGCCAGTGCCGACAGTTCGCCGGAGGCGATCAGCTCGGCCAGCACCATGGCGGTGGTCTGCAGTGCCTCGAGCTCCTCCTCGACATAGGTGCGCTTGGCCCGGTTCTGCACCACCAGCACGCCGAGCGTGTTGCCGGCGCGAAGGACCGGCACGCCGAGGAAGGAGTGATAGATCTCTTCGCCGGTCTCGGGGCGGAACGAGAAGGCCGGATGGCTCTGCGCGTCGTTCAGATTGAGCGGGGTCGCCTCGCTGGCGACGAGGCCGACCAGGCCCTCATGGGCGGTCAGCACGGTATGGTGCACCGCCTCGCGGTTGAGGCCTTCGGTGGCATAGAGCTCGAGCGTGTTGTCGACGCGCAGCACATAGACCGAGCACACCTCGGCCACCATGTTGGCGGCGATCAGCACCACGATCTTGTCCAGCCGCTCCTGGGCCGAGACCTGCTCCGCCATGGTTTCGCGGAGCCGTCTCAACAAGACGCGGGGACCTCCCGACGCGCTCCGCATGTCCCCTCAATCTCCTCCGTCTGCCCGGCCCGGCGGTATCGGCCGGCGGCTGGCCTAAAATTCCAGAAAAACAACCAATTTGTTTGTCCGGCGCAGGCACAAACTCTCGCTTGCACCGAATCAGCGGCCTGAACTGGGACACAGTCTGCGGCAGCCCACCCTCTTCGCCGTATAGCGAACTGGGGCTTGTTTTGCCAAGCAAAACGCCTGCCAAACGCGAAGGTGTGTACACCTTCGCATTTGCTGCGACCGCTAAGAGAAAATTAGTCTAAGCCTGATCGAGGCCGTAGAGCGTGTGCAGCGTGCGAACTGCAAGCTCGGTATAGGCAGTGTCGATCAGAACCGAGAATTTGATCTCGGAGGTTGTAATGGCCCGGATGTTGATATTCCGTCCGGCGAGGGCCGAGAACGCCTGGGCGGCGACGCCGGCGTGGCTGCGCATGCCGCTGCCGATCACCGAGATTTTCGCGACGTCGGTGGCGGTATCGAGCCGCGCATAGCCGATCGTGGCCTTGGCGGCGGTGATCGTGTCCTTAGCGCGGGTGTAGTCAGCGGCCGGCACCGTGAAGGTGAGGTCGGTGGTCTTGCCGTCCTCGGAGACGCCCTGCACGATCATGTCGACGTTGATATTGGCATCCGCCAGCGGGCCGAAGATCGACGCCGCGACGCCGGGCTTGTCCTCGATCTGGCGCACCGAGATCTGGGCCTCGTCCTTCGAAAAGGCGATGCCGGTGACGACGTGGTTTTCCATGATCTCCTCCTCGCCGCAGATCAGCGTGCCGGGCGGCTGGTTGGCATGCGGGTCGATATCCTCGGGCTTGTCGAAGCTCGAGCGGACGAAGATCGGCATGTTGTGGACCATGCCGAGTTCCACCGAACGGACTTGGAGCACTTTCGCGCCCTGGGAAGCCAGTTCCAGCATGTCCTCGAACGCGATCTTGTCGAGCCTCTTGGCCTTGGGCACGATTCGCGGGTCGGTGGTGTAGACGCCATCGACGTCGGTGTAGATGTCGCAGCGATCCGCCTTGACGGCGGCGGCGATCGCCACGGCCGAGGTGTCGGAGCCGCCGCGGCCGAGCGTGGTGATGCGGCCCGTCTCGGGATTGATGCCCTGGAAGCCGGCGATGACCGCGACCTCCTTGCGATCCTGGAAACGCTTGATGATCTCGCTGCCGTCGATGTCCTCGATCCGGGCCGAGGCATGGGCGTCGCTGGTCTTGATCGGGATCTGCCAGCCCTGCCAGGAGCGGGCCTGGATGCCCATGCTCTGGAGCACGATGGCCAGCAGGCCCGACGTCACCTGCTCGCCGGAGGCGACGACGGCATCGTATTCGCGCGCGTCGTGCATCGGCGAGGCTTCGGTGCACCAGGCCACCAGCTCGTTGGTCTTTCCGGACATCGCCGAGACGACCACGGCCACTTCATGGCCGGCGTCGACCTCACGCTTCACATGGCGTGCGACGTTGCGGATACGTTCGATGTTGGCGACGGATGTGCCGCCGAATTTCATCACGAGGCGGCTCATGACGACGCGTGCATTCCCTCATAAGGATCAGTATGGTGGCCCGCGTGGTGCCGCGGATTCCGACCGCGCGTATACAGAGCGGCGGGGCCGGGGGCAAGCGCGTTCCTGCGGGCCCCCGGACGCGCGGCGTGGGTAATGGGTTAAGCGAGACTATGGCGCGTTATATCGACGAGATCCTGCAGCCCGGCGAGAAGGTGCTGTATTCGACCAATGCGCACTGGATCTTCTATTTTCCGGCCATCCTGGCCTGGATTGTGGCCCTGGTGCTGTTCGTCTTGTCCCGCCAAACCATTGTCGAAGGGCTCGTGCTGCTGTGCCTCGTCGGGGTCGGCCTGGTGGCTCTGGCAGCGCTCTATTGGACCTTAAAAGGCTGGTTCCATCGCTTCACCACCGAGACCGACGTCACCAACCTCAGGGTTGTGCACAAGACCGGGTTCATCAAGCGCCGTACCTTCGAGATGGCGCTGGACAAGGTCGAGAGCGTCGATGTCAATCAGACGATTCTTGGGCGAATTCTCAACTACGGCGACGTGACCATCAACGGCGTCGGCGAAGGTCGCGAAACCATCCGGACCATCGCCTCGCCACTGGCCTTCCGTAGTTCGATCACCACGCGGTAGGACCGCGCGTAACCATGAGCATGCAGCAAAATACTTCCCTCTCCGCCACCGCCCAGCCGGGCTCGACCGTTGACGCCGCCGAGATCGCGAAATTCTCAAAACTCTCGGCCGAGTGGTGGGACCCCAAGGGCAAGATGGCCCCGCTGCACCGGATCAACCCGCTGCGGCTCGGCTACATCCGCGACGCCGCCTGCCGCAAGTTCGAGCGCAACGTACGCAGCCTCAACTGCCTCGGCGGCCTGCGCGTGCTCGACATCGGCTGCGGCGCCGGCCTGCTCTGCGAGCCGCTGTCGCGGCTCGGCGCGCAGGTCATCGGCGTCGATCCGTCGGTCAGCAACATCGCCGCGGCAAAGCTGCATGCCGACAAGAGCCACCTTGCGATCGACTATCGCTGCACGACCGTGGAGGAGATCGATCCGCGCGAGCGGTTCGACATCGTGCTGGCGATGGAGGTGGTCGAGCACGTCGTCGATGTCGGCGTTTTCCTGAAGCGCTGCGCGGCAATGCTGAAGCCGAACGGCCTGATGGTGGTCTCGACGCTGAACCGGAACTGGAAGAGCTTTGCGCTCGCCATCGTCGGCGCCGAATACGTCCTGCGCTGGCTGCCGCGCGGCACCCATGAATGGAACAAGTTCGTCACCCCCGACGAGTTGACGAAATACCTGCTCGACAACCGCCTGGTCATCACCGAGCAGACCGGCGTCGTCTACAGCCCCTTCGCCGACAAATGGACACTCTCGTCGGACATGGACGTGAACTACATGGTCGTGGCGGAAGGGATGGTGTGAGGGGGTGAGCGAGGCGCGAGCATCGCTCCTATGACTTGGGCGTGATTGACCTGCTCCGCGGCTAGCGGCAGGTTGGCCCCAATCTTCAGCCCCAGCCTCCCACCCATGTTCACCATCACCAGCCTCTGGATTCCCTTCACCGTCGTCGCCGCGCTAGGCCAGGTCGCGCGCAATGCGATGCAGCGGTCGCTGACGAAGCCGCTGGGGACCTGGGGCGCGACCAATATCCGCTTCCTGTTCGGCTTCCCGTTCTCGCTGCTGTTTCTGGCCGTGGTGCTGGTCGCGACCGGCGACCATCTCGGCATGCCGCCATCAGTGTTCTGGCCGTGGCTGCTGCTCGGCGCACTCAGCCAGATCGTCGCGACCGGCCTGATGCTGCTCGCCATGAACGACCGCTCCTTCGTGGTGACGACGGCGTATCTGAAGACCGAAGCGATCCAGACCGCGATCTTCGGCTTCGTCTTCCTCGGCGATCACCTGACCTGGCTGAAGGTGCTGGCAATCGTGGTCGCGACAATCGGCGTCGTCGTCACCGCGCTGCGGCCCGGCGGCGAGAAGAGCTTTGCCGAGCTGAAGCCGACCATCACCGGCCTCGTCGCCGCTGCGGCCTTCGCGCTGTCGGCGGTCGGCTTTCGCGGTGCCATCATCAACGTCCCGGGCGTATCCTTCGTGACGGCGGCGTCGTTCACGCTGGTGCTCGGCCTGTTCGTGCAGACGTTGATCCTGACGATCTATCTGCTCTGGCGGGCGCCAAAAGTGCTTCAGTCGATCCTGGGACTATGGAAGCCGTCACTGCTGGCAGGCTTCACGGGCGCCTTCGCCTCGCAATTCTGGTTCCTGGCCTTCGCACTGACGGCCGCCGCCAATGTCCGCACGCTCGCCTTGATCGAGGTGCTGTTCGCGCAAGCCGTGGCGTATTACTCGTTCAAGCAGCTGATCGCGCCGCGCGAGATCTTTGGCATCGCGCTGATCGTGATCGGCGTGGCGGTGCTGGTGGGGGCTTAGTTCCGGTCTTCCGGCAGCGTCGGCAGCGGCGACACCTCGATGCCTTCGTCGATCAGCGACTTCGCCTCGTCGGGCGAGGCCTCGCCATAGATCGGACGGTGCTCCTTGTCGCCGTAATGCATCGCGCGGGCTTCGTTGGCGAAGCGCTCGCCGACATTGTCGGCGTTCTTGACGATGTGATCGCGCAGCTCCTTCAGCTTGGTGCGGAGCTCGCGCTCCTGCGCCATCAGGAGTGAGGTCGGTCCGGACGGCGCAGCCTCGGGCGCAGGCATAGCGACGGGCTCGGGCGGCGGCGTTGCTGGTCCGCGCCCCTTCTTGCCGACGATGCGTGGTGCCATGATCGCCTTGTCGACCTTGGCCGAGCCGCAGATCGGGCAGGTCACCAGCCTGCGCTTCACCTGCGAATCATAAGCGGATGAGCTCTGGAACCAGCTTTCGAATTCGTGGCTCCGGTCGCAATGCAGTGCGTAGCGGATCATGCCGATCCCCGCACGAGGTGCAGATGGTCCGGCCCCGCCTTGGGGTCGGCGACGCCGAAGCGGCGGCCGTGCTGGAGCGAGGGGATCGCGCGGCGAGCGGTCTCGACCTTGGCCGGGTCGATCCTGGCCATGATGATGCCGGGCTCGACATCACCCTCGGCGAGGATCTCGCCCCAGGGATCGATGATCAGCGAATGACCGAATGTTTCGCGCTTGTTCTCATGGGTGCCTGCCTGCGCTGCGGCGAAGATGAAGCAACCGGTCTCGATTGCGCGTGAACGCAGCAGGATATGCCAATGCGCCTCGCCGGTCTTGCGGGTGAAGGCCGAGGGCACGGTGATGAAATACGCACCGCTTTCAGCCAGCGCGCGGTAGAGCGCGGGGAAGCGCACGTCATAGCAGATCGTCAGCCCGACCCGGCCCCAGGGCAGGTCGGAGATCACGGCGGTCTCGCCCGGCTGGTAGTTCGCGGACTCGCGATAGCTCTCGCCGTCCGGCAGCTCGATGTCGAACATGTGGATCTTGTCGTAGCTCGCGAGCACATTGCCCTCGGGCCCGATCAGGAAGGACCGGTTCACCGCCTTCTCGTCCGAGAAGCGCAGCGCCAGCGAGCCGACATGGATGTGAATCTTCAATTCCGCCGCGAGCGCGCGGTAGGCCTTCAGCGAGGCGTCGTCGTCTTCGCTCTGGAGATGCTCGAACAGCGCCTTGCGGTTCAGCTGCATCATGTTGCTGACTTCGGGCGTCTGGACGTAGTCGGCGCCATTGGCTGCCGCCTGCCGGATCAGCTTGGTGGCCTGCGCGAGGCTCGGCTCGGGCAGCAGGCCCGTGCGCATCTGGATCATGGCCGCGGTGAAAGTCCTGACCTCGCTCATGATACCGCCTTCACACTTTCGAGCATGCCGTCGAGCTTGCCCTCGCGGTCGAGCGCATAGAGGTCATCGCAGCCGCCGATATGAGTGCCGCCGATCCAGATCTGCGGGAAGGTCGAGCCCTCGCCGGCGCGGTCGTACATCTCGTCGCGCCAGGACGGGTTCTGGGCCACGTCGAATTCCGTGAAGGTGACCTTCTTGCGGGTCAGCAGCGATTTGGCGGCGGAACAATAGCCGCAACCCGGCCTGGTGTAGATCTCGACAGCAGCGGTCATGTTGTCTGGCGCTCTCGTGTCATGAATTCATTGAATTATATGGGACTTCACCTGATCTCCACAACCCGGGCGAAGACCAGCACGTCGACCTGGGCTGCCTTGGCACGGAGCAGGGCCCGCGCGCAGGCGTCCAGCGTCGCACCCGAGGTCAGCACGTCATCGACAAGAACGATGCGGCGGCCCTGGACCTCGGCCTGACGGTCGGCGGATACCTGGAATGCGCCCTGCACATTGGTGGCGCGCTGGGCCCGGGACAGGCCGATCTGCTGCTCGGTGGCGCGCACCCTCCGCAGCACCTCGCCCCGCACCTTCACCCCGGACTGCCGCTCGATGATGCGCGCCAGCGCCCCGGATTGGTTGTAGCGGCGGCGCCAGGCCCGGCGCCAATGCAGGGGCACCGGCACCAGCATGTCGGCCCCGGCGAGCAGCTCGCCACCCGCGCGCGCCATCCAGCGGCCCATGGCCGGCGCCAGATCGGTACGGTCCTGGTATTTCAGCGCATGCACCAGCGTGCGTGCGACGTCGTCATAGCGCACCGCCGCGCGCGCCCTCTGGTAGGCCGGCGGGCTCGCGATCGCCTCCATCGAGAGCATGTCGGGGCCGGGGTCGTAGACGAAGGGAATGCCGAGCCGCGGGCAATAGGGCCGTTCAATGAACGACAGCCGCGCCCAGCACGCCGCGCAAACGCCCTCGCCATCGACCGGCTCGCGGCAGGACACGCACAAGGTCGGCAGCGCAATGTCGAGCGCGAGCCGTGCCGCGCGCGCCAGCACGCGGTGGCCAGCGGTCCATGCGGCACGCAGCGGTGCGGCGATGGAGCGGGAAGGGGCGGCGTCGGCTTCCATGGGGGAAGGCTAGCGCTGCACGCACCGGATTGCCAGAACCGCCGCGATCGGCGTAACCAGCGGAATGGCCCAGAACCTGCAAATCCCGCCCGCCCTGTTCGATCGCGCCCTGCTGCACGCGCGGCAGCAGCGCGCGCAAGCGCAGGGCGGGGTGACGTTCCTGCTCGACCGTGTTGCCGAGGACATGTCCGATCGGCTGGCCGCGGTGATGCGGGAGTTTCATGCACCGGCCGATCTCTGGACGCCCGGAGAGGGGCTTACGGCGCTGCGCGCACGGCTGCCGTCACTTCAGCGGATTGCGCTTGGCGAAACAGGCGAAGAGAAGCTGCCCTTCGCACCGGAAAGCCTCGATCTCGTCGTCTCTGCGCTGGCGCTGCAATTCGTCAATGACCTGCCCGGTGTGCTCGCCCAGGTCCGTCGGGCGCTGAAGCCGGACGGCTTGCTGCTGGCGGCGATGATCGGCGGCGACAGCCTGACCGAGCTGCGGCAGGCCTTTGCCGCGGCCGAAGCCGAATGCGAGGGCGGCGTGTCGCCGCGCGTGGCGCCGTTCGCCGATCTGCGCGATATCGGTGCGCTGTTGCAACGGGCTGGCTTTGCGTTGCCGGTCACCGACGTCGACCGCGTCGTGGTGCGCTACGGCAATGCGTTCGCGCTGATGCAGGATATCAGGCGCATGGGTGCGGCCAACGTGCTGATCGAACGGCGCCGCACGCCGAGCCGGCGCGCGACGCTGCTGCGCATGGCCGAAATCTATGCCGAACGCTTCGCCGATGCCGACGGCCGCATCCGCGCGACATTCGATATCATCTGGCTCTCCGGCTGGGCCCCGCATGCCAGCCAGCAGCAGCCGCTCAAGCCCGGGTCGGCGAAGGCGAGCCTGGCGGAAGCGGTGAAGAAGGCGGGGAAGGAGTGACGCGTGTCCCGGACACGCTGCAGCGTGAAACGCTGCTGCGCAGAGCCGGGGCACAGCGCGGCCTCACATCAGCAGGTCAATCAGATGCGGGATCAGCGGAATATCCGCCGGCGGCATCGGGTAGTCGCGCAGCTTGTTGGCGCGGACCCAGGCGAGATTCTGGCCCTCGCGCGGTGCCACCTGACCCTCCCAGCGCCGGCAGATATAGAGCGGCATCAGCAGGTGGAAGGTCTCGTAGCCGTAGCTCGCAAACGTCAGCGGGGCCAGGCACGGCTCGGCGACGGTGATGCCGAGCTCTTCGTTGAGCTCGCGGATCAGGCTCTGTTCCGGCCGCTCGCCGGGTTCACACTTGCCGCCCGGAAATTCCCAGAGGCCGGCCAGCGTCTTGCCCTCGGGGCGCTGCGCGATCAGGACGCGCTTGTCGGCGTCCACAAGCGCGCAGGCCACCACCAGTGTCAGTTTGAGATCGGCCATGCGTGACGTCGCTCGCTGAAGATGATCCGCAACGGTTTGTTAACCCCGTTACGGCCCGCGTTTCTACGATTTCCATAAGTCATATTTAATCGACGGTTCCTAGAGTGGAAACGCTTGAACCTTCGGGAGCCGACCCATGCGCGCTGCGTTTCGCACCATCATGCGCCGATTTGTCGGCGACCGACGCGGCAATATCGCGATGATCTTTGCATTCTCCTGCGTCCCGCTGATCACGGTGGTCGGCTGCGCGGTCGATTACGCTCGGGCGACGCAGATCCGGTCCAAGCTCCAGGCTGCGGCCGATGCGGCCAGCGTCGGCTCGGTCGCCAAGGCTTCGCCGGCGTTTGCCGCCGCGGGCGCGATGACCTCGGACGGTACGATTTCGGTCGGCGTCACCGATGCAACGAACATCTTCAATGCGAACGTCGCCAATCTGACGGGCTACACGCTCAACAGCGTCACGCCGACCGTGGTCAAGAGCGGTTCGACGGTGACCTCGACGGTCGCGTTCAGCGGTACGATCAAGACCATGTTCCTCGGCGTGATCGGCAAGACTGCGCTGTCCATGAGCGGGACGTCGACTTCGACGGCCAGCATGCCGCTCTATGTCGACTTCTACCTGCTGCTGGACAATTCGCCGTCGATGGGCGTGGCGGCAACGCCGGCGGACGTGACCACGATGGTCAACAACACGCCGGACAAATGCGCCTTCGCCTGCCACGACTACAACGACGCGAACAATTACTACAACCTCGCCAAGACGCTCGGCGTGACCACGCGAATCGACGTGCTGCGCAGCGCGACCCAGTCGTTGATGGACACCGCCGGCGCCACCGAGACCTATTCGAACCAGTTCCGCATGGCGATCTACGATTTCGGTGCCTCGTCGCAGACCATCGGCCTGCGCGCGCTGTTCTCACTGTCGGCGAGCCTGTCGAGCGCCAAGACGGCGGCAGGCTCCATCGACCTGATGGGCGTCTACGGCAACAACGACGCCTACACCGCCGACAAGGACACGCAGTTCAGCACGGTCTTCCCCGCGATCAACAATACGATCAGTGCGCCGGGAGCCGGCACGTCAGCGGCGCCGATGAAATATCTGTTCTTCGTCTCCGACGGCGTCGCCGACGAGTACAACACCGCCTGCTCGAAGCCGACAGTCAGTGGCGGACGCTGCCAATCGCCGATCGACGTCTCGCTCTGCGCCACCATCAAGAACCGTGGCATCAAGATCGCGGTGCTCTACACCACTTACCTGCAACTTCCGACCAATTCCTGGTACATGAGCTACATCGACCCCTTCAACAAGGGGCCGTTCGGGCCGTCGCCGAACAGCGAGATCGCCCAGAACATGCAGAGCTGCGCTTCGCCGGGGCTGTATTTCGAGGTGAGTCCGACGCAAGGCATCTCGGACGCCATGAACGCGCTGTTCAAGAAGGCGGTTGCCGACGCTCGGATCTCGGGGTGAGGTAATTCACCTCTCCCCGCTTGCGGGGAGAGGTCGGATCGCGCTTGCGATCCGGGTGAGGGGGTACAGGTCCCTCGATGATCTCATGTGTGGAGAGAGGCCCCTCACCCCAACCCTCTCCCCGTAAGAACGGGGAGAGGGAGAAGACTCAAGACCTGTAATCCCCGTTGATCGCCACATATTCCTTCGTCAGATCGCAGGTCAGCACGCGGTCGCGGCCCTTGCCGAGGCCAAGCGAGACCTTGATCGCGATCTCCGGCGCCTTCATCGCTTCCGACACCTGGGTCTCGTCGTAGGACGGATCGCGCGCGCCGCTCTTGGCGACGCGGATGCCGTTGAACGAGATCGAGAGCTTGTCGCGATCGGCCGGCTCGCCGGCCTTGCCGACCGCCATCACCACGCGGCCCCAATTGGCGTCTTCGCCGGCAATCGCCGTCTTCACCAGCGGCGAATTGGCAATCGACATTGCGATCTTGCGTGCCGAGGTCTTGGTCTTGGCGCCTTCGACGGTGATCTCGACCAGCTTGCGCGCGCCTTCGCCGTCGCGGGCAACCTGCTCGGAGAGATTGGCGAGCACCTGGTTGAACGCCTTGACGAAGGCCTTCAGCCTGGGATCGCTGGCGCGGCTGATCTTCGGCGCACCGTGCTCGGCGGCTGCGCCGGTCGCGAACGCCAGCAGCGTGTCCGAGGTCGAGGTATCGCCGTCGATCGTCACCGCATTGAACGTGTCCTCGACGCCGGCCTTGAGCAGCGCTTGCAGCGCGGCGGGCGCGATCGGCGCATCGGTGAAAATGAAGGACAGCATCGTCGCCATGTCGGGGGCGATCATGCCGGCGCCCTTGGCCATGCCGTTGATGGTGACCTTGGCCTTGCCGAGCTTGACAGTTGCGGTCGCGACCTTCGGGAAGGTGTCGGTGGTCATGATCGCCTTGGCCGCGGCGAGGTAGTCGCCGGGCTCGGCAGATTCAG
Source organism: Bradyrhizobium sp. GW821-FHT13H05 (assembly GCF_058804065.1). NCBI lineage: Bacteria > Pseudomonadati > Pseudomonadota > Alphaproteobacteria > Hyphomicrobiales > Nitrobacteraceae > Bradyrhizobium > Bradyrhizobium sp. GW821-FHT13H05. The sequence goes on along the minus strand of NZ_JBXAPO010000017.1, from coordinate 13,401 downwards.
CCAGACGGCCCAGCACGCCGTCGAACTTGGTCGCGTCCAGCGGCTCGCCGATCACGCCGGTCGAGGCCAGGAAGATTTCGCTCTCGCTGCATCCGACCGCCTTGGCTGCGATCTTGGCGGTCAGCGCGGTTGAGCCGCGGCCGGTCTTGCCGGTGAAGGCGTTGGCATTGCCGGAATTGACGACCAGCGCGCGGGCCTTGCCGCCCTTCAGCTTGGCGCGGCACCATTCGACCGGCGCGGACGGGCATTTCGACTTGGTGAAGACCCCGGCGACCGCGGTGCCCTTGTCCATCACCGCCAGCAGCACGTCGGTGCGGTTCTTGTAGCGGATGCCGGCCTCGGCGGTCGCGAGACGGATGCCCGCGATCACGGGCATGTCAGGGACGTTTTTCGGGGCGAGGGGAGAGACGGAGGAGGACATCGCGGAGCGCCTTGGTAGGATCTGGATATGCAGATGCCCGGCGCGGGGGCCGGGCATCACGAAGGCTTAGATACTCTTCACGTCACCGAAGTGACAGCGAATTCTTACTTCTTCGCCGGGGGCGCCATCTTGCTGTCGGAGGGCTTCGCCGCATCGGCCGGCTTTGCATCCGGCTTGGCGTCCGCCGCCGGCTGGTCCAGCCGCTCGACCTTGGCTTCCGCGCGCAGCTTGGCGACGTAGTCGGACTGGGCCTTGCGGGTGACGTACTGCTCGATCTGGGCCTTGACCTGCTCGAAATCAGGCGCCTTGCGGCTGCGCTTTTCCTCGACCTTGATGATGTGCCAGCCGAACTGCGACTTGACGGGGTCGGAGATCTTGCCCGGCTCCAGCGCGAACGCCACGGCCGAGAATTCCGGCACCATCTGCTCCTTGGTGAAGAAGCCGAGGTCGCCGCCGTCGGCGGAGCCCGGATCCTTGGACTTCTTCTTGGCGAGCTCGGCGAAATCGGCGCCCTTGTCGAGCTCGGCCTTCACCGCCTTGGCCTCGTCCTCGGTCTCGACCAGGATGTGGCGGGCGCGCACCTCCTGCTCGCCGGTGATCTGCTTGGAGGCCTCCTCATAGACCTTCTTCATGGCGTCGGGGGTGGTGGCGGCCTTGCCTTCCTGGGCCAGCAAATTGTCCATCAGCAGGCGGTTGCGGGCGAAGGCCAGGCGCTTCTTGAACTCCTCGCTGTCGGCGACCTTCTTGTCCTCGGCGGCCTTGCCGACGATCTTCATGTCGATCAGGAACGACAGGACGTTCTCGTCCTTGGTCGCCGGGTCCATCTGGGCGAGGCTCGGTCCGAGTTCCTCTTCGGCCATGGCGACGTCGCTCTTCTTGATTTCAGCCCCATTGACCTTTGCCAGGACCGGATCGTCGGCAGCCCGGCCGGGACCCGCGATCAGCGCCAGCGCAAGGCAGCCCACGAGGGCGGTGGCGAGGCCGAAGCGCAGGCCGGTTTTGGTTACCGGGAACGAGGTGGTCATGGAAAATCCTTTTGTTGAAGCAGGGGGCTGCTCGAGCGGGGCGGACACTCGCCCAATTCAGGGGGGCTTGGCAACGCGAAAAGTCTGTCAAAATGATGAATTAGCCGCAATGCGCCCGCCGTTGACAAGGCCCTGACCGGGCCATATCTCTGCCCGGTCGCGACCATGGCGATGGCGTTTATTTTGCTGCGTTTTTGGCCGTTGAACCCAGACTGGCTCAATTCCCACCCATATGGCGGATGACCCCCCGCAGTCCGGGCTCTGGCGCCATCAGGCGTCACGGTGAGTTGATAGGCAGGCGGGTGACAACTTCTTGGCTGCAACGCGGTTGAATCGCGAACACAGGAACTAGGCATGATCGGCGCGCTCGCCCGCAAGTTTTTCGGCTCCGCCAACGACCGGCGGGTAAAGGGATATCAGTCCCGCGTCAACGCGATCAACGCGCTGGAGCCTGAAGTCTCGAAACTCTCCGACGAGGCGCTCAAGGCCCGCACCGACGAGTTCAAGAAGCAGCTTGCCGAGGGCAAGACGCTCGACGACCTGCTGGTCCCCGCCTTCGCCACCGTGCGCGAGGCCGCCAAGCGCACGCTCGGCCAGCGCCATTTCGACGTCCAGCTGATCGGCGGCATGGTGCTGCACGAGGGCGACATCGCCGAGATGAAGACCGGCGAAGGCAAGACGCTGGTCGCAACGCTCGCGGTCTACCTCAACGCGCTCGCCGGCAAGGGCATCCACGTCGTCACCGTCAACGACTATCTCGCCCGCCGCGACTCCGGCTGGATGGGGCAGATCTACGGCTTCCTCGGCCTGACCACCGGCGTGATCGTCCATGGTCTGGACGATGCCGAGCGCAAGGCGGCCTATGCCTGCGACATCACCTACGGCACCAACAACGAATACGGCTTCGACTATCTGCGCGACAACATGAAGTACCGGCTCGAGGACATGGTCCAGCGGCCGCACTTCTACGCCATCGTCGACGAAGTCGACTCGATCCTGATCGACGAAGCGCGCACGCCGCTGATCATCTCCGGCCCGCTCGACGACCGCTCCGACTTCTACAACACCATCGATTCGTTCCTGCCCAAGCTCGACAAGACCGACTACGACGTCGACGAGAAGCAGCGCACGGTGACGCTCACCGAAGGCGGCATGGAGAAGATCGAGGGGCTGCTGCGCGATGCCGGCCAGCTCAAGGGCGAGTCGCTCTACGACGTCGAGAACGTCTCCGTCGTGCACCACATCAACCAGGCCCTGCGTGCCCACACCCTGTTCACCCGCGACAAGGACTACATCGTCCGCGACGACGAGGTCGTGATCATCGACGAATTCACCGGCCGCATGATGGCCGGCCGGCGCTATTCCGAAGGCCTGCATCAGGCGCTGGAGGCCAAGGAGCACGTCCAGGTCCAGCCGGAAAACCAGACGCTGGCCTCGATCACCTTCCAGAACTACTTCCGCATGTACGAAAAGCTCGCTGGCATGACCGGCACGGCGCTGACCGAAGCCGACGAGCTCTTTGACATCTACAAGCTCGAAGTCGTGGAAATCCCGACCAACGTGCCGGTGGGCCGCCTGGACGAGGACGACGAAGTCTATCGCACCCAGAACGAGAAATACGCCGCGATCCTGGCCGAGATCGAGCGCGCCAATGCGCGGCTGCAGCCGGTGCTGGTCGGCACCGCCTCGATCGAGAAGTCGGAAGTGATCGCCGAATACCTCAAGAAGCACGGCTACCGGCAGATCGATTTCGGCAACGAGAATTCGATGCAGAAGCTGTACGCCGCGGCCCGTGCCGGCAAGCCGGCAAAACTGTTCGCGGTTCTGAACGCGCGCTTCCACGAGCAGGAAGCCTACATCGTTGCGGAGGCCGGCGTGCCCGGCGCGATCACGATCGCGACCAACATGGCGGGCCGCGGCACCGACATCAAGCTCGGCGGCTCGCTCGAGATGCGCATCCAGCAGGAGGCTGCCGGCATCGAGGACGAGGCCGAGAAGGCCAGGAAGATCGAGCAGATCAAGGCCGACATCGAGCACTTCCGCGAGATCGTGCTGAAGGCCGAGGAAGAGGTCGAGATCGAGCCGGCGAAGGGTAGCAAGCCCGCCAAGACCGTGAAGAAGCCTGGCGGCCTCTACATCATGGGCTCCGAGCGCCACGAATCCCGCCGTATCGACAACCAGCTGCGCGGCCGTTCCGGCCGTCAGGGCGACCCCGGCCGCTCAAAATTCTTCCTGTCGCTGGAAGACGATCTGATGCGCATCTTCGGCTCGGATCGCCTCGACAGCATGCTTCAGCGTCTTGGCCTGCAAGAGGGCGAGGCCATCATCCATCCCTGGATCAACAAGGCGCTGGAGAAGGCGCAGCAGAAGGTCGAGGCCCGCAACTTCGACATCCGCAAGAACCTGCTCAAGTTCGACAACGTCCAGAACGACCAGCGCAAGGTGATCTTCGACCAGCGCGTCGACCTGATGAAGGACGACAGCGTCGCCGAGACCGTCGCCGACATGCGCCACGCCTTCATCGACGACCTCGTCGCCAAGCACGTGCCCGAGCATGCTTATGCCGAGCAGTGGGATGTCGCCGGCCTGAAGGAAGAGCTGAAGCGCGTGCTCGATCTCGACCTGCCGGTCCATGACTGGGCCAAGGAAGAGGGTATCGCCGACGAGGAGCTGCTCAACCGCATCGAGACCAAAGCCGACGAGCACATGGCGGCCAAGGTCGGGCAGTGGGGGCCCGACGTGATGCGTTACGTCGAGAAGACCATCCTGCTGCAGACGCTCGACCATCTCTGGCGCGAGCATCTGATCATGCTCGACCATCTGCGCCAGGTCATCGGCCTGCGCGGTTACGGCCAGCGCGATCCGCTCCAGGAGTACAAGACCGAGGCCTTCAATCTCTTCCAGGAGATGAGCGCGCACTTACGCGAGGCCGTCACGGCGCAGCTGATGCGGGTCGAGATCGTCCCGCCGGAGCAGGAAGCCCCGGCGCTGCCGCCGATGGAAGCGCACAAGTTCGACCCGAACACCGGTGAGGACGAAATGGCCATCGCCAGCGTCTCGCTCGGAGCGCAGGCCACCGACGCAGCGCTACGCGATCCGAAGAACCCGGCCAGCTGGGGCAAGATCGGCCGCAACGAGGATTGCCCGTGCGGCTCAGGCAAGAAGTACAAGCACTGCCACGGGCGGTACGGCTAACGTCTGGCTCGCGGACGAGACGCAACGTCAGCGCCTCATTCTCCGCTGTCGTCGCCCGGTTTAACCGGGCGACCCAGTACGCAGCGGCCTCTCGATTCAATCACATCCGTCTCTGGAATACTGGATCGCCCGATTAAATCGGGCGATGACAGTTATGCGCGTGGTGAAAGCGAAGGCTCACTCGAGCGTCAATTCGAACTATCGATCAAGCTCTCCAGCAGCCGCTTCAGCTCGCTCGTCGACTTGTCGCCGTAGCTCTCCAGGATGTGCTCCTCCTGGTCGACCGCGAGCGAGTTGAGCTTCTTGCACAGCACCTTGCCGCGGTCGGAGATGAACATCAAAACCTTGCGGCGGTCGTTCGGGTCCTGCACGCGATAGACCAGCGTGTCCGAGACCATGCGATCGATCATCTTGGTCAGCGTCGGATGGTTGAGCAGCACGGCGTCCGCGAGCTCGCCCATCGAATGGCCGTTGCCATCGGACAGAACTTTCAGGATGCGCCACTGTTCGACGGGCACGCCTTCCTTGCTCAGGCGCAGTTCCAGCTGCCGGTTGATCTCCCGGTTGGCTTGCGCGAGCAAATAAGCGAGGTGTTCGGTGATTGGAGCGTTCGGTTTTGCCACGGCTAAGACTTCGTCTTGACCCAAATGAGTGAATGTCTTGCAATCAATGCTGCATCTATATGCACTTCAATTCTTGAATATTCAATATTTTCAAAATAGGATCATTGCCCAACAAAAGGGCGGAAGCCGCGGCCGCCTGCTCAATGTGCTTTCAGGTCTGGTGCCAGACAGGAGTTGGCGTGCGCGCGACGTTGAACTTCCCGGCTCACGGCGGTCCGGCGTTGCCGCCGTCCTTGCTGTTCAGGAATCTGTCGTCGGCGGCGGCTGACTTCGACCTGTCTCCGGTTGACGCGGATTTCATGAAGCGCCGCGGCGCGCGCAACAAGCTGCGCATCGGCAATTTCCTCACCTTCACCGGCTCGCCCGGGATCTGGGGCCCGACCTCCACCAACAGCGCGATGCTGGCGGTCGCCGAGATCAACAAGCGCGGCGGCATTCTGGGCCGCGAGCTCGAGCTCTCGATCTACGATTCCGGCGGCCCGATCGACGACGTCGTGCGCCGCGCCGAGCAGGCGATCGCCTTCGACGAGGTCGACCTCATCATGGGCTCGCATATCAGCGCCGTCCGCGTCGCGCTGCGCAAGGTCACGGGGAATCGCATCCCCTACATCTACACGCCGGTCTATGAGGGCGGCGAGCGTACCCCGGGCGTGATGGCGATCGGCGAAACGCCGCGCGGGTCGAGCCGGCCGGCGATCCACTGGCTGGCCGACGTCAAGAAGGCGGCGCGCTGGTATCTGATCGGCAGCGATTACGTCTGGCCCTGGCAGTCGCATCGGTCGGTGAAGCGCTACATCAGGGAAGCCGGCGGCCAGGTGGTCGGCGAGGAGTTCGTCCCGGTCGGCGAGGACAATCACGAGGCGCATCTGGCGCGCATTCGCGCCGCCAAGCCGGACGTGGTGCTGATCTCGCTGATCGGCACCGACAGCATCACCTTCAATCGCGCCTTCGCGGAAGCGGGCCTTAGCCCCTCGACACTGCGGCTCGCGGGCGCGATGGACGAGACCGTGCTGCTCGGCATCGGCGCCGACAACACCGAGAATTTGTTCTGCGCCTCCGGCTATTTCAACTGCATGGTTTCGCGGGCCAATGACGAGTTCCTCGGCGGCTATCAGGCGATGTTCGGCCCGCACGCGCCGCCCGTCGGTTCCGTCGGCCAGTCGAACTATGAGGGGCTCCGCTTCCTGGAGTCCGTGGCCAACCGGGCCGGCTCGCTGGCCTTTCGTCCGCTGCTCAAGGCGGCGCGCAACACGGTCTATTCGGCGGGCCGCGGTCCTGTGACGCTTCGCGATGGCCGCGCCGAGATGCCGATGTATCTCGCTGAAGCCGACGGTCTCGACTTCAAGATCATCAAGACGCTCTGAGCGTCATCTGCTGATGCGTCGAGGCAGATTTGCGAAATAATACTTGAAAAGGAAAATATTTCCGTCTGTAATATCACCGCGAAGCCGGTTGGCCCGCGCCGTGCAGGCGCGAACCACGCGGCTTTCGTCCAATGCCAGGGATCAACCAAGCATCAAGAAGCCTTTGAGGAGAGCGCCGTGACAGTTGTCCTTCCCACGCCAGCCCAACTTCGCAGTGTCGCCGAGCAGTGCGGCCTCGCGCTGACCGATGACGATGTCGCCTCGTTCCGCGGCCTGATGCAGGGCTCGATCGAAGCCTACAATCTGGTCGGCGCCATGCCGGACGAGGTGCCGGAGGTGAAATATCCGCGCACGCCGGGCTATCGGCCGTCGCCGGAAGAGAATCCGCGCAACGCCTGGTATCGCAAGTCGACGGTGAAGGGCGCGGCCAGCGGCAAGCTCAAGGGCAAGACCGTCGCGCTGAAGGACAACATCATGCTCGCCGGCGTGCCCATGATGAACGGCTCGGCGACGCTGGAAGGCTACGTGCCTGACTTTGACGCCACCATCGTCACGCGCATGCTCGATGCCGGCGCCGACATCATGGGCAAGGTGCATTGCGAATCCTTCTGCATGTCCGGCGGTAGCCACACCGGCGCGGTCGGTGCCGTGCACAATCCGCACAAGATGGGCTATTCGGCCGGTGGCTCGTCGTCGGGCTCGGGCGTCGTGGTCGCGCTCGGCGAGGTCGACATGGCCATCGGCGGCGACCAGGGCGGCTCGATCCGCATGCCGTCCTCGTTCTGCGGTACCTATGGCATGAAGCCGACCTGGGGCCTCGTGCCCTACACTGGCATCATGCCGATCGAGATTTTCGTCGATCACACCGGCCCGATGACGGCGACGGTCGCCGACAACGCCCTGCTGCTCGAAGTGCTCGCCGGCGACGACGGTTACGATCCGCGCATCAAGGCCCCCAAGGTCGAGGAGTACACCAGGGCGCTCGGCCAGGGCGTCAAGGGCATGAGGATCGGCATCCTCAAGGAAGGTTTTGAGCAGGCGAACGCGGAGGCCGCCGTGAACGAAAGCGTTCGCGAGGCGGCCAAGCGTTTCAAGGATCTCGGCGCCACCGTCGAGACCGTCTCGATCCCGATGCATCTCATGGGCCCCGCGATCTGGACCCCGATCGGCACCGAGGGCATGACCCAGACCATGATGTATGGCGACGGCTACGGTCTGTCCCGCTCCGATCTCTACTCGACCACGCTGATGGATTTCCACCGCGGCTGGCGCCGGCAGGCCGATTCGCTGTCCGAGACCACAAAGCTGTTCCTGCTGCTCGGCACCTACATCAACAACAATTTCGGCCCGCGCTATTACGGCAAGGCGCTGAACATCTCGCGTCGTCTCACCGCAGCCTATGACAAGGCCTTTGGGGATTACGATCTGCTGCTGCTGCCGACCACGCCGATGAAGGCGACCAAGCTGCCGGAGCCGACCGCCAGCCGCGAGGACTACGTCGCCCGCGCACTGGAGATGATCTCCAACACCGCGCCGTTCGACATCACCCATCATCCCGCGATGTCGCTGCCCTGCGGCATGGTCGACGGCTTGCCGGTCGGCCTGATGCTGGTCGGCCGCATGTTCGAGGAATCCACCATTTACCGCGCCGCACATGCCTTCGAGCAGATTGGCGACTGGAAGAAGATGTGAGCGAGGAACTCATGCAGACGGACGGAACACCACCGCATGGCTAACGCGTTCGTCGCGGCGTTCGAGATCCTGAGCTTCGGCGCGATCATCGTCCTGATCGTGCTGGGGCTCGGGATCATCGCCAGCATGATGGGCATCTTCAACTTCGCGCAGGGCGAGTTCGTCCTGCTCGGGGCCTACATCACCTATCTCGCCTATGCCAAGGGCATGCCGATCTGGGCCGGCATGGTCGCGGCGCCCTTCGTGGTCGGTGCGCTCGGCTTCGTGCTGGAGGCGCTGATCATCCGGCGGTTCTACGCGGCGCCGATCGTGGCCATGCTCGGCACCTATGCGCTCGGCCTGACCATCCGCGAATCCGTGCGCGGGCTGATCGGCGGCTTCTATCTCACCGTGCCGGAGCCGATCGGCGGCTCGATCGATATCGGCGCCATGCACATCTCGGCCTGGCGTTTCACCATCATCGTCATCACGCTGCTGGTGATGGCGGGCTGCTATCTCCTGCTGTCGCGCACGAGTTTTGGCTTGCGCGTGCGCGCCACGCTGGAGAACCCGGCGCTGGCGCGCGCCTCCGGCATCTCAACGCCGCTGATCTACGGCGCCACCTTCGCGTTCGGCGCCGCGCTTGCCGGCCTTGCCGGCGCGCTGATCGTGCCGGTGTTCAGCCTGTTCGCCGATCTCGGCCTGCGCTTCCTGATCCAGGGCTTTGTCGCAGTCATGGTCGGCGGTGTCGGCTCCTTCATCGGGCCGGTCGCGGGCGCCGGCGTCATCGGCACGCTCAGCGCCGCACTGCCGTGGGTGATGGCGCCCGTCGTCGCCGACGTCCTCGTCTTCGTCCTCGCCATTGTCTTCATCAAATTCCGCCCGCAGGGCCTCATCGCTGGAAAAGGGGTTTAGCCACATGTTCGATCGTACGCAGCTCTCACGCCGCCGCTTTCTTTCCAACTTCGCCTTTGCGTCCGGCGCGGTCGCAACCGGCGTCGGCAGCTGGGTGATCCCGGCGCCCTGGGCCAATGCTGCCGAAGCTCCGATCAAGGTCGGCATTGCCACCGACCTCACAGGCCCGATCGCGTACGCCGGCAATGCCGACGCCAATGTCGCAAAAATGGTGATCAAGGAGATCAACGCCGCCGGCGGCCTGCTCGGCCGTCCGCTCGAGCTCTACATCGAGGACACCGCGTCGAACGAATCCGTCGCCGTCGGCAACGTACGAAAACTCATTCAGCGCGACAAGGTCGACATGGTTCTGGGCGGCATCACCTCCTCGATGCGCAACGCGATCAAGGACCCGATCGTGGCGCGCGGCAAGACGCTCTACATCTATCCACAGCTCTACGAAGGCAAGGAGTGCACGCCCTATCTGTTCTGCACCGGGCCGACGCCTGCGCAGCAATGCGACGAGTTCATCCCCTGGCTGATCAAGAACGGCGGCAAGAAGTTCGCGCTGCCGAGCGCCAACTATGTCTGGCCGCATACGCTCAACGTCTATGCCCGCAAGGTGATCGAGTCGAACGGCGGCGAGGTCGTGTTCGAGGAATACTATCCGCTCGACCAGGTCGACTTCTCCTCGACCGTCAACCGCATCATCTCCAACAAGGTCGACGTCGTCTTCAACACCGTCATTCCGCCCGGCGTTGGCCCCTTCTTCAAGCAGCTCTATGAAGCCGGCTTCCTCAAGAACGGCGGGCGTCTGGCCTGCGTCTACTACGACGAGAACACGCTCAACATCAATCAGGCGAGCGAGATCGAGGGACTCGCGAGCTGCCTCGATTACTTCAAGGTGCTGACCAAGGAGAACCCGTTCGACGCAAAGATCCAGGCGGCCTACGAGAAGGATTTTCCGGGCAACTTCCTGTTCGCCGCCGGCAGTGCCGCCACCGGCACCTATCGCGGCCTCAAGCTGTGGGAAGCCGCCGTCAAGGAAGCCGGCAAGATCGACCGCGAGTCGGTCGCCGCCACGCTCGATCATGCCAAGATTGCCGAAGGTCCCGGGGGACCTGCCGAGATGGTGCCGGGCAAGCGGCACTGCAAGATGAAGATGTACACGGCAGTCGCCAAAGGCGGGAACTACGAGATCGTCGGACGCAGCGACGGGCTCGTCGATCCCAAGGAATGCTAGCCTTTCCTCACCTCTCCCGTAGGGAGAGGTCGGATCGCATCGCAAGATGCGATCCGGGTGAGGGGTTTAGGTTTCACCGAACGCTGCGGCCCCTCACCCGGATTGCCCTGGACGATCCTTCGCATCGCCAGGCGCAATCCGACCTCTCCCCGCTAGGGAGAGGTGCAGAGACCGCGGCAAGGTGCTTTAATTCGGAATGCTGAAATCCATGGGTGCAGCTAAACAGGCCGTCCACGCCGGCGTCGGGGGTGAGACAGACGTTTCCGTCGCCGAAAGCGCACCGGCCGAGCGATCGTCGGGACGAAAAGTCCTGCCGATCGTGGAGGGCGTGGTGCTCGTCGCCGCGTTGCTCGCGCCGCTGGTGCTCCAGGACTATCTCACGGTGTTCGCGACACGCGTGATCATCCTCGCGCTGTTCGCGCTGTCGTTCGATCTGGTCTGGGGCTATGCCGGCATCATGAGCTTCGGCCAGGCCCTGTTTTTCGGCTCGGCCGGCTACGGCGTGGCGCTGCTCGCGCGCGACCTTGATATCACCAACATCTTTCTGGTGCTGCCCGCGGGCACGCTGATCGGCCTCACCTTCGCTCTGCTGCTCGGCGGCTTCCTGCTGCTGGGACGGCATCCCTCCAGCGTCATCTTCGTGTCGCTCGGCACGCTCACCGGCTCCTACGCTGCCGACCGCCTCGCGCGCGGCTGGTATTATCTCGGCGGTCAGAACGGCATTCCCTCGATCGCGCCAATGACGGTGGGCAGTTACGAGTTCTCGGAAGGACCGCCCTTCTATTATCTCGTGCTCGGCATCCTCGTCGTCGTCTACCTGCTCTGCCGCTTCCTGGTCCGCTCGCAGTTTGGGCTGGCGCTCGCGGGTCTGCGCGAGAACGAGCAGCGCATCGCTTTCTTCGGCTACAAGGCGCAGCATCTCAAGGCGATCATCTTCGCGATCGGCGGCGCTGTCGCAGGTCTTGCCGGCAGCCTCTATGCCTTCCACGAAGGGTTCGTCTGGCCCAACATGGTTGGTGTCGTGGTCTCGACGCAAGTGGTGCTCTACGTGCTGTTCGGCGGCTCCGGCACGCTGATCGGCGCCGTCATCGGCGCCATCATCGTCGAAGGCGTCAGCTTCTGGCTCTCGGACAATTATCGCGACATCTGGCCGATCATTCTGGGCGTGCTGCTGCTGCTCGTGATCCTGTTCCGCCCGCTCGGCCTCATCAGCTTCGTGCTCGGCGAGCGTGAGCGGGTTGGGAGTTTTGGTGCCAAAGCGAAGGAGAAGCGCAATGCCGCTCCTTGAAGCCACCGGCGTCAAGAAAATCTTCGGCAAGCTTACCGCGCTGGATGGCGCCGCGCTCGCCGTCGGCGAGAACGAGTTTCACGGCCTGATCGGTCCGAACGGCTCCGGCAAGAGCACGCTGATGAAGTGCATCGCCGGCGCCGAAGTGCCGACGCAGGGCAAGGTGAGCTTCATCAACACCGACATCACCGCGTTTACGCCGACCGAGCGCGCCCGCGCCGGCATGAGCCTGAAGTTCCAGATCACCAGCGTGCTGCCGACGCTGACGCTCTACGACAACATCCTGCTCGCGCTGCAGGCGCAGTCCTCGCTGCTCGACCTCGTGTTCTCGCGGACCCGCGGCGTGTTGCATGACCAGGTCATGACCATGCTGACGCAGTTTCGCTTGGCGGATCGCGCCTTCGATGCCGCTGCGGCGCTGTCGCATGGCCAGCAGCAATGGCTGGAGATCGCGATGGCGCTCGCCGGCAAGCCAAAGCTGTTGCTGCTGGACGAGCCGACCGGCGGCATGAGCCTGGAGGAGCGCCGCGTCACCGGCGAGCTGCTCCAGCCGATCAAGCAGCACTGCTCGCTCGTCATCGTCGAGCACGATCTCGATTTCATCCGCGACATCTGCGATCGCCTCACCGTGCTCGATCAGGGCAAGGTGCTGGCCTCAGGCACGGTGTCGGAGATCCAGGCCAACAAGGCCGTCCAGGAGATTTATCTGCGCCGTGCCTGAATTTTTGGACATCAAGCATCTCGACGCCGGCTATGGCCGCAGCCAGGTCCTGTTCGACGTCAACCTCGGCATCCCCTGGCGTGGCGGCGTCGCCGTGCTCGGCCGCAACGGCGCCGGCAAGACCACGCTGATGAAGACCATCGTCGGCGAGTTGCCGGCGTGGAAGGGCGAGGTCGCCTTCGACGGCCGCGACATCAGCCGCCGCGCCACCCAGGAGCGCGTCCGCGCCGGCATCGGCTACGTGCCGCAGGAGCATTCGGTGTTCGCGCGCCTGTCGGTGCGCGACAACCTCGCGGTCGGCTCGCTCGCGAGCCGGAAGGCCGACGCCGTCGACCACGTGCTGACCATCTTCCCCAAGCTCGGCCAGCGCCTCGACCAGCCCGCCGGCACGCTCTCCGGCGGCGAGCGCAAGATGCTCGCGATCGGCCGCGCCATGCTGGGCGATCCAAAACTGCTGCTGCTGGACGAGCCGACCGAAGGCGTCTGGATCGGTGTCATCGAGGAGATCACCGAGCGCTTGATCGAGCTCGCGAAAAACATCGCCGTCATCATCGTCGAGCAGCATCTCGACTTGGCTTTGCGGGTTGCCGACTACGCCTATGTGCTAGATCGCGGCAGGGTCGCACTGCAAGGCGAGGCGGGCGAGGTGAGGGGCAATCCGGAGCTGATGCGCTATCTGGCGCCGTAGATATTATCTCGCTGCGGTTTCAAGTGGTCTCTCGCAGCACACGCTCTGCCAGCCCCGTCATCCCCGCGCAATGGCGAAGCCATTGTCGCTGGAGGTGCGAGCGGCGCGATGCGTAGCATCGCAAAGCGAGCCTCGAAGGATGAACGGCCGAGCTAGCAGTCGGGCCGTCGCCCTTCGAGGGCCGCTGAAGAAGCGGCCACCTCAGAGGGTGTGAATTTTTTCGGCGCAGACCGTAGCCGTTGCTGTCCTGGTGTGATTCCCTGCAAGG